>NZ_CP093940.1:0-1032500 GCF_022699445.1 Pseudomonas sp. I3-I5 | reverse complement strand
CATGGGGCTGTCACTGATGGCCATGGGTCTTCTGTACTCGCGTCTGCCGGACGGCGAGAGCGCGCAGGTCATCGCCAGTATCGGCTACAGCGCCGGCTTCCTGGCCGTCATCATCGCGCGGCAGCAATTGTTCACCGAGAACACCCTGACCGCTGTCCTGCCAGTGATGACGACGCCAACGCTGGGCAACTTCGGTCGCTTGCTGCGCCTCTGGGGCGTGGTCCTGGCCGGCAACCTGGCCGGTACTCTATTGGTGGCCTGGGTAATGCTCGAACTGCCGATCTTCGATACCAAGACAGATATCGCGTTTCTGGAGGTGGGCCGTAAGGTGATGGAAAACGACGTCAGCCAGATGTTTGCCAAAGGCATCGTGTCCGGCTGGATGATCGCCACCATGGTCTGGATGATCCCCTCCATGGAGCACGCCAAGATCTGGATCATCCTGGTCATCACCTACCTCATGGCATTGGGCGACTTCACCCACATCGTGGTGGGGTCGGTAGAGGTCTCGTATCTGGTCTGGGCGGGTGAAGAAACCTGGAGCAACTTCTTGCTGCACTTTGCCCTGCCTACGCTGGCCGGCAACATCATCGGCGGCAGTCTCATCTTTGGTCTGATCAGCCATGCACAGGTGCGCAGCGACAGCGGCAAATCGCCGTCCCAGTTACTCAAAGATGAACAGCCCTCGCGAAAGCACCAGGACGATCAGCAAAAGTGAAACGTTGCCTTTAAGGCGTGCGGGTAACATCCCCTCTTCTTCTATAAGGAAGCTGGGCCGAGGCGTTGCGACAACGCTGCCCAGCTTTGCCCTCTTCTTCCACAGCCCAGTCAGGCATACTCGCCCCACTGCTCGCATCACCCGTGATTTGGCTTGCAAGGCCATGTCTCGTGCGCCTGCCATGGCCCAGAATACTCGCGCACGTCAAGCGATAAGCGCCCTGATAGAGATCACACCCATGGACACACGCACCGGCAAAGGCCTTTCGTTTGCCAAACGGATTTATCTGCCTCGGGTACTGGGCAAGGGTGTGGGGCTTTTCGCGGTAATGGCTGCGGTGGAACCCCTGTCTCCCCCCACTTGGGTTTGGCCATTCATGCTTTTCAACGGCTTGCTGTGGCCACACTTGGCCTATCAATGGGCGGCCCGGTCCAAAGCGCCCTACCAGGCCGAGCAGCGCAACTTTTTCCTCGATTCGCTGATGGGTGGGTTCTGGGCCGGTGCCATGCAGTTCAACCCGCTGCCGACGGTTACCGTCCTGTCGATGGTCACCATGAACAACGTCGCAGCCGGCGGCAAGGGGTTGGCTATTCGCGCAGGGATGGCGCAATTGGCAGGCATGCTTGCGGCTTGCGCCCTGCTGGGGCCGGGATTTCAACCCAACGCTACCGCCTTCCAGGTCTACGCCTGCCTGCCGATGCTGACGCTGTATCCAGCGGCGCTTGGGTGGGTGTGCTATCGACTGGCAATCAAGCTGGCCGAGCACAAACGCCGGCTCAACACCCTCAGCCTCACCGACAGCCTCACCGGGCTACTCAACCACGGCGCCTGGAAAGACCTCTTGGCAAGGCGTTTTAGCGGGTGCAGGAAACAGCGCGGTGAGGCTGTAGTCGCTCTGATCGACATCGACCACTTCAAGACCATCAATGATACCTTCGGCCATGTAATCGGCGATCAGGTATTGCGCCAGGTCAGCATCGAGTTGCGCGGCGCCCTGCGCGAAGGCGACAAGGCCGGACGCTATGGGGGCGATGAATTTTGCGTGATACTGCCCAGCACCACCGAAGCCCAGGCCTGTCAGGCCATGGAACGCCTGCGTGAGCGTGTGGCGAGCTACCGCGACCCGCAGATGCCCCAACTGCGCATCAGCTTGAGCATTGGCCTCTGCCCGTTCGACCCCTCGCTGGAGACTCCGGACGGCTGGTTACGCCAGGCGGACACCGCCTTGTATGTCGCCAAGCGCAATGGCCGGGATCGGGTCATGGTCACTCATCGGGCCAATGCCAGCGTGACGCCTTCTGCCGAATCCTCTGCCTTCATATCGCTGGCGCGATGACACCTGCCGGGTGCAAGCGTCGCTCGGCCACAATCTCAGGCAGGTCATGCCGGCGAAGGTAAGCCTTCAACGGCTCACTCACATTCAGCCGCTCATCCATGTGTTGCTCTATCAGCAAGCCCAGTCGCTCGCGACACAAGGCCATGCGATGCCCCTGCTCAGGTCGCCATACGAACTCGTTGCACGGGGTGATGCTGTCGTCGGCGATATCCATACCGAAGGCATCCTCGGAGAAACGCACGATATAGATGCCACGTTTACCGTGAAAGCCCACGAAGCCCTTGAGCTGCTCGGCCGCCTTGCAGATATCCTGGGATGTAATGGTCATGCCCCACCTCATGGTCAATGGAACGCGCTGCGCAGCCGTCACACGGGAACGCTTGCCACTGCAGGCCACGCCCGTGCCCAACGGGCCACGTCGCCGGAACAGATGCCAGGCAAAAAAATGGGCGACCGAAGTCGCCCTAAATGCCTTGCGTGCTCATGAATCGGGAAGGTCAAGGGCGCTTGCGCTTGCTCGAGTCCTTCCAGATGAAAATGCCTAGACCGGCGAAGAAAGCCACCATCAACCCCACCGTTACCACCCCTGCGATAACCACGTTGTCGAAGAACATGCCGACCTCTCCATTTGTTCGCCGTTGTCCGATGGGGAAACAGTAACCAATGTCGGGCGGAAGAAAATTGACCAAGGTCAATGACGCCCGGGGACGGGCGCACGGGGCGGGCGCAGGGTTGACCTGCGTCAAGCGTCAGCGCTTCTTGGGCTTGCGCTTGGACTTCTTCTTGGCAGCGTTCAAGGGCAATGCCTGTTCGAACGCATCGCGCATCTCGTTCAGGCGCTTTTCCTTGATGTCATGCACGCGGCGGGCACGTTCGGCATCGAAATCAATGAGATTGTCTTGGCTCATACTGGGCTCTACACGCTACGGATGCTGCATGATGGGGCTAGAACCAGACACTTGCCAGCCCTGCTTCATACCTCGATGTCCACCAGCAGCCCCTGACGCACGGGCTCGCCCATCAGCGGCACCACTGGCACGGTATTGTCGGCGTTGACCTCATGGCCTGGCAACGCATCGAACCGTTCATCATTACCTTTGCCTTTACCCTGGCGTTGCTGCTGCCGGCGCTGCTCCTCGCGCAGCAGCAACTGCTGTTCCTGCGGGTCACGCTGGCGCTTGAGGTCGATCGCACTTTCACCGGACGCAGGCTGCGCCGGCACTACCGGCTTTATATCCGGGGTCGGTTTGACCGGGTCCTGCTGCGAGGTGACCGGGGCAGCGCTGAGCGGAATGATCGGTGGCAGCATGGCGTTCTCCTGTACCCCTGTATCGGCAACCACACAGCTGCCTTGAAGTCATGGACAACATTCAGCCCGGTTCGTCCTGCGCCTCGTCCTGGTCCTGCAAGGCAGTTTCGCTCCAGGGACGCTGGTAGACCTGCTGCCACACTGCATCCATATGGGCTCGAACCCAGGCCGGGGCAGCCTTGAGCGAGGCACTGTCCTGGCGCTCGCCGCCGATCGGGTCTTCGCCTGCCGGGGTGATCAGCGACTGACCCGTGATGCTGTAGACCGTTTGCCCGTCACGCATCTCGATGGCGATGTCATGGGGCTCGACACCTCCTCCGCAGAAGGCATGACTGGCCACCGTCACCTCGGCCTCACCGTTCTGATCGAGGTCGGCCACGCCGCTGACATCGGTGTAGAAATCCACGTCCAGATCCAGGCCCGGACACGTGGTTTGCTGATCGATCTGCCAGCGCGCCTGGAAAGCTTCTTGCGCTTTGCGGCGGCCGTACAAGGTTGCCTTGAGCACGACCTTGTCCACTTCCTGTTCACTTTCCGGGTCGCTGGCCTGGCCATCGACACGGCTCAAGACCAACAGGCCTTCGCCGTTCCTGTCACGGTAGTGCACGCTCTTGAGCGGTGCCTGCACACCCAGCACCTCCAACTGCTCCATGGGGATGGGCGGCAAGGTTTCGAAGGTCTTGGGCTCGCAGCCTGCCAGGAGCAGACCGCCGGCCGTAAGGCTCAAGACAACGCAAAGGGGCTTGGCAGGCATGGGATGCAGAACCCTCGTCGGCACGGCATGAAGCGACGAAACGGCTAGACTGATGCACCGGCCGATACCGTTCGGCACCCTCAGGTGCACTCGGCACTTTGGTCTGCCCGGCCGATCCGTTAACATAATCGGCTTTTTCATCGCGGGAGTGCAGGCAGTATGGCGCAGCAGTATCAACCGGGGCAACGCTGGATCAGCGACAGCGAGGCAGAGCTCGGCCTGGGTACCATCCTGGCGCAGGATGGCCGCCTCCTGACCGTCCTCTACCCGGCCACTGGCGATACCCGGCAATATTCCCTGCGCAATGCGCCGCTGACACGCGTGCGCTTCTCGCCAGGTGATCAGATCACTCACTTCGAAGGCTGGAAGCTGACCGTGCGCGAAGTCGAGGACATCGACGGCTTGATGGTCTATCACGGGCTCGACGGGCAGAATCAGCCCCGCACGATGCCGGAGACCCAGCTGTCGAACTTCATCCAGTTCCGCCTGGCCAGCGACCGCCTGTTCGCCGGCCAGATCGACCCGCTGTCGTGGTTCAGCCTGCGCTACAACACCCTTCAGCACACCAGCAAGCAGATGCAATCCACGCTGTGGGGCCTGGGCGGCTGCCGCGCCCAGCCCATCGCTCACCAGTTGCACATCGCCCGCGAAGTGGCCGACCGCAGCGCACCTCGCGTACTGCTCGCCGACGAAGTGGGCCTGGGCAAGACCATCGAGGCAGGCCTGGTGATTCATCGCCAGCTGCTGACCGGCCGCGCCAGCCGGGTGCTGATCCTGGTGCCTGAGAACCTCCAGCATCAATGGCTGGTAGAGATGCGCCGGCGCTTCAACCTGCAGGTCGCCCTGTTCGATGCCGAGCGGTTCATCGAAAGCGATGCCAGCAACCCCTTCGAGGATGCCCAGCTCGCGCTGGTCGCGCTGGAGTGGCTGGTCGACGACGAGAAGGCCCAGGATGCAATGTTCGCGGCAGGCTGGGACCTGATGGTGGTCGATGAAGCGCACCACCTGGTCTGGCACGAGGAACACGCCAGTGCCGAATATGCGCTGGTCGAACAGCTGGCCCAGGTCATTCCCGGCGTGTTGCTGCTCACCGCAACCCCTGAGCAACTGGGCCAGGACAGCCATTTCGCGCGGCTGCGCCTGCTCGATCCCAACCGTTTCCATGACCTGGCGGCCTTCCGCGCCGAAAGCGAGCACTACCGGCCGGTGGCCGAGGCGGTGCAGGAGCTGCTGGACGAGGGGCGCTTGTCGCCGAAGGCACACGCCACCATCCAGGGTTTCCTCGGGGCCGAGGGCGATGCACTGCTCGCTGCGGTCAACGACGGGGACAGCCAGGCCAGTGCCCGACTGATCCGCGAACTGCTCGATCGTCATGGCACCGGGCGAGTGCTGTTCCGCAACACCCGTGCCGCCATCCAGGGGTTCCCTGAGCGTCAGTTGCACCCTCACTCACTGCCCAATCCGGAGCAATACGCCAGCTTGCCCGAGGGTGAACACGCCGAGCTCTACCCTGAGGTGGCGTTCCAGTCCCAGGCGGACCAGGCGCAAGAAGAGCGTTGGTGGCGCTTCGACCCGCGGGTCGACTGGCTGATCGACACCTTGAAAATGCTCAAGCGCACCAAGGTGCTGGTCATTTGCGCCCATGCCGAGACCGCCATGGACCTGGAAGACGCCCTGCGCGTGCGTTCCGGTATTCCGGCTTCTGTCTTCCACGAAGGCATGAGCATCCTGGAGCGCGACCGCGCGGCGGCTTACTTCGCCGACGAAGAATTCGGCGCCCAGGTGCTGATCTGTTCGGAAATCGGCAGTGAGGGGCGCAACTTCCAGTTCGCCCATCACCTGGTGATGTTCGACTTGCCTGCTCACCCCGACCTGCTCGAACAACGTATCGGGCGTCTGGACCGTATCGGCCAGAAGCACACCATCGAGTTGCACGTGCCGTACCTGCAAGGCACGCCGCAAGCGCACCTGTTCCAGTGGTACCACGAGGGGCTCAACGCGTTCCTGAACACCTGCCCCACCGGTAACGCCCTGCAGCACCAATTCGGCCCACGCCTGCTGGCACTGCTCGACAGCGATGACAGCAAGGCCTGGGATAGCCTGGTCAACGAAGCGAGAAGCGAACGTGAGCGCCTCGAAGCCGAACTGCATACCGGCCGTGACCGCTTGCTCGAACTCAATTCCGGCGGTGCTGGCGAAGGTGAAGCGCTGGTCGAGGCCATCCTCGAGCAGGACGATCAGTTCGCCCTGCCGATCTACATGGAAACCCTGTTCGATGCGTTCGGTATCGACAGTGAAGACCATTCGGAAAACGCACTGATCCTGAAGCCCAGCGAGAAGATGCTCGATGCCAGCTTCCCCCTGGGCGATGACGAAGGTGTGACCATCACCTACGACCGCGGCCAGGCGCTGTCGCGTGAAGACATGCAGTTCCTGACCTGGGAGCACCCGATGGTGCAAGGCGGCATGGACCTCGTGCTGTCCGGCTCGATGGGCAATACCGCCGTGGCACTGATCAAGAACAAGGCGCTCAAGCCTGGGACCGTGCTGCTGGAGCTGCTGTTCGTCAGCGAGGTGGTCGCGCCGCGCAGCTTGCAACTGGGCCGGTACCTGCCGCCCGCCGCCCTGCGCTGCCTGCTTGATGCCAACGGCAATGACCTGGCCTCGCGGGTCGCATTCGAGACCCTGAACGATCAGCTCGAGAGCGTGCCGCGTGCCAGTGCCAACAAGTTCGTCCAGGCCCAGCGTGACGTGCTTGCAAAGCGCATCGGCAGCGGCGAAGAAAAGATCGTCCCGCTCCACGAGCAACGGGTGGCCGACGCCCAACGTCGCCTGGCCGCCGAAGCCGACGAAGAGCTCGCACGCCTGGTGGCACTGCAAGCGGTCAACCCGAGCGTGAGGGACAGTGAAATCGACGCGTTGCGCAAGCAGCGCGAAGAGGGCCTGGCCATGTTGGCCAAAGCAGCACTGCGTCTTGAAGCGATACGGGTGCTGGTCGCAGGCTGACCCCGGCGAGCCCACCTGACCTGCAGCGGCCTCATCGTTTCTGGGATGAGGTCGCCCCTGGGCAGAACGTACCCACCACGCGCCGGGTCAGCACCTAGTCCTGGCGTTTGATTCGATACTGCTCGACCAACGTCGAAGGGTCCTGGTCCAGGTAACCCTGACTGCCGTGCAACCGCATCAACTGGGCAGCCAGGCCCGTAAGCGGCGTCGCTGCGCCCTGTTCGCGTGAAAACTTCACGGCACCATCCAGATCCTTGAGCAGGGTCCGCACGTGCCACTTGATGGGAGCGAAACGGCTCTCTGCCATCTGTGGGGCCAGTATCTGCAAAGGCTTGGAGTCGGCAAAGCCGCCTGCCAGGGCTTGGGCGATCAACCCGGCGTCCACCCCGGAACGCTCGGCCAGCGCGATGACCTCGGCGATGACCAGGGCGTTGCACGCCACGATCATCTGGTTGCAGGCCTTGGTCACCTGGCCTGCGCCAACGCCCCCCATGTGTGTCACCCGCTGGCCGAGCACCTCCAACACTGGGCGAGCACGCGCCAGGTCAGCCACCTCCCCGCCCACCATGATCGCCAGGGTACCTGCCTGCGCACCTGCCGTGCCGCCGGACACCGGGGCATCCAGCCACCCCATACCACACAAGGCGCCCAGCTGGGCTGCCATTTCCCGGGTAGCGCCAGGCTCCAGGCTGGAAAAATCCACCAGCAGCTGACCCTGCCGCCCGCCTGTGGCAACGCCCTGATCGCCAAATACCACGTCGCGCACCACGGCGGTATCGGCCAGGCACAGCAATACCATGTCCACCTGCTGCGCAAGCTCGGCAGGGCTCGCGGCCAGTCGCGCGCCTGCGTCAACCAGCGCCTGGCATTTTTCCGGGCTGCGGTTCCACACCCACAGCCCATAGCCGGCCGCCAGCAGGCGCTGGCACATCGGCAGGCCCATCAGACCGACACCAGCGAAACCTAGGGAGGGTAATGCGTTGCTCATCAGGAACTCCTGGCTGAAAAAGGGTGGCTGGGGCAATGCTGCGCTGCATGACTGCGGCGATGGCCACCTTTACGCATGCCGTAAACTGTTACCGCCACGCCGAATTGTTACTTACCTCTACCTCGATTGAGCAATCACAAGCACCCAAAAGAGGCGCCTGCGCGTTTTCGCGCACCAAAAAAGCACAAGGCTGTCATTCACCGCCTGACTTGAATGACGATGAACGGCGATACGACTACCGCCCATATCTCTGGATCGCGGGTTTGCAGGTCACTGGCCTGTTCTGCCGTAACCGGGCCGACAGTGCCATCAGAGCGCCACTTATCGAAGAGGTCACTGCGGTTTTCGGCCATTGCCGTGGCCACGGTGATTAAATCCAGGGCGGGATCGACCCAAATCAGGTCACCCTTTGCCCAGAACCTTTCCAAGGCTTTCCACTCGATGGTGGCGGTTTCTCCGAGCAGTTTGGCATAGAGGGTGCTTGTTCGATCAGTCATGGGAATATCCGCTGGAAATCTGGCTTTTGAAAAAGCCGGCATTTTTGCAGAAAAACCCGGTTTCAAATATGCATTTGGGTATCAGGCCCCGTATTTTCGGGGTACGACCGCCAGGATAAGCCATTTGATGGCGCCTTTCTGTACTTTTGTGTCAAGCAAGCGACAACCGTTAAACCAGGCGCTTTTTGCCCGCTTTTCAAGCGCGCTGACAGCGCTCTACACTGTACCGGTACAGTTCCGGGACATGTTCCGGGGAAGGTGGGCTTGCGCGTTGGCATGGCCACGCCGCAACCCGCCTGGTCTGTAGCCCTGGCCGCCAGGACTATAAGAATTACAACAGAATGAGTGGAGCATTATGATCAAGATTTCCAAGCTGTTCGCCGCAATGGTTCTGGCCGGGGTAGCCAGCCATTCGTTTGCCGCCGATACCATCAAGATCGGGATCGCCGGGCCCAAGACTGGCCCCGTGACCCAATATGGCGACATGCAGTTCATCGGCGCCAAGCAAGCCATCAAGGACATCAACGCAGCAGGCGGTGTCGATGGCAAGATGCTAGAAGCCAAGGAATACGACGACGCCTGCGACCCTAAACAGGCCGTGGCCGTCGCCAACAAAGTGGTCAACGATGGCGTCAAGTTCGTCATCGGCCACTTGTGCTCCAGCTCCACCCAGCCAGCGTCCGACATCTACGAAGACGAAGGCGTGATCATGATCACCCCGGCGGCAACATCCCCGGAAATCACCTCCCGCGGCTACAAGCTGATCTTCCGCACCATCGGCCTGGACAGCGCCCAGGGCCCTGCCGCAGGCAACTACATCGCCGATCACGTCAAGCCCAAGGTGGTCGCAGTGCTGCACGACAAGCAGCAGTACGGTGAAGGCATCGCCACGGCCGTCAAACAGACTCTGGAGCAAAAAGGCACCAAGGTTGCCGTGTTCGAAGGCCTCAACGCCGGCGACAAGGACTTCTCGTCCATCATTCAGAAGCTCAAGCAGAACAACGTCGATTTCGTCTACTACGGCGGCTACCACCCAGAGCTGGGTCTGATCCTGCGTCAAGCACAGGAAAAAGGCCTCAAAGCCAAGTTCATGGGTCCGGAAGGTGTGGGTAACGACTCCATCTCGCAAATCGCCCAGAATGCCTCCGAAGGGCTGCTGGTCACCCTGCCGAAGTCGTTCGATGCCGACCCTGAGAACAAGAAGATCGTCGACGCGATCAAGGCTGACGGCAAGGACCCAAGCGGCCCGTTCGTCTTCCCTGCCTACTCGGCCGTCGAGCTGATCGCCCAGGGCATCAAGGCCGCAGGCTCCGAGGACACCGACAAGGTGGCCGAGGCCATCCACCAAGGTTCGTTCAAGACCCCTACCGGCACCCTGACCTATGACGACAAGGGTGACCTCAGAGACTTCAAGTTCGTGGTCTACGAATGGCACTTCGGCAAGCCGAAGACCGAAGTCTCCCCTCAGTAACAAGCGTGACTAATAGCTGACCGAGAAGCCCACTGTGCGAGCAGTGGGCTTTGTTTTACGAGGTTCATGGGCACGCCCCCGCGATCCGGGGACGGGCTCACCTGAAAATCTTAAAACCGTCACCCGCGGTTTCCTGGCCGTACCCCGGCCAGCGAAATGCAAATCAGGTTTTTAGGAGCGCTGTAATGCCTGAGATCTACCATTTCTTCCAACAACTGGTTAATGGATTGACCATCGGCAGCACCTATGCCTTGATCGCCATCGGCTACACGATGGTGTACGGCATCATTGGCATGATCAACTTCGCCCATGGCGAGGTCTACATGATCGGCTCGTACGTGGCGTTCATCGCCCTGGCGGGTCTGGCCATGATGGGTATTCATTCGCTGCCGATCCTGATGACCGTTGCCTTCGTCGCGACCATTTTCGTGACCAGTGCCTATGGCTACAGCATCGAACGGGTTGCCTACCGACCACTGCGCAACAGTAACCGGCTGATTCCGCTGATTTCTGCCATCGGCATGTCGATCTTCCTGCAGAACACCGTGCTGTTGTCCCAAGACTCCAAGGACAAGTCCATTCCCAACCTGATTCCGGGCAGCTTCTCGTTCGGACCAGGCGGCGCAGAAGAAGTCCTGGTGTCCTACATGCAAGTGCTGGTGTTCGTGGTGACACTCGTGGCCATGACCCTGCTGACCCTGTTCATCTCCCGTTCGCGACTGGGCCGCGCGTGTCGCGCCTGCGCCGAGGACATCAAGATGGCCAACCTGCTGGGCATCAACACCAACAACATCATCGCCCTCACCTTCGTCATCGGCGCTGCCCTGGCGGCCGTCGCGGCCGTGCTGCTGAGCATGCAATACGGGGTCATCAACCCCAATGCCGGTTTCCTGGTAGGCCTGAAGGCGTTTACCGCCGCAGTGCTGGGGGGTATCGGCAGCATTCCGGGCGCCATGCTCGGTGGGCTGGTGCTGGGTGTGGCCGAAGCGTTCGGCGCCGACATCTTCGGTGATCAGTACAAGGACGTCGTGGCATTCGGCTTGTTGGTTCTCGTCCTGTTGTTCCGGCCGACCGGCATTCTGGGCCGCCCGGAGGTTGAAAAAGTATGAACAAGAATCTCAAACCGGCGTTTTTCAGCGCCTTGCTGGTCTGGGCCGTGGCCTTCCCGGTGCTGGGCCTGAAACTGAGCATCGACGGCATCAGCCTGGTGGTGCATAGCCAGGGCTCGTTCACCATCAGCATCATCGCCGTGTGCTCGGTGCTGATGTTCCTGCGCGTGCTGTTCGACCGGCAGTGGAGCTCGGTGATGGGCCGACGCTCGGACCGCAAGCTGATTCCACCTGCGCTGAGCAACTACCTGACCCTTCCCAAAACCCAGCGCTGGGTGATTCTGGGGCTGGTCGTGGTAGCCCTGATCTGGCCGTTCTTCGGCTCGCGCGGCGCTGTCGACATCGCCACCCTGATCCTGATCTATGTGTTGCTCGGCCTTGGCCTGAACATCGTGGTCGGCCTGGCCGGGTTGCTGGACCTGGGTTATGTGGGCTTCTACGCCGTGGGCGCTTACAGCTACGCCATGCTCTCGCACTACCTGGGGTGGAGTTTCTGGGTCTGCCTGCCGATTGCCGGCCTGATGGCCGCCACCTTCGGCTTCCTGCTCGGTTTCCCGGTGTTGCGCCTGCGCGGCGACTACCTGGCGATCGTGACGCTGGGCTTCGGCGAGATCATTCGCCTGTTCCTGCGTAACCTCACCGACTGGACCGGTGGCCCTAACGGCATCAGCAACATTCCCAAGCCCGAATTCTTCGGCCTTACCTTCGAACGCCGCGCCGCCGAAGGCATGCAGACCTTCCACGAGTATTTTGGCCTGCCTTACAACTCGATCAACAAGGTCATCTTCCTGTACCTGGTTGCACTGTTGCTGGCACTGCTTGCGCTGTTCGTGATCAACCGCCTGTTGCGCATGCCCATCGGCCGTGCCTGGGAAGCGTTGCGTGAAGACGAGATCGCCTGCCGCGCCCTGGGCCTGAACCCGACCGTGATCAAGCTCTCGGCCTTCACCCTGGGTGCCTGCTTCGCAGGGTTTGCCGGCAGCTTCTTTGCCGCTCGCCAAGGGTTGGTCACGCCGGAATCGTTCACGTTCATCGAGTCGGCCATCATCCTGGCCATCGTGGTGCTCGGCGGCATGGGCTCTCAGTTGGGCGTGATCCTCGCTGCCATTGTCATGATCCTGCTGCCTGAGCTGATGCGCGAATTCAGTGAATACCGGATGCTCATGTTCGGTGCGCTGATGGTGCTGATGATGATCTGGCGTCCGCAAGGTCTGCTGCCAATGCAACGTCCCCACATGGAGCTGCGTCGATGAGCCGCGAAATTCTGCAAGTCAGCGGCCTTAGCATGCGCTTCGGCGGCTTGTTGGCGGTCAACGGCGTGGGCCTGACCGTCAAGGAAAAACAAGTGGTGGCGCTGATCGGTCCGAACGGCGCCGGCAAGACCACGGTGTTCAACTGCCTGACCGGTTTCTACCGGCCCAGCGGCGGCACCATCCTGCTCGATGGCGAACCCATCCAAGGGCTGGCCGGCCATCAGATCGCGCGCAAAGGGGTGGTACGCACCTTCCAGAACGTGCGCCTGTTCAAGGAAATGACAGCGCTCGAGAACCTGCTGATCGCCCAGCACCGGCACTTGAACACCAACTTCTTCGCGGGGCTGTTCAAGACCCCAGGGTTCCGCCGCAGTGAAAAGGAAGCCATGGAGCGGGCGCAGTACTGGCTGGACAAGGTCAACCTGACCGAGTTCGCCAACCGCACTGCCGGCACCCTCGCCTACGGCCAACAACGTCGCCTGGAAATCGCTCGCTGCATGATGACCCGCCCGCGGATCATCATGCTCGACGAGCCGGCTGCGGGGTTGAACCCGAAAGAGACCGAGGACCTGAAGGCATTGATTGCCTATCTGCGTGAATCGCACAACGTGACCGTGCTGCTGATCGAGCATGACATGAAGCTGGTGATGAGCATTTCCGATCACATCGTGGTCATCAACCAGGGCACACCCCTGGCCCACGGTACGCCCCAGGAAATCCGCGACAATCCTGAAGTGATCAAAGCCTACCTGGGGGAAGCGTAAATGCTGAAGTTCGAGAACGTTTCCACTTTCTACGGCAAGATCCAGGCGCTGCACAGCGTCAACGTGGAGATCAACCAGGGAGAAATCGTCACCCTGATCGGCGCCAACGGCGCCGGCAAATCCACCTTGCTCATGACCCTGTGCGGTTCACCCCAAGCCCACAGCGGCAGCATCAAGTACCTGGGCGAGGAACTGGTCGGTCAGCCTTCGTCGCACATCATGCGCAAGAGCATTGCCGTGGTGCCGGAAGGCCGCCGGGTGTTCGCCCGGCTGACCGTCGAGGAGAACCTGGCCATGGGCGGGTTCTTCACCGACAAGGGTGACTATCAGGCGCAGTTGGACAAAGTGCTGCAGCTGTTCCCGCGCCTGAAGGAGCGGTATGCCCAGCGTGGCGGCACCATGTCCGGGGGCGAGCAGCAGATGCTGGCCATCGGGCGTGCCCTGATGAGCAAACCCAAGTTGCTGCTGCTCGACGAGCCCTCCCTGGGCCTGGCACCGATCATCATCCAGCAGATCTTCGACATCATCGAACAACTGCGCCGTGATGGCGTGACGGTGTTCCTGGTAGAGCAGAATGCCAACCAGGCGCTGAAGATCGCCGACCGGGCCTATGTGCTGGAGAATGGCCATGTGGTGATGCAGGGTACGGGCGAGGGGCTGCTGACCGATCCAAAAGTGCGTGACGCCTACCTGGGCGGTTGATGCCAGCGGGGCCTGCAGGGGCCCCGTTGTCTTGAAGACGCTACGCTTGCACCCCGCTTCACGATCAAACAGGGCAGGCTGCATGCAGGTGACAGCCGTCTATTTCTCTTCGCCGGGCTTGTATTGCCCCTGCCCGCCTCAGTAACGTGACGGCCTCTCGAACACCGGAGCCCGTCATGCGCCTGACCCCTTCCCTGCTACTGACCGCCTTGTTGCCCCTGTTCGCGGGCTGCCAGCTGCTGGCCGAAAAACCCGTCGACCCTGATATCGGCAGCACTCGCATGCAAGGCCAGGTTCACGCTGCCGGTGGGCAGTTGCTGTTCAAGCCCTGCAACGAACCCCGCAGCTTCGTCATCAACGATGCCGCCGCCACGGGCATCCTGCAGGAAGCGGCGAACCTTGCAACCGGGGCCAACGACACCCTGTTCGCCGACGTGCGTGGCCGACTTACAGGCAGCAAGCAGGCCAGCACCGATGGACAGCTGGACCTGCGCCGCCTGTACCGCCTGGAGCACGCCAGCAACGGGTGCATCGACCCCAATTTCAAGCAGCTTACCCTGCGCGCCGGTGGCCACAAGCCCGATTGGGACGTCAAGGCCAACAGCCGGGGCATGGTGCTCAACCGTGCTGATCAGCCCCCGCTTGCCCTGCCCTTTCTGGAGGAGCAGGTGCCCGGTGGCGGCTTGACCCTGACCAGCGAAGCCAACGGGCAGCGCGTCGAACTCTGGCTGGCGCCACAGCGCTGCATGGACCCGGCCACGGGCGCGTTCAACCACTTGCGCGCAGAACTGCGCATCGATGGCACGACCCTTCAAGGTTGCGGTTATTACGGTGGCGCGCGCGATGACTGATGACCGGGCGGCTTAATCCTGCCAGTCGAGGCGGCTAAAGCTTTATACTTGGCGGTTTGTGTTAAGCCGCCGGCCGCCCATGGCCGGGATAATGGACCCTGCCATGCTACGAATCACCGAACTCAAGCTGCCCCTGGACCATCCCGATGAAGCACTGCGCGAGGCCATCGTCCAGCGCTTGGGCATCCGCGACGAGCAGCTGATCAGCTTCAACCTGTTCAAGCGCAGCTACGATGCGCGCAAGAAGAACACCGAACTGCTATTCATCTACACCATCGACCTGCATGCCAGCAACGAAGAAGAGCTGCTGCGCAAGTTTGCCGACGACCATAATGTCGTGCCCGCGCCGGACGTTACCTACAAGTACGTCGCCCAAGCCCCTGAAGGCCTGGACGCACGACCAATCGTGGTGGGTCTGGGCCCGTGCGGGATTTTCGCCGGCTTGCTGCTGGCGCAGATGGGCTTCAAGCCGATCATCCTCGAGCGCGGCAAGGAAGTGCGCCAGCGTACCAAGGACACCTGGGGCCTGTGGCGCAAAAGTGTGCTCAACCCCGAGTCCAACGTGCAGTTCGGCGAAGGCGGCGCTGGGACATTCTCAGACGGCAAGCTGTACAGCCAGATCAAGGACCCGCAGCATCACGGCCGCAAGGTGTTGGAAGAGTTCGTCAAGGCCGGTGCGCCTGACGAGATCTTGTACATCAACAAGCCGCACATCGGCACCTTCCGCCTCACCGGCATGGTTGAGCAGATGCGCCAGGAAATGATCGCCCTGGGGGCCGAGGTTCGTTTCGAACAAAAGGTCACCGACCTGCTGATCGAAGAAGGCCAGATTCAAGGCGTAGTGCTTGAAAGTGGCGAGCAACTGCTTTCACGGCATGTGGTTCTGGCATTGGGCCATAGTGCCCGGGACACCTTCCGCATGCTGCACGCGCAGGGTGTGTACATGGAAGCCAAACCGTTTTCCGTCGGTTTCCGCATCGAGCATCCGCAATCGCTCATCGACAAGGCGCGCCTGGGCAAATATGCAGGCCACCCCAAACTGGGTGCGGCGGACTACAAGCTGGTGCACCACGCCAAGAACGGGCGGTCGGTCTACAGCTTCTGCATGTGCCCTGGCGGAACGGTAGTGGCCGCCACCAGTGAACCGGGCCGCGTCGTCACCAATGGCATGAGCCAGTACTCACGCAACGAACGCAACGCCAACTCCGGCATCGTCGTCGGCATCGACCCGGAACGGGACTATCCCGGTGGCCCGCTGGCGGGCATCGAGTTGCAGGAACGCCTGGAAGCGCACGCCTACGTCATGGGCGGGAGCAACTACCAGGCGCCGGCTCAGCTGGTGGGCGATTTCGTGGCTGGCAAGCCTTCGACCGCGCTGGGCAGTGTCGAGCCGTCCTACAAGCCTGGCGTGACCCTGGGGGACCTGGCGCCAAGCCTGCCGGCCTTCGCCATCGAGGCGATACGCGAGGCCCTGCCCGCCTTCGATCGGCAGATCAAGGGCTACAACCTGCATGACGCGGTGTTGACCGGGATCGAGACACGCACCTCCTCGCCGCTGCGCATCACGCGGGGTGAGGACTTCCAGAGCCTGAACGTGAAGGGCCTGTTCCCTGCCGGCGAAGGGGCTGGCTATGCAGGCGGCATTCTGTCTGCAGGGGTTGATGGCATTCGGGTTGCCGAAGCGGTGGCCAAGGCCATGCTAGCCCAGTAACAAGCCTTGAATTGCCGGTACAAAAAAAACCCGACCAGGCCAGAAGCCTGATCGGGTTTTTTCAGGGCTGCGATCAGTGCGAGACGCGGCTGGTACCATCGACCGTCATGATGCGCACGCGGTCGCCCACCCGGAAAATCTCGTTTTCCTGCACGGACTGCACATAGGCACGCATGCTGCCATCGTCTTCGCGCACCGTGATCTCCACACCCTGGGTACGGGTGATACCCTCTTCGGCGGCCGAACCGGCCAAGCCACCGGCAACGGCACCAATCACGGCAGCGACGATGCTGCCACGCCCGCCGCCAACGGCGCTGCCCGCCAAGCCACCTACCACGGCACCGGCGCCTCCGCCAATCGGCGTCTTGGTGCCTTCGATCTTCACAGGGCGCAGCGATTCGATGGTGCCCATGCGCACGGTTTGCACACGGCGGGCCTCATCGCGCGAATAGCTGTCGCCGCTCAAGTTTGACGCACAGCCACCGAGTAGCAACGTGGTGGCTGTGAAGGTCGCAACCAGCAAAGCGGATTTACGCATGGGTAGAATCTCCATAAGTCAGGTATTCATTAGACGCTGCACATTGACGGCTGTCACGGTACTCACTGCATAAAATTGCTTTCATTCAGCCAGCGTACAGCCAACGCGATCAGGCAGGGCGCTTACCGATCAGACCAAGGATAACCATGGATTACTTCATCGTCGTGGTCGCCACCCTCGCAGGGTTGGGGTTTCACGCCTGGCTCTACATGCTCATGCGGCAGTGGATGGACCGCGACCTGGCGCTGTCACTGGCAGGTGGCGACCCGCACATGCAGGCGTACATGCTGCAGCGGTTGCAGCATGCGCGTCAGTTGAAGATGGGGCGCAAGGCACGGGTTCAGTGGCTTGCGCAGGAGGCGGCGGCGTATTCGCGCTGAGCGCCAGGGCGAATGGGGCTATCTGGTAGCCCCGCCTATCAAGGCGCCAGGCGCTCGCGGTGCCAGCCTTGGGCCGCCTTGCGGTAATTCAGGCGGTCATGCAGGCGACTGGCGCGTCCTTGCCAGAACTCGATGCGCTCTGGCAGCAGGCGGTAGCCACCCCAATGCTCGGGGCAGTGAGGCTGCGTGTCGGAGAAACGCGCCTCGGTCGCCTTGACCAGGGCTTCGAGCGCCTCGCGCCCAGCGATCACCTGGCTCTGGGGCGATGCCCAGGCGCCCAGGCGGCTGCCCAACGGCCTGACCTGGTAGTAATCGTCGGACTCCTTGGCCGAGACCTTCTCGACACGGCCCTCGATACGCACTTGCCGCTCGAGCGCCGGCCAGAAAAAGGTCATGGCGGCGAACGGGTTAACCTGCAGTTGCCTACCCTTGGCGCTGTCATAGTTGGTGAAGAACGTGAAGCCCTGCTCATCCAGCCCCTTGAGCAACAGCACACGGCAGTGCGGTCGCCCATCGGCATCGACCGTGGCCAGGGTCATGGCGTTGGCTTCCACCGGCGCCTGCTCTGTTTTCACGGCATCGCCGAACCATTGGTGAAACAAAGCGAACGGCTCGGCCGGAGCCTGAGCTTCGGCCAGGCCGTCCCGGGTGTAATCGCGGCGCATATCGGCCAGGGATTGGGTCATTACTGCGTTCCTTGACGATCAGTTGGTCTTCGCAGGGCTGTTGGAGGCTACCTTCTTGTCAGTGGCAGCTTTCTTGGCGACAGGCTTGGCGGTCGCCGCTTTCTTGGTCGCCGTCTTGGCCGGGGTCTTGGCTTTGGCGGCAGGTTTCTTGGCAGCGGTTTTGACGGCTGGCTTGGCTGCAGCCTTGCTTGGCTGGGCTTTGGCGGCTGGAGCCTTGGACACAGGCGCCTTGGCATCCTGCACGGCCACCATGGTGGCTGGCGACGGCGTTGGTGTGGCCTGTTGATACTTGCTCAGCAGCGCGACCATGGTGTTCTGTGGGGTCAGCAGCATTTCCACGCGGCGGTTCAGCGCACGGCCTTCGGCACTGTCATTGGCGGCGCGAGGCATCACCGAGCCCATGCCCTTGAGGATCAGGCGGTCACGTTGCAACCCGCTCAGGCGGAAAATGGCCGACACCGAGGCAGCACGCTCAAGGCTCAGCTTCTGGTTGGCAGCCACCACGCCGCTGGTGTCGGCGTGGCCCAGGACCAGTACGGCCGTCTTGGGGTCGCCTTCTACCGTCTTGGCCACGCGGGTGATAGGGCCCAGGGTGACGGGCAACAACATGTTCGGACGGTCAGGGTTGTACGCACCGTCCACTGGCAAGGTGACTGCCAGCACGTTGTCGCGCCGCTCGAGCTCCAGCTTGCTGTCCTTGATGGCCTCGCGCAGCTTGGGCTCGTACTCGTCCAACCAGGCCTGGGTGGCCTGCTGGTCGATCTTCGGCACCACCGGCCCTTGGGCCTGCTTCTGCTCACCGCCAAATGGCCACCACCAGCGGCTGGTGCTTTCGGATTTGGCGTCGGCCTTGGCGACCTTTTCCGTGACTGCTGCCTTCACTTCCTGTTCGGCGACCTTGTCCGAGCCGAATGGCCACCAGCTTGAACTGGCGCTCTTGGCAGAACCCTCGGGATGGCTGGCGCAGCCGGTGACAGCGGTCAGGCACAGGGCGAGTGCTAAGGTTTTATGTGAAGACATCAGCGATACACCATGAATTAGAAAGGAATTTTGCCCACACTCTTGAGGCGTCGGCATTGAGGATAGTCAAAGAGGCTGGGCAATACCCGCACTAACCGATCAAAGGCATTGCCCAAGCACGCGCACCAGTTTCTGGGCACGAGGGTCCATCAGCACATAGGGCCCCAAGGTATTGACGACAAAGCCAAAAGCCACATCTCGCTCCGGATCGGCAAATCCGACCGAGCCCCCGGCACCGGGGTGACCGAATGCGCGAGCGCCCAGGCCGAAGGTGGCATTGGCCACATCGGGCTGGTCGAGCATGCACCCTAGGCCGAAGCGCGTCTGGGTCAGCAAGGTCCGGTCCTGGCCCAGGCTGTGTTGGCGGGTGAACGCCTCCAGCAGGTCCGACTCCAGCAAGCTGCCATCGAGCAGGCCTGCATAGAACCCAGCCAGGCTCCGGGCATTGCCATGGCCATTGGCAGCAGGTTGTTGCATGCGCCGCCATTCCGGTTTATTGGTACTGGTCAGAATGGCGGGCGGGTTGGTAAACGCCCTTGTGGACAATGCCTCGGGCTCGCGCAGCGTGACCTGCAGCAAGCGCTGGGCAGCGGCGTCACCGGGGTTGCCTTTGCCACGCGCGATATGGGCTACCCGATAGAACTCCTCGTCGGCCAGCCCGACATGGAAGTCCAGCCCCAGCGGCCGCGCCGTACGCGCCACGATCGAGTCGCCTGGGCCGCGCCCATCGGCGCGACGAATCAACTCGCCGATCAGCCAGCCAAAGGTGATGGCGGCGTAGCCGTGCTCGCTGCCCGGTGTCCACCACGGCGTTTGCGCGGCCAGGGCATCGACCATTGCCTGCCAGTCGTAGAGGGCCTCGGCCGGCAGCAATTCGCGAATCGCAGGCAGCCCGGCACGGTGGCTAAGCAGTTGCCTCAGCGTGATGGCCTCTTTGCCCGCCCGACCGAACTCAGGCCAGTAACGCGCTACCGGGGCATCGAGTTCAAGTTTGCCCTCGCCCACCAACTGCAAGGCGGTGACGGCGGCAAAGGGCTTGGTGCAGGAAAACAGATTGGCGATGGTATCGCTGTGCCATGGCTGCTGGCCATCCTTGTCGGCGGTGCCCGCCCACAGGTCCACTACCGTTTCACCACCCACCTGGATGCACAGCGCAGCCCCGCGTTCCTGGGGATCATCGAACAGCGCCGCGAAGGCCTCGCGCACTGCTTCGAATTTCAGCTCGAAATGACCCTGAATCTGCACCCTGTGTTCTCCATGCGGCATGTTGGCAAAAGGGCCTGCATTGTTTCAGTAGTTCGGCCTTTTGCCTACAGGCGCGCATCGCACGTCACGGCGACGCGGGTGCTTGGCTGTGAGTGCGCAACTGGTCCAATGCCTCCAGATTGCTCTTGCGCACGGCCTGGACGAAGCCTGGGTAAGCCACGTCGGTGATGGCAACCAACCCCAGGTGCCCGTTCTCTGCGTCCAGCAAACGGCCGCTGGCAGGCTGATCGAGGTACTGGAACCAATGGGCGCCAACGATCATGGGCTGGGCGAGCGCCGCCTTGAGGAAAGTGCCATAGGCAGGCCCGCGGTCTTCCTCGCGCGCGACCTCCACCGGCCCCGGCCAGAAAGGCCCGCGATCGCGCGAGCCGAACTGGAACTCGGACACCAGCACCGGCTTGTCCAGCTCTGCCAGGCGCGCGAAGTCATAGCCATCCTGAGGCTTGAGGGTATAGAAGTTGAAGCTGAGCACATCGCAGAACTCGGCGCAGGCCTTGACCGCTTCGGGTGTACTCACGGCAAACCGACCGCCCAGCAAGAGGTGGTTGGGGGCATGCCACTTGAGCGAGTCGGAGAGGGTCTTGAAATAGGTCTGGGCGAACACCTGCTGGAAATACTGGTAGTCACGCTCGATTTCCGGGTGTTCCGCGCTGGGCAGTGGCGCCTCGAAACCAGGGTCTTCCATCAGCTCCCAGGCCGCCAGTTCGATGCCCCAGGCCTTGGACAAGCCCTCCTGGTTTCGGTACTTGTCACGCAACTGCTTGAGGAAAGCGCGCTTGGCCGGTACGTCGGTGGTCAGGCGCAAGGTGCCGTAGGCCAGCCCATAGCGCGCCTTCGGGTCATCGCCCGGGGCCGCCCAGGCCAGCTCGTTGTCGGCAAAGTAACCGATGAGCCAAGGGTCATCGCGGTGATCGCGGGCGGCGATGGCCACGGCCCGCTCGGTGGCCATGGCAAAGCGTGGGTCGAAGGGATCGGGCATCCGGCCCCACCAATCCATGCCGGTGCTGATGCTCGCGTAATCGCCCACGATGGACAGCGGCAAGGTATAGGGCACGCGCTGCTGCTCGACCAGGGCCGCATCGCTCCAGTTGCCCAGTGTATTGAAGCCCCAGGCCTGCAGCCGGTCGAGCGTATGGCGCTGCCAGCGGGCGCTGTCCAACTTGGCGGGCGGGCAATTGACCGGCTGCGCTGACGCCTGCGGGTCGGCCACCTGGCAAGGGGCTGCGTGGGTGCGTTCGAGATTGGCGGCGTAGAAGTCGAACCAGCGCCCCTTCTTGAAGGCGCGCCCCTGGGACGAGGCATTGCCATCCTCGTTGTTGCCCTCGCCATAGAAGGCGGACAAGGGCTCGCCTTGTTGCGGCAGCGCCTTGAACATGGCCTCGCGACCCGCCACATAGGTGCGCCCGCCATCTGCGGCCACGGCATTGACGCCCAGGGAGTAGAACGGGTGGCCCAGCGGCGTGACCAGGTACCAGCGCCCCTCACGTTTTTCGGTGCGAAAGAACCCGGTCGCCTCGAAGGGCGTGCCCGCTGTCACGCCGCCATAGGTATCCAGTGGCTGCTTTTCACGCTCGGCCAGCCACCCCTTGATCTGCTGCTGTTCGCGCCCGGCGCTCGCCTTGAGTTGCTCGTCGCTGGTCACTTTCTCAGGCCACGTGCCGCGCGTGGACTGCCCGTAGGCATCGATGAGTTCGTGGTAGGCCGCTTGCCATGCCTGGTCGTCATCCTGGATGCCCATGCGTTCGATCAGCAGGCTTTGGGCTGCCTTGGGGGCAGGGATGCTCAGGCTGACCGCAGCGACCTGTGCAAGGTCCACCGCGCCCGTGCTGCTGCCGAGCAGCACGCGCTGGCCGCTAAAGCTCCACGGCATGGGCGGGCCCGCACGCAGCCCTTCCTGCAGGGGCGAACGCGCCGTCAACGGCACCATCACCGTTTGCGCAGGCCCTGCCGGCAAGTCGATGCGGCTGATCAATGTACGGCCGTCATTGCCCTGCACCGTCACATCCAAGGTCAGCGCCCAGGCCATCGCGTTCTGCAGACGCAGGGTCAGGTAGCGGCCGGAAGACCAGTCCCAAGTGCCGCTCTGTGGGCTCATGCGCAAGGTCGGACGCTCGGCAGCGTTGAACACCACGCGTCGCAACACCTCGCCCTGAGCGGTCTGCTCGGCGTTGTACTGGGGCATGCCGGCGTCCACGGTTTCGACATTGACCACTGAGGCCGGGCGCACGAAGCTGAACAACGTCTGCTGCCCCGCCAGCAACGGCGGGCTCAACAGCAAAGCGATGACAGCGGGCAAGGTACGGCGAACCATAGGGCGGAGTCTCTCCTTCAGGGCCCTCATGGCCCACGACTGAGGTTGGACAACGTGCCGGCGCAAGCGCTCCGGCCGTCAGGAAATCTCCCGCCGAAATGGCGGCAGCGCATTGAGGATAGCCTTGCCGTAGCGCTGGGTGACCAGGCGCCGGTCCAGCAAGGTGATGACACCGCGGTCCTGCTCGGTGCGCAACAGTCGGCCACACGCCTGGATCAGGCGCAACGAGGCATCGGGTACGGCAATTTCCATGAACGGATTGCCGCCTCGCGCTTCGATCCATTCTGCCAAGGCGGCCTCGACGGGGTCGTCAGGCACGGCGAACGGGATCTTGGCGATGACCACATGCTCGCAATAGGCCCCCGGCAAGTCGACGCCCTCGGCGAAGCTGGCCAGGCCGAAAAGCACGCTGTGCTGGCCGTCGTCGACGCGGGCCTTGTGCTTGTTCAGGGTTTCCTGCTTGGACAGGTTGCCCTGGATCAGCACCAGCTTGCGCCAGTCCCGGTCCAGGCCATCGAACACATCCTGCATCTGCTTGCGTGACGAGAACAACACCAGCGCACCACGGGCATCCTCGACGATGCCCGGCAGCTCGCGGATGATGGCCGCGGTGTGGCCAGCGGCGTCACGGGGGTCAGCCTTGAGGTCCGGTACCCGCAGCAGGCCTGCATCACCGTGCACGAACGGGCTGGGCACCACGCAGGAAACTGCATCGCGGGGCAATCCCGAGCGCATGCGAAAGCGGTCGAACTTGCCCAGCGCGGTCAGGGTCGCCGAGGTGACCAAGGCGCCGTGTGCCACGTTCCACAAGCTGCGCCGCAGCATCTCGGCCGCCAAAATGGGGCTGGCATTGACCTCGATATCGAACAGGGCCCCGCTCTCGGCCAAGGTAAGCCAGCGGGCCATGGGCGGGCTGTCCTCGGGGTCTTCGGCGGTGAACGCCGTCCACAACTCCCAGTTGCCCTGGGCACGGGTCTGCAGGCTACCGAACAGCGGGTACCACTCCTCGGCCTGGTGGCTGGCTATGCCAATGCTGACCTCGCCGCCCATGCCTTCCTTGAGCAGGTCGGTCAGGCGGGTGAACACATCGTTCAGGCGGGCGAAGCCTTTTTTCAGCTCGACGCCAACCTCGCGGATTTCATCGGGCACCACGCCACCTGGAAAACGATAGCGAGGGCGTTCTCGGCCTTCGTTGTCCTCGCCTGGACGAAAATCGGCCACCTGCTCGCACAGCGTGAACATGAACTGCTGTTGGGTGCGGATTTCGCGGGCAAGCTCAGGGACCTGTTCGATCAGCTTGCCCAGGTCACCCGGCAGGGGGTGCTGGGCCAGCAGCTTGGTCAGGTTCTTGGCGGTCTGCTCGAGCCAGTCGGCCGTCGAACGCAGCCGTGAATAATGAGCGAAGTGGCCGATGGCCTTGTCTGGCAGGTGATGCCCTTCGTCGAACACGTACATGGTGTCGCGGGGGGCCGGGAGCACCGCACCGCCGCCCAGCGCCAGGTCGGCCAGCACCATGTCGTGGTTGGTGACGATCACGTCTACCTTGCCCATGCCTTCACGGGCCTTGTAGAACACGCACTGCTGGAAGTTGGGGCAGTGGCGGCCGGTGCACTGGCTGTGGTCGGTGGTCAGCCGTGCCCAGTCCTCGTCTTCGAGGCTCTCTGGCCAACTGTCGCGATCACCGTCCCAGCGGTTGCCGGCCAGCTTTTCGATCATGCTGTTGAACAGCTTCAGGCTGCGCTCGTCCACGTCGATGCGAAAGCCTTCTTCCTCCAGCAGCTGCGCCTGGGACGTCTGGGCATGACCTTCCTGGACCAGGATGTCGAGCTTGGACAGGCACAGGTAGCGGCCCCGTCCCTTGGCCAGGGCAAAGCTGAAATTCAGCCCGCTGTTGCGCATCAGGTCAGGCAGGTCCTTGAAGACGATCTGCTCCTGCAGCGCCACGGTCGCGGTGGCGATGACCAGGCGCTTGCCTGCCGCCTTGGCCGCCGGAATGGCCGCCAGGCTGTAGGCGACCGTCTTGCCGGTACCGGTGCCCGCCTCCACCGCCACGACGGCGGGCTCGCCGGCACGGCGGCCTTCGTCGTCGCAGGGAATATCCCCGAGGACCTTGGCCACCTCGGCGATCATCAGGCGCTGGCCGTAACGCGGCTTGAGGCTCTTGGCTTCGAGAAATCGCGTGTAGGCGCCCTGGATGGTGGCTTTGAGTTCAGTGCTGATCATGGTGTGCAGGCGCCCGGAGGGCTGGATATATTTTCAGTATCGCGCATAGGGCGGCTATCATACCCCGCTCACGCTGTTTATGCCGCATGGAGATCCGGATGACTGCCTTTGCCCTGCCCTACACCCTGCACGTTCTGGCCGCCCTGGTGTGGGTGGGTGGCATGTTCTTCGCCTGGATGGTGCTGCGCCCGGCAACGGGTGCAGCGCTGGACGGGCCTGCCAGGCTGCGGTTGTGGGTGGAAGTTTTCCGACGCTTCTTCGGCTGGGTCTGGGTGGCCGTGGCGATTCTGGCGATAAGCGGCGTGGGCATGATTCACCTGCGCTTCAATGGCTTCGAAACCGCGCCGCGGTATGTCCAGGTGATGATCGGGGGCGGTATCGTCATGTTCGCCCTGTTCATGCGCATCCAGGCGTTGCTGCTGCCAGAAATGAAAACGGCGGTCCAGGCCGAGGACTGGCCAGGCGCGGCGGCCGTGCTGGGGCGCATCCGCCGGATGGTGGGGGTGAACCTGCTGCTGGGCCTGGCCGTGGTCGCCGTGGCCAGTGCCCGCCTGATGTTCTGAGCGTACCCGCAGCGATCAGAGTCGCTGCAGGATCAGCTCGCCGGCAGCCCCGGCAAGGCCTGGCTGACCGGGTTGCCCGGCGCGGCCACTGTTGCCCGGCGAGGTGCGGTAGACCAGGCAACCCTTGCTCGCACCGCCCTTGCCCGCCTGGCCTGCTGCCCCAGGCTTGCCCGGCGCGCCACCGTCCAGGCGCACCCTGATGCGCTCGGCCGGGAAGGCCTCGGGCACGCTCAGGCGGATTCGACCACCCGGTGCACCGTCGTGGCCATTGCCGCCATCATCCCCATTGAAGCCACGGCTGGCACGGCCCCAGGTGCAACCACCGGCCTGGCCGTTGGCACCATCGAGCCCGGCGAACCCTGGCGCACCCGCGCCGCCGCGGGCGTCGATGGACAGTTGTTCGCCCTGCACCTGGGCAAGCTTGAGGTCGAGCCCGCGCCCTGAACGCGCGGCATGTTCATAAGTCCCAGGCGCGCCCGGCGCACTGAACTCACTGCCTTCACCCAGGCTGGCACTGGCCGCTTCGATCAGGAGCGGGGTATCGGCCGGCGCCACGGCGATACGCGCATCACGGCCCAGCTCCAGCCGATCGACCGTCAGCGAGGCGAGCGTGGCGGGAAGCAGCAAGGTGGCATCGTCCGCCACCCTGAGCTGCTCCAGATGCACCTCGGCCGACTTGGTCGGCAAGCGCAGCATGGAATTGGCGGGTACTTCGAGGTTCTGTGCCTGCGCAAGCGGCGCAGCCAACAGGGCGAACAACATCAGATTACGCATTTCGTGGCGCCTCTTGCGCGCGGGGGATGGACATGATGTGGAAAATGCCCGTCAACAGGATCTGCAGACGGTCGAACCAGCGATGGCTACGGCCGCGCAGACTGGCATTGAAAAACAGCATTTCGAGCAAATGCAGCAGCACCAGCAACAGGCCCGTGGCGTTGATCAACAGGTTCAGCGGCACAGGTTGCGGCACCATCTGGTTGTACAGCACTACACCCCAGAAGACTATGGTCAGGAGCTTGCCCAGGCTCAAGATGAATTTCATGCTCTGCCCCACCGTATGGCGTACTGCCGGGATGGCCAACGCGACCATTTCACATTAACCGCTCGGTCGGGACTCACGCCAGCGCACACTGCGCTTGGCAATGTATGGGCACCGGCCATTACCGTCTATGGCGTTTGCGAAGCGCCCGCGCCGATACGCTGGGCGGGCGCTGCTGCTTCAGCGCTGGATCTTGATCTCCGTACGACGGTTCATGGCACGCCCCTCGGCGGTGGCGTTGTCAGCCACAGGTTGGGATTCGCCAGCCCCGACCACGGACACGAAGCTGTTGCGCGGGATGCCGCTTTCGACCAGATAGTCGGTGACCGAGTGGGCACGGCGCTCGGAAAGTTTCTGGTTGTAGCTGTCGGCGCCCACGCTGTCGGTGTGGCCGCTCACGCTCAGGCGGGCCGACGGCGCTTCCTGCTTCAGGCGCGTGGCGATGGTATTGAGGCGCTGCTTGTCGGCGGCGGTCAGCCGTGCAGAGTCGAATTCGAAATGCACATCGCGGATCACGATCACCTCTTCTTTCTCGACCACCACTTGCTCGACGACCACAGCTTCGACTTGCGGTGCAGGCGGCGGGCAACCGTTGGCATCGACCTGTACGCCGCGCGGCGTCCCTGGGCACTTGTCGCGGCTGTCGGGTACGCCATCGCCGTCTTCGTCGCCATCACCATGGGCCCAGCAATACCCCCCTGCAAGGCCGCCCCCGAGCAGTGCGCCCCAACCTGCCCAGCTCGAGCTTTCGATTGCGCCCAGCGCTGCGCCGCCCACACCGCCGACCGCCGCACACTTGGGCCAGTCGGTTTTTTGCAAACCCGCGCAACCAGTCAACACACTGGTGAGCAGAACCAGAGGTACAGCTGTGCGTACTATGCTCATCTCATCGCCTCTTTTGGGGGGATCGGCATCGTGGCCGATCAGGGCAGTAAAGACGCTGCTTGCACAGCCTGCCAGCCATTTGCCATGACCGGATGCCACGGCCCTATGCCGACAGGCTCTGGCCCGATAGTCTTGGCTGATCTTGATGAGGACTGGCAATGACCGACGGTTTTTCCCAACGCACACCGCAGCAGGCGCTTGCCGCCTTGCTCGAGCGCGTGTCCCCGCAACGCCTGTTGCTGGTGGGCACGCGGTTCCCGGCACTTGACGCCTTCCTGCAGGCTCACCCACAAGCGAGCCTGGCGTGCGCGCCGCCGGGCCCGCTGCCGGCTGAACTGGCAGCCCAGCGCTTCGACCTGGCGCTTCTGGTCGATTGCCTGGAACACCTGCCCAAGCGCAACGGGTTGGAACTGCTGGGTGGCATTCGCAATCTCAACGCCAGTCGAGTCGCAGTGCTGGCCGACCTGGCCGCCTGCGGCTGGCAAGACACGGACTTCTTCGCCCTGGCCCTGTCGGCCAGTGAGAAGTTTCAACGCGACCAGCAGGTGCTGAGCCTGTTCACCTATGATCTACATGACTACAAGCAGGTCCCTGACTGGCTGAATGCGCGGTTCTGGGCCAACCCTGAAAACTTCGGCAAATACTGGTGGTGATGATGAGTGTTTCGGTCTGTCCATGCGGCAGTGGCAACGTGCTCGACGCCTGCTGCGGGCATTACCACGCCGGCACGCCTGCACCGGACGCCCAAGCCCTGATGCGCTCACGCTACAGCGCCTATGTGCTGGGGCTGATCGATTACCTGGTGGCGACCACCTTGCCAGCCCAACAGGCCGGCCTTGATCGCGCCGCCATGGCCGCCTGGAGTGCCCAGAGCACCTGGCTGGGCCTGGAAGTGGAAGACGCCGAGCTGATCGGTGGCCAGCCTGAACACGGCTTCGTCACCTTCACTGCCCGCTGGCACGACCAGGACGGTGATCACCAGCACCGCGAGCGCTCAGCCTTCGTGCAGCACGATGGCCGCTGGTACTTCATCGACCCCACCGTTGGCCTGAACGCCACGCGCAACGATCCCTGCCCTTGCCAAAGCGGGCAGAAATTCAAGAAATGCTGCGCCAGCTATGTGGGTGGCTGAGCATGATGACCCGCCTGCGTGTCCTGCTGCCTGCCTTGTTGGTGATGCTCCTGGCCGGCTGCGTCAGCTGGGGTGGTGAGCCATGGCGGCAACCGGAGATCCACCTGGTCAGGGTGGAAACGGTCAAGGCCCGCCTGCTGCAACAGGAATTCGTGCTCCACGTGCGGGTGGAAAACCCCAACGACAGCCGCCTGTTCATCCGCAACCTGTCCTATGCCCTGCGGTTGAACGATGTGCTGCTGGCAGAAGACGAAGCCAGCCTGTGGCGCAGTGTTGGCGGGCACGACCAGCGCACCTTCAAGATCACCGCCCGAACCAACCTGTGGCAGCGCCTCAAGCCCTTGGCCAAGATGCTCAAGAGCCACCAGCCTTTGAAGTACACGCTCAAGGCCGAACTGGGCACCGGCCTGTTGATCCATCGGAACCTGCACTTGTTGCGCGGTGGTGAGATAATGCCCGGCGATCATTACCTGGAGTAACCCTGCAATGTCCCAACAGCCTCACGTTCACGGCCCTGACTGCGACCACGACCACGATCATCACCATGATCACGGCCACGTCCACGGGCCGCACTGCAACCACGGTCACCAGGAGCCGGTGCGCAACGCCCTCAAGGATGTTGGCCGCAACGACCCGTGCCCCTGCGGCAGCGAAAAGAAATTCAAGAAGTGCCACGGCGCCTGATAGCCGTCCCGCCGTTTGACAGCACCGCGCCTGTCCGTTAGCGCGGGCGCGGTGCGGTCTGCAGCCCGGGCGCCGAGGTGCCTGGCTTGGCTGGCAACCGAAGCGCGGTGGCCAGCAACAGCCCCAGGCACAGCACCATGCATAGACCGTTGGTGCCCGTCCAGCCTGCGGTGTCCAGCAACAAGGATGGCGTAAAGGCGCCGAGGGTGGCACACACCGCGATGGCCAGGTCATTCTTGCCCTGCAGGCGCATCGCCCCCGGGCTATCTTGCAATGCCTGCGCCAGCAGCGCCCCCCCGCCCACGTAGGTCAGGTTCCAGCCCAGGCCCAGGGCTATCAGTGCCGCCGTCATCACGGCATAACTGCTAGACCCCATGTTCAAGGCCGTGCTCACCACGAACAGGCCCAACCCGGCACAGATCGTCACCTTGATGCCCAACCGTTGAATGATGCTGCCAGTGAAGAACGAAGGCGCAAACATCGCCACGACATGCCACTGGATGGCCATGCGCACGTCGGAGAAGTCCTGGTGCATACCTTTCATGTGCAGCGAAGCCTGGATCATCAACAGGTTCATGATGCCGTACCCCAGCGCTGCCACGCTCATCGCCATCACCAGCACCCTGCGTGACGCAAGCTGCCCTACCTCGCACGCTCGCAGGTCCTGCTGCGGGCGATTGACCGGTTTCTCTTTAGGCAAGCAAAGGGCTATCAACCACGACACGAGCGCCAGGCCGACAAAGGCGGCGTAGCACAGCGAGAACAGCGGATACCCACCCACATCCCTGAGCCAACCGGTCAAGGCCGGCCCCACCACTGCCGCGATCACTCCGCCTGCCACCACCAGTGAGAGCGCCCGCGCTTTGAGGTGTTGCGTCAGGTTGTCGGTAGCGGCAAACCGGTTGAAGTTGGCGAACGCGATATACACCCCCAATGCGCAGTGGCTGAGTATCAGGGCAACAAAGTGCTGGTGCTGCACGGCCAGGAACCCGCTGACGCCGGACAGGGCCAAGGGTAGAGCACCCAGCATGAACGCGCGCCGACGACCGATGCGCCCCATCAGCCACGACACCGGGTAGGTCGCCAGCATCACGCAGAGAAACTGAAACCCGTAGGGCACCGTTGACCACGCAGGATCGGGCGCCAGAGCAGCACCGACCAGGGCCGCCATGGTCACGGACATCACAGCCGTGGTGAGGTTGACCGACTGCGCAATGAAATACAGGTAGGTGCGTGCTGGCAGGGTTTCGGTCATGGCGTGCTCGCTGATGATGCAGGAATGGAATGCGCCGAAGCTTCTCACTGATCGGCCGAGCACGGGCGAACAGTCGACGCGGTTTCCAGCTAACTGTTAGGCTGTTTTTTCTAACACTGGCGGACCCGTCGATGCGTGCTGACACTCTGCTTCATCAACTCCGGCAGCGTCTGGCTGCCAGCGAATGGCTGCCAGGGCAACGCATGCCGTCGATTCGCAAGCTCACGGCCAGCACGGGTGCGACCTACCACGAGGTCGTGTCCAGCTATGGGCGCCTGGTCAGCGAAGGGCTGTTGACGGCCGTGCCAGGGCGTGGCTATTTCGTGGCCGGCACCGCTCGGCCGCCAGCCAGAGACGAGGCACCTGGGCATATGGCCGGGGACGCGCTGTTCAAACTGCTGCAAGGCGGCCAGCACTACACCAAGCTCGGCTGCGGTTGGCTGCCCCCTGCCTGGCGCGACACCGAGCTGCTGGCCAAGGCTGTGCGTCGCACGGCGCGCCTGGAACAAAGCTCGCTGGCCGATTACGGCGACATCCAGGGTTACCTGCCCATGCGCAAGCAGCTGTGCGTGCACCTGCGGCGCATGACCCAGATCGATGTAGGTCCACAGCAATTACTCAGCACATTGGGCGCCACCCAGGCCCTGGACCTGGTGGCCCGTCTGCTGATCGCCCCTGGCGACCACGTGTTCGTCGACGAGCCCTGCAACGGTAACCTGATCAAGCTGATCCAGCTGGCCGGCGGGCACGTGATCGGCATCCGTCGGCTGCAAGACGGCCCGGACCTTGAGGACATGCAGCGGCACCTGGTCCAGCACAAGGTCAAGGCATTCTTCTGCAACAGCACATTCCACAACCCCACCGGCAGCAACGTCAGCCCGCACAACGCCTTCGGCGTGCTGAGACTGGCGATCGAACACGGCTTCTACATCGTCGAAGACGATGTCTATGGCGACTTCAGCCCGGGTGTACGCCAGACCTTCGCCGGCTTGGACAACCTGCAGCAGGTCATCTATATCGGCAGTTTCTCCAAATGCCTGTCCGCCTCGCTACGCGTGGGCTACATCGCTTGCCCGGCTGCACTGGTCGAACCGCTCATGCGCCTGAAACTGCTCACCTGCGTGGCGGTGCCTGCGTTCTGCGAGCGCTTCGTCAACACCATCCTCACCGACGGCACCTACGCCAGGCACATGAGCGATCTGCAGCAACGCCTGATTCGACAGCAGGTTCAGACCCAGCGCACGCTGACAGACCGCGGTTGGCGCTTCGATATCACGCCCCAAGGCGGCATGTTTCTGTGGGTCCATCACCCCGATATCGCCGACCTGCATCCGTTCGTGCGCCAACTCGAACAGCACGATGTGCTGCTCATGCCTGGCGAATCCTTTGCGATCACACGTAACTATGTGCAGTACACCCGCATCAACTGCACGCACTTTTCCGACGCCATGGCTGAGCATTTCGAGGTTTGACCCACTGCAAGGCGCGCTTGGGTACCCCAGCGTCATGGCCACGGATTGGCAAATTGCCGACAGAGTCCTGCCACTCATCCACCGCTGGGGCAGTGTGCCGAAATAAAGCCGGGGCAGGCCTTGCACCCAGGCGGCCTGCTCACTACCTTAGCGCCTTTCCATACCCGCTACGCCTTGCAGGAGCCTTGCCATGGCCGCCCCCGCCCTTTTCTTTTTCCGCCCGCGCGCTGCAACGGCTGCCCTGCTGCTCGGTTCACTTGGCCTGGCCGGTTGCCAGACCACCGCCCAACAGGACAGCCTGCCGCCGTCCAGCGGCGTGCAGCCGCTCAAGGGCCTGGCCCAGAACGTGTCGGTCAGGCGCAATGCCATGGGCGCTCCGCTGATCGAGAGCAGCTCGTTCCATGACGCGCTCTTCACCTTGGGGTACGTGCATGCCGGGGACCGGATTGAGCAGATGGTCGCCATGCGGTTGCTCGCCCAAGGGCGCATGGCTGAAGTGGCCGGCCGTGATGCACTGGATATCGACCGCTTGATGCGGGCGGCCAACCTCAAGCAAAGCGCGGCGCAGCTGTACGCCGACGCATCGCCACGGCTCAAGCGCTTCTTCGACGTCTATGCGCGCGGGGTCAACGCCTACCTGTTCCGCTACCGCGACAAGCTGCCAGCGGACCTGGCCAACAGCGGCTACCGCCCCGAGTACTGGAAGCCCGAAGACTGCGCGCTGATGTTTTCGCTGTATGCCTTCAGTCAGTCGGTCAACCTGCAAGAAGAGATCAGTGCATTGACCCTGGCGCAGAAAGTCGGCAGCGACAAGCTGGCCTGGCTGCTACCCGGTGCCGCCGACGAACCGCTTCCCGAAGGCGAAGCAGCCAAGCTCAAGGGCCTGGACCTTGCCAGTCAGTTGCCGGGGTTGTCTGCCCTGGCAGCTGCCAGTCAAAAACTGGGCGACCTTGATCTGCTGGGCAGTCCCGGTTCGGCCAACCTGGCCATCGGCCCGCAACGCAGCCGCAGCGGCAAGAGCCTGCTGGCCAGCGACAGCCGTGCAGCCTGGGCGCTGAGCCCGGTGCAGATCCACTCCAGCAAGTACCAAGTGGCCGGCCTGTCGCTGCCGGGCCTGCCGATCGTGCTGGCTGGCTACAACGGCCAGCTGGCCTGGACCAGCAGCGCGGTGATGGCCGACAACCAGGACCTGTTCCTGGAAAAGCTGCGCCACCAGGGCAATCAGGTCAGTTACCTGGCGGACGGCAAATGGGTTGCAGCCAGGGCGCACACCGAGACCTTCCTGGTGCGCGGCGAGCGCCCAGTGCGCGAAGTGATGCACGACACGCGCCATGGCACGCTACTTGGCCAGTCGGGCAATGCCAGCCTGGGCCTTGCACTGAACCTGCCGCAGTTCAAGGGCGATCGCAGCCTTGATGCACTGTTCGACCTGACCCGCGCCAAGACCGTGGAGCGCGCATTCGACAGCACCCGTGATGTCACGGCTGCGGCGCTGAACTTCGTCTTCGCCGAAGCATCGCACATTGGCTGGCAGGTGAGCGGGCGCTACCCCAATCGCCGAGAAGGCCAAGGCCTGTTGCCTTCGCCGGGGTGGGACGGGCGCTATGACTGGGATGGCTATGCCGACCCCATGCTGCACCCATACGATCAGGACCCGACCGCTGGCTGGATCGGCCACGCCAACCAGCGCAGCCTGCCGCGCGGCTACGGCATGCAGCTGTCGAGCAGTTGGTACTACCCGGAGCGTGCCGAGCGCCTGGGCCAGCTCGCCGGCAGTGGCCGCCTTGATAGCCGCAGCCTGATGGCGCTGCAGAACGACCAGGTCACCTTGTTGGCCGGCAAGCTCAAGCAGATGTTCGAAGCGCCAGGCATGGCAGGCCCGCTGCAGCAGGCCATCAATGCCTTGCCCGCCGATCAGCGCGAAAAGGCCCGTACGGCGCTGGCCAGGCTCAAGGCATTCGATGGTCGCTTGAGCCCAGTGTCGGCAGATGCTGCGCTGTACGCCCTGTTCCTCCAGGCTGTCGCCCGTCAGATATTCCTCGATGACTTGGGACCGGAAGCGGGAGCGGCCTGGCAGGCATTGGTCAGCAATGCACGCTTGTCGTTCTCGGCACAGGCCGATCACCTGCTGGGCCGGGATGACAGCCCGTTCTGGGACGACCGCAGTACGCCACAGAAGGAAGACAAACCCGCCATCCTGGCCCGCAGCCTGGTCGCGGCAATGGACACGGGCATCGCCCAACTGGGCACCGACCGCAGCGCCTGGCAATGGGGCAAACTGCACCAATACCAATGGCCTGCACCGGCCTACCATGGGCTGGGTGATGCCATCAGCCACCCTGCGCAGCCTGCAGGCGGCGACTTCAGCACGCTTGCCTTCACCCCCTACGCCTGGGGAAGCGACTTCGTCACCCGCCTGCCGGCATCGGCGCGGCTGATCGTGGACTTCAGCCAGGCTGAACCCCTCCAGGTGCTGACCAGCAGCGGCCAGTCCGGCAATCCGGCCAGCCCACATTACGGGGATGGCCTTGAGGCCTGGTTCAAGGGCCGCTTCGCTGTCATGCCCCTTGCGCCTCAGCACTTCGCGCGTGCCTATGGCACCCAGCGCCTGACCCTGGTACCGGGCAAGTAGAAACGGCCGGCGGCGTGCAGCGCTTGCGGCGGTCAAGGGGTGAAGAAACCACCGGTCGAACTTCCCCTGGCCGCAGCGGCTCCTAACTGGTAACTCCCTACCAGTGCGTGTGCCATGGACCTCGTCATCGCTCGACCCGAAGGCCTGTACTGCCCGCCCGGCGATTTCTACATCGATCCCTGGCGGCCGGTAGACCGTGCCGTGATCACCCATGGTCACGGTGACCACTCGCGTTCCGGCAATCGCCACTACCTCACCGCAGACCCGGGCGCCGGCATCCTGCGCAGCCGCCTGGGCATGGACATCAATTTGCAGACCCTGCCCTACGGCGAGCGCCTGTTGCACCACGGCGTGACCTTGAGCCTGCACCCTGCCGGGCATGTGCTGGGGTCGGCGCAGGTGCGCCTGGAGTATCAAGGCGAGGTGTGGGTGGCGTCGGGCGACTACAAGGTCGAGCCCGACGGCACCTGCGCGCCGTTCGAGCCCGTACGCTGCCATACCTTCATCACCGAATCGACGTTTGGCCTGCCCATCTACCGTTGGCCGACCCAGGCGGATGTGTTCGCCGGGATCAACACCTGGTGGCGGGCCAACAGCGAACAGGGCAAGGCCAGCGTGCTGTTCTGCTACGCCTTCGGCAAGGCGCAGCGCATCCTGCATGGCCTGGACCCCAGCATCGGCTCGATTCTGGTGCACGGCGCCGTCGAGCCGCTGAACAGGGTGTATCGCGAAGCGGGCGTGTATTTACCTGAAACCCGCTATGCCGGCGATATTGCACGCAACGACCCGCTATTGCGCACCGCCCTGGTGATGGCCCCGCCGTCCGCTGGCGGCAGCAGCTGGATGCGACGCTTCGGCGATTACAGCGACGCGTTCGCCAGTGGCTGGATGCTGCTGCGCGGCACCCGGCGCAGACGCGGTGTGGACCGGGGCTTCGTGCTCTCGGACCACGCCGATTGGCCTGGGCTGCTGTGGGCCATCGGCCAGACCGGCGCCGAACGGGTCATGGTCACCCATGGATCGGTGGGCGTGCTGGTGCGCTACCTGAATGAACAGGGGCTCGACGCCCGCGCATTCGTTACCGAATACGGTGAGGAAGATGACGCTACAGCTGGGGAGACGGGCGCATGAAAGCCTTCGCCGAACTGTACCTGCGCCTCGATGGCACCACCTCCAGCAATGCCAAGCTCCAGGCCCTGCGTGAATACTTCGCCAGCGCACCGGCCCAGGACGCCGCCTGGGCGGTGTATTTCCTGGCGGGCGGGCGGCCGCGTCAATTGGTACCCACTCGGGTACTGCGCGAACTGGCCGGCGCGATGGCAGGGCTGCCGGACTGGCTGTTCGAGGAAAGCTACCAGGCGGTAGGCGACCTGGCCGAGACCATTTCGCTGCTGCTGCCCGACACCCAGGAGGGCGATGACGAAGGCCTGGCGCACTGGGTCGAAAGCTACCTGCTGCCGTTGCGCGGCCTGCCCCCGGAAGAGCTCCAGCAACGTCTGCCACCTTTGTGGGCACGGCTGGATCGCCCCAGCCTGATGCTGTGCCTGAAGCTGATCACCGGCAGTTTCCGCGTCGGCGTATCGAAGCTGCTGGTCACGCGTGCCCTGGCCCAGTTGGCGGAGCTGGATGCCAAGCGGATAGCCCAGCGGCTGGTCGGGTATACCGACATCAGCCACCGGCCAACCGCCGAGCGCTACCTTCAACTGATCGCGCCCGAATCTGCCGATGAGCATAGCCAGCGTGGTGGGCAGCCGTATCCGTTCTTTCTCGCGCACCCACTGCAAGCCCCGGTCGAACAGTTCGATACGCTGCTCGGGCCACCCAGCGCTTGGCAAATCGAATGGAAGTGGGATGGCATCCGGGCACAGGTGGTCAAGCGCGACGGGCAGTTGTGGGTCTGGTCGCGCGGAGAGGAGCTGGTCACCGAACGTTTTCCCGAGTTGCAGAGCCTGGCCCAGACCCTGCCCGATGGCGTGGTGCTCGATGGCGAGATCCTGGTCTGGAAAGCGAGCGATGCCAAGGCAGAGGCGTCCGTGCAGCCCTTTGCCCTGCTGCAGCAGCGCCTGGGTCGCAAGACCTTGGGCAAGAAATTGCTGAGCGATGCCCCGGTGGTGTTGCAGGCCTATGACTTGCTGGAGTGGCAGGGCGAGGACTGGCGCAGTCGCCCGCAGCATGAACGGCGCGCGCAGCTCGAGCGCGTGCTTGAGGCCTCCCCACTGGCACCTGTATTGCTCTCCCCACTGCTCGAAGGGCCCGATTGGGCGGACCTTGCCCGGCAGCGGGAGCAGTCACGCAGCCTGGGCGTGGAAGGCATGATGCTCAAGCAGCGCGAGGCCCTGTATGGCGTTGGCCGCACCAAGGACATGGGCACCTGGTGGAAGTGGAAGATCGACCCGTTCAGCGTCGATGCCGTGCTGATCTACGCCCAGCGGGGTCACGGACGGCGCGCCAGCTTGTACAGCGACTACACCTTCGCGGTCTGGGACAGCCCTGCCGGCACCCCGGACCGCACGCTGATCCCCTTCGCCAAGGCCTATTCCGGCCTGACCGACGAGGAGATGCGCAAGGTCGATGCCATCGTGCGCAAGACCACCCAGGAAACCTTCGGCCCAGTGCGCAGCGTCACGCCTACGCTGGTGTTCGAGCTGGGCTTTGAAGGCATCGCCCTGTCCAAGCGCCACAAGAGCGGCATTGCCGTGCGCTTTCCGCGCATGTTGCGCTGGCGTCTGGACAAGCCTGTCGAGGAGGCTGACGACCTGGCGACCTTGCAGGCCTTGCTGGCCTGATCGGGATCGCAGGTGGCGGCGAGGGGCTGGCGTGAGGCGCTGGCGGCGAAACTGTGCTTTCATCTGAAGGCTCAACCCGTGCCCCAGACCGTACAGCCCCGTATTCAGGACCATCATGCACCACTCGACCCACGACATTCTTTCCCCTGTTCCTGGGGTAACCCGCCAACTGCACAGTTTTCACTTCGGGCCACGCAGTGGTCGCAAGGTGTACATCCAGGCCTCGCTGCATGCCGACGAATTGCCCGGCATGCTGGTGGCCTGGCACCTCAAGCGCCAGTTGCTGGAACTGGACCAGCAAGGCCGCCTGCAGTGCGAGGTTATCCTGGTGCCGGTCGCCAACCCAGTGGGCCTTGAGCAGGTGCTGCTCGACGCCCCGCTGGGCCGGTTCGAGTTGCAAAGTGGCGAGAACTTCAACCGCAATTTCGTCGACCTGTCAGACACCATCGGTGATCAGGTCGAGGCCCACCTGACCCAGGACCCGCTCCACAACCAGGCACTGATCCGCGAATACCTGCGCCGCGGCCTGGATGCCCATCCGGCACGTACCCCCCTGCAAGCGCAGCGCCTGATCCTGCAGCGCCTGGCGTGCGATGCCGACCTGGTTCTGGACCTGCACTGCGACTTCGAGGCCGTCGAACACCTCTACACCACTCCAGACGCCTGGCCGCAGTTCGAGCCCTTGGCCCGTTACCTGGGTGTCCAGGCCAGCCTATTGGCGACTGATTCGGGCGGGCAGTCATTTGACGAGTGCTTCAGCCTGCTGTGGTGGCAACTGCAACAGCGCTTTGGCAAACGCTTCCCCATCCCGGCGGGCACGTGTTCGGTCACCCTCGAACTGCGCGGTCAGGCTGATGTGAGCCATGACCTGGCGCGTCAGGACTGCCAGGCCATTCTCGACTTCCTGACCCATGCTGGCGTTATCCAGGGCCATGCCCCTGCCCTGCCGCCCTTGCGCTGGCCAGCCACGCCACTGGCTGCTGTGGAGCCGATCACGGCTGCGGCGGGCGGGTTGCTGGTGTACCACGCCAAGCCAGGGCAGTACCTGGAGGCAGGTCAACTGATTGCCGAGGTCATCGACCCGCTCAGTGATCGCGTCATGCCCCTGCGCAACAGCCAGCCTGGACTGCTGTATGCGCGCAGCGTGCGGCGCATGGCCACGGCAGGCATGGTGATCGCCCATGTCGCCGGCGAGCAGGTGTGCCGCAGCGGCAATCTGCTGGCCAACTGACAAGTAAACCAATACCTTGCAGCGGTGGTCTTTAGAAGCACAGCCTTCGAGGGACTGCCTGCCTGATGCCCACCACCACCGATCTTGCCAATGCCTGGTTCGCTCAACGCGGCTGGAAGCCGTTCGCTTTCCAGCGCAAGGTGTGGGCCGCCGTCGAGCGGGGGGAGTCAGGCCTGCTTTATGCCAACACCGGCGCTGGCAAGACGTATGCGGTCTGGCTGGCGGCCCTGCGGGCATTCAAGGCCCAGGCCCAGGGGCGTCACGCGGCGCCACTCCAGGTCATCTGGATCACCCCCATGCGCGCCCTGGCAGCCGATACGGCTCGGGCGCTGCAGGCGCCTATCGACGAGATGGGCCTGCCCTGGAGCGTTGGCGTGCGCAGCGGCGACACGGGCAGCGCCGAGCGCGCACGCCAGGCCCGGCGCATGCCCAGCGTGCTGGTCACCACACCTGAAAGCCTGACGCTGCTGCTGACCCGAGCCCAGGCCAGCAATGACTTCGCGACGCTGCGCATGGTGGTGGTCGATGAGTGGCACGAGCTGCTCGGCAACAAGCGGGGGGTTCAGCTGCAACTGGCGTTGGCCCGCCTGCGCCGTTGGCACCCTGGCCTGCCGACCTGGGGGTTGTCGGCCACCCTCGGCAACCTGCAGCATGCCCTGGACGTGTTGCTGCCCCAAGGTGGTCAGCTGGTGCGCGGGCGCCAGGACAAGGTGCTGCAGGTCGATACCCTGGTGCCCGAGCACATCGAGCGCTTCCCATGGGCGGGGCATATCGGCCTGAAAATGTTGAAGCAGGTGAGCCGGGAAATCGACGCCAGCAGCAGTTGCCTGGTCTTCACCAACACCCGGGCGCAGGCCGAACTCTGGTACCAGGCCCTGCTCGAAGAGCGCCCCGACTGGGCGGGCCTGATTGCGTTGCATCACGCCAGCCTGGCACGTGACACCCGCGACTGGGTCGAGCGCAGCCTCAAGGAAGGCACGCTCAAAGCCGTCGTCTGTACATCGAGCCTGGACCTGGGCGTGGACTTCCTGCCGGTCGAGCGCGTCCTGCAGATCGGTTCGGCAAAAGGGATCGCCCGTTTGATGCAGCGCGCAGGGCGTTCCGGGCATGCGCCTGGACGACGCTCGCGCATCACCCTTGTGCCCACCCACAGCCTGGAGCTGGTGGAAGCCGCCGCCATGCGTCAGGCCCTGGCGGCAGGCCACCTGGAGGGCCGCCGGTCGCCGCGCCTGTGCATGGATGTACTGGTTCAGCACCTGGTCAGCATGGCCCTGGGCAGCGGGTTCGATCCGCAGCAACTGCTCGCTGAAGTGCGCAGCACCTGGGCCTTTGCCGACCTGCGCGACAGCCAGTGGCAATGGGCACTGGACTTCGTTTGCCATGGCGGCAGCTCGCTCAGCGCCTACCCCGACTATCAACGTGTTGAAATGCACCCCGACGGCTTGTACCGGGTTGCCAGTGAGCGCTTGGCGCGCCGCCATCGGATGGGCATCGGCACCATTGTCAGTGACGCTTCGCTGCACCTGAAATACTGGAGCAAAGGCGGTGGCGGCAAGAACCTAGGCAGCGTGGAAGAGGCGTTCATCTCACGCTTGAGGCCCGGGGACACCTTCGTGTTCGCCGGCCGCGTGCTGGAGCTGGTTCGCGTGGAAAACATGACCGCCTATGTACGCCGCAGCAACGCGCGAAAGGCGGCGGTGGCCCGCTGGAACGGCGGGCGCATGCCACTTTCCAGCGAACTGGCCGACGCTGTGGTGCAACAACTTGACGCCGCCGCGCACGGGCGCTTCGATAGCCCTGAAATGCGCGCAGTAAGGCCATTGCTCACGGTACAAGCCCAGTGGTCGGCGCTGCCGACGACAGGGACCCTGCTTGCAGAGACGTTCAAGTCCAGGCAGGGCTGGCACCTGTTCGTGTACCCCTTTGCCGGGCGCATGGCCAACATGGGGCTGGCCAACCTGATTGCCTGGCGTGTCAGCCGCGAGCAACCGCTGTCGGTTTCCATCGCCGTCAACGACTATGGCTTCGAGCTGCTTAGCCCTGGACCGGTGGATTGGGCCAGCTACCTGCCCCGGGCGTTGAGTACCGAAGATCTATTGGAGGATGTGCTTGCCAGCCTCAATGCCGGGGAAATGGCATTGAGGCGGTTCCGGGAAATCGCCCAGATCGCAGGGCTCGTATTCGGTGGCTATCCTGCGGCGCAAAAGAGCATGCGCCAGATCCAGGCCTCAAGCGGGCTGTTCTACGAGGTCTTCCGCAAGCACGATGCAGGCAACCTGCTGCTGGGCCAGGCACGTGATGAGGTACTGAGTGAAGAATTGGAAATCGATCAGCTTCGGGGCCAGCTACTGAAGCTGACCGACCTCAGGCTGGACTTGCGCGTGATGGAGCGCACCGGGCCGCTGGCGTTCGCGCTGCTGGTCGAAGGACTGCGTGAAACCCTCAGCACGGAAAAACTGGCCGACCGCATTGCGCGGATGGTGGCGGAATTGGAGAGCATTGCAGGTTGAACCCGATAACGACCAAACGCATTCATGGGGCAGCGGTTATCTCGCTTGCCATCGACGGCCTGGCGATCCACACATGACGACACATTGCGCCATCGAACTGGCCGGGCAGAAACTCTGGCTGCTTCCGGACAAAGCCGTGTATTGGCCGGCCCGCAAGGCCTTGCTGCTGGCCGATGTGCACATCGGCAAGGCGGCGAGCTACAGGGCCTTGCATCAACCCGTTCCCAGAGGCACTACCGAAGCCACCTTGGCCCGGCTCGACACACTGCTTGCCGAACATGAGTGCGAGCAACTGATCGTGCTCGGTGATTTCCTGCATGCCCGTACTGCGCGGGCGCCGGCTACGCTGGCCCGGGTGCAAGCCTGGCGAGCACGTCACCCCGGGTTGAGCATCGTGCTGATACGCGGCAACCATGACCGCAACGCAGGGGATCCACCCGTGGAGCTGGGGATCGACGTGGTGGATGAACCTTATGTGGTGGAGCCATTTGCCCTGCAACACGAACCCAAGGTGCATCCGACGCTCACGGTGCTTTCAGGGCACGTCCACCCGGTCTTCGTATTGCGCGGCAGGGCCCGCCAACGGCTTCGCCTGCCGTGCTTTTTGATCGACGAACACGTCAGCCTGTTGCCAGCTTTCGGGGAGTTCACGGGCGGTTGGGAAATCGAGCCCGCCAGCACCAGCCAGGTCTATCTGGCGGGCGCCGGCCGGGTATGGCCGCTATGAGATGCGTCAGGCCACGGGCGCCGGAGGCGGCTCATCGGGAAGGGTAGGCTCACCGGGTTCCATGGGCGTATCACCCGGCTGGCCGGGCTGCGGCGTGTCCGGGTCGGGCTGCCCTGGCACACCGCCAGCATTCATCGGCAATGGGTCAGCCAGCAGTGACCAGGACAGCAGCCCGATGTGATTGGGCTGCAAGCCAGCCAACTTCGCACTGATCGTTGGGTGGAGTTTCATTGGCACCTCCTGACAACAGCCGACCCGCTTTATGCAAATCGGCAGGGTTACAGGTTGGAGTGTCAAAAGGCAGTGAAATTCCCAACGCCTGTCGGTCAGGTACGTGGCAGGGTGACGCCACGCTGGCCCTGATACTTGCCGCCGCGGTCCCGGTAGGACACTTCACATGGCTCGTCCGACTGCAGGAACAGCATCTGCGCCACCCCTTCGTTGGCGTAGATCTTGGCCGGCAACGTGGTGGTGTTGGAGAACTCCAGCGTCACGTGGCCTTCCCATTCAGGCTCCAGCGGGGTCACGTTGACGATGATGCCGCAACGCGCATAGGTGCTCTTGCCCAGGCAGATGGTCAGCACGTCGCGCGGGATGCGGAAGTACTCCACGGTGCGTGCCAGTGCAAAGGAGTTGGGCGGGATGATGCACACGTCGCTCTTGATGTCGACGAAGCTGCCGGCATCGAAGTTCTTCGGGTCGACGGTGGCCGAGTTGATATTGGTGAAGACCTTGAATTCGTCGGCGCAGCGCACGTCGTAGCCGTAGCTCGAAACGCCGAAAGAGATGACCCGGTTATCCTGTTCGCCACGCACCTGGCGCTCGACGAACGGCTCGATCATGCCGTGTTCCTGCGCCATGCGGCGAATCCACTTGTCCGATTTGATGCTCATGGCGGGATGTCCTGAAGAGTCTGCAAGGTAAAGATAGACGCGCATCTTACCGGTCCCGGCGCGCTCTTCAAAGTTCCATCCGGCGTTTGCCGCCCGCTGCCGCTACAGTGCCCGCAAGGCGTGGCTTGCAGCTGCCGTCGATCTCTTTTCGGGTAAAGAGGCGTCTGGCCATTGGCAGCTTGGGCAAAGTGGGGTAAGGTGTTGCCACTGTGCTGCACGTGACACCGAGAATCTCTAGTTTGATGCACGATCCTGATCGGCCCATCGCTGAATTTTCTGCTCTCTTTGCGCTCAGTCCCGGGCGGGGTTTTTCCTGACCGAAATCAAATTGTCCAAGGAGACAGAAAAATGTCCAATCGTCAAAGCGGTACCGTCAAGTGGTTCAACGATGAGAAAGGCTACGGCTTCATCACCCCTCAGTCGGGCGACGACCTGTTCGTGCACTTCAAAGCCATCCAAGCTGACGGCTTCAAAACCCTGAAAGAAGGCCAGGCTGTTACTTTCGTCGCTACCCGCGGCCAGAAAGGTATGCAGGCTGAAGAAGTTCAGATCGCCTAAGTCGATCGAGCTTTCTAGCTTTCAAAAAAACCCGCTTCGGCGGGTTTTTTTATGCCTGTCATTTCGCCAGAAGGCGCCAGAGCATGCTGGCCGTGGTCAAGGCTCCCGTTAAACATGGATCGGCCTCCAACAACCACGGCCCGTCAGCACGAGCGACTCACCGAGCCGCCCTCCGATCTTGATCAGTCTTCGCTGATAGTGATGCTCGGCATCGCTGGCGCTGCCGCTTCACGCAGTACGATACGCGCCCCTACTTTGCGTGCCAGCTCCTGGTACACCATGGCGATCTGGCTCTCGGGCTCGGCGATAGCCGTAGGCTTGCCGTTGTCGGCCTGCTCGCGAATCAACATCGAAAGCGGCAACGAAGCCAGCAGATCGACGCCGTACTGGCTGGCGAGTTTCTCACCGCCACCTTCGCCGAACAGGTGCTCAGCATGGCCGCAATTGGAGCAGATGTGTACGGCCATGTTCTCGACCACGCCCAACACCGGTATGTTGACCTTGCGGAACATTTCCACGCCTTTTCTGGCATCGAGCAGCGCCAGGTCCTGCGGCGTGGTCACGATGACCGAACCTGCAACCGGCACTTTCTGCGCCAGCGTCAGCTGGATGTCGCCAGTGCCAGGCGGCATGTCGATGACCAGGTAATCGAGATCATTCCACGCCGTCTGGGTTACCAACTGCAGCAGCGCACCCGAAACCATGGGGCCGCGCCAGACCATGGGGGTATTGTCATCGGTCAGGAATGCCATTGACATCACTTCGACCCCATGGGCCTGGATAGGCACGAACCATTTCTGATCACGAATCTGCGGCCGAGTACCTTCGGGGATACCGAACATCACACCTTGGCTGGGGCCATAGATATCCGCATCGAGAATGCCAACGCGCGCACCCTCGCGGGCCAGTGCCAGCGCAAGATTGGCGGCAGTGGTGGATTTGCCTACACCGCCCTTGCCCGATGCCACGGCGATGACGTTCTTGACGTTGGCCATACCGGGCACCTGAGCCTGGCCCTTGTGGGCCGCGATCACGCACTCGATGTTCACCTGGGCGTGGGTCACCCCCTCAAGGTTACCGATCGCAGTTTCCAGCACCTGCGCCCAGCCTTGCTTGAACAGGCCTGCGGCGTAGCCGAGCTGCATCTGTACGCTGACACGCCCATCCTGGATTTCGATGGCACTCACGCAACCGGCAGTGACCGGATCCTGCTCGAGATAGGGGTCGGTGTACTGGCGAAGCACGGCTTCGATGGCGGCGCGATTGAGGGCACTCATGGACACTCCCGTTGGCAAACTGAATGTAAAACAAGCGCCTATCCTAACCCGTCAATCGTCAGCAGATGCGTACGCGGGGTGAAATATATTCGTCAGCCCTTTATAGTGGCCGATCATCCTCATTTTCACCCGTCGCCAGATAAGTAGCCGAGCCACCATGTCCGAGCCACGTCAGATTCTCGTCACCAGCGCCTTGCCCTATGCCAATGGATCGATCCATCTTGGCCATATGCTCGAGTACATCCAGACAGACATGTGGGTCCGCTTTCAAAAGCTGCGCGGCAATCAGTGCATCTATGTCTGCGCCGATGATGCACACGGCTCGGCCATCATGCTGCGGGCCGAGAAGGAAGGCATCACGCCAGAGCAACTGATCGCCAACGTACAAGCTGAGCACAGCGCCGACTTTGCTGACTTCCTGGTGGACTTCGATAATTTCCACTCCACCCACAGCGAAGAAAACCGTGAGCTGTCGGGCATGATCTATACCCGACTGCGCGAGGCGGGGCACATCTCTACCCGCTCGGTGACCCAATACTTCGACCCTGAAAAGGGCATGTTCCTGGCAGACCGCTTCATCAAAGGCACCTGCCCGAAGTGCGCGGCCGAAGACCAGTATGGCGATAACTGCGAAAAATGCGGCGCGACCTATGCACCGACCGAATTGAAAGACCCCAAGTCTGCCATTTCAGGTGCTACACCGGTGCTGCGCGACTCCCAGCACTTCTTCTTCAAACTGCCCGACTTCCAGGCCATGCTCCAGCAGTGGACGCGCAGCGGCACGTTGCAGGACGCCGTGGCCAACAAGCTCGCCGAATGGCTGGATGCCGGTCTGCAGGAGTGGGATATCTCCCGCGACGCGCCCTACTTCGGTTTCGAGATCCCTGGCGAGCCTGGCAAGTACTTCTACGTCTGGCTGGACGCGCCAATCGGTTACATGGCGAGCTTCAAGAACCTGTGCGCGCGCCGCCCGGACCTGGACTTCGACGCCTTCTGGAACCAAGGCTCCACCGCCGAGCTTTACCACTTCATCGGCAAGGACATCGTCAACTTCCACGCCCTGTTCTGGCCCGCCATGCTCGAAGGTGCGGGCTTGCGCAAGCCGACCGCGGTCAACGTGCACGGCTACCTCACCGTCAACGGTGCGAAGATGTCCAAGTCGCGGGGCACGTTCATCAAGGCCCGTACCTACCTCGACCATCTGCAACCCGAATACCTGCGCTACTACTACGCAGCCAAGCTTGGTCGTGGGGTCGATGACCTGGACCTGAATCTCGAAGACTTCGTGCAGAAGGTCAACTCCGACCTGGTGGGCAAGGTGGTCAACATCGCCAGCCGGTGTGCCGGGTTCATCCACAAAGGCAATGGCGGCGTGATGGTGGCCGGTGATGCGGCGCCAGAGCTGACAGAAGCCTTCCAGGCAGCTGCGCCGTCCATCGCCGAGGCCTACGAGGGCCGCGACTTCGCACGCGCCATGCGCGAGATCATGGCACTGGCCGACCGTGCCAATGCCTGGATCGCCGACAAGGCGCCCTGGTCGCTGGCCAAGCAGGAGGGCAAGCAGGATGAAGTGCAAGCCATTTGCGCTCAGGGCATCAACCTGTTCCGCCAACTGGTGATTTTCCTCAAGCCTGTGCTGCCCGTGCTGGCGGCCGATGCCGAGGCCTTCCTGAATGTCGCACCGTTGACCTGGGACGATCACCGCTCTCGCCTGGAAAATCACACGCTCAACCCGTTCAAGGCCCTGCTCAGCCGCATCGAGCCTGCCAAGGTGCAAGACATGATCGCGGCCAGCAAGGAAGACCTGCTGGCCGCAGAGGAGCCCAAGGCACCTGTGGGTAATGGCGAGCTGCACAAGGACCCGCTGTCGGCGGAAGTCGACTTCGATACCTTTGCCGCTGTCGACCTGCGCGTGGCATTGATCGTCAAGGCCGAGGCCGTACCGGGTGCTGACAAGCTGCTGCAATTGACCCTGGACATCGGTGATGAACGCCGTAACGTTTTCTCCGGCATCAAGTCTGCCTACCCTGATCCCGCCCAGCTCGAAGGCCGGCTGACCATGATGGTCGCCAACCTCAAGCCACGCAAAATGCGTTTTGGCGTCTCTGAAGGGATGGTGATGGCCGCTGGCCCTGGCGGTGAAGAAATCTACTTGCTCAGCCCCGACAGCGGCGCCAAGCCCGGTCAGCGCATCAAGTGACCCACAAGCGGAGCCTGCATTGGGCTCCGCCTTGCGACAATGGCGCGCAGCCACGGGCTGCTGCGCTTTGCCTAGAGCAGGCGCGTCCAAGTGACTGCTCACGTTCTCCAGGAACGCTGCCAATTCATGAATGCCGTCAAACGTCGAGAAATCTTCCGTCGACTGCACGAAGACAACCCGACACCCAAAACCGAGCTGGCTTACACCACACCCTTCGAGCTGCTGGTAGCCGTGACCCTCTCCGCGCAGTCCACCGATGTCGGTGTGAACAAGGCGACAGCGCGACTTTTTCCAGTCGCCAATACCCCTGAGGCTATCTACGCGCTGGGTGTCGACGGACTGAGCCAGTACATCAAGACCATTGGGCTCTACAACAGCAAGGCCAAGAACGTCATCGCGGCCTGTCGTCTGCTCATTGAGCGGCACGGCGGCCAGGTGCCGGACACGCGCGAGGCCCTCGAAGCCTTGCCGGGCGTGGGCCGCAAGACAGCCAACGTAGTGCTCAATACGGCGTTTGGCCAACCGGCGATGGCTGTGGATACCCATATCTTCCGCGTCAGCAATCGCACAGGCATCGCCCCGGGCAAGACGGTGCTGGAGGTGGAAAAAAAACTGCTCAAGTTCGTCCCCAAGGATTACTTGCTCGACGCACACCATTGGCTGATCTTGCATGGCCGCTATGTCTGTCAGGCCCGTAAGCCCAGATGCGGCAGTTGCCGAATCGAGGACCTGTGCGAATACAAGCACAAGACCACTGATGATTGAAGCAATAGTAAAAACACTGCGCTTCGATTGAAAAAATCTTTTTTACCAGCGCTCACTTTATGGTTATAAGGTCGGCCATTGGCCCTTGCCGTGGAGCGACTCATGAGCACTGATAAAGACGACCTCGCGATTGAAGACGATTTTGTGACAGCTGAAGAAGAGGTCGAGCCGCACGTGGAACCGGCGAAAACCAATTTGAGCAAGCGTCGCACCATCGACAATCTGCTGGAAGAACGTCGATTGCAGAAGCAACTGGCCGATTTCGATTACGACCTCTAGGGAGGTGGTCGCTGGCGGGCCTTCGATGGCCCCGTTCCCTTCACTGACTGCGCCGTTCAGGGCCTCGAATTCGGCGCAGAGCTCCCCTGGAGGAGGCTCTGCATACCATCAGTTCAACCCCTGTCGCTGCGCCAGCTCGATCAGGTCCACCAATGACCGAGCGTTTAGCTTGAGCAGCAGCCGAGACTTGTAGGTACTGACCGTCTTGTTGCTCAAGTACATGCTGTCGGCGATTTCCTTGTTCGAACGGCCCCGCGCCAATTGCTGAAGCACCGTCATCTCCCTTGCCGAAAGGCGATTGACCATTTCCGCTTCACTGCCGCCGCTGCGCCCTCGCGAGGCGTGCAGCGCCTGGTTGGGAAAGTAGCTATAGCCCGATAGCACGGCTTTGATCGCGCTGAGCAGTTCGGTCAGTTCCTGTTGCTTGCACACGTACCCTGCCGCCCCTGCCTGCATGCACCGCATCGAGAAGTTGCCGGGTGCCTGGGAGGTCAGTACGAGCACTTTGCTGCATGGGCTGGAACTGGCCATGCGGCCGATGACTTCGAGGCCGTCGAGCTTGGGTATGCCGATGTCCAGCACGACGATATCGGGAAGATGTTGCCGAGTCAGTTGCAGCGCGGCCACTCCGTTGTCCGTTTCAGCGACGACATCGTACCCATGCCGCTCCATCAGCATGCGTACGGCCAGACGTATCACAGGGTGATCATCCACGATAAGCACTTTGTTCATGCGATATCCATTCATTGCTATTGCATTGGCAGGCTACGATAACCGAGAGAAGAACTCATGGCGCGGCGTTTTCGCCTAGAAACGGACGTACAGACACGGATTACTAAACTTACGGAAGTTTCCTACACACAATATGAAGAGTTGTTACAAGCTAATTATAAAAAAGCGGATAACACTCCCCGGGAGGACAACTCCCGAAACTTTCACATCAACCGCGGACAACGGTTTTCATTAAGCTTCGAACGCTAGCCAGGCGCAGCCGCGGCATGGAAACAGTGCAGGGTTTAGCTGAGCAAGATCCTAGGCTATAGATGTAACGAAAGCGCAGGAGAAGGCCCATGAATCAAGCACAACCCGTTGCTCCGCTGACAATTGTCGCCATCTTTGCTGGGATAATCGAAGCCTCCGCCCTGGCTACCTTGCCTTTTCTCAGCGAAGCCAGCCAGACGCTTTACACGTGGTTCCTGGTTGGTTTTCCCTTCTTTCTGACCGCTTTGTTCTTCCTGACGCTGAACTTCAATTACAAGTCCTTCTATACGCCTGCTGGATCGCGCACTGAAGCTGTGGACAGTGCGCAGAGTGCCCGCAAGATCACCTCCACGACCACGCCAAGCGCAATCGCGCATGGGGAGCCGATGACCTTCATGTTCAGCGGGCCAGAGGCAAGTCAGTTGATGGAAAAGGAGTTGTTGCAAGCGCTCGCACAAGCGCCTGAGCCGGCTCGCACCTGGCAGTTCTGCAATGTGCCGAGGGGCCAGTGTGTCCGGCTTTCAGTCAGCCCGCTGGAGTAAAGACAAAAAACCCGGCACTAGGCCGGGTTCTTGCAGAACGGCTTGCTGCATCAGAGCAACGAACGGCCTTTGTTCGCAGCGATGCGCATACGCAGCGCATTGAGCTTGATGAAGCCCGCCGCGTCTTCCTGGTTGTAGGCACCGCCGTCTTCTTCGAAGGTGGCGATGTTGGCATCGAACAGCGAGTCGTCGGACTTGCGGCCGACCACGGTAACGTTGCCCTTGTAGAGCTTCAGACGCACGATACCGTTCACATTGACCTGGGAGGCGTCGATCATCTGCTGGAGCATGACGCGCTCCGGGCTCCACCAGTAACCGGTGTAGATCAGGCTGGCGTACTTGGGCATCAGCTCGTCTTTGAGGTGAGCGACTTCGCGGTCCAGGGTGATCGACTCGATGGCGCGGTGCGCCCTGAGCATGATGGTGCCGCCAGGGGTTTCGTAGCAGCCACGCGATTTCATGCCCACGTAGCGGTTTTCGACGATGTCCAGTCGACCGATGCCGTTGGCGCCGCCGATGCGGTTCAAATCGGCCAGGACAGTGGCCGGGCTCTTCTCTACACCGTCGATCGCGACGATGTCGCCGTTGCGGTAGGTCAGTTCCAGGTAGGTTGCCTGGTCCGGGGCGTTTTCGGGCGAAACGCTCCAGCGCCACATGTCTTCTTCGTGCTCGGTCCAGGTATCTTCCAGCACACCGCCTTCATAGGAGATGTGCAGCAGGTTGGCGTCCATCGAGTAAGGGGACTTCTTCTTGCCATGACGCTCGATCGGGATACCGTGCTTCTCGGCGTAGTCCATCAGCTTCTCGCGCGAGAGCAGGTCCCATTCACGCCATGGCGCGATGACCTTGACGCCAGGCTTGAGGGCATAAGCGCCCAGTTCGAACCGAACCTGGTCGTTGCCTTTGCCGGTAGCGCCGTGGGAGATGGCGTCGGCACCGGTTTCGTTGGCGATTTCGATCAGACGCTTGGCGATCAGCGGACGGGCGATGGAAGTACCCAGCAGGTACTCGCCTTCATATACGGTGTTGGCGCGGAACATCGGGAACACGTAATCACGCACGAATTCTTCGCGCAGGTCGTCGATGTAGATCTCTTTGACGCCCATTGCCTGAGCCTTGGCGCGCGCCGGCTCGACCTCTTCGCCCTGCCCCAGGTCGGCGGTGAACGTCACCACTTCGCAGTTGTAGGTATCTTGCAGCCACTTGAGAATCACCGAAGTATCAAGGCCGCCGGAATACGCCAGTACGACCTTTTTTACGTCCGCCATGCCATCACTCCACGGGGTTGTACGGAAAAGGCCCGATTCTAACGGCGTTGAGGCTCAATTTATAGAGGCGCGACAGCTTCTGACGACAAAGCGACAAGAATTGTCGATGGCGCGACGGCTGCTACTTGGCCATGGCGGGTTTGCCTTGGGCCGGCGTCGTGGTACCCGCAGCCTGCGCGGGAGCAGCGGGAGCCTCGGCGACCTTTTGTGTGGGCTGCGCCTGGACAGGGCCTCGCTCTAGCTCGATGTTGACCCGCCGGTTACGGGCCCGATTGCCGGCGTTGTTGTTCTTGGCCAGCGGGTAACGCTCGCCGTGGAAACGCACGGTTATCTGACTTTCAGGCACGCCGTGGGCCATGAGGTAATCGGCGACCGCCAGGGCTCGCCGGCGGGACACGTCGCGGTTGGTCAACCGGTTGCCGCTGTTGTCGGAATGCCCGTCCAAGGCCACCTGATTGACGCTGGGGTCGGCCTTCATGTACTCAAGCAGCACATCCAGTCGGGCCTTGGCAGCCTGATCCAGCACGATGCCGCCACCCGGGAAGCCCACCTGGGTCTGGCGTACCTGGTCGTAGTTCATGGGCAGCAGCTTGCTGGCGCAGGCCTGGTAGTCGCTGTAGGCCTTGGCGAAACTGACCGGCAGTACGCGCACTTCCATTGCCCTGCCCCCCTCCCCGGTGTAATTGCGCACCACGGCGCTGCGGCCATCGAGCAGGCCGTTGATCAACCGACTGGCCTGGCCTTGGGATGAGTTGAACAGCACGCCGGTGCGCGCCATGCGCACATTGCCCAGGTTGATGTCCCCGCGCCCAGGTTGCCAGGGTGCTGCTGCCGCCAGCAAGGTGGCACCGCCGGCGCCGAGCGCATTGGTCTGTGAGCGCAGACGAAACACCGGTTGCTCACCGGCACGACGCACGAATTCGCCGCTTCCGAAACCGTCTATCGGCTGGATCAGCCGGCATTCGAACGCGTCACCCTCCACCGTCCAGGCAATGCTTTCCATGCGCGTCTGAAACGTCAACGCACCGGCCGGCAAGCTGGCAAACACGATAAACAAGGCTAGGTAACGCTGGCGCACGGCGGGCTCCACATAATTCGACACTCACCTTTACGCTATCGGGCAGTCGCGGGAAAACTTGATACCTGTGCTCTGGAGGGGCTTTTCCGGTAGCATTGCGGCTTGAGTTCGACCCGCCTGGAATCCTCAATGTCCGATCGCCTGACCCTCCTGCGCCCCGACGACTGGCACATCCATCTGCGTGATGGTGCCGTCCTGCCCCACACCGTTGGTGATGTGGCGCGCACTTTCGCCCGTGCCATCATCATGCCCAACCTGGTGCCGCCGGTGCGCAATGCCGCCGAAGCCGGGGCCTATCGTGACCGTATCCTGGCTGCTCGCCCGGCTGGCAGTCGGTTTGAGCCGTTGATGGTGCTGTATCTCACCGACCGCACCAGCGCGCAAGACATCCGAGATGCCAAGGCCAGCGGTATCGTGCATGCCGCCAAGCTCTACCCGGCAGGCGCCACCACCAATTCCGATTCTGGTGTGACCAGCATCGACAACATCTTCCCCGCTATCGAGGCGCTGGCTGAAGTCGGCATGCCGTTGCTGGTGCACGGCGAAGTCACGCGCAGCGAGATCGACGTGTTCGACCGTGAAAAGCGCTTCATCGATGAGCACATGCGCCGCCTGGTCGAGCGTTTCCCCACGCTCAAGGTAGTCTTCGAGCACATTACCACCAGCGATGCGGCCCAGTTCGTGACCGAAGCTTCGGCCAACGTTGGCGCCACCATCACGGCGCAGCACTTGCTGTACAACCGCAACCATATGCTGGTGGGCGGAATACGACCCCATTTCTATTGCCTGCCCATTCTCAAGCGCAACACGCATCAGGTGGCGTTGCTCGACGCCGCCACCAGCGGTAACCCGAAATTCTTCCTCGGCACCGACTCGGCTCCTCACGCCCGCCACGCCAAGGAAGCGGCGTGTGGGTGCGCTGGCTGCTATACCGCGTACGCGGCCATCGAACTCTATGCAGAGGCGTTCGAACAACGCAACGCGCTAGACAAGCTCGAAGGCTTTGCCAGCCTGCACGGCCCTGCGTTCTACGGCCTGCCGGCCAACACCGACACCATTACCCTGGTTCGTGATCAGTGGACGGCCCCAGAGAGCCTGCCCTTCGGTGAGCAAACCGTGATCCCGCTGCGCGCCGGGGAAACACTGCGCTGGCGCCTGCTGGAGGAACACGCGTGAGCGAAGACCTGTACGAAGACGAACTTGAATCCTCCGGCAGCGGTGGTCACCGCCATCCGATGGCAGAACGCTTCCGGGGTTACCTGCCAGTGGTGGTGGATGTGGAGACTGGCGGCTTCAACAGCGCCACTGACGCCTTGCTGGAAATTGCTGCCGTCACCATTGGCATGGACGAAAAGGGTTTCCTGTTCCCCGAACATACCTATTTTCACCGGGTGGAGCCCTTCGAAGGCGCCAACATCGAGGCTGCCGCGCTGGAGTTCACCGGCATCAAGCTCGACCATCCGTTGCGCATGGCAGTAAGCGAGGAAACGGCCCTGACGGATATCTTCCGAGGCATCCGCAAGGCGCTCAAGGCCAATGGCTGCAAGCGCGCCATTCTGGTGGGCCACAACAGCAGTTTCGATTTGGGTTTCCTCAACGCGGCGGTAGCGCGCAACGACCTCAAGCGTAACCCGTTCCACCCGTTCTCAAGCTTCGACACGGCCACCCTGGCAGGGCTCGCTTATGGGCAAACCGTACTGGCTCGCGCCTGCCAGAGCGCCGACATCGATTTCGATGGTCGCGAGGCCCACTCGGCGCGCTACGACACCGAAAAAACGGCTGAGCTGTTCTGCGGTATCGTCAATCGCTGGAAAGACATGGGCGGCTGGCGCCAGGATTGATCCGCGCGTTCCAGGTTCAGGTCAGCCCCATGCGGCTGGCCAAAAAAAAACCGGCCATGAGGGCCGGTTTTTTTGTGCGCGACGCGGGCTTACAGCTTGCCGGCGTTCTCGCTCAGGTAGGCAGCAACGCCTTCTGGCGATGCGTTCATGCCCTTGTCGCCTTTTTTCCAGTTGGCAGGGCAGACTTCGCCGTGCTCTTCGTGGAACTGCAGGGCGTCGACCAGGCGCAGCAGCTCGTCCATGTTACGGCCCAGCGGCAGATCGTTGATGATCTGCGAGCGCACGACACCGTTGGTGTCGATCAGGAAGGCGCCACGGAAGGCCACGCCGCCTTCGGACTCCACGTCGTAGGCCTTGCAGATTTCATGGGTCATGTCGGCAGCCAGGGTGTACTTGACCGGGCCGATGCCGCCATTGTTGACGGGGGTGTTGCGCCATGCGTTGTGGGTGAAGTGCGAGTCGATCGATACGCCGATCACTTCTACGTTGCGCGCCTGGAAGTCAGGAATGCGGTTGTCCAGGGCAATCAGCTCGGACGGGCAAACGAAGGTGAAGTCCAGCGGGTAGAAGAACACCAGGCCGTACTTGCCCTTGATGGCCGAGGCCAGGTTGAAGCTGTCGACGATCTCGCCGCTGCCCAGTACGGCAGGTACGGTAAAATCGGGGGCTTTCTTGCCAACGAGTACGCTCATTGTTATCTCCTGATGTGAGTGAAGAACCATTGCCAGGCCGAGTCGCCGACCCGACATGCAGCAAAGGTTGACCATCATACACAGGTTACGATGGCAGGCCGAATGCTGAGCGCACGACCGCTGGTCAGCCGGGCCGAATGCCTTCTGAAACCACTTTGACAAGCATTCTCATTCACATTAAGCTCCAACCCATCGAACCCGCCAGCGATGGTCAGCCCTATGTATGTGTGTCTTTGTGTCGGCGTCACCGACGGACAGATCCGCGATGCGATCTATGAAGGATGCTGCAGCTACAAGGAAGTCCGAGCCGCCACCAATGTCGCCAGCCAGTGTGGCAAGTGCGCTTGCCTGGCCAAGGAAGTGGTGCGCGAGACACTGACCAAACTTCAGGTCAGCCAGGCCGCCCTGCCCTATCCGGTGGAATTCACCACTGCCTGATACCCAGATTGACAAAAACCGGACCCTGTGTCCGGTTTTTTTTCGCTTTAATTCAACAAGTTAGCGCGCCAACGCGGTTCACAAACATTCTTATTCCTATTAATTTTCATTTATTATTCAATTACTTAGGTTTGACAGGCCTGAGCATCAGGCTCAAACTTCCCTGCATTGGCACACTTCGACAGGGCAGGAACCCCAATGAAAGGCGACATCAGCGTCATCCAGCATCTCAACAAGATCCTCGGAAACGAGCTGGTCGCAATCAACCAGTACTTCCTGCATGCCCGCATGTACGAAGATTGGGGCCTGAACAAGCTCGGCAAGCACGAGTACAAAGAATCCATCGACGAAATGAAGCACGCTGACAAATTGATCAAGCGTATTCTGTTTCTCGAAGGTATCCCTAACGTTCAGGACCTGGGCAAGCTGCTGATTGGCGAGCACACCAAGGAGATGCTCGAATGCGACCTGCGAATCGAGCAGAAAGGCCTGATCGACCTGAAGGCGGCCATTGCCCACTGCGAAACAGCGGGTGACTTTGGTTCGCGTGACGTCCTCGAAGATATTCTGGAGTCCGAAGAAGAGCATATCGACTGGCTGGAAACCCAGCTGGGCTTGATCGACAAGATCGGTATCGAAAATTACCTGCAGTCGCAGATGGGCGAAGAATAAGACGCCCCTACAAAAAAACCCGCCAATGGCGGGTTTTTTTATGAGCGCAGTGTTTACGCTTCGGCAGCCTTCGCCTTGGCGGCGGCATCCTTGATCAGGGTCTGCAGCTCACCCTTTTCGAACATTTCCAGCACGATGTCGCTGCCACCGACCAGCTCACCACCGACCCACAGCTGGGGGAAGGTTGGCCAGTTGGCATATTTGGGCAGGTTGGCGCGGATTTCCGGGTTCTGCAGGATGTCGACGTAGGCGAACTTCTCGCCGCAACCCATCACTGCCTGGGAGGCACGGGCCGAAAAGCCGCACTGCGGCGCATTCGGCGAGCCCTTCATGTAAAGCAGAATGGTGTTGTTGGCAATCTGCTCTTTGATCGTTTCGATGATATCCATGTAGCACCTCGGCTTGACTTTCCGACACGGGCGTCGGCACGGTGACGCATTGTAACGGAAAGCCGAGCAGCATGCTCGGCCTTGCCAAGGCTCAAGCGGCTTCGACGTACACAGGAACGCCGTTGAGCGCAGCATTGCCACAGACCGAGTCACGCAGCAGCTCGTCAGTAAGATCATTGGCGCTGACGCCGGGCTGCGCCTGGGCAGTCTGAAGGCGCACACCCTGACGGTCATGCCCGAAGCCATGGGGCAGGCTTACCACCCCGGGCATCATGCTTTCGCATGCCTGCACCTGCACCTGCACCGCCCCTGCTCGCGAGCGCACCCTGACCTGCTGGCCATCCTGCAGTTGGCGCTGACGCAGGTCATCAGGGTGCATCAACAAGTGATGGCGCGGTTTACCTTTCACCAGCCTGTGATAATTGTGCATCCAGGAATTGTTGCTGCGTACGTGCCGCCGCCCGATGAGCAGCAGTTGCCCGGTTTCTGGCGGCGCCTGCCGGGCCAGACGCTGTAGATCATCAAGCAGCAGGCGCGGCGCTGCCTCGACGGTTTTGCTCGCAGTGCCCAGGCGATGTGCAAGGTTGGCCTGCAAGGGGCCCAGGTCCAACCCGTGCGGGTGTGCATCTAGGGTCTGGAGTGACAGCTGCCAGGGCGTCGCCTGCCCATAACGCCCGCTGCGCAAGGCTTTGTCGATCATCTGCGCTGGCGCTACGGTCGGCGACAGTTCACGCCCGGCGCGTCGCGCATACGCCTTGGCCAGGCCGACGAAGATTTCCCAGTCGTGCAGGGCGCCATCGGGCCTGGGCAGAATCGCTCGGTTGAACCGGCTCACATTGCGAACTGCCAGCAAGTTGAAGGTGGTGTCGTAGTGATCGTTTTCCAGGGCTGAAGTCGATGGCAGGATCAGATCGGCATGGCGCGTGGTTTCGTTGATGTACAGGTCGATGCTGAGCATGAAATCGAGCCCCGACAGTGCGCTGTCCAATTGCCGCCCGTTGGGCGTGGACAGCACGGGATTGCCCGCGACCGTGACCAAAGCCCGGACCTGCCCCTCACCCGGGGTCAGCATCTCCTCGGCAAGCGCCACTACCGGCAGTTCCCCGGCATATTCGGGCAGGCCGGACACCCGACTCTGCCAGACGTTGAAGTGACCACCCGACGTGCTCGCCACCACGTCCACCGCAGGTTCGGTACACAGTGCCCCGCCCTTGCGATCAAGGTTACCGGTGACCAGGTTGATCATCTGTACCAGCCAGTGACAGAGGGTGCCGAACACCTGGGTCGATACCCCCATGCGGCCGTAACAGACCGCCTTGTCCGCCGCGGCGAAATCACGCGCCAACTGACGAATGTCCTGCGCCGGGATGCCGCACAGGCTGCTCATGGCCTCGGCTGTCATGGGAGCCAGGGCGGCGCGGACATCGGTCAGCCCTGTAATCGGCAGATGCGAGCCGCGCGTCAAGCCTTCTTCGAACAACGTGTTGAGCAGCCCGCACAACAAGGCCGCGTCGCCGCCGGGGCGAATGAATAGATGACTGTCTGCGATCGCCGCAGTTTCAGTGCGCCGCGGGTCGATCACCACCAGACGTCCACCCCTGGCTTGCAAGGCCTTGAGGCGTTTCTCCACATCGGGGACAGTCATGATGCTGCCGTTGGAGGCCAACGGGTTGCCGCCCAGCACCAGCATGAAGTCCGTGTGATCGATGTCCGGAATCGGCAAGAGCAGCCCATGGCCATACATCAGGTGGCTGATCAGGTGCTGAGGCAGTTGGTCCACAGACGTGGCAGAAAAGCGATTGCGGGTTTTCAACAGCCCTAAAAAGTAGTTGCCATGGGTCATCAACCCATAGTTGTGCACACTCGGGTTGCCTTGATACACGGCAACCGCATTGTTGCCGTGGGCCTGCTGCACGTCCCACAGGCGCTCGGCGGCGAGGTCAAATGCCTCCTCCCACCCAATCGCCTGCCACTGCTCGCCCACGCGCCGGTGGGGTTGGCGCAGCCGATCAGGATCATTCTGGATATCCTGCAGCGCCACCGCCTTGGGGCAGACATGCCCCCGGCTGAAAGGGTCCTGAGGGTCGCCCTTGATGGACTCGATCCTGGCAGGTTCGCCAGGCGCGTGGCTCACCACGATGTTCAAACCACAAATGGCTTCACACAGGTGACAGGCGCGGTGGTGCAGGGTACGGGTCATGGCCGCATGCCTCGTTGTCTTGATGGCTCGACTATGAACTGTGCCCTGCGCAGGGGCCAGCGTGCTTCGTGGTGTGAATTGGCCTTTATCACCCACACGGCAGACCCAGCCCGTTTGCCAATGCACCCTCAAGCCGTGTACAAACAGCCGTAGCAAATAAAACACAGCAATACAGTGCCCTGCGAAACCCCTTGCAACAGCGCCGGGGGCACCAAGTGGTTTCACCCCTTGGTTTCAGGCGACATTTAATTATAGTATTGCGCCTTTCCCTATTCGTCCGCCCCGTGCGGCTTACGCCGCAGGTCACCGCCGTTGTCAAAAAAAACCGCACGGTCGGCCTGCATACTGTTGCAGATAAGGTAGTCAATCATGAGCGCTAGGCACTTTCTCTCCCTGCTGGACTTCACCACCGACGAATTGCTCGGGGTGATCCGCCGCGGCATCGAGCTGAAGGACCTGCGCAAGCGCGGCGTGCTGTTCGAGCCGCTCAAAAGCCGTGTGCTGGGCATGATCTTCGAAAAATCGTCGACCCGCACCCGCGTGTCCTTCGAAGCCGGGATGATCCAGCTTGGCGGCCAGGCCATCTTCCTGTCCCCACGCGACACCCAGCTGGGGCGAGGCGAGCCAATCGGCGACAGCGCCATCGTCTTGTCGAGCATGCTCGACGTGGTGATGATACGGACCCACGCCCACAGCACCCTGACCGACTTTGCCGCCAAGTCCCGCGTACCGGTGATCAATGCCCTGTCGGACGAGTCGCACCCGTGTCAGCTTCTGGCCGACATGCAGACGTTTCTCGAGCACCGGGGGGCGATCGAAGGCAAGACCGTCGCCTGGATTGGCGATGGCTTCAACATGTGCAACTCCTACATCGAAGCGGCCCGGCAGTTCGGTTTCCAGCTGCGCATCGCCTGCCCCGAGGGGTATGAGCCCGATCCCCGGTTCAAGGCCATCGGCGCTGAGCACGTGCAGATCGTGCGCGATCCCCGCGAAGCGGTAAAAGGCGCCCACCTGGTGACCACCGATGTCTGGACTTCCATGGGTCAGGAAGAGGAAACTGCTCGTCGCCTGGCGCATTTCGCGCCGTACCAGGTCACCCGCGACATGCTCGACCTGGCAGCACCTGACGTCTTGTTCATGCATTGCCTACCCGCCCACCGCGGCGAGGAAATCAGCCATGATCTGCTCGATGACCCCCGTTCGGTCGCCTGGGATCAAGCTGAGAACCGTCTGCATGCACAAAAGGCACTTCTCGAATTTCTCGTCGAACCGGCTTACCACCACGCATGAGTCAACCTCTACTGCTCAACCTGCGCAACCTTGCCTGCGGCTACGGCGACCAGCGCATCGTCCAGAACCTGAATCTGCATCTGAATGCAGGCGACATTGGCTGCCTGCTTGGCTCGTCCGGCTGCGGCAAGACCACGACCTTGCGCGCCATCGCGGGTTTCGAGTCGGTGCACGAAGGCGAAATCCAACTGGCCGGCAACGTCATTTCCAAGGCGGGGTTTACCCTGGCGCCGGAGAAGCGTCGCATCGGCATGGTGTTCCAGGACTACGCCCTGTTCCCCCATCTGACGGTGGCGCAGAACATCGCCTTCGGTATCGCCAAGCACCCACGCCAAGCTGCGGTCATCGACGAGATGCTCGACCTGGTCAAGTTGGGTGGGTTGGGTGGCCGTTACCCCCACGAGTTGTCCGGCGGCCAGCAGCAGCGGGTCGCACTGGCACGGGCGTTGGCCCCAGAGCCGCAATTGCTGCTTTTGGACGAGCCATTTTCCAATCTTGACGTGGAGCTTCGTCGCAGGCTCAGCCATGAGGTGCGTGACATCCTCAAGCAGCGCGGCACCAGCGCCATTCTGGTCACCCATGACCAGGAAGAAGCGTTCGCTGTCAGCGACCAGGTTGGGGTGTTCAAGGAGGGCCGGCTTGAGCAGTGGGATACGCCCTACAACCTGTACCACGAGCCACAGACACCTTTCGTGGCCAGTTTCATCGGCCAGGGCTATTTCATCCGTGGCCAGATGACCAGCGTGGAAGCCGTCAGCACCGAACTGGGCGAGCTGCGAGGCAACCGTGCCTATCGCATGGCGCAGGGCAGCTCGGTGGATGTGTTGCTGCGCCCGGATGATATCGTGCACGCTCCCGAAAGCCCGTTGCGCGCTGTCATCGTGGCCAAGAGCTTTCTAGGCGCCTCAACGCTGTATCGCCTGCAACTCCCCACCGGCAGCCAGCTCGAAGCGATCTTCACCAGCCATGTGGATCGCCAGCCAGGCGAAGAGGTGGGCATTGCGGTAAAAGCCGACCACCTGGTGGTGTTCCCGGTGCCAGGTAGCATCGCTACCCAGACGGTGCAGCAGGCAACAGGGGTTCGTCGCCACAGCGGGCCAAACTGACGCCAGGCCCGGGCTACGTCTTGAGCGGACGCGCTACCGGCTCGATCCGAGCGGGTAGCGAGGGTGAATGGGCGCTGGCATCACGTTCTGCCGATACTGGCAAAGGTGCCCTGAGTATGCTCGGCCAAAGTCGTTGCCGCCAGTTCTACCTCCAGCCCACGTCGTCCAGCACTCACATGGATGGTCGCAAAACGCTGCGCCGCCTCGTCGATGAAGGTGCGCAGACGCTTCTTCTGCCCTAAGGGGCTGATCCCACCTACCAGGTAACCCGTTGCTCGCTGCGCCTTGACCGGATCGGCCATCTCGCACTTTTTGACGCCCGCCGCGTGCGCCAAGGCCTTGAGATCGAGCGTACCCACCACAGGCACCACCGCCACCAGCAGCTCTCCTTTTTCGCTACAGGCCAGCAGCGTCTTGAACACCTGCTGTGGGTCCAGGCCGAGCTTATCTGCAGCTTCCAACCCATAGGACGCTGTCTTGGGATCATGCTCGTAGCTGTGAACGTGATAGTGCGCGTGATGCTTTTTCAACAGATCCAGAGCGGGAGTCATACGAAGTTCCGGTGTAAGACAGATCGGCAGCTACTTTAGGTCAATTCCTACATCCCAGCCAATAAGCCCAAGCGCCCCGCTCTACAAAGGGGCGTCACGCTGGCGGCGGTTGCCCAAAACGTGACTGACCGTTCACTTTCGACCTTTGACATCAGCGTTTCTTGTCTATATTTTTTCGTTTCTGAATACCGGGGGTGCACCTTCACGGTGCATCTCATACCCGCCCAGGACCATCCGGAAGGTCCGGGCCTTGCTGTCGAGCCCCACGCGACTCACAACAAAAACAACGAGGTCATACATGACAATTGCCCTAGGCCAACCCACGCTGTCCAGCCAGTGCCTGGCCGAATTTCTCGGTACTGCGCTGCTGATCTTCTTCGGTACCGGCTGCGTCGCCGCGCTCAAGGTCGCAGGCGCAAGCTTCGGACTCTGGGAAATCAGCATCATTTGGGGGGTGGGGGTCAGCATGAGTATCTACCTCACCGCAGGGATCTCCGGTGCCCACCTGAACCCTGCCGTCAGCATCGCGCTGACCCTGTTCGCCGGCTTCGAGCGGCGCAAGCTGCCTTTCTACATACTAGCCCAAGTGTGCGGTGCCTTCTGCGGCGCGGCACTGGTCTACACCCTCTACAGCAGCCTGTTCTTCGATTTCGAACAAGCGCACACCCTGCTGCGCGGTAGTGAATCCAGCCTGGAACTGGCGGCGGTGTTCTCGACCTACCCACACCCCTCCCTGTCCACGGCGCAAGCGCTGCTGGTTGAGGTGGTCATCACGGCGATCCTCATGGCCGTCATCATGGCCCTGACCGACGACAACAACGGCCTGCCACGCGGCGCGATGGCGCCGCTGCTGATCGGCTTGCTGATCGCGGTGATTGGCAGTGCCATGGGGCCGTTGACCGGCTTTGCCATGAACCCGGCACGCGATCTGGGCCCGAAAATCATGACGTTCCTGGCAGGCTGGGGCGAAATCGCCTTTACCGGCGGCCGGGATGTGCCTTACTTCCTGGTGCCGATATTCGGCCCTATCATCGGCGCCTGCCTGGGTGCTGCCACCTATCGTGGCTTGATTGCCCGCAACCTGCCTGCACCAGCGCCCACGCCCGCGACAGGCGACGGTCGCCAAGGCGATACGCAAATCAGTTGAGCACGGCAGCCAGACCCGCCACGACCCCTATTTTGCAAGGCCAACACCATGACAGACACTCAGGACAAGCAATACATCATCGCCCTGGACCAGGGCACCACCAGTTCGCGTGCGATCATCTTCGACCGTGACGCCAATGTGGTCGGCACCTCACAGCGTGAGTTCGTGCAGCATTATCCGCAGGCAGGCTGGGTCGAGCACGACCCCATGGAAATCTTTGCCACCCAGAGTGCGACCATGGTCGAGGCACTGGCCCAGGCTGGCATCAGCCATGCCCAGGTCGCGGCCCTGGGTATCACCAACCAGCGCGAGACGACCGTCGTCTGGGACAAGGAAACAGGCCGCCCGGTGTACAATGCCATCGTCTGGCAATGCCGGCGCAGCACCGAAATCTGCGCCCAGCTCAAGCGCGACGGCTTTGAGGACTACATTCGTGAAACCACGGGCCTGGTCACCGACCCGTACTTTTCCGGTACCAAGCTCAAGTGGATCCTGGACAATGTCGACGGCGCCCGGGAACGCGCCGAACGTGGCGAGCTGCTGTTCGGCACCGTCGATACCTGGCTGATCTGGAAGTTTTCCGGCGGCAAGGTGCATGTCACCGACTACACCAATGCCTCGCGAACCCTCATGTTCAACATCCACACGCTGCAGTGGGATGAAAAACTGCTCGACATCCTGGGCATTCCTGCGCAAATGCTGCCAGAAGTGCGCTCCTCCTCCGAGGTCTATGGGCACACCAAAAGTGGCATCGCCATCGCCGGCATTGCCGGGGACCAGCAATCGGCGCTGTTCGGGCAGATGTGCGTGGAACCGGGGCAGGCGAAGAACACCTACGGCACCGGTTGCTTCCTGTTGATGAACACGGGCGACAAGGCCGTCACGTCATCCCATGGCCTGCTGACCACCATTGCCTGTGGCCCGCGCGGTGAAGTGGCCTATGCCCTGGAAGGGGCCGTGTTCAACGGTGGCTCCACGGTCCAGTGGCTGCGTGATGAGCTGAAGATCGTCAATGACGCGTTGGATACCGAGTACTTCGCCAGCAAGGTAAAGGACAGCAATGGCGTCTACCTGGTGCCTGCCTTCACCGGCCTCGGCGCCCCCTACTGGGACCCTTATGCCCGCGGTGCGCTATTTGGCCTGACCCGTGGCGTCAAGGTGGATCACATCATCCGCGCAGCATTGGAGTCCATCGCCTACCAGACCCGCGACGTGCTCGATGCCATGCAGCAGGACTGCGGCCAGCGCCTGTCCGAACTGCGCGTCGACGGCGGCGCCGTGGCCAACAATTTCCTCATGCAGTTCCAGGCCGATATCCTCGGCACGTGTGTCGAGCGCCCCAAGATGCGTGAAACCACGGCGCTGGGTGCAGCCTACCTGGCGGGCCTGGCTTGCGGTTTCTGGAGCAGTCTGGACGAGCTGCGCAACAAGGCGATCATCGAGCGGGAGTTCAGCCCGCAACTGGATGAAACGCAGAAAGAGAAATTGTACGGCGGCTGGAAAAAAGCCGTCGATCGCACCCGCGATTGGGAAGATCACGACGCCTGATCGCTTTAGGCAACGGCGCAGTCCGCTCCCAGGTCTGCGCCGGATCCACCCTTCGGACGCCACGCTGGTCGTCATCCCCGTCCTACGGCATCATTGCAGCATTTGTCAGGCTGCTCCGAAGGACGTCCATGAATTTGCCTCCACGCCAACAACAAATCCTCGAACTGGTCCGCGACCGCGGCTATGTCAGTATCGAGGAAATGGCGCAGCTGTTCGTCGTTACCCCGCAGACGATCCGCCGCGACATCAACCAACTGGCAGAGCTCGACCTGTTGCGCCGGTACCACGGGGGCGCAGCCTACGATTCAAGCGTCGAAAACACCGCCTATGCCATGCGCGCCGACCAGATGCGTGATGAAAAGCAGCGCATCGCCGAGGCTGTCGCGCGGCAGGTGCCCGATCATGCCTCGCTGTTCATCAATATCGGGACCACCACCGAATCCATCGCCCGCGCTTTGCTCAACCACAGCCAACTGAAGGTCATTACCAACAACCTGCACGTCGCCTCCATCCTGGCGGCCAAGGATGACTTCGAGGTGCTGGTGGCGGGCGGCACCGTGCGCCGTGACGGCGGTGTCGTAGGCCAGGCGAGTGTGGACTTCATCAATCAGTTCAAGGTCGATTACGCCCTGGTCGGCATCAGCGGCATCGATGAAGACGGGAGCCTGCTGGATTTCGACTATCAGGAAGTGCGCGTGTCCCAGGCGATCATCGCCAATGCTCGGCAGGTGATTCTGGCTGCGGACTCCAGCAAGTTCGGGCGCAATGCCATGGTGCGCCTGGGGGCCATCAGCCTGGTCGACTGCCTGGTGACTGACCAGGCACCGACCCCTGCCCTGGTCCAACTGCTCAATGACCACAAGGTACGTGTCGAAGTGGTTTAGAAGGTCGGCGCCGGCGCTGTGAGCATGGGCGTGGCACAGGCGCCCGACACACGCTGACTTTTTCGTTAATGTTCATTTGCTTGTCACCTGATCAGTATTTTCTATGAATACGGACTGGCGAGTCGCCTGCGCTTGCGCTAGTATTTTCGGAAACGAACATAAATGTTCACTTTCGATACGAACTGCTCCAGGAGGCCTCCCTGTGTCCCAGCCCGATTCGACCAGCGCTCCCGTCGCCGACTGCTATGACCTGGTGGTGATAGGCGGTGGCATCAACGGTGTGGGCATCGCCGCCGACGCAGCCGGCCGCGGCCTGAAAGTCTTCCTGTGTGAAAAGGACGACCTGGCCAGGCACACCTCGTCAGCCAGCAGCAAGCTGATTCACGGAGGTCTGCGCTACCTCGAGCATTACGAGTTTCGTCTGGTACGCGAGGCCCTGGCCGAACGCGAAGTACTGTTGGCCAAGGCACCGCACATCGTCAAACCCATGCGCTTCGTGCTGCCCCATCGCCCCCATTTGCGCCCTGCCTGGATGATCCGTGCTGGCCTGTTCCTGTACGACCACCTGGGCAAGCGCAAGCGGCTGGGCGCCTCGCGCAGCCTGCGATTTGGCGCTGGCTCTGCGCTCAAGCCGGCCATCACCCGTGGTTTCGAATATGCCGACTGCTGGGTCGATGATGCTCGCCTGGTGGTCCTCAACGCCATGGCTGCCCGTGAACATGGCGCGCACATTCACACCCAGACGCTGTGCCTGGGCGCCAAACGTGTCGGCGCCCTCTGGGAAGTGGAAGTGCAACACGCCGACGGCAGCACCCGGACGGTGCGTGCCAAGGGCCTGGTGAACGCCGCCGGCCCATGGGTTGCGCAGTTCATCAAGAACGACCTGAAACTGGACGCCCCTTATGGGATCCGTCTGATCCAGGGGAGTCATCTGATCGTCCCTAGGCTGTATGAAGGCGAGCACGCCTACATTCTGCAGAACGAAGACCAGCGCATCGTTTTCTGCATTCCGTACCTTGATCGTTTCACACTGATCGGCACCACCGACCGTGAATACACGGGCGATCCTGCCAAGGTGGCGATCACCGATCAGGAAACCGACTACCTGCTCAACGTGGTCAACGCCCACTTCAATCATCAGCTTCAGCGCAGTGACATTTTCAGCACCTATGCAGGCGTTCGCCCTCTGTGCAATGACGAATCGGACAACCCATCGGCCGTTACCCGCGACTACACTTTGGCACTGTCGGCCGCCCACGGTGAAGCCCCCCTGCTCTCGGTCTTCGGTGGCAAGCTCACCACTTACCGCAAGCTGGCCGAATCGGCCATGGCCGAACTCAAGCCGTTCTTCAGCCAGATGGGCGGTAGTTGGACAGCCGAATCAACCCTGCCGGGCGGTGAGGACATGACCACGCCGCAGGCACTTGAAGAAGCCTTGCTTGCTCGGCATACCTGGCTTGCCCCGGCCATTGCCCAGCGCTGGGCACGCACCTATGGCAGCCGCGTCTGGACGCTTCTGGCAGGCGTTGAAGGCCCGCAGGACCTGGGTCAGGCCATCGGTGCAGGGCTGTTTGCCCGCGAGGTGGATTACCTGCGCGAGCATGAGTGGGCTACCAGCCTTGAAGATATCCTGTGGCGTCGTACCAAGCTTGGGCTGTTCACCACCGAAGCCGAACAGAACACCCTTAGCCAGTACCTGGAAAAGGCAACGCAGCGCAGTCACGCTGCCTGACCCAGATGTGCCGCCTGTCAGCACATGCTCACAGGCGGCTGTAGGCCTCGACGGCCAGCTCGTGGTAAAGCGCCTGCTCGTGCGCATCGAGCTCAGCCTTCAAGGCAGCAGCCTGTTGAAGATAGACCTGCTCCCCGTGTTCGCCGACGGTGCGCTCGGCGGTTTCGAGCCGTTGGTGAAACGGTGCAGCCAGCGCCTCGAAACGCTCGCGGTAATGACTGCGTACAAACGACTGCCAGAACTCGCGTTGCGCCAGTGCCGCGGCCAGTACATCCAAACTCTCGCCCGCCAGTACCCGCTCTCCGGCCAGCCTGATCTGCCGACTGCTGACATCGCTGAATTCCGGGTAATTCATGTAACTTGGTTGAGCCGGTAACCCCAAGCGGTTCGCCAGATTGACCCGGTAAGCCAGGTACACCTCGATGTCATCCACCCTCGCATAGGGATCGCGCCGCATACGCTCGATATGCCGAGCGGCGATACTGTCCACCTGGTCCAGACGATACAGCGAACGCCCAAGGCGCAGGAGTTCGCGTTCAGTCTGCCCGGCACTCGCCCCAGCCGTATGAACGGCAATAAGCGTTCTCACCTCAAGTTGACTGAGCAGTAGCAACAAACGGTCTTCGCAGGTCTGCGGGCCTTGGGTCTGCAGGTAGACCGATTCGCGGACATCCGTACTTTCAGCACACAATTCGAGAATGCGCCATATGCGTGCGCGGTAGTATGGCGGGCGTTCATGGAAATCGTCAGATTCGGCAAAGTCGGCAAGGAACCGGAAGAGATCGGCAGAGCCCTCATCGTCAAGCAAGGCGTTCCAGATGCCTTCATATCGATGGCGAATGTCTGGCTTGGCCGGTCCAATCCAGCTGTCTCGCAGCTCGTCGTCAATGGACACCTGGGCATGGGTGCGCGGCGCGAGCGAGCCCTCGTTTGCAGTGGCGAGTGCTTGCTGACTGGCTTCGTCCAACGGATTGTCGTGCAGGGACATTTGCTGGATGTGTTCTCCGAGCATCTGCAGATGCTCGTTGACCTCACGAATCTGGTTTTCCCGGATGTCCATCAGACCGCGCCACAGTAATTGATGGCGCTGCGGGATGTTCAACAGGCCTGTGTTGCGCAGTGAAATCGTACGCAGATGACGTAGGGGAGACAGGTTCGGTATTCTGCCGATCGGATTACCGCTCAAGCTAATGTACTCAAGGTGGGTCAGTCTGGTCAGTGCCGTGTCACTGTCAGGTCGAAGTACGATTCGATTGTCATCGAACCGCAATATCCGCAACTGCTCCAGGTCACTGAGGCCAGTCGGCAGCTGCGTCAACTGGTTGCCGCGCAGATCGAGCACCTGCAGGTGCGGGAAGCGCTTGAGAAAGTTGTCGCTGACGTTGATAAGCGCCAAGTTGCGCAGGCTCAATTGCCGCACGTGATTGAAATCGATGTCGTCAGGCAGGTCAGGTAGCGTGCCCACCTGCTCGCCCTGTATACGCAGCACATACTCATCGTTCCCGGACGCAACTGTCTTGCGTCGCCAAGCGCGGCGGATCTGGGTGGCAACCCTGCGTCGGCGGCGCCCATCGATGAAACCATTGCGTTGGCTCTCCCAGGAGGCGAGGGACTCACGCAAACGTGACAGTCGCCCTTCGAGATCGCTCAAGTGGTCCCATAAATTCACGTCGCGCTCGGTCAATTGCTCCAGGTAGGCGTCCATCTGGCTCTCGGTCAGCGTCGGGTAGATGCGGTGTATGCCCCGGCGTAGTGCTTGCCGGCTGCTCTCCCCTCGCCCGCTGAGGGGGTAACCAATACGACCATCCTGGAGTCGGCGAGGCGGGTTGAATCGGCCACCCAGAGCCACCATGCCCAGTGACTGGGCCGTTTTGCCCCGATCGACAGCCGCCCTGTGCAGCAGGTTTTCCGCCAATTCGACAGCCGTAACCGATGAACCGCCGAAGGCGGTTTTCTGGGTTTCATCCAGGGTCTGCAGCAAACACGCCAGCAGTCCTTGATCCACGGCCTGAATCGAACGTGCCTGCAACTGATATCCTCCGCTGGTCTGCACGATCACCTCGGTGCGCTGTGCGTCAACTGGGCCGTGGGAGGCCAGGAGCTTGCCCTGGGCCTCACCCAGGCGCACCTCGATACGCATCGACACAGGCCATGGCGATGTTTCATCGATCAGCGCCAGCGCCAGGCGCAGTGTGTCCAGGTTGGTGGCCTGCTCATGCTCGAAGCCCAACAGCGCGCGATCGATGCGGCTTTCACGCACTGCCCAACGCGCCCGCTCAGCAAGCGGCAGGGGGACCTTGCCGCTCATCAGCGTTTCAAGTTGTTCTGTGGTCGCGCATTCCACGATTTCTTGCGCAAGTGGCACTGACAGGCCGGTGAAGTCGCGAGTGAGCGTATCCACGCCACCGCCTGGCTCGCCCACTGAATGCGTCAGCGCTTGCTCGACCAACAGCTCTGATGTCGGCCCCTGCCCATACAGCAGGTGCCGTGCATGCGCTTCTCTGAACCGCGCTGGCGCCGGTTCCTCGTGTACCCGCAGGCTGCGCAAGTGTTGGGGCGTCAGGCCGGTGATATGCACCAGCGCGTTGGCGTCCAAGTCCGACACTTGCTCAAGATCGGCGCCAAAGCTGCGTATCAATTCCCCCGGATGCTCTAGATAGTGGGCCGACGCCGGCATCTTTTTTAGCCGCAATCCCCTGTTGCCGGCCATGACCGGCGTGAGGCCGTCGACCAAACCGATGCGCTCGAGCGCGCCGCCGAACAATGGCTGCGCAGCACCCAGCAGCGCGCCCGTGGCCACGACCTGGGCCACATTGAACACATGCGCCAGCGCTTGTTGCCTGTCGCCTATCTGCCAAGCCTCGTAACCGTCATAGACTTCGCGCACGACGTCCGCCGCAGCCGCAACAAATAAAACTTCGCCCAAGCCGGGGACGAACAGCGCGGCCAGTGTAAGCGCATCCAGCCCTGCCCCTTTCAAGGCGTCGATGCGCTCGTGCCGCTCAAGTTGAGTCAGGTCGCCTGTGGGAACGGCAAGTACCCGGGCATCATCGATCATTGCATCGAGCAAGCGCTTGCGCAGGCAGGCAAAGACAGAGCCTTCTATTGCGAAATGCCGACCATCGAGGGCGAGCGGTGTAGGACCAGTCGAAGCTTTGTTCAACTGCGCCAGCTGGGCCAGAAACGCAGGCCGCTCGCGCTGAGCAATCAAGCCGGCAAAGTACTGTGTATATCGACGCTCACGCAGTCGCATGCCGAGGTGTTCGTACAATCCAGTCCAGTTCGCATGCCGCCCGATGGGCTCGGCCGGGTCATTGGAAAACCAGCTTATCAGGCCGTGCACGGGCCCATTTGCCGCCGCGCGAAGCTCAATGACCAGGCAACGCTGAACGCGCTTGCCCAAGACGAATAGCTCGAACGCCTGGAACATTTGAGCCACGGCCGGTACCGTCGGCTTGCGGGCTATCAGCGGCAGAAGTGTGAGGTAGTCTTGATCGGTCAGCTGCCCTTTGAGCCTGGCCATCCTGACTGCAACATCAAGCGCCGCGCGTAGGCGCTCCTCGAAAATCTGTTCCACTGCACGCTGCCCAAAATCGGCGGGTGCCGGGGGGCGCGCCTTGGGGAACAGGCACGTATGCAGCTGCTGCTGGTACCGCCCGCCCAGATCCAGCTGCCGGCAGAGGCGAGCAAACGCTTCGAAGGAAAGCGGCAGTACAGTGCCGTCTGCCTTTTGCAATTGAGCGCGCCGGTGCAGGCCGGGATGGGTCTCGCTTTCATGAAAGTTGTGTAACGCGGCCATCAACAGCGATTCATTGCTGTAAATCACCTTCATGGGTGTGTGCAGCCGAGGGGCGGCACTGGGCATCGCAACCCTGTCGTGCACCACCACCCGAGCGGTATCCACATTCACCTCGCCCAAGCCCATGGCTCGCAGCGCCTCCTGAAGCAATGGGCGGGCAAAGGTCTGCAGCCCAGGCAACGTTTTCAGACGCACCTTGACCGCCTCGCAGGACAACTGTTCAAGCTCGAGCGCACGATGGAACGTGCTGAGCAGGTCTGGATCGGCGCTGGTCAGCCAAGCCGGCAACGCGCTCGCCACGAGCGCATCAACGGAAACGTGAGGTAGTGCGTTATCTGCCACGGATCTTCCTCTGGTCTGGGAAATGCCGCAGCAGAACATCGAGCTGTCATGGACAGGTGTTACATATACATATGGCTAGGTGCACAATGGTGAGCACTCATTCGGATAACCGAACATAAAAATGACGGTAATTCGAATTTCCGACCCTGCTGAAAAACTCGAATTAGTCGAACAAGGCTAACGCCCTTGCTTTCAGCGGGGCTAACATGCTTCACGGACCTTGGCACGACTTCTGCTCATATCCATTCAACCGGATGCAACCGCTGCCGTATCCGTTGAACGAAAGAGTCCGCCAACGGCTCCATAAAAAAAACAAACACGTCGAGGAAAATTTGATGCGTATCGTTCGTCAATTGCTGGGCGCCGCCATCGCGGCTGCTGTGATCGCTTCGCCGGCCATGGCCGAAGAACTCACCGGCACCCTGAAGAAGATCAAGGATTCAGGCACCATCACCCTGGGCCACCGCGACTCCTCCATCCCGTTTTCCTACCTGGCCGGCAAGCCAGAGCCCGTCGGCTACTCCCACGATATCCAGCTGGCCGTCGTCGAGGCCCTGAAGAAGCAACTGGGTACCGACATCAAGGTCCGCTACAACCTGGTCACTTCCCAGACCCGCATCCCGCTCGTACAGAACGGCACCGTCGACCTGGAGTGCGGCTCCACCACCAACAACGTCGAGCGCCAGCAGCAAGTCAGCTTTTCGGTGGGTATCTTCGAAGTTGGCACCCGTCTGCTGACCAAGGTCAAGGACGGCCAGCCGGCCTACAAGGACTTCGCAGATCTGGCTGGCAAGAACGTGGTGACCACCGCGGGCACCACCTCCGAACGCCTCCTCAAGGCCATGAACGCCGACAAGCAGATGAAGATGAACGTGATCTCCGCCAAGGACCACGGTGAAGCCTTCAACATGCTCGAGAGCGGTCGCGCTGTGGCCTTCATGATGGACGACGCGCTGCTCGCTGGCGAAATGGCCAAAGCTCGCAAGCCGTCGGACTGGGTCATCACCGGTACGCCGCAATCCTACGAAATCTACGGTTGCATGGTGCGCAAGGGTGATGAGCCCTTCAAGAAGGCCGTGGATGACGCGATCGTTGGCTACTTCAAGTCCGGTGAAGTCAACAAGAGCTACGACAAGTGGTTCCAGCAGCCAATCCCGCCTAAAGGTTTGAACCTGGAGTTCCCAATGAGCGACGAGCTCAAGAAGCTGATCGCCGAGCCGACCGACAAGGCGGCGGACGAGAAGAAATCCTGACCCCCAGCCTGGAGCCTGCCGCGCTGCAAGGCGCGAATTAAACGGGCAGGCTCCCCGTTAGTGTCTAACCTTTCATCCGAGGGCAGTTTGCCCTCGGATGCTGGAAGGTGCCTGTGAAACAATCGTCTGAGGGGAAATCCCGATGAATTACAACTGGGACTGGGGCGTATTCTTCAAGTCCACTGGCGTGGGCAGCGAAACCTATCTGGACTGGTACATCACCGGCCTGGGGTGGACCATCGCCATCGCCATTTCCGCCTGGATCATCGCCTTGCTGCTGGGGTCGATCCTGGGCGTGATGCGAACCGTGCCTAACCGGCTCGTTTCCGGTATCGCAACCGCATACGTCGAGCTGTTCCGCAACGTGCCTTTGCTGGTGCAGCTGTTCATCTGGTACTTCCTGGTGCCGGACCTGCTGCCAGAGGGGCTGCAGGAATGGTTCAAGCAGGACTTGAACCCGACCACGTCGGCCTTGATCAGTGTGGTCGTGTGCCTGGGCCTGTTCACCGCCGCGCGCGTGTGCGAACAGGTTCGCACCGGCATCCAGGCCCTGCCCCGTGGCCAGGAAGCCGCCGCGCGAGCGATGGGTTTCAGCCTGCCGCAGATCTACACCAACGTGCTGCTGCCACAGGCCTACCGCATCATCATTCCGCCACTTACCTCCGAATTCCTGAACGTGTTCAAGAACTCCTCGGTGGCTTCGTTGATCGGCCTGATGGAGCTGCTGGCGCAAACCAAGCAGACTGCCGAGTTCTCGGCGAACCTGTTCGAAGCGTTCACCTTGGCCACGTTGATCTATTTCACCCTCAACATGGGCCTGATGCTGCTCATGCGTATCGTCGAGAAGAAAGTGGCCGTACCTGGCCTGATCTCTGTGGGGGGCAAGTAAATGGACCTGGATTTCAGCGAAATCATCCCCGCCCTGCCCGCCCTCTGGGATGGCATGGCCATGACCCTGCAATTGATGGTGATGGGCGTCATCGGCGGCATCGTGCTGGGCACCCTGCTGGCGCTGATGCGCCTGTCGTCGAATAAACTGCTGTCCAGGCTGGCCGGCGCCTACGTCAACTATTTTCGTTCGATCCCGCTGCTGCTGGTGATCACCTGGTTCTACCTGGCGGTGCCGTTCGTGCTGCGCTGGATCACTGGACAGGATACGCCAGTGGGGGCCTTCACCTCCTGCGTGGTCGCCTTCATGATGTTCGAGGCGGCCTACTTCTGCGAAATCGTGCGTGCCGGTGTGCAGTCGATCTCCAAAGGCCAGATGGGCGCAGCCCAGGCGTTGGGCATGACCTATGGCCAGACCATGCGCCTGATCATCCTGCCCCAGGCCTTCCGCAAGATGACGCCGTTGCTGCTGCAGCAGAGCATCATCCTGTTCCAGGACACGTCCTTGGTCTACACGGTAGGCCTGGTCGACTTCCTCAACTCGGCACGCTCCAACGGCGACATCATCGGGCGCTCCCACGAGTTCCTGATCTTCGCCGGCATCGTGTATTTCATCATCAGCTTCTCCGCTTCGTGGCTGGTCAAGCGCCTGCAAAAAAGGATCACCGTATGATTTCCATCAAGAACGTCAACAAGTGGTACGGGGACTTCCAGGTGCTGACCGACTGCAGCACCGAGGTCAAGAAAGGTGAAGTGGTGGTGGTATGCGGTCCCTCGGGGTCGGGCAAGTCCACCCTGATCAAGTGCGTGAACGCGCTGGAGCCTTTCCAGAAGGGCGACATCGTGGTCGACGGCACTTCGATCGCCGACGCCAAGACCAACCTGCCCAAGCTGCGCTCGCGCGTGGGCATGGTCTTCCAGCATTTCGAGCTGTTCCCACACCTGACCATCACCGAAAACCTGACCATTGCCCAGCGCAAGGTGCTGGGCCGCAGTGAGGCCGAAGCCACCAAGAAGGGCCTGGCCTTGCTCGACCGCGTCGGCTTGAGTGCCCACGCCAAGAAGCATCCCGGGCAGTTGTCCGGCGGTCAGCAGCAACGGGTCGCCATCGCGCGCGCATTGTCCATGGACCCGATCGTCATGCTGTTCGACGAGCCTACTTCGGCCCTGGACCCGGAGATGGTCAACGAAGTGCTGGACGTGATGGTCGAGCTTGCCCACGAAGGCATGACCATGATGTGCGTGACCCACGAAATGGGCTTTGCTCGCAAAGTGGCCAACCGCGTGATCTTCATGGACAAGGGCAACATCATCGAGGATTGCCAGAAGGAAGACTTCTTCGGCAACCCCGAAGGCCGTCATGAACGCACCCAGCACTTCCTGAGCAAGATCCTTCAGCACTGATCCTGCCTCATCGAGCCGCTCGGCCCCGCCGCCCTTGCGGGCAGCGGGCGCTGGTCGTGACGAGGTCACTGTGATGAAATGCGACCCCTCGCTCCTGTTACCTGCCAAGCCTGCCGTGAAAGCCCGCCTTGTTCGCCAACTGCTGTTACCACCGCTGATCGTCCTGCTGATGATCGGGCTGGGCATGGCCGGGTTCCTGATCAGCGAGAGCAACGGCATACGGGTGCTCAGTGAAAATGGCGAACGCCAGTTGGAATTGCATGCACGCACGGTCGAAAGCGAGATCAGCAAGTACACCTACCTTCCCAGCCTGCTGGAACTCGAAGACAGTGTGTCGCACCTGCTGACCGACCCTGATGGAGGTTCACGGCAAACCGTCAACGAATACCTCGAAGGCCTCAACCGGCGCAGCCGCAGCCGCGCGATCTTCGTGCTCGACACCCAGGGACGGGTGCAGGCCACCAGCAACTGGCGCGATACCGACTCCTTCCTGGGTGAAGACCTGTCGTTTCGCGCGTATTTCCAGACCGCCGTGCGTGGCGAACCGGGGCGTTTCTACGGCATTGGCAGCACCACGGGCGAAGCCGGTTACTACCTGGCCCATGGGCTCGAGGAGCATGGCAAGATCATCGGCGTGGCCGTGATCAAGGTGCGCCTCGATACCTTGGAGGAACGTTGGCAGCGCGCCCGCCTGGAAGCGTTCGTCAGCGACGAGAACGGGATCATCATTCTTTCCAGCGATCCGGCTCGACGCCTCAAATCAGTCCGTCCGCTGACCCCGCAAACCAAGGAGCGCCTGGCGCGCAGCCTGCAATACTACTGGTGGCCGCTCAACGAGCTGCAACCGCTGGGGCGCGAGACCCTGGCCGACGGGGTGGAAAAGCTGACCTTCCCGGCCAACAGCGAAACGGCCCAGGGCAACCCGCATGAGGTGGCCTACCTGGCCCAGACACGTCGCCTGGTCGATACGCCTTGGCACTTCACGCTGCTGACGCCGCTTCAGGACCTGCGCCGCGAGTCCATGGTGCAAGGTATTCTGGTTGGCGTGGCGTTTGCCTTGCTGACCATTCTGGGCATCGCCTGGAACGAGCGACGCAAAGTCATCGCCACCCGCCTGGCAGCCCGCGAGGCGCTGGAGCAAGCCAATAGCCAGCTTGAGCGTCGCATCGCCGAGCGTACGGCCGACCTGCGGGCCAGCAATGAGCGGCTCAAGGGGCAGATACGCGAGCGCCGTCATGCCGAGCAGACCCTGCGCCAAGCCCAAGACGAACTGGTGCAGGCTGGCAAACTGGCGGCCATCGGGCAGATGTCCACCAGTATTGCCCATGAGCTCAATCAACCCTTGGCGGCGCTGCGTACCTTGTCGGGCAATACCGTTCGGTTCATCGAACGCGGCGCTCTGGATACCGCCAGTACCAACCTGCGCACCATCAATGGCCTGGTCGACCGCATGGGCCGCATCACCGCCAGCCTGCGTTCATTCGCCCGACGCAGCGACGACAGCGGCCAGGCCGCAGTGGCCAAGGCGGTCGAAGCCAGCCTGCAGGTGCTGGCAGAACGCATCAATAGCAGCCACCTACAGGTACACCGCGATTACGAAGACCTGCAGTTGGCCATCGACCAGACCCGCCTGGAGCAGATTCTGGTCAATCTCATCGGCAACGCCCTGGATGCCATGGCTGTCCAGCCCCAGCCGGCCTTGTGGCTCGAAGGCGAACTGCAAGGTGACAAGTACCGCTTGCAGGTGCGCGACAACGGCCATGGCATCGATCCGGAGGCACGCAAGCATCTTTTCGAACCGTTCTTCACCACCAAGCCGGGCGACGATGGCCTTGGCCTGGGCCTGACCCTCTCGGCCAGCCTTGCTGCGGCCGCCAAGGGCAGCCTCAGTGTCGAGCATCCTGCCAGCGGCGGCACAGCCTTCGTGCTGATCCTGCCTTTGGCATCCACCCCCACCGAATCGGCAGACTTTCCATGACCCAAGCGCCCCTTACCGTTCTGATCGTCGAAGACGACCCCCATGTCCTTCTTGGCTGCCAGCAGGCACTGGCGCTGGAGGACATCGGTTGCGAAGGCGTGGGCAGTGCCGAACAGGCGCTCGAACGCATTGGCGATGATTTTGCCGGCATCGTGGTCAGTGACATTCGCCTTCCGGGTATCGATGGCCTAGAGCTGCTCAACCGTCTCAAGGCACGCGATCGCAGCCTGCCAGTCGTCCTGATCACCGGGCACGGCGATATCGACATGGCCGTCGGCGCCATGCGCAACGGCGCGTATGACTTCATGGAAAAGCCTTTCTCGCCCGAGCGGCTGGTCGATGTGGTGCGCCGTGCGCTCGAGCAGCGCGGTCTGTCCCGCGAAGTGTCGGCGCTGCGCCGCCAGCTTGCCGGGCAAAGCAGCCTGGAAGGGCGCATCATCGGGCGCTCGCCCGCCATGCATCACCTGCGCGAACTGATCGCCAACGTGGCGGACACTTCTGCCAATGTGCTGATCGAGGGTGAAACAGGCACCGGCAAGGAACTGGTGGCCCGCTGCCTGCACGACTTCAGCCGTCGCCAGGGCCAGCCCTTCGTGGCACTGAACTGCGGTGGCCTGCCAGAGAACCTGTTCGAGAGCGAGATATTCGGCCACGAAGCCAACGCCTTCACCGGTGCTGGCAAACGCCGCATCGGCAAGATCGAGCACGCCAACGGCGGCACGCTGTTCCTCGATGAAGTGGAAAGCATGCCGATCAACCTCCAGATCAAACTGTTGCGGGTGTTACAGGAGCGTACCCTGGAACGGCTCGGCTCGAACCAGAGCATTCCAGTGGATTGCCGGCTCATTGCGGCGACTAAGGCCGACCTCGACAGCCTGGGTCAGAGCGGGCAGTTCCGCAGCGACCTGTATTACCGTCTGAACGTGGTGACCCTCGAACTGCCACCGCTACGCGAACGCCGCGAAGACATCCTGCAGCTGTTCGAACACTTCCTTCAACAATCGGCCCTGCGGTTCGACCGAGAGACGCCCACTCTGGACAGCCAGACCCTGTCACGGCTGATGGCCCACGACTGGCCGGGCAACGTTCGCGAATTGCGTAACGTGGCCGAGCGCTATGCGCTGGGTCTGCCCGCCTTCAAGAAAGGCCCTACGGGCACCAGCAGCCAAGGGCTGGGCTTTGCCGAAGCTGTGGAGGCCTTCGAGCGCAACCTGCTCAGTGACGCCTTGCAGCGCACCGGCGGCAACTTGAGCCAGGCGAGCCAGGAGTTGGGCATGGCGAAGACCACGTTGTTCGACAAGGTCAAGAAATACGGGCTTGGTTGAGTTACCCAGGCGCTGCACCGTTTCAGTCGATAGGCAAGGCACGGTCGACAGCGACGGCAACATGAGGGAAACTCAACTCCATGATGTTCACCCTCAGCCTTACCCCCGGAGTCAGCTGTGCTGGAGATTCGCCACCTGAAAACCCTTCATGCCCTGCGCGAGGCAGACAGCCTGGTCGAAGCGGCCGAGCGGTTGCACTTGACCCAGTCGGCCTTGTCACACCAGTTCAAGGAGCTGGAAGAGCGCCTGGGCCTGACGTTGTTCGTGCGCAAGAGCAAGCCCATTCGCTTCACCAGCGCCGGGCTGCGCCTGCTGCAACTGGCCGACGCCACGCTTCCCCTGCTGCGTGGCGCCGAGCGCGATATCGCCAGACTGGCGGGGGGCACGGCCGGTCGCTTGCACATGGCCATCGAATGCCACAGCTGTTTCCAGTGGCTGATGCCCACCATCGATCAGTTCCGTGATGCCTGGCCTGAAGTGGAACTGGACTTGGCGTCAGGCTTCGCGTTCGCGCCCTTGCCCGCCTTGGCCCGTGGCGACCTGGACCTGGTGGTGACCTCCGATCCCCTGGACCTGGCCGGCATCACCTACGTTCCTCTGTTCACCTACGAAGCCATGCTGGCAGTGGCCAACCAACACCCGTTGGCCGGCAAACCCTACATGGTGCCCCAGGACCTGGCGGACCAGACCCTGATTACCTACCCGGTGGAACGCGACCGTCTGGACATCTTCACCCGCTTCCTGGAGCCAGCCGACATCGAACCTGCGGCCGTACGCACCTCCGAGCTCACGGTCATGATGATGCAGTTGGTGGCCAGCGGCCGGGGCGTGTGCGGCATGCCCCATTGGGCCTTGCACGAATACAGCTCTCGCGGCTACGTCAAAGGCAAGCGCCTGGGCGAAAAAGGCCTGTTCGCGACACTCTACGCGGCCGTGCGCACCGACATGCTCGATGCGCCCTACATGCGCGATTTTCTACTGACGGCCAAGGACACTTCGTTCGCCACCCTCGACGGTGTCAGCGCGGTACGCTGAGCAACTGGTGGTATAGCGGCAGGATCAGATCACGGGTCAAGGGCGCCAAGGGCATTTCTGGCGTCTGGTCAGCGGCCAGCCAAGTGATCTCCTCGATTTCGGCCGCCGGCATTACCGCTGCCGCGCAGTCCACCCGGAACAGCTCGGCCTGCACCTCGAACCCCGGCTCATTGGCGGCCGGGGCACTGAACTGGCCAAGGCGCACGGCCTTGGCGGGGTCGATCTGCAGGCCCAGTTCCTCGAGCAGCTCCCGGGCAAGCGCCTGAACCGGGGTTTCGCCTGCATCGATCTTGCCGCCCGGCTGCATGAATGCCTGGGTGCCGCGCTTGCGCACCAGCAGGGTGCGACCTTGCGGGTCCAGCAATAATGCGGCGGCAATGCGGATGATATTGGCCATGGGTGATCTCCCTGAAAATGGGCGGCGAGCATCCCATGCCTCCCCGACCGTGACAAGGCCACTGCCAGGCTCGGACACAGGCGGACGAACGGTCACTTGCCAACCTGGCCTGTACCCTTCATAACCTTCTCATGACGCTTCCTGCCGCGAACCATCCAGTACTTGAGCTGTTCCATCCAGGCGTTGCGGCCTGGTTCTCAGGCCATTATCCGTCGGTGACCGATGCCCAGGCCCAGGCCTGGCCGCTCATCCAGGCGGGACAATCCGTGCTGCTGGCAGCGCCGACCGGCTCAGGCAAGACGCTCAGTGCATTCCTGGCAGTGCTCGACGCGCTGTTTCGCCAGGGGCTGGAGCAGGGCGGCACATTGCACGCCACCACGCAAATCGTCTATGTATCGCCCTTGAAAGCCCTGTCCAACGACATCCGTTTGAACCTGCAAGTACCGCTGGAGGGCATCCAGCGCGCGCTCCAAGCGCAAGGGCACGCAGCCCCCACCATCACCACGGCGGTGCGCACCGGTGATACGCCCCAGAAAGAACGTATCGCCATGCGCAAGCAGGCGCCGCACATTCTAGTCACGACCCCGGAGTCCCTGTACGTGCTGATGGGTTCGGCCTCTGGACGTGAAGGCCTGCGCACGGTGCACACCGTCATTGTCGATGAGATCCATGCCCTGGCCGGCAACAAGCGCGGTTGCCACCTGGCGCTGACCCTCGAACGCCTGCAAGCGTTGTGCGACCGTCCGCTGCGACGCATCGGCCTGTCTGCCACCCAGCGTCCGGTCGAACGCGTGGCGCAGTTTCTGGTGGGCAGCGGGCGGGCCTGCGCCATCGTCGATGTGGGGCACGCGCGTCAACGTGACCTGGCCATCGAAATCCCACCCGTGCCACTGGGGGCGGTGCTCGACCAGGATGCCTGGGGGCTGGTCTACGATCGTTTGGCCGAACTGGCCCGTGCGCATCGCACCACCCTGGTGTTCGTCAACACCCGGCGGCTGGCTGAGCGTATCACCCGTCACCTGAGCGATCGGCTGGGCGCGGCGGCGGTGGCCGCTCACCATGGCAGCCTGTCCAAGGAGAGGCGCCTGAGTGCCGAGCAGCGCCTGAAGGCCGGCGAGCTGCAGGTGCTAGTTGCCACGGCCTCGCTGGAACTTGGCATCGACATCGGCGACATCGACCTGGTGTGCCAGGTCGCTTCACCCGGCTCGATCGCAGCGTTCCTGCAGCGCGTGGGGCGTGCTGGGCATCAGGTGGACGGGGTGCCCAAAGGACGGTTGTTCGCGACATCGCGAGACGACCTGATCGAGTGCGTGGCGCTGCTCGATTGCGTGCGCCGCGGCGAGCTGGATGAAGTACAGGTACCGCAGGCGCCGCTGGATGTACTGGCCCAGCAGATCGTCGCCGAGGCCAGCAACCAGACCTGGCACGAGCGAGCGCTGTTCGACTGCCTGCGCCAGGCCATGCCGTTCGACACGTTGGCGTACGAACATTACGACGCCTTGCTCGGCATGCTTGCCGAAGGCTACAACGGCCGTCAGGGCGTGCGCGGCGCGTACCTGCACCGCGATGCGGTCAGCGGCATGGTGCGAGGGCGCCGTGGCAGCCAGCTCACCGCTTTGACCAGTGGCGGGACGATTCCCGACAATGCCGACTACGCCGTCATGCTCGACCCCCAGGCGCTGAACATCGGCAGCGTCAACGAAGACTTCGCCGTGGAGAGCATGGCTGGCGACATCTTCCAGCTGGGCAATGCGTCCTATCGCATCCTGCGCGTGGAGGCCGGGCGAGTCCGGGTCGAAGACGCACACGGCCAGCCCCCCACGATCCCGTTCTGGCTAGGCGAAGCCCCTGGGCGCAGCCGCGAGCTCAGCGCTGCCGTGGCCAGGCTGCAAGGGCAGATCGATGACCGCCTGCAACACGCCGGTGGCTCGCTGCCGCACGTGCTGGCCTGGCTGCAAGCCACCTTCGAACTGGACGCCAGCTGTGCCGAACAGTTGCTCGACTACCTGGCCCGTACGCGGCAGGTACTGGGCGCCCTGCCCTCCCAGGACACCCTGGTGATGGAGCGCTTCTTCGACGAGTCAGGCGGCACGCAGCTGATCATTCACTCGCCGTTCGGCAGCCGCATCAACCGCGCTTGGGGGCTGGCCCTGCGCAAGCGGTTCTGCCGTACCTTCAATGTCGAGCTGCAAGCGGCAGCCAGTGAAGATGCCATCGTGCTGTCGCTGTCAACCAGCCACAGCTTCCCCCTCGACGAAGTGTGGCGCTACCTCGACAGCCGCAGCGCCGAGCAGGTGCTGATCCAGGCCGTGCTCGACGCCCCGCTGTTCGGTGTGCGCTGGCGCTGGAACGCGGGTGTGGCGATGGCCTTGCCGCGTTTTGCCGGTGGTCGCAAAGTTGCGCCGCAGATCCAGCGCATGAAAAGCGAGGACCTGATCGCCTCGGTATTCCCCGATCAGATCGCCTGCCTTGAGAATCTGCCCGGTGAACGGCAGGTGCCGGACCACCCACTGGTTCGTCAGACCCTCGACGACTGCCTGCACGACGCCATGGATAGCAAGGGCTGGCTGGTGTTGCTGCGGCGCATGGAAAGCGGTGCCGTGCGCCTGCTGGCATGCGACCTGCCGGCGCCCTCGCCGCTGGCCTCAGCCATTCTCAACGCCAGGCCTTACACCTTTCTGGATGATGCCCCGATTGAAGAGCGTCGTACCCAGGCGGTCCTTAATCGCCGCTGGGCGGATGTGCAGTCAGGCGATGAGCTGGGTGCACTGGATGCGGATGCGATCGCGGCGGTGGCAGCCGAGGCTTGGCCGCAGCCGGTCAACGCTGATGAAATGCATGAAGCGCTGATGAGCCTGGGCGCCATCAGCCAGACAGAAGCCCAGGCAGGCTCACGCTGGCGTACGCTGCTTGACCAGCTGGCCAAGCGGGGCCGGGCCGTCTACCTGCCTGAGCAGGCGTTGTGGCTGGCCCGTGAGCGCCTGACGCTGTTGCAAGCCGTCTACCCCGATTGCCCTCTGGTGCCTGCCGTCGAACCGCTGCCTGGCTTCGATCAACCCGTGGACCACGGCCTGGCGCTGCCCGAATTGCTGCGTGCCCGGCTGAGCGGCCATGGGCCTGTCACCGTCGCCCAGCTTGCGGGGCCGCTGGGCAAGCCCATCGCTGAGGTGGAACAGGCCTTGGCCCGGCTCGAGGCCCAAGGCCATGTGCTACGGGGCCATTTCAGCCCGGATGCAGTAGCCACACAGTGGTGCGAACGCCACCTGCTGGCGCGTATTCACCGCTATACCGTCAAACGCCTGCGCCGGGAGATCGAGCCCGTCAGCCTGCAGGACTTCATGCGTTTCCTGTTTCACTGGCAACACCTTGATCCGGGGCAACGGTTGCAAGGGCCGCAGGCGCTGCCTGCTGTGCTGGCCCAGCTGCAGGGATTTCCAAGTGCGGCCGGGGCGTGGGAAGCCGACGTGCTGCCGGCGCGCGTACGCGATTACAGCCCCAGCTGGCTCGACGAGGCTTGCCGCAGCGGGCAGTTCGCCTGGAGCCGGTTGGCAAGCACCGTGTCAGCCAGCACGGTGGCCAGCACGCCTGTGGTGTTGCTGCCTCGCGAACACCTGCAGCTGTGGCGAAGCCTGGCCCCACCCCCGAGTCTCGACACCTTGGGACCACGCGCCCAGCGGGTGCATGACGCCCTGAAAACCCGGGGTGCACTGTTCTTCGACGAATTGGCCCAAGAGGCCCGCCTGCTCCCCAGCGAACTGGAAACGGCCCTGCAGGCGCTGGTCGGTGCAGGCCTGGCCAATGCCGACAGCTTCACCGGGCTGCGCAGCCTGATCACCCCGGCCGCTCGGCGCACCACGCGTCGGCCTCGCTTCGGTCACCTGCCCTTGTCCAGCAGCATGGCCCATGCAGGGCGCTGGGCCCTGCTGGCGCGCAGCGAAGCCGAGCTGGATCAGGATCAGCGCATCGAACACCTTGCTCGCCTGCTGCTGCAGCGCTACGGGGTGATGTGCTGGCGCCTGCTGGCGCGTGAGAGCGATGTGCTGCCGCCCTGGCGTGATCTGCTGCGCTGCTACCATCGCCTGGAGGCGCGTGGGGAAATACGGGGCGGGCGCTTCATTGCCGGATTGTCCGGCGAACAGTTCGCCTTGCCCGAAGCCGTGGCAATGCTGCGCCAGGTTCGCCGGCAAGCGGCGGACGGCACACTGGTGGTGGTCAGCGCCAGTGATCCGCTGAACCTGATCGGCACGTTGCTGCCGGGGGCCAAGGTACCTGCCACCAGCGGCAACCGGCTGCTCTACCGCGACGGCGTGCCGGTGGCTGCGCGGGTGGGCAAGCGTTACGACTACCTGGTCGAGGCTTGCGCGGCGCAGCAGACGCAGTGGCGGCAGTTGCTGCTGCGCGACACGGCCTTTGCAGGGACGGACAAGTTGGCTATGGTCGGGGCTCAACCCAGGCCGTGAGCCTGACCGAGCCATCGCAAGGACCCTGTATGAGCCTGTCACTTCTCAGCCGTTATGCGGTGTTCGCCATCTGCATCGTGTTTACCCTGGCAACCCTGCCATTGATCCACCACCAATGGCTGTGGCCCTTCACCCTGACAACCGGCCTGCTCAGCCTGATAGGCCTGTTCGACCTGTTGCAGAAACGCCACGCCGTGCGTCGCAACTACCCGATCCTGGGCAACATCCGCTACCTGGTGGAAACCATTCGCCCGGAAATCCGCCAGTATCTGCTCGAAGCAGACAGCGACGCCCTGCCCTTCTCCCGTGCCCAACGCTCGCTGGTCTACTCCAGGGCCAAGAACCAGGTCTCGGACAAACCGTTCGGCACCCTGATCGACGTCTACGCGTCCGGCTTCGAGTTCATCGGCCACTCCATGCGCCCGGCGCCGTTGGCTGACCCGGCAAGCTTTCGCATCACCATCGGCGGCCCGCAGTGCAGCCAGCCGTATTCAGCTTCGATCTTCAACATTTCCGCCATGAGTTTTGGCTCGCTCAGCGCCAACGCCATTCGCGCATTGAACCAAGGCGCGAAACTGGGCAACTTTCACCACGACACCGGTGAGGGCAGCATCAGCCCCTACCATCGCGAGCACGGCGGTGATTTGGTATGGGAACTGGGCAGCGGGTATTTCGGGTGCCGCACCTCGGACGGACGTTTCGACCCGCAGGCATTTGCCGCGCAGGCACGCAGCCCGCAGGTGCGCATGATCGAGGTCAAGATGAGCCAGGGCGCCAAGCCTGGGCATGGCGGCATACTGCCCAAACACAAGGTCACCCAGGAAATTGCCGAAACCCGCGGCGTCCCGCTGGGCGAGGACTGCATCTCGCCATCGCGGCACAGCGCGTTTTCCACGCCAATCGAAATGATGCAGTTCATCGCCCAACTGCGTGAACTGTCGGGCGGCAAACCCGTGGGGTTCAAACTCTGCCTGGGTCACCCGTGGGAGTTCATGGGCATCGCCAAGGCCATGCTGCAAACCGGCATCCTGCCTGACTTCATCGTGATCGATGGCAAGGAAGGCGGCACCGGGGCCGCCCCCGTGGAGTTCACCGACCATATCGGGGTGCCGCTGCGCGAAGGCCTGTTGTTCGTGCACAACACCTTGGTGGGCTTGAACCTGCGCGACAAGATCAAGCTCGGAGCCAGCGGCAAGATCGTCAGCGCCTTCGATATCGCCAGCGTCCTGGCCATCGGTGCGGACTGGGCCAACGCCGCGCGGGGGTTCATGTTCGCCATCGGCTGCATCCAGTCCCAGAGCTGCCACACCAACAAGTGCCCGACGGGTGTGGCCACGCAGGATCCGCTGCGCCAACGTGCCCTGGTGGTGCCGGACAAGGCCGAACGGGTGCTGAACTTCCATCGCAACACCCTGCGTGCCTTGGCCGAGATGCTGGCTGCAGCTGGGCTGGAACACCCGTCGCAGCTCGAAGCCAAGCACTTGGTGCGGCGCATTTCAGCCACCGAGATCAAGCTGTTCTCGCAAATGCATGTGTTCCTCAAGCCGGGCGAGCTACTGACCGGTGAGGTCGATGGGCAATTCTATTCGCGCATGTGGCAACTGGCCCGAGCGGACAGCTTTGAGCCCAACAGCGAGGTAGCCGCCTGAATGCTTGAGCGCGGCCCTGCCGCGCACCCGCTTTATTCCGCAGTTTCCACAAAATTTTCACATACCCGGCGCAACGTCTAAGCTTCAGGCAAGCAAGACGAAAATACCTGGCTGGATAGACGATTATGGGCGCACTGTGGCAAACGGAACCAAACACCAAGCAAGCACCCGAACAAACGCCTGCCGAGACGCCAGAACCCAAGTCCCCTCGTCAGCGCCGGCTATGGTGGCGTCTGATCATCCTGATTCTGCTGGTGGGCGCTGGCGCTGTCGGCTTCGCGGCCTATGAAGAGTTCCGCACGTCCGAGCTGCAATCGCGCGAGTTCAGCAAGCTGGCGAGCACCCTGACCTACTCGCTGCAGCCCGGTCCCAGCGATGCGATCGTGTACCCAGGCGAGGGACCGTTCGATAAGCGCCTGGGCTATAGCTCGCTCGGCGAGTTCCTGCCGCGCCTGCTCAAGCGCGATTACCTGATCAGCCAACAAGTGCGATTCTCGCCGGCGCTGGTCAATTACGTCGATCATGGGCTGTTCGCGCCCTATATCGAAAAGGTCCAGGCAGGTCTGGCGATTACCGATTGCCGGGGCGACATGCTCTACCAGTATCAGTATCCCCAGTACCTGTACCCGGACTTCGCCTCGATTCCCTCGGTCGTGGTCAACAGCCTGCTGTTCATCGAGAACCGCGACCTGCTCGACACCCGTGATCCGCGCAACAACCCGGCAGTGGACTGGCCGCGTTTCGCCAAGGCTGCCTACAGCCAGATCGCGCGCTACCTGGCCCTGCCTGGCCAATCCGCCGGCGGCAGTACCCTGGCCACCCAGCTGGAGAAGTACCGCCATTCACCCGACGGGTTGACCGTGTCGGGCGCCGAGAAGATCAGGCAGATGATTTCTGCCAGCGTGCGCGCCTATCAGGGCGGGCCGGACACCACCGAGGCGCGCCAGCGCATCGTGCGTGATTACCTCAACAGCGTGCCGCTGTCCGCCGTGCCGGGTCATGGTGAAGTCCACGGCATGGCCGAAGGCCTGCGCGTGTGGTATGGAGCAGACTTCGAGCACGTCAACCGCGCGCTCAATGACACCGCCACGGATGCGCAGAGCCTGGCGGCCCGCGGCCTTGCGCTGCGTCAGGTGCTGTCGTTGATGATTGCCCAGCGCCGGCCATCGCACTACCTCTCCAAGGGGCGCGTGGAACTTGCCGAGCTGACCGACGCCCACGTTCGTGTGCTGGCAGCGAACCAGATCATCCCTCAGGCGCTGGCCGATGCCGCGTTGGCCAGCAAGGCCGTCTACCGTGACTGGGTCGCGCAGCCGACCATCGTGCCTATCGTCACCAACAAGGGCATCAGCCTGGCCCGCAACCGTCTTTCGGCCATGCTCAACCGCCCGCTGTACGACCTCGACCGTCTGGACCTTTCCGCCACCAGCACCTTGCAGGCTGACCTGCAGCTGCAAGTCAGCGAGTACCTCAAGCATCTGGCCGACCCGGCCTTCGCCGCGCAGATCGGCCTGATTGGCGAGCGTTTGCTGACTGCCAAAACCACCGACCAGGTCAGCTACAGTTTCACCCTGTTCGAACGCACTGCCGATGGCTCACGCGTGCGGGTCCAGACGGACAGCACCGACCAGCCCTTCGACATCAACGAAGGCAGCAAGCTGGAACTGGGTTCGACCGCCAAGCTTCGGGTGCTGACCACCTACCTGGAAATCGTCGCCGAGCTGCATGACAAGTACGCCGGCAAGCCTGCGGCCGAGCTGAAGAAAGTCGAGGTCGCCGACCTGGACGTCATCAGCCGCTGGTCACTGGACTGGCTGATGCAAAACAGCAGAAACCAGAGCCTGGACGCGATGCTCGACGCCGCCCTTGAGCGCAAGTATTCGGCCAGCACTGGCGAATCCTTCTTCACCGGCGGCGGCATGCACGTGTTCAATAACTTTCGCAAGGAAGACAACGGCCGCAACCCTACCCTCAAGGACGCCCTGCGCGAATCGATCAACCTGCCGTTCATCCGCCTGATGCGCGACGTGGTGCGCTACGTCACCTATCAGCAGCCCTTGAACAGGGTGCCGCTGCTCAAGGATGATGCTGACCCGCGCCGGCAGGAGTACCTGGCAAAGTTCGCCGACAAGGAAGGGACCAGCTACCTGATGCGTTTCTGGCGCAAGTACCAGCGCAAGACCTCGCAGCAACGCCTGGACACCTTCCTGGACGGCATGCGCGTGACACCCCAGCGCCTGGCGGCCGTGCACCGCTACCTGTTCCCTGAGGCTGGCCAGGCCACGTTCAACGCCTTCGTGCGGGCCCATAGCAAAGACAGCAAGCTCGCCCAGAGCAAACTGACCGACGACCGTCTGGTACAGATGTACGATGCCTACGGCCCGGGGCGGTATAACCTGCCTGACCAGGGCTTCATCGCCAAGGTCCACCCGCTGGACCTGTGGCTGCTGGGCTATCTGCTCAAGCACCCTGCATCGACCTTGAGCGAAATGATCAACGCCAGCCGCTTCGAACGCCAGGAGGTCTACAGCTGGCTGTTCAAGAGCCGTCACCAGGGCGCACGGGACAGCCGCATCCGGACCATGGTGGAAATCGAGGCGTTTCTCGACATTCATCAGCGCTGGAAGCGGGTGGGCTATCCCTTCGATCACCTGGTCCCGTCGCTGGCGACCGCTATTGGCAGCTCCGGTGACCGGCCTGCCGCGCTTTCCGAACTGGTGGGCATCATTCAGAACGACGGTGTACGGCTGCCGACACTGCGCATCGATACCCTGCACTTTGCAGCGGACACGCCGTACGAGACCAAACTGATCAGCGACCCGGATCGGGGTGTGCGGATACTGCCGGTCGAGGTAGCGCGCGCGCTCAAGGGCGCCATGTCGCAAGTGGTGGACGCAGGTACCGCGCGGCGCATTTCCGGCAGCTTCATGCTCAAGGACGGCACGCCTCTGGTCATGGGCGGCAAGACCGGAACGGGCGACAACCGCATCGAGAGCTTCGGCGCCGGGGGCCGCCTGATAGGCTCACGGTCGCTTAACCGCACCGCGACGTTCGTGTTCTTCCTGGGCGATAACCACTTCGGCACCTTGACCGCCTTCGTGCCCGGACGCTCGGCGGAAGCCTTCAAGTTCACCTCTGCGCTGCCGGTGCAGGTGCTCAAGGGCATGGCGCCGATCCTCATGCCCTACTTGCAGCCGGGCAACCCTAACGAATGCATCCCCCCGCAGCAGGCAAGCGTAGTTGCCCGTTCACCTGAGGATGTATCGAACGGGTAGATAAGAATCATCAGCATTTGTGGTTTGCCGAAGATACATCTTGAGTACTATCTTGAGATATATCTTGAACAGGCACTTTCCAGCATGCGCGATTCCGAAAACTTCGAACGCAAACCCGGCCGCGGCGAACGCGGCCCTCGGGTGTTCGCCCCAGGCGATCTGAAACTGCTGCTGCTCTCACTCTTGGGCGAACAGCCAGGACACGGCTACGACCTGATCAGGCAAATCGAAAAACGCTTCGATGGCAGCTATACGCCGAGCCCAGGGGTGATCTATCCCACGCTCAACTTCCTGGAGGAGGCCGAACTCATCCAGGGTCAGCCTCAAGGCAGCAAGCGGCTGTACACCATCACCGACACGGGCCGCAGCGCCTTGACCGAGCAGGCCGTGGCACTGGACGGGTTACGCGTGCGTATCGAAGTCAGCAAGCATGCCCTGCGGGGTCACGACCGCCCCGCTGAGATTCACGAGGCCGTGGGCAATCTGCGCCACGCCTTGCACATGCACCATGGCCGCTGGACACCTGAGGAAATCGAGCGCGTCCGCGACTTGCTTAACGTGACCGCCAAAGCCATCGCTGGCGGCCCCCATGCCCCTGACCAGGAGAGCGCTGATGAGTGAAGCCATCCACCGCGTCAACCACGAGATTCGCCAGCGCCGCCTGAACGTGCTGCGTGTGACCGACCTGACCCCGCGCATGCGCCGCGTGACACTGGGCGGCCCCGAGCTACAGGGCTTCACCAGCCTGGGCACGGATGACCATATCAAGCTGCTGTTTGCCGAGACTGCCGAGCAGCAGCACGCCATTGATGCCCGCACGCTCAATCGGGAAGGGGGCGAGCGGCCCACCATGCGTGAGTACACCCCCCGGCGCATCGACCTGCAAGCCAACGAACTGGACATCGACTTCGTGCTGCACGGCGATGGCCCCGCTTCGACCTGGGCGGCGCAGGCGGCGCCGGGGCAAACCCTGGATATCGCCGGGCCACGTGCCTCGATGGTGGTACCGGACATCTTCGAGGCCTACCTGCTGATCGGTGACGAAACTGCCTTGCCGGCCATTGGCCGCCGTCTTGAAGCCCTGCCTACGGGACGACGGGTGGTGGCCGTCATCCAGGTTCACGATGAGCAGGAGCGTCAGCCCTTGCCCAGCCAAGCTCAGGTGGACGTGATCTGGTCCGTACGAGGTCGGGACGACCTGGTGGCCACGGTCGAGGCCTTGCCATTACCCGAGGGGACCTTGTACGCCTGGGTAGCGCTGGAGAAGAACCTGACGCGTCAGGTCAAGACATTGCTGATCAGCAAAGGTGTGGCGCAGGACGCTCTCAAGGCTGCCGCCTACTGGCGCGCCGAAGGTTCAGCAAGCGACGACTGAAAGGCTGTGGCCAAGGCCAGTCAATCAAGGCCAACGGGGCCGCGGCGGCCCTGGCAATGCCCGTCGCGGCGCTAAATTCCCTGGGCTGCTGCGCAGACTTGATGGCTGCCTGATTTGCCTGATTGACGGCACGCCCTGCCTCATCCCGCTCTCCACCTGTCAAGCATGAGCAGCACCCCGGCGATTGCCCAGAACCCTGCCAGCACACCCAGCGCATTGATCATCACCTGGGCATACCCCAGGGTGGCAACATCGATGAAGGGATAGGCGTAGACGCCAATCTCACTGCCACGCCACAACGCATAGGCGAAATAGGCGGCAGGATAGAACGCCCATAGCCCCAGGTGGTGCAGCCGCAATCGGCCCTTGGGCACCTCGAACCACCAGTACAAGGCGTAAAGCGCTGGCATGACGTCATGCAACAGCTCGTCTGCCAGCCATTGCCAACCCTCGGGCTGCCACAGATGGCGCAACAACAGGCTATACGCCAGCGCCACCAGCACGATGCTCGCCGCCACCGCCGAGCTGACCACAGGAGACAGGAAAAAGCGCCTGCTCGCCCCTTCCCGGCCAAATGCGGCATAGCTCAGGACAGTGGCCACCAGCGTATTGGTCAGCACCGTGAAGTAGCCGAACACGTTGATCAGTCCACCTATCAGGCTCGCCTGCTCCTGCCATCGCCCCCAGAGCACCAGGTATACCTGCACGCTCAGGCCTAGCCAGCCCAGCATGGCCATGGTGCTCAACCACGGGTGACGCTGCATGTCAGGCCTGGCGCTGCAGCTTGATGTACAGCTGCTCGACCTTCTCGCGGGCCCACGGGGTCTTGCGCAGGAAGGTAAGGCTCGACTTGACCGTCGGGTTGCTCTTGAAGCAGCGCACATCGATGCGTTCGGCCAGCCCCTGCCATTGATAGTGGGCGACCAGCTCGGTCAGGATCTGCTCGAGGGTCTTGCCGTGCAGCGCGTTGTGTTGGGCAGTGCTCATGCCAAGGCTCCGGTACAAAGATGCGCACCTTACACCAGTGCAGGCATCGTCGCGCACCCTGCACGGGACAAATAAGGCTGGCGGCGTGCGGCAAGGCTATGATGAAATAGAGATGTTATATTGTAACAATAAACATCTCTGCCAAGGACCGCTACCGCTCATGGTGCACTCACCGCTTCGCCTTTCTCCCCTCGCACTAGCACTTTGCATGGTTACCTCAAACAGCCAGGGGGTTGAACTCTCGCCTCAGGTCATCACTGCCAACCCGCTGGGCAGCGCCCAGTTGGCCAGCCCCAGCACGGTGCTGGAAGGCACTGACCTGCTGCAACAACAGCACAGCAGCCTGGGGGAAACCCTGAACCGACAGCCAGGTGTGGCCTCCACCTGGTTCGGGCCAGGGGCGAGCCGCCCAATCATTCGAGGCCTGGACGGGGATCGCATCCGCCTGCTGCGCAATGGCGTCGGCGCGCTGGATGCCTCGTCGTTGTCCTACGACCACGCCGTGCCCCTTGACCCCGTCACTGTCGAACGCATCGAAATCGTCCGGGGCCCCGCTGCCCTGCTCTATGGCGGCAACGCCATTGGCGGCGTGGTGAACACGTTCGACAACCGCATTCCCGATACCCCTATCGACGGCATCCAGGGCGCCGGCGAGCTGCGCTACGGTGGCGCCGACACCACACGCAGCAGTGCCGGCAAGCTGGAGGCCGGCAACGGTGCCTTCGCCCTGCACGTGGATGCCAACGCCCGTCAGTACAATGATTTGCGCATCCCAGGCTTTGCACGCAGCGCCCAGGTCCGCGATGCCGATGCACCCGGCAGCAAGCATCGCCTGGAAAACAGCGACGGCCGCCAGGACGGCGGCGCACTGGGCGGTGCCTACCACTGGGACCACGGTTATGCTGGCCTGTCCTACAGCCGTTATGACACCAACTACGGTTCGGTGGCTGAGCCCGGCGTTCGGCTGGACATGGAGCAGGACCACTATGCCTTCGCCTCGCAGTTTCGCGACCTGGACGGCCCGTTCAGCTCGGTGAAGCTCGATGCCGGGTATACCGATTACCAACATCGTGAGATCGAAGAAGGCGAAGTTCATACCACGTTCAAGAACAAGGGCTATGAAGCCCGTGTCGAGGCCCGCCACCAACCCTTGGGTCCCGTGGAAGGGGTGCTGGGAGCGCAGGTCAGCCGGAACGAATTCTCAGCGCTGGGCGAAGAAGCGTTCGTGCCGCATACCGATACCGACAGCTTTGCACTGTTCCTGCTGGAGCAATGGCACGCCACTGACCGGCTGGATTTGAGCCTCGGGGCACGGATGGAGCACACCCGCGTCGACCCGGACGGCAAGGGCAACGCGCAGTTCGCAGACGCCGACAGCGCCAGCAGCTTCAACGCCTTCAGCCTGTCGTCAGGTGCCGTGTACCAACTGGACCCGATCTGGTCGCTCGCCGCCAACCTGGGCTACACCGAGCGGGCGCCGACCTTCTATGAGCTCTATGCCAACGGCGCACATGTGGCTACCGGCGCCTATGAAGTGGGCGATGCCAGCCTGAACAAGGAAAAGGCAGTTTCGGGCGATCTGGCACTGCGCTTTGACAACGGCACGCACAAAGGCAGCGTGGGCGTTTTCTACAGCCATTTTCGCAACTATATCGGCCTGATCGGCACCGGCAACCTGCGCGAAGGTCACGATCATGATCATGAAGGCGAAGATCATGACCACGACCATGACCACGACGGCATTCCCGAATACCAGTACCAAGGTGTTCGGGCCCGGTTCTACGGCATCGAGGCGCAAGACCGGTGGCAGCTGGCGCAGAACCGCTATGGCAGCTTTGCGCTCGAATTGTCGGGTGACTACACCAGGGCCAAGAACCTCGATTCCGGCGAGCCCCTGCCACGAATCGCCCCGCTGCGCCTGAACAGCGGCCTGGTCTGGGAGCTCGACCGCTGGCAGGCGCGAGTGGACGTTGAGCACGCCGCCGCTCAACACCGCAAACCGGCCAATGAAACCCGCACCGATGGGTATACCACCCTGGGCGCCAGCGTGGGCTATCGGTTCGACGTGGGCCACAGCCAGTGGCTGGCGTTCGTGCGGGGTGAGAACCTGACGGATCAGACGGTGCGTTATGCCAGCTCGATCCTGCGTGATATCGCACCGGCCCCGGGGCGTAGCGTGGAAGTCGGCCTGCGCACTACCTTCTGAGGTAGCCCGCCTGCCACGACGGGTAACATGGGGCGCCACGCGCCCCATTTGAGTGCACTGTTACCCAAAGGGTAACAATGCACTGCGACATTTTGTCTTTTTTTCCCACGCTTTACCCTATATCCTCCCCGCCCCAAGCTGAATCGCTTCACCCATTTACCCCCTTCGTCAACCCATTGCCAGGGCCTGCCTGTCGATGCGCTTGCCGTTTTTCCAACAATCAGAAGACAGCGCTACCTCATGCTTCAACTGCCAAAATCCAGCTACCTCGGCTTCGCCCTAGCGGCCATGGCCAACGCAGCCTACGCCAACGAGCCGTTTGCCAGTGACTCTCCCTGGATGTTCGGTGATTGGGCCGGGCACCGTACCGCCTTGCTCGACCAAGGTTATGACTTCACCTTGGGCTACACAGGCGAAATGGGCAGCAACCTGCGCGGTGGCTACGACCACAACCGCACGGCCCGCTACAGTGACCAGTTCACCTTCGGCAGCCACATGGATCTGGAAAAGATCTTCGGCTGGCACGACGCCGAGTTCCAGCTCACGGTCACCGAGCGCCATGGCCAGAACATCAGCAACGACCGCATCAATGACCCCCGCGTCGGTGGCTTCACCTCGGCGCAGGAAGTGTGGGGCCGCGGTCAGACCTGGCGCCTGACGCAGCTGTGGGTCAAGCAGAAATATTTCGACGGCGCGCTGGACGTCAAGTTTGGCCGCTTTGGCGAAGGTGAAGACTTCAACAGCTTCCCCTGCGACTTCCAAAACCTGGCCTTCTGTGGCTCTCAGGTGGGCAACTGGGTAGGTGGCATCTGGTACAACTGGCCCGTCAGCCAGTGGGCCCTGCGCGTGCGCTACAACCTCAGCGACAGCCTCTTCGCGCAGGTTGGCGTGTTCGAGCAGAACCCGTCCAACCTGGAGTCGGGCAACGGCTTCAAGCTCAGCGGCAGCGGCACTCAAGGCGCGGTGATGCCAATCGAACTGGTGTGGAGCCCGCGTATCAAAGGCATGAAAGGGGAATATCGCGCCGGGTACTACTACAGTAATGCCAAGGCAAGCGATGTACTCAAGGACAGCGACGGGCAGTCGGCAGCGATCAGCGGTGCCGCCTACCGCAGCAGCTCAAGCAAGCACGGCGTGTGGCTGGGCGCTCAGCAGCAGGTGACTGCGCTGGCATCGGACGCCTCGCGTGGCTTGAGCGTATTCGCCAACGCCACGATGCATGACAAGAAAACCAATGCCATCGACAACTATGTGCAGGCTGGACTGGTATTCAAAGGGCCGTTCGACAGTCGGGCCAAGGACGACATCGGCCTTGCAGTCGCCCGTGTGCATGTCAACCCGGCCTATCGCAAGAATGCCCGGCTGGCCAACCAGGCCGCGGGGCTTTACGACTATGACAACCCTGGCTTCCTGCCAGTACAGGACACCGAATACAGCGCCGAGCTGTACTACGGCATTCACCTGGCCGACTGGCTCACGGTGCGACCGAACCTGCAATACATCCGCCACCCCGGCGGCGTGTCGCAGGTCGACAACGCCCTGGTCGGCGGCTTGAAAATCCAGAGCACTTTCTAAAAACACATATCAAACGGAGAACATGCGATGAGCACTGAAGGTGCCAACAAGGGAAGCCGCTGGCTACCCCGCCTGATCGGCGTCCTGCTGTTGTTGATGGGGCTGGCACTGCTGGCCGGTGGCATCAAGCTCAGTCAGCTGGGCGGGTCGCTGTATTACCTGATCGCCGGCATCGGGTTTGCCGTGTCTGGCGCCCTCCTGCTGGCCCAGCGCCGCATCGGCCTGGGTGTCTACGCCGTCGTGTTGCTGGGCAGCACGGTCTGGGCACTGCTCGAAGTGGGCCTGGACTGGTGGCAACTGGTACCGCGTCTGGCCATCTGGTTCGCCATCGGTGTAGTGCTGTTGCTGCCTTGGTCGCGCCGACCGTTGATCGGGCCAGCCAGCAAAGCCAACACGGCCCTGCTCACCGTTGCCGTGGTGGCATCGGGTGCCTGCGCCGTCGCCAGTCAGTTCACCCACCCCGGTGAGGTGTATGGCGAACTGGGTCGCGACACCAGCGAAATGGCCAGCACCGCCCCGGCCATGCCCGACGGCGAGTGGCATGCCTACGGCCGCACCGAGCACGGCGACCGTTACTCGCCGCTGCGCCAGATCACCGCGCAAAACGCCTACCGCCTTGAAGAGGCCTGGCGTATCCGCACCGGCGACTTGCCCAGTGACAACGACCCGGTGGAACTGACCAACGAAAACACGCCGCTCAAAGCCAATGGCATGCTCTATGCCTGCACCGCCCACAGCCGCGTGCTGGCCTTGGACCCGGACACCGGTGCTGAAATCTGGCGTTATGACCCGCAGATCAAGAGCCCGGTGGGCACCTTCAAGGGTTTCGCCCACATGACGTGCCGTGGCGTTTCGTACTATGACGAAAACCGCTACGTAAGCCGTGACGGCAGCCCTGCGCCGACCATCAGCGATGCTGGCAAGGCCGTGGCTCAGGCCTGCCCGCGCCGTCTTTATCTGCCAACTGCCGACGCGCGCCTGATCGCCATCAATGCCGACAACGGCAAGGTCTGCGAAGGCTTTGCCAACCAGGGCAGTGTCGACCTGACCACCGGCCTTGGGCCATTCACGCCAGGTGGCTACTACTCCACATCGCCTGTGGCCATCACGCGCGACCTGGTGATCATTGGCGGTCACGTGACCGACAACGAGTCGACCAGCGAGCCGTCTGGCGTGATCCGCGCATACGACGTACACGACGGCCGCCTGGTGTGGAACTGGGACAGCAACAACCCGGACGACACCGCGCCACTGGCACCGGGCAAGATGTACAGCCGCAACTCGGCCAACATGTGGTCGATTGCCAGCGTCGACGAAGACCTGGGCATGATCTACCTGCCACTGGGCAACCAGACGCCGGACCAATGGGGTGCTGACCGCACGCCAGGCGCCGAGAAATACAGCGCCGGTGTGGTCGCCCTGGACCTGGCGACCGGCAAGGCCCGCTGGAACTACCAGTTCACCCACCATGACCTGTGGGACATGGACGTGGGCAGCCAGCCTACCTTGGTCTCCCTGAAGACCGACGATGGCGTCAAGCCTGCGGTCATCGTGCCGACCAAACAGGGCAGCCTGTACGTGCTGGACCGTCGTGACGGTACGCCGATCGTGCCGATCCGTGAAATCCCGACCCCGCAAGGCGCGGTCAAGGGCGATCACACCTCGCCGACCCAGGCCCGTTCGGACCTCAACCTGCTCGGCCCTGAGCTGACCGAACAGGCCATGTGGGGCGCCACGCCGTTCGACCAGATGCTGTGCCGCATCCAGTTCCGCGAGCTGCGCTACGAAGGCCAGTACACCCCGCCATCGGAGCAGGGTTCGCTGATCTACCCAGGCAACGTGGGTGTGTTCAACTGGGGCAGCGTCTCGGTCGACCCGGTACGTCAACTGCTGTTCACATCGCCCAACTACATGGCGTTCGTCTCCAAGATGATCCCCCGTGAGCAGGTTGCGGACGGTAGCAAGCGCGAGAGCGAGACCAGCGGCGTGCAACCGAACACCGGTGCACCCTATGCCGTCACCATGCACCCGTTCATGTCGCCGCTGGGCGTGCCGTGCCAGGCGCCTGCCTGGGGCTATGTGGCCGCCATCGACCTGTTCACCAACAAGGTGGTCTGGAAGCACAAGAACGGCACTACCCGCGACAGCACGCCGGTCCCAATCGGCCTGCCGGTTGGGGTACCCAGCATGGGCGGCTCGATCGTCACCGCCGGCGGCGTAGGCTTCCTGAGCGGTACGCTGGACCAGTACCTGCGCGCCTATGACGTCAACAACGGCAAGGAATTGTGGAAAGCCCGCCTGCCAGCAGGCGGCCAGGCCACGCCAATGACCTATACCGGCAAGGACGGCAAGCAGTACGTGCTGATCGTGGCCGGTGGCCACGGCTCGCTGGGCACCAAGATGGGCGACTACATCATCGCCTACAAACTCGCCGAGTAACCGGCACGGTGTCACCAAAAGCGGAGCCTTGCAGGCTCCGCTTTTTCATGCGCGCACGCCACTGCCCGGCAGCGGCTTGAAACCCTTCCTGCCTTGCCCCATCTAAGCACCATAGTCATTCACGCAGGTGCCCCATGAGCGACCAGCAGGATTACCCTGAACACGCCGACGATTCCAACGAAGTCGAACATACCAGTAGCCAGCCGATAACCGGCCATGCCTTGGCCCTGCCTGGACAACAGCTGCCGGACAAGGTCTATGTGATCCCCATTCACAACCGCCCGTTCTTTCCGGCGCAGGTGCTGCCGGTCATCGTCAACGAAGAGCCGTGGGCCGAGACGCTGGACTTGGTGGCCAAGTCTCCCGACCACTGCCTGGCGCTGTTCTTCATGGACACGCCGCCTGAAGACCACCGCCATTTCGACACCAAGGCCCTTCCGGAGTACGGCACCCTGGTCAAGGTGCACCATGCCAGCCGGGAAAACGGCAAGTTGCAGTTCGTGGCCCAGGGCCTGACGCGGGTACGTATTCGGACCTGGCTCAAGCACCATCGCCCGCCCTATCTGGTTGAAGTCGACTACCCGCGCCAACCGGCCGACCCGACCGACGAGGTCAAAGCCTATGGCATGGCCCTGATCAACGCCATCAAGGAGCTGCTGCCCCTCAACCCGCTGTACAGCGAAGAGTTGAAGAATTACCTCAACCGCTTCAGCCCCAACGACCCCTCCCCGCTGACCGACTTCGCCGCCGCGTTGACCTCGGCGACCGGCAGCCAGCTTCAAGAGGTGCTCGACTGCGTGCCCATGCTCAAGCGCATGGAAAAAGTGCTGCCCATGCTGCGCAAGGAAGTTGAAGTCGCTCGCCTGCAAAATGAAATTTCCGCCGAGGTGAACCGGCAGATTGGCGAGCATCAGCGCGAATTCTTCCTCAAGGAGCAACTGAAGGTCATCCAGCAGGAACTGGGGTTGACCAAGGATGATCGCAGCGCGGACCTCGAGCAGTTCGAACAACGGCTCGAAGGCAAGACCCTGCCGGACCAGGCACGCAAGCGCATCGACGAGGAGATGGGCAAGTTGGCGATCCTGGAGACAGGCTCACCCGAATACGCCGTGACCCGAAACTACCTGGAGTGGGCAACAGCCCTGCCCTGGGGTATCTACGGGGACGACAAGCTCGACCTCAAGCACGCCCGCAAGCTGCTCGACCAGCATCATGCGGGGCTGGACGATATCAAGGAACGTATCCTCGAGTTTCTGGCCGTTGGGGCATGGAAAGGCGAGATCAGTGGCTCGATCGTGTTGCTGGTGGGCCCGCCAGGGGTGGGCAAGACCAGCGTTGGCAAGTCCATCGCCGAATCGTTGGGCCGCCCATTCTATCGCTTCAGCGTGGGCGGCATGCGCGACGAAGCCGAAATCAAGGGGCATCGCCGCACCTACATCGGGGCCCAGCCAGGCAAGCTGGTGCAAGCCCTGAAGGATGTCGAAGTGATGAACCCGGTCATCATGCTCGACGAAATCGACAAGATGGGGCAAAGCTACCAAGGCGACCCGGCCTCGGCGCTGCTGGAAACCCTGGACCCCGAGCAGAACGTCGACTTCCTCGATCACTATCTGGACCTGCGCCTGGACCTGTCCAAGGTGCTGTTCGTCTGCACCGCCAATACCTTGGATTCCATCCCCGGTCCACTGCTCGACCGCATGGAGGTCATCCGCCTCTCCGGGTACATCACCGAAGAAAAACTGGCCATCGCTAAACGCCATCTCTGGCCCAAGCAACTGGCCAAGGCGGGTGTGGCCAAAAGCAGCCTGAGTATCACCGACAGCGCCTTGCGCCTGGTGATCGAAGGCTATGCCCGGGAAGCCGGCGTACGACAGCTGGAAAAACAGTTGGGCAAGTTGGTGCGCAAGGCCGTGGTGAAGCTGCTTGAAGACCCCACTGCCAAGCTCAAAATCGGACCAAAGGATCTGGAAGGCGCATTGGGCATACCGGTGTTCCGCAGTGAGCAGGTGCTGGCGGGCAAAGGTGTGATCACGGGCCTTGCCTGGACCAGCATGGGCGGTGCCACACTGCCAATCGAAGCGACGCGCATTCACACGCTCAACCGCGGTTTCAAGCTGACCGGCAAGCTCGGCGATGTCATGAAGGAATCGGCTGAAATCGCGTACAGCTATGTCAGTTCTAACCTCAAGCAGTTTGGCGGCGACCCGGCCTTCTTCAACGAAGCGTTCATTCACCTGCATGTACCCGAGGGTGCTACCCCCAAGGACGGTCCGAGTGCCGGCATTACCATGGCCAGCGCGCTGCTGTCCTTGGCACGGGATCAGGCACCGAAGAAAGGTGTGGCCATGACCGGCGAGCTGACCTTGACCGGGCAGGTGCTGCCCATTGGTGGGGTGCGTGAAAAGGTCATCGCGGCGCGCCGGCAGAAGATCCACGAGTTGATCCTGCCCGAGCCTAATCGCGGCGATTTCGAGGAACTGCCCGACTACCTGCGTGAAGGGTTGACGGTGCATTTCGCCAAACGCTTTGCCGACGTCGCCAAAGTGCTTTTCTGAAGTACAGGAGCAGGGGCTGTGCCGCAGCCCCCTGGTTCATCCTTCCCTCGGTATGACTACCGTGCCGCTTAATCGGTTATCCTCGGGCACTCGACAACCCGTGGAGCCCCTATGTCCACCTCACGCCTGCTTGCCCCGTTGGGGCTGACTCTGCTAACCGCCTGCGCCCAGCACGGGCCCGAGCCTGTCACCCTGGATGCTGACAGTGAGTGCCCGATCTACCTGGAAAAAGGGCAGGTGTTGAACCTGACCCTTCCCAGCAACCCTTCCACTGGCTACCGCTGGCGCGTGGAAGCCGCCGCTACGCCTGTGCTCGTCAGCCTCGGGCCCGAGGTCTACAGCGCGCCCGATCAGGAGGATGTGGTCGGCAGCGAAGGCCTCTCGACGTGGCGCTATCAGGCCGATCAAAGCGGCAAGGCCGCCTTGAAGCTGGTCTATCAACAGCCTTGGGCCAGGCAGGTGACGCCAGTGCAAACCTTCGATTGCAATGTCGTCGTGCGCTGACGCTTTGCGTTGATGTACGTGGGCGAATCTGCCGTACATACGCAGGATCCAGGCCAATCGGCGCCACGCTGGCATGGCAAGATCACCCGCCATTCGATAAAATGCGCGCCCCGTTTCACCCAGCCTTGAGCCCGCCGTGACCACAGATCCCGATCGTCTTTTCGCCCAACCGTTGGCGCAGGTACCCGACTTCGTTTTCAACGAGGACGTGGTGCGCGTGTTCCCGGACATGATCAAGCGCTCCGTGCCGGGCTATCCCACGATTGTCGAGAATGTGGGCGTACTGGCCGCACGCTTCGCCATGCCCGGCACGGCGTTGTATGACCTGGGCGCCTCGCTCGGTGCGGTTACGCAGGCTTTGCGCCGGCACGTGCGCGGGGAAGGTTGCCGCGTAATCGCCGTGGACAATTCCGCCGCCATGGTCGAGCGCTGCCGCGAATACCTCGCAGCCCAGGACTCGATGTTCCAGGAATTGTTGCCTGTCGAGGTGCTGGAAGCGGACATCCTCAACCTGGCGTTCGAACCGGCCTCGGTGGTGGCGATGAACTTCACCCTGCAGTTCATCGCACCGCCGCAGCGACTGGCGCTGTTGACCCGCATCCGCCAGTCACTGCTGCCCGGCGGTGCCCTGATCCTTTCGGAAAAGCTGTGCTTTGCCGACGCCACAGCGCAGGCGCTGCTCAACGACCTGCACCTGGACTTCAAACGCGCCAACGGCTACAGCGAACTGGAAATTGCCCAGAAGCGCAGCGCCATCGACAACGTGATGAAGCCTGACACCCTGGAAACCCACCGCCAGCGCTTGCTCGATGCAGGGTTCTCGACGGTGGTGCCCTGGTTCCAATGCCTTAACTTTGCCTCGTTGATAGCCCTACCATGATCGATCTTTCCCCTCTGGCGCGCCGTCTGGCGGGCACCCCCCTGGCTGAATGGTCGCAAGGCCTGCAGGCGCAACTCGATGCCAAGCTGGAAAAAGGTCATGGCGACCTGGACCGCTGGCGTGGTGCGCTGCACGCGCTACCGGCCCTGCAGCCGAGCGAAATCGACCTGGTAAACGGACTGCGTCTGGACTGCGACTGCGATGATGCCAGCCGCGTGCAAATGCGCCAGGCATTGATGGGGCTGTCGCCCTGGCGCAAAGGCCCCTTCGATCTGTTTGGCGTGCACGTCGATACCGAATGGCGCTCGGACTGGAAATGGGCTCGCGTTGCGCCGCACCTGGACCTCAAGGGCAAGCGGGTACTGGACGTTGGCTGCGGTAATGGCTATTACCAGTGGCGCATGCTGGGCGCTGGCGCCGACATGGTCATCGGGGTCGACCCGAACTGGTTGTTCTTCTGTCAGTTCCAGGCGGTACAACGGTACTTGCCGAACCTGCCGGCCTGGCACCTTCCTTTTGCGCTGGAAGACCTGCCTGCCAGCCTCGAGGGCTTCGACACTGTGTTTTCGATGGGGGTGTTCTATCACCGTCGCTCGCCTATCGAGCACCTGCTGGCGCTCAAGGACTGCCTGGTCAAGGGCGGCGAACTGGTTTTGGAAACACTGGTGATCGAAGGCGACGTGCAACAGGTGCTGGTGCCCGAGGACCGTTACGCGCAGATGCGCAACGTGTGGTTCCTGCCCTCGGTCCCAGCCCTGGAGCGCTGGCTGCGCCGGGCTGGGTTCAGTGATGTTCGCTGCGTGGATGTCAGTGTCACGAGCCTAGAAGAACAGCGCAGCACCGAATGGATGCGCTATCAGTCGCTCAGTGATTTCCTCGACCCCAGCGATTCAGGCAAAACCATCGAGGGCTTGCCTGCCCCGCGTCGCGCCACGCTGGTGGCGCGCAAATAGCCGTTGGCTCAACGCGAGGCCGCGAGAATCAACGCCTTCATTTCTGATACGGCGGCCTTGAAGCCCACGAACAATGCGTGGGCGACCAGCGCGTGGCCGATGTTCAGTTCGTTGATGCCCTTGATGGCCGCCACGGCCTCAACGTTGTGGTAGTGCAGGCCATGGCCGGCATTGACGATCAAGCCTTGGCCGATGCCAAACGCCACGCCATCGACAATGCGCTTGAGCTCTTCAGCCACTTCGGTAGGTGATTGCGCGTCGGCATAACGGCCGGTGTGCAGCTCGATGGCCGGCGCGCCTACCCGGTGCGAGGCCTCGATCTGGCGCTCGTCGGCATCGATGAACAACGACACCTCTGCGCCGATCCGCGACAGGCGCTCGACCGCCGCTTTGATTCGCGCTTCCTGGCCTGCCACATCCAACCCACCCTCGGTGGTGAGTTCCTGACGGGTTTCAGGCACCAGGCAGATGTGCGCCGGGCGGATCTTTTCGGCAAAGGCCATCATCTCCTCGGTGACGCCCATTTCGAAGTTCATGCGCGTCTGCAATACATCCTTGAGCAGCAACACGTCGCGCTCCTGGATGTGGCGGCGATCCTCGCGCAGGTGCACGGTGATGCCGTCGGCACCCGCCTCTTCAGCATCCAGCGCCGCCTTGACAGGGTCTGGGTAACGTGTACCCCGGGCCTGGCGCAGGGTGGCCACATGGTCGATGTTGACGCCGAGAAGCATGCGGTTGCTGTGGGTCACGAAAGGCTCTCCTAGGATTGAGCCCTACAGCATACGTCGTGATCAGCGCTTGCGAAACAGTTCGCGGCTGACCAGCGGCTTGCCACCCAGATGAACGGCCAGGGCCTGGCGCATCAAGCGCTTGGCCGCCAGCAAAGCACCTGGCGTTTCCCAGTCTGCCTCGGCCAAGGCCAGCAACTCGGTGCCACCGAACAGCCCAGGCTGGGGCAGTTCGACCCGCTCCAGCCCAGCGTCCACGCGCAGGCGGTACCGCCCCTCGGCGGCAATGGGCTGCTCGTTGACATCCATGTGCAGCGAGAAGGCGTAACCCAGCTCATCGAGCAGCCGCCATTCAAAGGCCCGCAACAGCGGCTCGAGCGGACGGCCGGCCAGAAGAGCTTGCAGGGTTTGCGCATAGTGATCAAACAACCCAGGCGAAGGTGCCTCTGCCGGGAGCAGGCGCATCAGCAACTCATTGAGGTACAAACCGCTGAACACAGCGTCCCCGTGCAGCCAGGGTGCCATGCCGACCGTTTCCAGCCTGCCAACGTTCTTCAGCTCCCCTCGCCCGCGCAGCTCAAGCTCCAGTGGCACAAAGGGGCGCACCAGGCTGCCACCCTTGCCCCGCGCGCGGCGCAATACGGCACGTACGCGCCCCTGGGGGGTGAAGAAGTCCACCAGCGCGCTGGTTTCCTTGTAGGCGCGGCTGTGCAGCACATAGGCTGGCTGACCGACAGGTTGTTCCATGAAATTCACCAGCCCGCGTGAGGCAGACGTTGTCGAGAACGCCCCGACCGGGGCGCTCTCGCATCAGGCTGCGTAAGCCTTAGAGGTCGCCGTAGCCCAGCGAGCGCAGGGCGCGCTCGTCATCGGACCAGCCGCCTTTGACCTTGACCCAGAGGTTGAGCATGACCTTGGCGTCAAACAGCACTTCCATGTCCTTGCGCGCATCGGAACCGATGCGCTTGATGCGCTCACCCTTGTCGCCGATGATGATTTTCTTCTGCCCGTCGCGTTCGACCAGGATCAGCGCATGGATATGCAACACATGCCCCTGCTGCTTGAACTCCTCGATTTCCACCGTGATCTGGTAAGGCAGCTCGGCGCCCAGCTGACGCATGATCTTTTCACGCACCAGCTCGGCAGCCAGAAAGCGGCTGCTGCGATCGGTGATCTGGTCTTCCGGGAAGAAATGCTCGTTTTCCGGCAGGTGCTTGGCGATCAGCGCTTCGAGCGATTCGAGGTTGTGGCCCTGCTGCGCGGAAATGGGCACGATCTCGGCGTTGGGCAGCTGGCCTTGCAGCCACTGAAGGTGCGGAATGAGCTCGGCCTTTTCATCCATGCGGTCAGTCTTGTTCACCGCCAGGATCACCGGGCCGGTCACGTACTGAACGCGCTCGAGCACCAATTGGTCCTCATCCGTCCACCGGGTACGGTCCACTACGAAGATCACCACGTCGACGTCCTTCAAGGCGGCCGAGGCGTTGCGATTCATGTAGCGGTTCAGGGCCTTGTCGTTAGCCTTGTGCATGCCGGGGGTATCGACATAGATGGCCTGCACCGGGCCCTCGGTCTTGATGCCGAGCATGTTGTGACGCGTGGTCTGCGGCTTGCGCGAGGTAATGGCCAGTTTCTGGCCAAGGATGTGGTTCAACAGGGTCGACTTGCCGACGTTCGGGCGACCGACGATAGCGACGTAGCCGCAACGGGTAGTGGTGTTCTCAGTCATTGCCATTCTCCACGCCCAGGGCGATCAATGCGGACGCAGCGGCTACCTGCTCGGCGATACGCCGGCTGACACCCTGACCACGGCTCTTGTTGTTCAGCAGCACGACTTCGCATTCGACGAAGAACGTACGGCAGTGAGGTTCGCCCTGGATATCCACCACTTCGTAACGCGGCAGCTCGCAGCTGCGCGATTGCAGGAACTCCTGCAGGCGGGTTTTAGGATCCTTGTTGGTATCGACCAGGGTCAGCCCTTCGAACTCGTTGGCCAGCCAGGCGAGCACGCGCTCGCGGGCCGTGTCCATGTCGGCGTCCAGGTAGATGGCCCCGATCAAGGCCTCCAGCGCATCGGCCAGAATGGACTCGCGGCGAAAGCCCCCGCTTTTGAGCTCGCCCGAACCCAGGCGCAGGTATTCGCCCAGGTCGAACCCTCGGGCCAGACGGGCCAGGGTCTCACCTTTGACCAGGCGGGCACGCAGCCGTGACAGCTGCCCTTCACGGGCCTGGGGGAAGCGCTCGAACAGCGCCTCGCCGGCGACGAAGTTGAGAATGGCGTCACCGAGGAACTCCAGACGCTCGTTATTGCGCCCGGCATAGCTGCGGTGGGTCAGGGCCAGGAGCATCTGGTCCTGGTCCTTGAAGGTGTAACCGAGCTTTCGCTCCAGGCGGGTAAGGGAAGCAGTCATGCGGCCACCCGATCGTTGTTAAACGCGTTGTTCAAATCAGCATCCTGAAAGACGGTTTGGCCATGGTCACCGCACGCTGCGGCGAATCTCCCATCCTTGAGACACAGCCTATGTCAGAAAAGCATTCGGCGCTGTATGGACAGCGCCGAAGGGTATCAATGGATCAGTCCGACCCGCGACAAGTTGGGCAGGTGGCTGAGTTTTGGCTCAGGCCAGCTCATCCATACTGCGAAAGCCTTGCCAACGATGTTGCGGTCCGGAACCATGCCGTGCAGTTCCTTGGGAATGTTGGGGTCATCCCAGTAGCGGCTGTCGTTGGAGTTGTCGCGGTTGTCGCCCATCATGAAGTAATGGCCGGCTGGCACCGTCCATTGCTGGTCCGGCGGCATACGGTAACGGCTCATCTCCTTGCGGATCAGGTGCTCGGCAGCACCGAGCTTTTCCTTGTACAGCTGGGCGCTGCCCAGCGTCCCAGGCTCGGTACCCACCAGTTGCTCGGCGACCCGCTGACCGTTGACGAACAACTGCTTGTCGTTGGTGTAGCGGATCTGGTCACCGGGCAAGCCAACGACCCGCTTGATGTAGTTGACGTTCGGGTCGCTGGGGTAGCGGAACACCATCACATCGCCGCGCTGTGGGTCGCCCACCTCGATGACCTTCTTGTCGATCACCGGCAAGCGGATGCCATAGGAGAACTTGTTCACCAGGATGAAGTCACCCACTTCCAGCGTGGGTTTCATCGACCCCGACGGAATCTGGAAAGGTTCGACCAGGAACGAGCGCAGCACCAGCACGATGAACAGCACCGGGAAGAACGACTTGCCGTATTCGACCAGCAAGGGTTCCTTGTTCAGGCGCTCGACCACCGCCGGTTCCGGCTGGCTGACACTGCCCTGGTAAGTGGCGATCGCCGCACGTCGGCGCGGCGCCAGGAACAGAAGGTCGATCAGGCCCAACAGACCGCACACGAACACGGCAATGACGAGCAACAGCGGGAAATTTAGCGACATAGGACCTAACTATCCAACCTGAGCACGGCGAGGAAGGCTTCTTGTGGAATTTCCACGTTGCCCACCTGTTTCATGCGTTTCTTACCGGCCTTCTGCTTCTCAAGCAGCTTCTTCTTACGGCTGACGTCGCCGCCATAACATTTGGCCAGTACGTTCTTTCTGAGCGCCTTGACAGTGGTACGCGCGATGATCTGGCCACCAATGGCTGCCTGGATCGCCACATCGAACATCTGCCGCGGGATCAGTTCCTTCATCTTCTCGGTCAACGCGCGGCCTTTGTACGCAGCGTTGTCGCGGTGCACGATCAATGCCAGGGCATCGACCTTGTCACCGTTGATCAACACGTCCAGCTTGACCAGGTTGGCCGACTGGTAACGATCGAAGTGATAGTCCAGCGAAGCATAGCCACGGCTGGTGGACTTCAAGCGGTCGAAGAAGTCCAGTACCACTTCGTTCATCGGCATGTCGTAACGCACTTGCACCTGGCTGCCCAGGAACTGCATGTCGCGCTGAACGCCACGCTTCTCGATACACAAGGTGATCACGTTGCCCAGGTGTTCTTGTGGCACCAGGATGGTCGCGGTCACGATGGGCTCGCGGAAGTCGGTGACCGACGAGACGTCTGGGAGCTTCGACGGGTTGTCGACGACGATGGTTTCACCGGTCTTGAGTTCCAGCTCGTAGATCACGCTGGGCGCGGTGGTGATCAGGTCCAGGTCGTACTCGCGCTCCAGGCGCTCCTGGATGATCTCCATGTGCAGCATGCCCAGGAACCCGCAGCGGAAGCCAAAGCCCAGGGCGTCGGAGCTTTCGGGCATGTATTGCAGGGACGAATCGTTGAGCGTCAGCTTCTGCAAGGCATCGCGGAAGTCTTCGAAGTCATCGGAACTGACCGGGAACAGACCGGCGTATACCTGCGGCTGGATCTTCTTGAACCCAGGCAGCACTTCGACTTCCGGGGTGGAAGACAGGGTCAGGGTATCGCCGACCGGGGCACCGTGGATGTCCTTGATGCTGGCGATGATGAAGCCCACTTCGCCGGCTTTGAGGTCGGCGGTTTGGGTGTGCTTGGGCGTGAAGACGCCCACGCTGTCGACCAGGTGCAGCTTGCCGGTGGACTTGACCAGGATCTTGTCGCCTTTCTTGACGCGACCATGGCGCACGCGCACCAGCGAGACCACGCCCAGGTAGTTGTCGAACCAGGAGTCGATGATCAGGGCTTGCAGTGGCGCGTCGATATCGCCGGTCGGTGCGGGAATGGTGTGCACCAGGCGTTCGAGCACCTCGTCCACCCCCATGCCGCTCTTGGCACTGCAGGCCACGGCATCGGTGGCATCGATGCCGATGATCTTCTCGATTTCGTCCTTGACGCGATCGGGATCGGCCTGTGGCAGGTCCATCTTGTTCAGGACCGGCATGACTTCCAGGCCTTGCTCGATGGCCGTGTAGCAGTTGGCGACGGACTGGGCCTCGACACCCTGGCCGGCATCGACCACCAGCAACGCCCCTTCGCACGCCGCCAGCGAGCGCGAGACTTCATAGGTGAAGTCGACGTGGCCGGGGGTATCGATGAAGTTGAGCTGGTAGACCTTGCCGTCCTGGGCCTTGTAGTTGAGCGTGACGCTGTGGGCCTTGATGGTGATCCCGCGTTCGCGCTCCAGGTCCATGGAGTCGAGCACCTGGGCTTCCATTTCGCGCGCAGTCAGGCCACCGCACATTTGAATGAAACGGTCGGCCAGCGTCGACTTGCCATGGTCGATGTGGGCGATGATGGAGAAATTGCGGATATGACTCAAATCACTCACGGGTCAACACTCGGAAAAGGCTGCGAGCCGGACGCCCGCCGAAAAATAGCCGGCAATTGTACCTGAAGCTGCCAGGATGTGGGAGATTCCTCTGCCCGGCCGTCACCTGCAGCTTGGCATTGAAATGTCACTGCACATGAAAAAGGGCAGCTGTCGCTGCCCTCCTCCCGTATTCGCCGCGCTTACTCGGCGAGCTTGAAGGTGATGAAGCTGGCGCGCCCCTGGCGCAACACGCGCATGGACACGGAGCGGTTCTTCGGCAGCTCCTTGGCGATTTGCGTGAATTCCTTGGCCGAACCGATGGCCTGGTTGTTCAGGTGACTGATGACGTCACCCGGACGCAGGCCGATCAGCGCGGCCGGACCATCCTGCACTTCCTTGATGACCACGCCGCCCTTGAGCTCCAGGGATTTCTTCTGCTCGGCAGTAAGATCGGCCACCGAAACGCCCAGGCGATTGCTGCTGCGCTCGACATTGCTGTCGCCGGCACCGGCGCCGATGTCGGCATCGTCATCTGGCAGTGCGCCAACACTGACATCAAGGGTCTGGCGCTTGCCGTTGCGAATGATGTCCAGCTTGGCCTTGGCACCATCCTTCAAGCCACCTACCAGATGCGGCAGGTCGGCAGACATGACGATCGGCTGGCCATTCATGCTCAGGATGACATCACCGACCTGCAGGCCCCCTTTGGCAGCCGGGCCGTTTTCCAGCACCTGAGCGACCAGCGCACCGGCAGGCTTGTCCAGACCGAAGGATTCAGCCAGGTCCTTGTTGACCTCCTGGATGACGACGCCCAGCCAGCCACGGCTGACCTTGCCGTCCTTCTTCAGCTGATTCGAGACATCGATGGCCACGTCGATCGGGATCGCGAACGACAGGCCCATGAAGCCACCGGAGCGCGTGAAGATCTGCGAGTTGATCCCCACCACCTCGCCGTTCATGTTGAACAGCGGCCCACCCGAGTTGCCCGGGTTGATCGCAACGTCGGTCTGGATGAACGGCACATAGGTGTCGTTGGGCAGGGTGCGACCCTTGGCGCTGACGATACCTTTGGTCACCGAATGGTCAAAGCCGAACGGCGAGCCGATGGCCAATACCCATTCGCCGACCTTGAGCTTTTCAGAATCCCCCAGCTTGACGGTAGGCAGGTTCTTACCCTCCACCTTCAGCAGTGCGACGTCGGTGCGCGGGTCGGTACCGACCAGCTTGGCTTGCAACTCGCTGCGGTCGGACAAGCGCACGATGATTTCGTCGGCATCGGCGATGACATGGTTATTGGTCAGTACATAGCCGTCGCTGGAGATGATGAAGCCCGAGCCCAGTGACTGCGCCTCACGCTGACGGTCACCACGCGGTGCACGCGGTTGCTGCGGAAGGTTGCGCTCGAAGAATTCGCGGAACATTGGCGGCAGGCCTTCGAGATCCGGCATTTGACCTGCGGCGATGCGACGGTCCGGAAGCTTCTGCTTGGTACTGATGTTGACGACCGCCGGCGAGGCTTGCTCGACCAGCGTTGTGAAATCCGGCAGGGCTTCTTCAGCCTGGACCGTCAGCACTTGCCCGAGCATCAGCACGGCCGCGAAGAACGATAGATAGGGTTTCAAACGAGGTATTGACATACGGCTCCCGTCACAACGAGCGGTAATTAAGAAACGACCCTGCACAACGCAGCAATGGCCAGGCTCCCAGAAGCCTGACCTATAGAAAATTTGCCGTCAGATTGCAAATGACAATGCTTTAATTTCATTTCAAAAAGCCACGCCCTGAGCGGGACCGCTCGCCATTAGCCTTTGCTCACTGGCCCGCCTGAGCGTCTTGAGGACGCATCGACAAGGCAACGCGTTCGGCCGTGCCTAGCGGAATCTCGCCAACGACGGTCACCATCATCTGGCCCTTTGGCGTACTCAGGCGCCGCGATACTGCCGATGTCGGGCCCAACTGGGTACGCACATCAGCGCCAGCCTCGCCCTTCACAGGCTCGATGAAGACAGAGAAACGCGCCAGACCGTCGTCATACATCAAGGTGCTGACCGGGCTGCCCTGCCCAGGTTCGCGGCGGATGGCGCTATTGACCACTTCGAACCCTGACGGTAGCCAATCGGAGCGCCACCCAGAGACAGCCCCACCGGCAGGCGCCGCTGCCACCACGGGCTTGCAGGCCGAACTGGGGCGCAGGTCTTCGTCGGTAGGCATGCGTGCTTCAAGCCGGGTCATCTGGAACCGCTCAAGCAGTTGACCTTTCTCGTTGAGCATCAGCGAGCGCAGCGGTAAGCCCGTTGCACGGTCCAGATGCAGCTCGTAACCGTAACGGTGCTGATCACGCGGTGAAAGTGACACGACCACCGCGTCCCGGCCTGCAACGCGAGACTTGCCGGACACGGACAGGTCGTACCAACTCATGAGTTTGAGGGGGTCAAGGCGGCGTGGCGCGCTATCGGGCGGCGCCGAAATACCTTCGGCAAGCCCGCCACTGACGCATTGTACCTTGCCATCGACGCGCACGATTTCCTGGGCGACGCCATCGAGCTGCAGCAGCCGCTCGCTGACCTTGCCCTCTTGGACACGGTGCCAGATATCGTGGGTTGAAAAGCTGCCGTTACGTTCGTAAACGAAGGAGCCCAGGTAGCTCTGTCGTTGCTCGGCCTGTGCCAGCTTGTTCAGCCACTCGTTCGCCTCGGGCGAAGAATTGGCTGCCAACGCTGGCACCGTCATGCAGCTGCCGAGCAGCAGCGACAGGAGAGGTAGCGCGCGCATGAGCCTCCCTAATTAGCGGTTTTCCAGGCTGGCGGCGCGAGCGTAAGGCAGTGCGGTTTCAGAACCCTTCAGAGCGGACTCCTGGGCATGTTGGCGCAGGTAACCTGGCAGACGCTGGTCCCAGCCAGCCTGGTTCTGCAAAACACCGTTGGCCATCGGGCCAGTCGGCTGATCGCTGCTTTCGCTGTAGCCGGCCAGCACGGCAGGGCCTTGGGCCTGCGGCACGGTCACACCCTGCTGAACAGGCTGCTGGGCCGCAAGCTGGGCACCGGTAATATCATCCTGGTTGTACAGGCGCACACCTGCCAGTACGGCGAGGGTCACCGACGCGGCAACAGCCACGCGGCTTACGGTGCGCCATGGGCCTTGCTTGGCCTTGGCAGGCACGGCCTCATCGGCCAGCGCTGCGGATACCGCCGAGGCGATGTCCAGGTTAGGCAGCAGCAGCTCCTTGTGCATGGCTGCACGGGCTACCTGGTAACGGGACCAGGTAGCACGGGTTTCGGCATCGTCGACGGCATTCAACACCCGACGCAATTCCAGTTGGTCCGCTTCGTTATCCATTACCGCGGACAGCGATTCCTGCAAAGCTTCACGACTCATGGCGGTTCCTCTCTTGGCTGTAGCCGCTGTCTCAGGTTTCCTGCAGCAAAGGCTGCAAGGCTTTGTCAATGGCCTCCCGAGCGCGGAAGATACGAGAGCGCACGGTACCCACTGGACATTGCATGACGCTGGCAATGTCTTCGTAACTCAGGCCATCGAACTCTCGCAGGGTCAGCGCCGTACGCAAGTCTTCTGGCAGTTGCTGAATGGTGCGATGGACAGTGCCTTCGATCTCATCCCGCAACAAGGAGCGCTCTGGAGACTCAAGATCCTTGAGGCCATGATCGCCGTCGTAAAACTCCGCATCCTCGGAGCTCACATCGCTGTCTGGCGGCCGTCTTCCACGGGACACCAGGTAGTTCTTCGCCGTGTTGATGGCGATGCGGTACAGCCACGTATAAAACGCACTGTCACCGCGGAAATTGCCAAGCGCACGGTACGCCTTGATGAACGCTTCTTGTGCAACGTCCTGGGCTTCGTGGGTGTCATGGACAAACCGCACGATCAACCCGAGAATCTTGTGCTGGTACTTCAGCACCAATAGATCGAAAGCTCGCCTGTCGCCGCGTTGTACGCGCTCGACCAGTTGCTGATCTTCTTCCTGGGTTAGCATGAACACTCCTCGGTGATCTCGAAGGAGCGTTGCAGCAGCCATCGCTCAGGCTTGCAACCATAGACTCGGGCTTTGCGCAAAAGTTCTCCCCTCCAAGCAAGTTTCCTGCAGACCTTGAGCGGCGTGCACGGAAGACGCGGCACGGCAGCAGCCGACAACGTCGATAATCAGGTTACGAATACGCAGGTGAGCCCAATGTCGAGCTACCACCCTGCGTCGCCGCGGCAAATTGTTGGCGTGCGGGCAGCCTTCATAGGATTTCCAGCCACGCTGGAAAGTTCCCACAATGCCTGCCGTTACCGGGCGAGCGGCATGGAAAAGGGCCACCCGAGGCTGCTATAAAGGCCACCCGGCCATTAAACGATAGTTTCACAATGCCATCGACGCATGACTATTGTGCCGTGCCCCCTCCGAAGATTACTAGTGTCCTGACATGAGCCAACAATTCCAACATGATGTCCTGGTTATCGGCAGCGGCGCAGCGGGCCTGAGCCTGGCCCTGAACCTGCCTGCGAATCTGCGCATTGCGGTGCTGAGCAAGGGTGACCTGGCCAGCGGTTCGACCTACTGGGCCCAAGGGGGCGTAGCGGCCGTACTGGACGGCGCCGATACGATTCAGTCCCACGTGGAGGACACCCTCAATGCCGGCGGTGGCCTGTGCCACGAAGACGCTGTTCGCTTTACCGTGGAGCACAGCCGCGAAGCCATCGAGTGGCTGATCGAGCAAGGCGTGCCGTTTACCCGGGATGAGCCCAACGGCGTGGTCGACGCAGGCTTCGAATTTCACCTGACACGTGAAGGCGGCCATAGCCACCGGCGCATCATCCATGCCGCCGACGCCACGGGCGCGGCCATCTTCAACACCTTGCTGGCCCAGGCCAGGCAGCGCCCGAACATCGAGCTGCTGGAGCAGCGTGTGGCGGTGGACCTGATCACCGAGCGGCGCCTGGGCCTGGACGGCGAGCGCTGCCTGGGTGCCTACGTGCTGGACCGCAACACGGGCCAAGTGGACACGTTCGGCGCGCGGTTCACGGTGTTGGCCACGGGTGGGGCGGCGAAAGTGTACTTGTACACCAGCAACCCAGATGGCGCGTGCGGCGATGGTATCGCCATGGCCTGGCGGGCTGGCTGCAGGGTCGCGAACCTTGAGTTCAACCAGTTCCACCCTACGTGCCTTTATCACCCGCAGGCCAAGAGCTTTTTGATCACCGAGGCCTTGCGTGGCGAAGGCGCCCTGCTTCGCCTGCCCAACGGGGAGCGCTTCATGCCCCGCTTCGACCCACGCGAGGAGCTTGCCCCGCGCGACATCGTGGCACGGGCGATCGACCATGAAATGAAGCGCCTGGGGGTGGACTGCGTCTACCTGGACATCTCGCACAAGCCTGTCGAGTTCATCAAGAACCATTTCCCTACCGTTTACGAGCGGTGCCTGGGCTTTGGCATCGACATCACCCGCCAGCCGATACCTGTGGTGCCGGCAGCGCACTATACCTGTGGTGGCGTCATGGTGGACGACCGGGGGCACACGGATGTACCGGGGCTGTATGCGATTGGTGAAACCAGCTTCACGGGGCTGCATGGCGCCAATCGCATGGCCAGCAACTCGCTGCTGGAGTGCTTCGTCTACGGTCGGGCTGCGGCGGCCGACATCCAGGCGAACCTCGAGAATGTCGGCATGCCAATGGCCTTGCCTGGGTGGGATGCCAGCCAGGTCACGGACTCGGACGAGGATGTGATCATTGCGCATAACTGGGATGAGCTACGGCGCTTCATGTGGGATTACGTGGGGATCGTGCGAACCAGCAAGCGGTTGCAGCGGGCGCAGCATCGCGTGCGGTTGTTGCTCGATGAAATCGACGAGTTCTACAGCAACTACAAGGTCAGTCGGGATTTGATCGAGTTGCGCAATCTGGCGCAGGTGGCGGAGTTGATGATTCGCTCGGCGATGCAGCGCAAGGAGAGCCGGGGGTTGCATTACACGTTGGATTATCCGGCGATGCTTGGCGAGGCCAGAGACACGGTGCTTGAGCCCGATTGAATGGTTGGGGGAAGATGGGGACTGCAGGATTTAGCTTCGCGGCCCACATTGTCGGGGCCGGTCTGGCGTCCCGGCAAGACCGCTTCTACGCGCGTGCGTGCTGTTTAGGGATACGCTGCTGCTTATTGAGATGTGTTTAACAGCGAGCACTGTGCCAAACAGCATACCCCTGATATAAAACCGGTATAACGCGAGCTCATATATTAACTTTCTGAATCTTTCATAACTCACACCCACGAAGCACCCCAACGCTCTTGCCTTTGATCTTGATCTTGATCTTGATCTTGATCTTGATCTTGATCTTGATCTTGATCTTCCTCTTGCTCTTGCTCTTGCTCTTGCTCTTGCTCTTGATCTTGCTCTTGCTCTTGCTCTTGCTCTTGCTCTTGCTCTTGATCTTGATCTTGCTTTTGATCTTCGCGACTTCAGAAGGCCGAACGCAGGTCTTGCGGAGGGAGGTGACAGGCATGGATGCCTGTCAAGCGCTGGGCCCCAGGATGGGGCCTACAGCGCGGTCCTCCCGGGAGCAAGACCGGAGTGAGGGAACCCCGAAGCGCAGCGTAGGGGCCGTATGAATGGAGCGCAGCCTTTTTTGGTTACTTTTTGTGGCGTTTGACAAAAAGTGACTCGCCGTAAGGGCGAAAAGGTGATTAAGCGTCGCCATCGCAAATGGACTATGCTCTCTTTCAATACCCACACCAATGCAATCAAAGTTCAAAGTTCAAAGTTCAAAGTTCAAAGTTCAAATTTCAAAGTTCGAAGTTCAAAGCGTGGGCGCATACAGCAAGTTGGTATTCATTGGCGCGGGTGGCGCACAGTCACCCTTCCGCCCTTACGGCGGCTCACTTTTTGTCTTGGCAAAAAGTAAGCAAAAACCGCCTGCTCCTATCATCCGGCCCCTACGCTACGCTCCGGGGTTCCCTCGCTCCGGGCTTGCTCCCGGGAGGACCGCGCTGCAGGCCCCATCCTGGGGCCCAGCGCTTGACAGGCATCCATGCCTGTCACCTCCCTCCGCAAGCCCTGCGCTCGGCCTCCTGAAGTCGCGATCTGCAGTGTCTGAACTACCGCGCGCTTAGAAGCCAAAGCAAGAGCAAGAGCAAGAGCAAGGACAAGGGCAAGGGCAAGGGCAAGGGCAGACGCGGCGCCAGCCTGCATAGTTTAGTGCTGCATGGGCGCCACCCAGCGCCTGCGGCTGAACTTCAACCTCACCCGCAAACGCCGATGCTCATCGATCCCAAGCGCATCCCAGGGCACACATTGGCTGCGCCCCCACCCTGCCCCAACCGGTACGAATCTCAGCACTACGAGCGCGGGCAACGCGATGCTGTCACGACACAGCCGCACAGGCTGCCACCCCCGGGCCCTTGAAAACACCCACCAGCCGGCTCCATCACGACGAAGCCCGGTGACAGCCTGAACATGCGTCAACAGAATACGACGGGGAATAGCCCATGTCGCATGAACACTACATGCAGCGATCACCAGCAGCCCCAACCAGAACGGTAACGGGCTGACAAGCACGGCGAACCAGGCGAGCGCCTGGCTGATCAGGTAGGCCACCAGCAACAGGCGTGAGCCCTGCCAGCGGCATTCGAACCACTCACTTGGGTTGGACACGGTCCAGGATGATGCGAACCATGCGCTGCAACTCCGGGTCCTCGGACTCGGTACGCTCCATGAACCAGCCGAACATGTCCTGGTCCTCACAGCTTAGCAGCCGAACATACAACTGACGATCGGTTTCGTTGAGGCTGGGGTAGACCTCCTGGGTGAAAGGCACTAGCAGGACGTCCAGTTCCAGCATACCGCGGCGGCTATGCCAGAAAAGCCGGTTGAGTTCAGTTTGTTCGACCATGGGGCCCTCCTCGAGTGGCCCGCCAGTATACAGTCAGCCGCGCGAAGCGACAGCCAACTGTTGGTCTAAGTCACCTACCTATTTTGTTACCAGCGTTCTATGATGGCCCCAGACTTTAAGCCACCGCGATGACCCATGGCCGATACCGCTTTCTTCTGCCCTCTGTCCCACGAAGGCATTCTCGCTGTCCGCGGCTCCGATGCAGGCAAATTCCTGCAGGGCCAGCTGACCTGCAACATCAACTACCTCAGCCCCGAATACGCCAGCTTTGGCGCACGTTGCATGGTCAAGGGGCGCATGCAGTCCAGCTTCAGAATCTTGCCTGAAGGCAACGGTTACCTCCTGGCCATGGCCAGTGAATTGCTGGAGCCTCAGCTGGCCGACCTGAAGAAATACGCTGTGTTTTCCAAGGCCACCCTGACCGACGAAAGCGCCGCCTGGGTGCGTTTCGGCCTGCACGACGGCCAGGCAGCGCTTGTGGCACTGGGGCTGGAACTGGCGCCCGAAGCCGGCAGCACGGCGCGGCAGGAAGGGCTGATCGCTGTAACGGTCAGCACCGGCCGCACCGAGCTCTGGGTACCGGCAGATCAGGCAGGCGAGGTTCGCAAGACCCTGGCCGACACACTACCCGAAGCCGGCCTCAACCCATGGCTGCTGGGGCAGATCCGCGCCGGGATCGGTCAGGTGCTGGGGCCTACCCGCGAGCAGTTCATTCCGCAAATGATCAACCTGCAAGCCGTCGATGGCGTCAGCTTCAAGAAAGGGTGCTACACCGGCCAGGAAATCGTTGCACGCATGCAGTACCTGGGCAAGCTCAAGCGTCGCATGTACCGCCTGGCAATCGATCAGCAAACCCTGCCGGCACCTGGGGAGCAGCTCTTCTCCCCCGTGCATGGCTCCTCGGTAGGTGATGTGGTGATGGCGGCCAGCACCGGCAGTGGCTGTGAGCTGCTCGCGGTGATCGCAGCCGATGCCGTGGAGGATGGCAACCTGCACTTGGGTCATCTCGAAGGCCCGCCCCTGCAGGTACTGCCCCTGCCCTACGAACTGGACCGCGACAGGGAAATCCAGCGCTGACCAGCCCCGCCCCGCTTTGACAGCGGGGCCGCTTCACCACTGCGGTAGACACGTCCATGAACAAGCTGGCCGAAATGGTCCAGGCGCAACTGCTGGATGCCATTGAAAAGGATGACCTGGTACTTCCGACTTTGCCTGAGGTTGCCTTGAGCATCCGCGAGGCCGCCGAAGACAGCGAGATCAGCGTGGCGGCCTTGAGCCGGGTGATCGGCCGCGATGCCGCCTTGTCGGCACGCCTGATCAAGGTGGTCAACAGCCCGCTGCTGCGGGCCACGGTCGAGGTGACCGAGCTGCACACGGCGATCACTCGCCTGGGCATCAACTACAGCTGCAACCTGGCCATCGGCCTGGTCATCGAGCAGATCTTCCACGCGCGTTCGCCTGCAGTTGAGCAAAAACTGCGCGAAATCTGGGCCAACAGCCTTGAGGTCGCCGGCATGAGTTACGAGTTGGCCCGGCGCTACACGCGGCTCAAGCCTGATCAGGCGGCACTGGGCGGCCTGGTCAACCAGATCGGCGCGCTGCCAGTTCTGATCTACGCCGAAGAGCACAACGAGCTGCTGTCCGATCCGGTCTGCCTGCACCATGTCATCGAACTGATCCAGCCCGTACTGGGCGACAAGATACTCAAGGCCTGGGAGTTTCCCGAACAGCTGGTCAAGCTGCCCGGCCTGGTTCAGGACCTGGATCGACAGACCGACCGCATCGACTACATCGATGTGGTCCAGATCGCCCGCTGCATCAGCCAGCGTGGGCGAGAGAGGCCGCTGGCGGCCTTGCCAGCCTACCGGCACCTGGGCTTGCCCATGGGGAGCGAGCTGCACGCCGAGGATCTGCTCGAAGCCCGCAGCTTGTTGCGCTGAGGGCTTCGCTCTGCCTGGCGGCCGGATTGATCCGAGCGCCCACGCTTAGTCAGCGATGAAACTCACCCGCACGCGCAGCCCGCCGTTGTCGCCATCATGCAGGCTGATCTGCGCCAGGTGAGCCCGGCAGATCTCCCCCACGATCGCGAGGCCCAACCCGCTGCCCTGGGCGCTACGGCGATAGAAGCGCTCGAACACCCGCTCGCGCTCGGCTTCTGGAATGCCGGGGCCGTCGTCCTCCACCTCGAGCACCGCAGGCGCGAGCACGCGCAGGATGACGTTGCCGCCCTTTGGGGTGTGGGCCAGGGCATTGTCGACCAGGTTGCTCAACAGCTCGTTGAGCAACGTCGGCTCGCCTTTGAGCCATACCGGTGCCTGCGCCTCGAGGGCCAGTGCAACGCCACGGTTGTGCGCCAACGGCGCCATGGCCATGCCCAGCTCGCGCGCCAGTTGGCTGAGGTCCAGGCGCTGGGCGCCCCCCTCGGCGATCGCACGCGCGCCGTTTTCCACACGCGCCAGTGAAAGCAACTGGTTGGCCAGGTGCGTCAATTTGTCGGTGCCCTGCGCCGCCGCTTCCAGCGTCTGGTGCCACTGTTGCGGCTCATTGGCGCGCAAACCCAGTTCCACCCGCGCTTTGAGCGCCGCCAGGGGCGTACGCAGCTCGTGGGCAGCATCGGCGATGAACTGCGCCTGGCGCTCGAACTGTGCACGCAAACGCTCGGTGAAGTGGTTGAGCGCCCCCACCAGTGGCCGCAATTCAGGCTGCACTTGTACCACCGGCAATGGGCGCAGATCGTCCGGCTGGCGCTCCTCGACCGCCGTGCGCAGGCGCTCGAGCGGTCGCAGCGCCGCACTGACGGCGAACCACACCATCACCAAAGCGCCCAGGGCCAACATGCCCAGACGCAGCAAGGTATCCCCCATCAGGCCCCGGGCCATGCTCACCCGCGCCTCATCGGTTTCAGCCACGCGAATTTCCGCCATGCCGTTCATGTTCGGCTCGCTCACCGCTTTGAGCAGGCTGACCACTCGCACGTTCTGCCCCAGATACGTCGCATCATAGAATCGCGCCAAGGCGGGGTAGTCGTCTGTACGCGGTGTACCAGACGGCGGGGGCGGCAGTTTTTCATACCCTGAAATCAGCCGTTGGTTGATGTCCAGGACCTGGTAGTAGATACGTCCTGCGCTGTCGTAGGCAAAGGTGTCGAGTGCCACATAGGGCACATCGGCGCTCAACGACCCGTCGCGTTGCGACAGGCCCGCAGCGATGGTACGGGCGGACGCCAGCAGTGTCCGGTCGTAGGCGGTGTCCGCCGCCTCGCGGCCGTTCCAGTAGGCACTGAGCCCACTGGCCAGCATCAGGACCACCAGCAGCAGCGCCAGATTACCCAGCAGGCGCCCACGCAGGCTGACATTCTCACGCATCGCGATGCTCGAGCAGGTAACCCAGGCCGCGGAAGGTGACGATGGCCACCGAATGGCCATCAAGCTTCTTGCGCAGGCGATGAACGTAGATCTCGATGGCATCGGGGCTGGCGTCCTCGTCCAGGCCGAACACCTGGGCCGCCAACTGCTCCTTGCTCATCACCCGGCCCGGCCGAGCGATCAAGGCTTCGAGCACACCCTGCTCGCGGGAAGTCAGGGACAACGGGGCCTCATCCAAGGTGAACCGTCGGGTATCGAGGTCATACACCAGCGGCCCGCAGCGCTGCTGGCGTTCGCCCCCGAGCACACTACGGCGCAACAGCGCCTTGACCCGCGCCTCAAGCTCGGTCAGCTCGAACGGCTTGGCCAGGTAATCGTCAGCCCCCAGGTTCAGGCCATGGACCCGATCCTTGACGTCGCTGCGGGCGGTGAGCATCAGCACCGGTACGGTCTTGCCACGTCCGCGCAGACGGGCCAGCACCTCGAAGCCGTCCATGCGCGGCAAGCCCACGTCGAGCACGGCCACGGCGTAGTCCTCACTGCCAAGGGCCAGGTCGGCAGCCACCCCGTCATGCAGCACATCCACAGTCAGGCCCAGACTTTTCAAGGCCTGGGCCACACTGTCGGCCAATTGCAGATGATCTTCTACCAGCAGCACACGCATCGGATTGTCCCTGTTAGGTGGGGCGATGGCGCGGAGTGTACCCCGCCGCCGCGGCCTGTGAAGCCGGCGCGACAAACCTTTCACGCTGAAAGGTTAGCGAAAGGTTCGTTACCTAGCATCGCACCACGGTCGCCCCGAGCGCCGAATAAAGCACCAGCAAGGTGCAATCGAATAAGAACAAGAAACGGAGCCACAACGATGCTGTCATTGCAGCCGCAGGCGCTCGCACCTGCTCGTTCCCTCGCCGCACGCCCCAGCGCCATCGCCAGCGCCCTCGCGCTCGCCGGCGTCGCCCCGCTCAGCCAGGCCGCCTTCTTCGAAGACAGCACGGCCACCTTCGAAACCCGCAACATGTACTTCAATCGCGACTTTCGCGATGGCACCAGTGCGCAACAATCCAAGCGCGACGAATGGGCCCAGGGGTTCATGCTCAACCTCGAATCCGGTTACACCGAAGGTACCGTAGGCTTCGGCGTGGATGCGCTGGGCATGATGGGCATCAAGCTCGATTCAAGCCCTGACCGTACCGGCAGTGGCCTGCTGCCCACCCATGACAATGGCAAGGCTGCCGACGAGTACTCAAAGCTCGGCCTGACCGCCAAGGCCAAGATTTCCAAGACCGAACTGAAGATCGGCACCCTGATCCCTTCCCTGCCCACCCTGCGCCCCAACGATGGCCGCATTCTGCCGCAAACCTTCGAAGGCGGTCTGCTCACCTCCAAGGAAATCAAGGGCCTGACCTTCACTGGTGGGCGCCTGGACAAGGCAAAGGACCGTGACGACACCAACTGGGAAGACCTGGCACTGAACAACAAGAACGGCCGCTTCGGTGGCTCGTTCAGCGCAGACAACCTGTCGCTGGCGGGGCTGGACTATCAGTTCAGCGACCGGTTGACCGGCAGCTATCACTTCGCCCAACTGGATGACATCTACCGCCAGCACTTCATCGGCCTGCTCGCCACCCAAGCCGTAGGCCCAGGCGCACTGGCCTTCGACCTGCGCCTGGCGCTGAGCGATGACGCAGGGGCTGCCAGGGCCGGCAGCATCGACAACACCACCTTCAACGGCATGGTCAGTTATGCCCTGGGTGGGCACAAGTTCAGCGCCGGCTGGCAGCAGCTGACCGGCGACAGCGCGTTCCCCTATGTCGATGGCGCCGACCCCTACCTGGTCAACTTCGTCCAGATCAACGACTTCGCCAATGCCGACGAGCGCTCCTGGCAGGCCCGCTACGACTACAACTTTGCCGCACTCGGCGTGCCTGGCCTGACGTTCCTGACCCGCTATATCAGCGGCGACAACGTCAGCCGTGCCAGCGGTGGCGAGGGCAAGGAATGGGAGCGTGATACCGAGCTGAAATACGTGGTGCAGAACGGCCCGCTCAAAAACGTGGCGGTGCGCCTGCGAAACGCGACCTTCCGCTCCAATTTCGCCCGTGACGCCGACGAAGTGCGGCTGCTGGTGAGCTACAGCGTCGCCCTGTGGTAACCCGATAACAACAACGCCTACGGAGATAGACCATGACCTTTTCACTGCGCCGTATCGTACTGGCAACCGGCTGCCTGCTGCTGGCAGGCAATGCCCTGGCCGCCGAACCCAAACGCCCCGAATGCATCGCCCCGGCCTCGCCTGGCGGCGGCTTCGACCTGACCTGCAAGCTGGTGCAAAGCGCCTTGGTGCAGGAGAAGATCCTGAGCAAGCCCATGCGCGTGACCTACATGCCTGGCGGTGTGGGCGCTGTGGCCTACAACGCGGTAGTAGCCCAACGCCCAGCCGATGCCGGGACCCTGGTGGCCTGGTCGAGCGGTTCGCTGCTGAACCTGGCCCAGGGCAAGTTCGGTCGCTTCGATGAAAATGCAGTGAAATGGCTGGCTGCCGTCGGTACCAGCTACGGCGCGATCGCAGTCAAGAGCGACTCGCCCTACAAAACCCTCGACGACCTGGTCGCGGCGCTGAAGAAAGATCCGAGCAAGGTGGTGATCGGCTCCGGCGGCACCGTAGGCAGCCAGGACTGGATGCAAACCGCCCTGATCGCCAAGGCTGCCGGCATCAACCCACGCGACCTGCGCTACGTGGCACTTGAAGGCGGCGGCGAAATCGCCACGGCATTGCTCGGCGGCCATATCCAGGTAGGCTCCACCGACATCTCCGACTCCATGCCGCACATCGAGAGCGGCAACATGCGCCTGCTGGCCGTGTTCTCGGAAAAACGCCTGGACGACCCGGCCATGAAGGACATCCCCACTGCCAAGGAACAGGGCTATGACATCGTCTGGCCTGTGGTGCGCGGCTTCTACCTCGGCCCGAAAGTGAGCGACGAAGACTACGCCTGGTGGAAAGCCTCGTTCGACAAGATGCTGGCCTCCGAAGACTTCGCCAAATTGCGTGACCAGCGTGAGCTGTTCCCCTTCGCCATGACGGGTGAAGAGCTCGATGGCTACGTCAAGAAGCAAGTCGCTGACTACAAGATGCTGGCCAAGGAATTCGGCCTGGTGCAGTAACCCAGTCTGCCGGTTTTCCCTGGCAGGAGCAGGCAGACGCTGCCGTGCACGGCCTGGGCCTTGGCCCAGGTTCACAGGTGTGCCGCTCCCATCGCTACTTACCGAGGATTCCTCCATGATCCTGCAACGCATCTTCGCCCTGATTCTGCTGGCCGTGTGCGCCGCCCTGGCCGTGATGGCCTGGCCGTATCAGGCGGCGTTTTCCTATGAGCCGGTAGGCCCACGTGCCTACCCGCTGCTGATGCTCGGCCTGATGAGCCTGGGCTTGCTGTACATGGCGATCCGCCCCACGCCGATCGTGCACAAGGACGACGAGCCGGCGCTGGACAAGGCGACCCTGACCAAGATCGCCGCCTGCATTGGCCTGCTGCTGATTTTCGCGACCACCTTCGAGTCCCTTGGCTTCATCCTCAGCGCCATCCTGGCCGGTGTGCCCATGGCGCGCCTGTATGGCGGTCGCTGGCTGCACAGCGTCATCGTCGTGGTTGGCATGAGCCTTTTCCTCTACTGGCTGTTCGACCGCGTCATGGACGTGCCCCTGCCCCTTGGCCTGCTGAGCGTACTGGAGAACTGACACATGGATACCTTGAGCTACCTGGGCCAGGGCTTCGGCGTCGCCCTGTCCCCTTACAACCTGGTCACTGCCCTGTCCGGCACGCTGATCGGTACCGTCGTCGGCCTGCTGCCGGGCCTGGGCCCGATCAATGGCGTGGCCCTGCTGATTCCCATCGCCTTCGCCCTGGGCCTGCCTCCGGAGTCGGCGCTGATCCTGCTGGCTGCGGTGTACCTGGGCTGCGAGTACGGTGGGCGAATCAGCTCGATCCTGCTGAACATCCCGGGCGAAGCGTCGACCGTGATGACCACCCTGGACGGCTACCCGATGGCACGCCAGGGTCTGGCGGGCGTGGCCCTGTCCCTGTCGGCCTGGAGCTCGTTCATCGGCGCTTTCATCGCCACCTGCGGCATGGTGCTGTTCGCCCCGCTGCTGGCCAAGTGGGCAATCGCCTTCGGCCCGGCCGAGTATTTCGTGCTGATGGTGTTCGCCATTGTCGCCCTGGGCGGTATGGCCGGCGACAAGCCGCTCAAGACCTTCATCGCCGCCTTGATCGGCCTGTTTTTGTCGGCGGTGGGCATCGACGCCAACAGTGGCGTGTACCGCTTCACCGGTGACAGCGTGCACTTGGCCGACGGCATTCAGTTCGTCGTGCTGGTGCTGGGCCTGTTCTCGATCAGCGAAATTCTGTTGCTGCTGGAAAAGACCCACCACGGCCACCAGGCAGTCAAGGCCACCGGGCGCATGCTGTTCAACTTCAAGGAAGCGGCGTCGGTGTTCGCGGTGAACATTCGCTGCGGCCTGCTGGGCTTCGTGATGGGCGTGTTACCAGGCGCAGGTGCCACGCTGGCCAGTGCGGTGGCCTACATGACCGAAAAACGCATGGCCGGTGCCAGCGGCAAGTTCGGCAAGGGTGACGCCCGTGGCCTGGCTGCACCGGAAACGGCCATCGGCGCCTCCTGCTGTGGCGCCCTGGTGCCCATGCTGACCCTTGGCGTACCGGGTTCGGGAACCACGGCGGTGATGATCGGCGCGCTGACCCTCTACAACATCACCCCTGGCCCGCTGCTGTTCGAACAGCAACCTGACATCGTCTGGGGCCTGATCGCGTCGCTGTTCATCGCCAACATCATGCTGGTGATCCTGAACATCCCGATGATCCGCATCTTCACCCGCATCCTGGCCGTACCGAACTGGGCCCTGGTGCCGGTGATCGCCATCATCACCGGGATCGGCGTCTACGCCGTGCATGCCACCACCTTCGACCTGTTCCTGATGGTCGGCATCGGCATCATGGGCTATATCCTGCGCAAGCTGGACTTCCCGCTGTCGCCGATTCTGCTGGGCTTCATTCTGGGTGGCCTGATGGAGCAGAACCTGCGCCGTGCATTGTCGATTTCCAATGGCGAGCTGGGCATTCTCTGGTCGAGCCCGATCAGCATGGGTGTCTGGGCACTGGTAGCGCTCATGCTCGCGCTGCCCATGGTGCGCATCTGGCGCAAACGCAGCCTGCAGCGCCGGGCCATGGCCGATGCCTGATCGCGCGTTGCCGCTGTACTGGGCAACTGGGCTGGTCGGCCTTGCTGGCGGTTTCGCCGCCAGCAAGGTCGGCTGGCCTTTGCCGTGGATGGTCGGCTCGTTGCTGGCGATCATCGCGGTACGTTGCCTGAGCCCTTGGCAGTTGCCAGAGATACCCAATGGCCGGCGCTGCGGGCAATGCATCATCGGCCTGGGCATCGGCCTGCACTTCACGCCCCAGGTCATCGAGCAAGTGGGCAGTCATTTCGCCCTGATCTTCTTCGGCGCCTTGTTCACCACGGTCTCAAGCGTGCTTGGCGTGTGGTTGTTGCGCCGCTCGGGTGAGGACCGCGCCACCGCGTTCTTTGCCAGCATGCCAGGCGGCTCCGGTGAAATGGTCAACCTGGGTGCGCGCAATGGCGCGGTACTGAGCCAGGTAGCCGCAGCCCAGAGCCTGCGCGTGCTGGCCGTGGTGCTGTGCGTGCCGGCGCTGTTCAAGCTGCTGCTGGGCGATGGCGTAGCGCTCAACCACACCGGCAGCGTCAGCTGGGCCTGGCTGGCCCTCATCGCACCGCTGGGGGTGGCCGCCGGGTGGCTCTGGCAGCGGCTGCAACAGCCCAACCCATGGCTGTTCGGGCCGCTGCTGGTGGCAGCCACCTTCAGCCTGGCCGCCGACTTGCAGATTGCCCTGCCCAATGGCGCCAGTCAGATCGGCCAATGGCTGATCGGCAGCGGCCTGGCCTGCCACTTCAACCGTGCGTTCTTCCGCCGAGCCCCGGCATTTCTGGGGCGCACGCTGGTGGCGACTGCCTTGAGCATGGCCCTGGCTGGCGCTGCCGCCTGGGGCTTGAGCCTGCTGACAGCCTTGGACCTGCGCTCACTGACGCTGGGCATGATGCCCGGGGGCATCGCTGAAATGAGCCTGACCGCCGAAACGCTGCAACTGTCGGTGCCCCTGGTGACCGCTTTGCAAGTGATGCGCCTGCTCTTCGTGCTGTTCCTGGCCGAGCCCCTGTTCCGTTACTGGATGAGCAAGCGGCCCTCATGACCTGTGGGGCCTGACGGCCCTCATGACCTGTGGGGCCTGACGGCCCCGCCTGGCTCACAGCGGTGGCAACGCCCAGTTGATGGGCGCTAGCCCGCGCTGCTCGAGAAAAACGTTGGCACGGCTGAAATGTCCACAGCCAAGAAAACCGCGGTACGCCGACAACGGCGAGGGGTGCACAGACTTGAGCACCAGGTGCTTGGTGCCGTCGATCAGCTTCTGCTTGCTCTGCGCATGGGAGCCCCACAGCAGAAACACCACGTGCTCGCACTGTTCGCTGACCACCTCGATGATACGGTCGGTGAAGAACTCCCAGCCTTTCTTGGCATGGGATGCCGCGTTGCCCCGCTCCACGGTCATGGTGGTATTGAGCAGCAACACACCCTGCTCGGCCCAGCTTTGCAGGTAGCCATGGTTGGGGATGGGAATGTTCAGGTCGCGATGCAGCTCCTTGTAGATGTTCACCAGCGACGGCGGCGTCGGCACGCCAGGCTGCACCGAGAAGCACAGGCCATGGGCCTGCCCTGGGCCGTGGTACGGGTCCTGGCCGAGGATCACCACCTTGACCTGATCCAGGGGGGTGGAGTTGAGTGCATTGAAGATCAGCGGGCCAGGCGGGTAGATCTGCTTGCCGGCGGCATATTCACCACGCAGGAACTCGCGCAACTGCTGCATGTAAGGCTGCTCGAACTCGGCACGCAAGGCGGCTTTCCAACTGGGCTCGAGTTTGATGCGATCGTCGTCAGTCATGTGGGCTTCCGTAAACAATGGGGCGACACTAGGGGTGACACCGACGCTTGTCAAACGATCCGACCAGTGCCCGGCGGGATCGACCAGGCAGGCCATACTTGAGCGGTGACCTGAATGAGGTAAGCCATGAGCATTCACTGCCAAGTCCTGACAGGCGCCGACGGCGCTCGCCTGGGCATCGTCACCCTCGATGCGCCAAGGGCGCTCAATGCCCTCGACCTGCCAATGATAGAGACGCTGGCCGAGCAGTTGCACAGCTGGGCGCAAGACCCGGGCATCGCCTGTGTGCTGCTGCGTGGCAATGGCGCCAAGGCCTTCTGCGCCGGTGGCGACGTGCGGGCGCTGGCCCAGGCGTGCCGCGAGCAGCCTGGCAGCGTGCCACCGCTGGCCGCGTCGTTCTTCGCCGCCGAATATCGCCTGGACCATGCCCTGCACACTTACCCCAAGCCGCTGCTGTGCTGGGGCCATGGCCATGTGCTAGGCGGCGGCATGGGTTTGCTTCAGGGCGCCAACGTACGCATCGTGACCCCCAGCAGCGCATTGGCCATGCCAGAGATCAGCATTGGTCTGTACCCCGATGTTGGGGCCAGTTGGTTCCTGGCCCGCTTGCCGGGCAAGCTGGGGTTGTTTCTGGGGCTCACCGGTGCGCCTGTCAATGCGCGCGATGCGCTGGACCTGGGATTGGCCGACCGCTTCATGGGCGAAGACCGACAAGCGGCGTTGATCGATGAACTGCTGCAGGTGAACTGGCAGGAGCAGACCGCGCTCCAGCTCAACAGCCTGTTCAGGGCTGAGGAGCATTGTGCCCGCCAAACGCTACCCACAGCCCAGTGGTTGCCGCGCCGCGCGCTCATCGACGCATTGCTCGATGTCACCTGCGCAGGCGCTGCCTGGCGGGCCGTGGCGGGCCTGCGCCAGCACGAGGACCCACTGCTCTCGGCAGCCGCCGAGCGCATGCTGGCGGGCTGCCCGCTGACGGCTCATCTGGTGTGGGAGCAGATCCGTCGGGCCCGGTACTTGTCACTGGCGCAGGTGCTGCAGATGGAGTACGCCATGAGCCTGAACTGCTGTCGCCACCCTGAGTTCAGCGAAGGGGTGCGCGCACGCCTGCTGGACAAGGATCACCAGCCACGCTGGCACTGGCCGGATGTGGACCATGTGCCCGCAGCCGTGGTACAGGCACACTTCCAAGCACCCTGGGAAGGCCATCACCCACTGTCGGACCTGCACTAGCGGCGCGTAAGTGCCAGGGTGCTTGTCACCTGATCAGTGTCCTCGTCCACGCCTGTCACCCCAGCCGCCTTGATGTCGACCTCCATCCTGATAGCGCGGGCCATCGTTGCGGTAGTCGTGCCGGTCACGGTCACGCCTGTAGTCCCAGCGCTGGCGATGACCATAATCGTAGCGCGGGTTGCCGTGCCAGCGGCGCACGTCGGGCGGCGGCAACGGTCGGTAGCCGGGCGGCGCATGGTAACGAGGCACCGGTTGGTAGTAGTAGCGCGGTTGTGGCGCCACCGGATAACGACCGTAGCGGTAATAGCCGGGCGCGTAGCCAGGCGAGACATACCGGTCCGTGACGTAATAGTCGGAGCGGTAGTAGGTCGACCGTCCAGCGTACGGCGCACAGGCGCCAAGCGTCAGCCCGAGCAGGGCCACAAGCAGAATTCGATAGGACATAGGCGGCCTCCCGGACCGCTGAGGTGCCCGCACAGCGAACGCTGCCGAGCGTCGATGCACAACACGTTGATCGACATGGAATCAGACAAGCGCCAACTCGTGCAGTGCCATACTGGTAATAATTTGATACAGCTGCAGCTTCCGAACAAAATCTTGCAGTCATTTAGTGCCCGGAACACTAGAATGTGCGGCCCGGCACACATCATGGGAAGATCATGCCTTCACGCTCCGCTCCGTCATCGCAGCGTTCGTTAATCGCCGCCCTGCTGATGCTGCTGGCCTGCGGTTTCCTCGCCACGTCGCTGCTGAGTTATTTCTCCTCGCGCAGCGCCATACGTGACGGCATCATCAATACCGAACTGCCCCTGACTTCCGACACGGTTTATTCGGAAATCCAGAAAGACCTGATCCGCCCTGTTCTGATCGCATCGATGATGGCCCAGGACACCTTCCTGCGTGACTGGGTGCTGGCCGGTGAGCAGGACGCCCAGCGCATGACCCGCTACCTGGGCGAGGTGACGGGCAAGCAGGACATCTTCACGTCCTTTTTCGTCTCCGAACGCACGCTGACCTACTACCAGGCCAAGGGCGTGCTCAAGCAGGTCCAGCCCCAGGCCTGGCGCGATGCCTGGTACTTCCGCCTGCGCGACCAGGCAGCGCCTTACGAGATCAATGTAGATCTGGACATGGCCAACCAGGACAACCTCACCGTGTTCATCAACTACAAGGTGCACGACTATCAGGAGCGCTTCATCGGCGCTGCGGGGGTAGGGCTGAGCGTTTCGACCGTGGTCAGGATGATCGACCAGTACCAACATCGCTATCAGCGATCCGTGGTTTTCGTCGACGCCCAGGGCAAGGTGTTGATGACAGGCTCGGGTGGTGGCCCGCAGGGCCTGCGCGTCGGCCAGTCGCTGGTCGACAGCCCAGACCTGGGCGGCGTGCTCGCACACCAGCCGGTGCCTGGCGAGGGCAGTCATGAATACCGTGACCTTGCAGGCCACAGCCATTTTCTGAACGTACGCCACTTGCCGGAACTGGACTGGTACCTGCTGGTGGACAAGCGCGAGACCGGGGCGCTGGACCGGATTCGTCATTCGCTGTACCTGAACCTGGCGATCTGCGCCATGATCACCCTCGTGGTGGTGGCCCTGGTGCATGCGATGGTGCGCCGCCACCAGGCCAGCACCGAAGCCCTGGCCACGCTCGACAGCCTGACCGGGCTGCCCAACCGACGCAGCTTCGACCTGCTGGCCGCCCAGGCGCTGCGCGAGGCCCAGCGTGACAACAGTCCGCTGGTGGCGTTGCTGATCGACCTGGACCACTTCAAAGTGCTCAACGACACCTATGGTCACCTGGCAGGCGACGAAGTGCTGCGCCAATTTGCCAATGTCCTGCAAGGCAGCATTCGCCAGTCCGATATACTCTGCCGCTGGGGAGGCGAGGAGTTCATCGTGCTGCTGCGTGAGGCCGATGCTTGCCAGGCGAACGAGGCTGCCGAAAAGATCCGGCGCCGCGCCGAGCAACTGACCTTCAGTTACGAAGACCAGCCGCTGCGCCTGACCACCAGCATCGGGGTCAGCCACCTGAAGTCAGGCGACACATTGCATACCCTCCTGACCCGCGCCGACGGCGCCCTCTATCGTGCCAAACAGGCTGGCCGCAACCGTGTCTGCACTGAAACCTGATATGAACGACGATCAACACTGCCCCGCCTGCGGTGCCCTTAACCAGTGCACCCTGGCCGACCCTGCCCAGGCCACCCAGGCCTGCTGGTGCTTCAGTGTGCGCATCGACCCGGCCGTGCTGCAGGCCCTGCCTGCCGAACTGCGCGACCGTGCCTGCCTGTGCCCAAGCTGCGCGGGCGTCGAGGCCCAATTGGCATCGCCTGCTGGTTTCACCCATGCGCCTTGATCGTTTTCTTGCCAACCTGCCGACCTGCAACCGCCAGCATGCGCGCCTGATGCTGGCTCAACGTCGCGTGCGCGTCGATGGCCAGGTAACCAGCGACCCGCTGACGGAAGTGCGGGCGTTCAGCCGGGTCGAGCTGGACGATGAGGTGCTGCAGGCGGGCCACCCGCCACGCTACCTGATGCTGCACAAGCCGGCCGGTTGCGTCAGCGCCACCCACGACCCCCAGCATCCGACCGTCATGGACTTGCTGCCCGACGCGCTTGCGCAGGGTCTGCATATTGCCGGGCGCCTGGACTTCAATACCACCGGGCTGATGATCCTGACCAACGATGGCCAGTGGTCCCGGCGGCTGACCCAACCCACCACCAAGCTGCCCAAGCATTACCTGGTCGAAACCCAGGACGAGATCGGCGAGCACTACGTGGCCCGGTTTCAGGAGGGTTTCCACTTTGCTTTCGAAAACCTGACGACCCAACCGGCCGACCTGCAGATCCTCGGGCCGCGCCTGGCCCGGCTCGCCATCGTCGAAGGGCGCTACCATCAGGTCAAACGCATGTTCGGGTTCTACGACAATAAGGTGGTCAAGCTGCACCGGGAGCGCATGGGCGCCATCGCGCTGGACCTGGACCTGCCGCCAGGGGCATACCGTGAACTCACGCGCGAGGAAATCGCTGCCGTGTAGGCGAGCCTTAGGCGCATGGAGGGGAGCACGGGAAAACGGAGGGAAATGACGTTTTTTTATAACGCGGGCTTCTAATTTGCCGAACGTTCTGGTAAAAAGTGCAGCTCAGATGCGGGTATAGTTTAGTGGCAAAACGAAAGCTTCCCAAGCTTTAGTTGAGGGTTCGATTCCCTCTACCCGCTCCACCTTCAAGCCAGCGTTCACATGGCTTACGCTTCCTCTACCGCCCATCCTCATTGCGCACGTTGATGCTGCAGTACCGGCGCCGCTTCCCGCATGAAAATCTCGAGCGTCTTGGGCCCCACGCCTTCAAACCTCAGCAGCCAAGCGTTTACGTGCGCCATGTCCACTGCGACGTCCAGCAGCACGTGGTCCATTTCCGCTTCAAGCCCTTTGCCCAACCGATGCAGCCGCCGGGCCGTGGATTCGTCGTAGCGTGCGTAACCGGCCTGACCCAGCAGCTTCACCAACGTGTGATGCGGGCACCTCGCCAGCTTGCCCGGTGTGTCCAGGCCGTGGGTATCGACCAGTAGCTGATAGGCCTGGACCGCGACACTGGCGCGAATGCGCTTGCCGATCAGAAAGCTTGCAAGCAACCACTTGTAGAGGCCGCCCCCATGGCACTGGTGCATGTCGATGCCAAGCAGCGCGGCGCTGATCGGTATCAACCCTTGGTGCGCCGCGGGTCAGCGGCACGTGGGTAGGTGCGCTCTTCCTCGAAGGTGCCATCGGCCTTGTGGATCTTCACCGAGGCGGTCTTGCCCTCAAAGAAGGTGGCCAGCGACCCCACCAGTTCTTGCTTGGTCGCGCTGTGTTTCGAGGCACGCGCAGCACCTGCCTTCTTCAGTTCCCACCCGTCGTTGGCAGGGCTTACATGATAGGTGTCCATGAGGGATCTCCTGTTCAGGTAAAGACATGACGATCTACGTGTCGGTGTTGCCGGTGCTGGCTAGGCACTGCACCGTGACCACTCAATACCTTGGAGGGAATGAAGTCCGCTCGTGTTCACTTTCAATCCCCTGCAGATGCCCTCACCCTCACCAATGCACCCTACACGGCGCTGCCAGCTCTGGCACGGCGCACTCATGACCTGGGCTTGGCGTGGTAAAGTCTGCCGGATCCCGCTTTACGGACTTCAGCATGCCCGCACTCGACGCCACTCTCCCCGCCTGGTCAGACCTTGCCGACCAGTACCCCTGCGAAACCCTACTGGTCGGCAACGGCGCAAGCCGGGCCTTCTGGAAGCCGTTCGGGTACTTCTCGCTGTATGAGGAGGCGCAACGGGCCGGGCGCAAAAAGGGCTTGGCCATCAGCGATCAGGCCTTGTTCAAGTCGTTGGGCACTGAGCTCTTCGAACCGGTGCTGACCGCCCTCAACACTACGGTGCGCACCAACGCTGCGCTGGCCATCAACTCGACAGCGCCGCTTAACCGCTATTACTCCATCAAGGAGGCGCTGATCCACGCCGTGCGCAGCGTGCACATGCCCTGGTCGGCCATGCCCGAAGCCGCCCTGACCACCCTCAACCAGGCCCTGCGCGGCTACCGCAACGTCTATACCAGCAACTATGACCTGCTGCTGGTCTGGGCCGTGCAGCACGACCCGAAGGGCTTCGCCGAATTGTTCGACGAGCAGGGTTTTTTCGACGTGCGCCGAACGGCGAGCCAAGGCACACGCGTGCTGCATCTGCACGGTGGCATGCACCTGCTCAAGCTGCCTGACGGCACGACCCGGCAACGCAGTGCAAGCAGCGCTGAAATGCTCGAAGGGTTCGCCGTGAATGTGCCAGGTGAAGTGCCGCTGTTCGTCAACGAAGAGCGCAGCGACGAAAAACTGCGTGCCATCCGGCATTCGGACTACCTCAGCTGGAGCCTCGGCCAGTTGGCCGGTGAACACCAAGGCATGTGCCTGTTCGGCCAGCATCTGGACAGCAACGACCGGCACCTGCTCGAAGCCATTCGCTCAGCCCGGCCCAGCCACCTGGCCATTGCCATACGCCCATTGGGAGAGGCATCGGTCATCAATCAGAAGCGTCATTTCACCAGCCGCTTCGAAGACATGCCGGACACGGCCCTGCACTTCTTCGACGCCCAGACGCATCCGCTGGGGCTGGCAAGCACGACTGTGCAATTGATTGCTCAAGCTGAGTGATCAAGCATGCCTGCAGCATCAGAACGCGCTCATGAGCAGCGAAGCAAGGATGCGCATATCCAAGGCTGGAGCGCATCAGGTTCAAAGCAAACCATCCGCCCGCAGCAACGTTTCAAGGCAATGCGCCTTCACGCCATAGAACGCCTTGAGCTGTTCTATCTTTTCCAGCAAGGCTGACTGATCCGCTGGCTGGCGCCGCTTGACGGCCAGGATCATCTTGTTCTTGTTGGTGTGCTCCAACGATATGAACTCGAACACCTTGGTCTCGTAGCCGCAGGCCTCCAGGTACAGTGCGCGCAGACTGTCGGTGAGCATTTCGGCCTGCTGGCCCAGGTGCAGGCCATATTGCAGCATCGGCTGCAACAGACCTGGGCTGTGCAACTGCGGGCGGATCTGCTTGTGGCAGCACGGTGAGCACATGATGATCGCCGCGTTGCAGCGGATGCCGGTATGGATGGCGTAGTCGGTCGCCACGTCGCAGGCGTGCAGGGCGATCATCACCTCGATGGCATCGGGCACCACGCTGCGCACATCCCCGCATTGAAACTCGAGCCCTGGGTGTTCGAGCCGCGCGGCGGCAGCGTTGCACAGCTCGACCATGTCCTGGCGCAGCTCCACCCCCGTTACCTGGGCATCGCGGCCCAGCGTATTGCGCAGGTAATCGTGCATGGCGAAGGTCAGATACCCCTTGCCCGAGCCGAAGTCGGCCACCCGCAAGCGCTGCTCGCTCGACAAGGGCGCATTGGCCAGGGCGTGGTCGAAAACCTCGATGAACTTGTTGATCTGCTTCCACTTGCGCGACATCGAAGGGATCAGTGCGCCCTGGCCATCCGTTACGCCAAGGTCACGCAAAAACGGTCGGGCAATGTCCAGGTAGCGCTTTTTCTCGCGGTCATGCCCGTTGCTGCCAACGGTTTCCCGGGGCGCCTGGGCGCCATGACGCTGCAGAATGGGCTTGCCCTTCTTGCTGAAGGTCAATTGCAGTTCACCCTCTGCATCGAACAGGTGAGCGTTGCGAAAATGTTCTGGCAGCAGCTCGGCGATGCATTGCAGAGCATCATCGAGCGGCAGGTTGCGGGTGATATCGCGGGTCTGGTGACGGTAGACCAGGGACAGGTTCGCCTGACCCTTGACCAGCAAGGGCTTGGCGATGATGCGTTGCAGGGTCGGGTCGGTGCCCACAGGCCGCGCCAGGACCAGCTTGACCACAGTGTTGCCCTGCAAGCCGGTGCGAAGCAGGTCGAGAAACTGGACGCGCGCATCCGGTGGAGTAGAAAGGGCAGACATGGGCAAACGGTACCTCCAATAGCGGGGGCCGTATTCTACACCCCCGCGCAGTCGGCCAGGGTTGCGTTAGTCGAGGATTACCAGCGGCTGGGGCAAACGCCTGCACGCAAGCGCGCGTGGCGCCTGCTGGCCAAGGAGAAGGCCGCACGCCTCGACGCACTCGATCATGCCCTGCAAGGTTTGCCCTTGGCGAACCTGGCTGGCTAGACGGTCAGTGAGCGCGACCCGCACCGCGTCATCAAGGCAAAGCGCGACCTGCTTGTCCATCAGCAACCGTGCGTACTGCTCGGCCTCGCTGACGAAAATCATGACGCATCCGGCACCTGTAAAGGCCTGAGCGCCAAGGTCGAGAAATTGACGAGTGGCCAGACGCGACGCTCGCCAGCGGCGCCAGGCCCGCGGTACGGTCAAGCGTTCAAGGCGCGGGCTGCGCAACAGCACGCACAGGCCTACGAACAGCAGCACGTTGGCGACGATCAGGCCGCGCACGCTGGGCCAGCCCAGCACCCCGTGCAGCAAGCCTGGCAGCGCCAGCGCCAGCACGGCTGACCAGAATAGTGGGAAATACGCGTAATCATCGGCGCGGCGGGCGAGCACTGCCAGCAACGCGACATCCGTGCGCCGGCCAACACCGGCCATGGCTTCAGCGAGCTGACGCTGGTGGTAGGGTTCAAGCGGGGTCATGCCGTGTTCTCGTGAGCGTTCTTATAGTTGTTTTCCCGGTGTACGGGGCTTCGTCAGCACGCGACGGATTCAGGCATAATCCGCCGCAGGAAGATCTGCGTGCAAATCGTACAACAACAGCCGCCCGAAAACTTCGCCCGTGCGTGTGTCACCGTTGACCGTGCATCGGCCCCCTTACGGAATTCATGATGAAACTGTCTCTGCTGGGCCTGGCCATGGGCCTCGTCAGCCAGGCGGCTGTCGCCGCCACTTCCGCGCCGCCGCTCGAGAACAAACAGGCCTTCATCGACCATCTGATCAGCCAGATGACCGAGGCCGAAAAAATCGGGCAGCTGCGCCTGATCAGCATCAGCCCCGAAATGCCCCGGGAGAAGATCCGCGAGCAGATCGCCGCCGGACGCATCGGAGGCACGTTCAACTCGCGCACGGCACCGGAAAACCGGCCAATGCAGGACGCGGCCATGCGCAGCCGGTTGAAGATCCCGATGTTCTTCGCCTACGACACGGTACATGGCGAGCGCACCATCTTCCCCATCGGCCTGGGCATGGCCGCCACCTGGGACATGGACGCCGTCGCCAAGGTCGGTCGCACGGCGGCCATCGAAGCGGCTGCCGACGCACTGGACATGACCTTCGCGCCGATGGTCGACATCGCCCGGGATCCGCGCTGGGGTCGCACCAGCGAGGGCTTTGGCGAAGACACGTACCTGACGGCGAAGATCGGCCAGGTGATGGTCCGCGCGTTCCAGGGCAGCAGCCCGGCCAACCCGGACAGCATCATGGCCATCGTCAAGCATTTCGCCCTTTACGGCGCGGTGGAAGGCGGGCGTGACTACAACACGGTCGATATGAGCCTGCCGAAGATGTACAACGATTACCTGCCGCCCTACCGCGCTGCGATCGATGCCGGCGCCGGTGGGGTGATGGTTGCGCTGAACTCGATCAACGGCGTGCCGGCCACCTCCAACACCTGGCTGATGAACGACGTGCTGCGCAAGGAGTGGGGGTTCAAGGGCGTTACCATCAGCGATCATGGCGCCATCCAGGAGCTGATCCGCCATGGCGTGGCGCGCGACGGTCGCGAGGCTGCCAAACTCGCGATCAAGGCGGGCATCGACATGAGCATGAACGACACCTTGTACGGCGAAGAGCTACCAGGGTTGCTCAAGGCGGGCGACGTGAGCCAGGCGGAGCTGGATCAGGCCGTACGCGAAGTGCTGGGCGCCAAGTACGACATGGGCCTGTTCAAGAACCCCTACGTGCGCATCGGCGCGGCGCAGAACGACCTCAAGGACTACTACGGCGAGGATCGCCTGCACCGCGACGCCGCGCGCGACGTGGCGCGCCGCAGCCTGGTGCTGCTGGAAAACCGCAAGCAGACACTGCCGCTGAGCAAAGACGCCACCATCGCCCTGGTCGGTCCCCTTGCCGACGCACCGATCGACATGATGGGCAGCTGGGCGGCCGACGGGCGGCCCAACCACTCGGTCACGGTGCGCGAAGGGCTGCGCCGCGCCATCGAGGGCAAGGGCAAGCTGGTCTACGCCAAGGGCTCTAACGTCACCGGTGACAAGGCCATTCTCGACTACCTGAACTTCCTCAACTTCGATGCGCCGGAAATCGTCGACGACCCTCGACCACCTGCAGTGCTCAACGACGAAGCGGTCAAGGCCGCGCAGCAGGCGGATGTGGTCGTGGCCGTGGTCGGCGAATCGCGCGGCATGTCCCATGAATCTTCCAGCCGCACTTCGCTGCAGGTGCCGGCCAACCAGCGCGCGTTGATCGAGGCCTTGAAGGCCACCGGTAAACCGCTGGTACTGGTACTGATGAATGGCCGGCCGCTGTCCATCGGCTGGGAGCGCGAGCAGGCCGACGCCCTGCTCGAAACCTGGTTCGCCGGTACCGAAGGCGGTAACGCCATCGCCGACGTGCTGTTCGGCGACTACAACCCCTCCGGCAAGCTACCGATCACGTTCCCACGTTCGGTCGGGCAGATTCCTATGTACTACAACCACACCCGTATCGGTCGTCCGTTCACGCCTGGCAAACCCGGCAACTACACCTCGCAGTACTTCGAAGAACCCAATGGGCCGCTGTATCCTTTCGGCTACGGCCTGAGCTACAGCACGTTCGAACTGTCGGGGCTCGCGCTTTCAGGCAACAAGCTCAAGCGCGGGGACACGTTGCAAGCCAGCGTCGTGGTGCGCAATACCGGCAAGGTGGCCGGCGAGACGGTGGTTCAGCTGTACGTGCAGGATGTGTCCGCCTCGATGAGTCGCCCGGTCAAGGAGTTGAAGAACTTCCAGAAGCTCATGCTCAAACCCGGCGAAACACGGACCGTGACCTTCAGCATCAGCGAAGAAGACTTGAAGTTCTACAATGGCCAGCTGCAGCGCGTTGCCGAGCCCGGGACCTTCAACGTCCAGGTGGGCCTGGATTCCGAGGCGGTGCAACAGCAGGGCTTTGAACTGCTGTAAGTGTCGACCCTTGACGGCCATTTCGCGGACAGACCGGAGCGGCGGTGCAGCGCTCCGGTTCCGCCAAAGCGGGCCCCTTCCCCACCCATGCGGATCTGCTCCCAATGCCTTTTTCCTTTCGCGCCCTGCGTCTGGGCCTGATCACCCTGGTGATCGTGCTGGGTACCGTGCTTTGTGCCAGTTGGGCCATGCACCAGGCCAAACGCCAGGCCATGGAGGCGGACGCCCGCCGGGCCAGCCAGCAACTGGGGCTGTACGCCAATGCCTTGCACACCCTCATCGACCGCTATCGGGCCCTGCCAGCGGTGCTGGCCCTGGACCCGGAACTGATCGACGCGTTGCGCGGCCCGGTCCAGGAGCAAACGCAGGCTGCCCTGAACCGCAAACTCGAGCGCATCAACGGTGCAGCCAACTCCTCCACCCTCGAACTGCTCGACCGCAACGGGCTGGCCGTGGCGGCCAGCAACTGGCGGCTGCCAACCAGTTACGTGGGCTCCAACTACGGCTTTCGCCCTTATTTCAAGCAAACCCGTAGCCTGGGTAACGGCCGCTTCTATGCCGTTGGCGTGACCAGCGGGGTGCCTGGCTACTTTCTGTCCAGCGCGGTGAATGACGAACAGGGCCGTTTTCTCGGCGCCATGGTGGTCAAGCTGGAATTTCCCGAGCTCGAGCGAGAATGGCGCCAGGGCAGCGACATCCTGCTGGTCAGCGATGCCCGTGGCATTACCTTCATTGCCAACCAGGACGGCTGGCGCTACCGGGAATTGCGCCCGCTGGACGGCGCCGACCGGGCCGAACTGGCGCAGACCCGCCAGTACGACAAACACCCGCTGATACCGCTGATGCACCAGGTGCTGACGCGTTTCGCTGAAAACAGCACACTCAGCCGGGTGCAGGCACCGCAAGGCGAGACCGAGTTCCTGTGGGAAAGCCTGCCGCTGGAAAGCGAGCAATGGACCCTGCACCTGCTGCGCAGGCCCCAGGTCGGAACCGACGCGCGCAATGCTGGCCTGGGTGCTGCAGCGGTATGGTTGAGCCTGGTATTCGCTGCTTTGCTGGTCAGCCAGCGCCTGCGCCTGTCGCGCCTGCGCCAACGCAGCCGCGAGGAGCTCGAGCGCCAGGTCGAGGAGCGCACCCGCGAGCTGCGCACGGCTCAGGAAGGCCTGGTGCAAACGGCCAAGCTGGCTGCCCTGGGGCAGATGTCCGCTGCCATGGCGCACGAAATCAACCAGCCCCTCACGACCCAGCGCATGCAGCTTGAAACCCTGAAACTGCTGCTGGACCACGGGCGTTACGACGAGGCACGCCAGGCCCTGGAGCCGCTGGAGCAGATGTTGACGCGCATGGCGTCGCTGACCGGGCACTTGAAGACGTTTGCCCGTAACAGCCCCGGTGGCTTGCGCGAGCGCCTGGACTTGGCCGGCGTGGTCGACCAGGCGCTGGATTTGTTGCAGGCACGCCTGCATGCCCTGGACGTGCAGTTGGCCCTGTACCTGGCGCGTCCGGCGTGGGTGCGCGGCGATGCCATCCGCTTGGAACAGGTGCTGATCAACCTGCTGAGCAACGCGTTGGACGCCATGGCAGACAAGCGCTACCGGCGCCTGGAAATCCGCATCGAGCCCGATGCGCAGCACTGGCGCTTGAGCGTGCTCGATTCGGGGGGCGGCATCGCGGCCGAGGACCTGCCCAGGATCTTCGACCCCTTCTTCACCACCAAGCCCGTAGGGGACGGCCTGGGCTTGGGCCTGGCGATCTCCTATGGCATCGTGCACGACGCCGGTGGGCAGCTGCTGGCCGAAAACGTACCGGGCGGCGCGCGCCTGAGCATCACCTTGCCTCGCGATCAGGAGCCTGCATGTTGAACTCAGTGATGGTCATAGACGATGAAGCCAGTATCCGTACGGCAGTCGAGCAATGGCTGAGCCTGTCGGGCTTCGAGGTCCAGGTCTTTGCCCGTGCCGAGGACGGCCTGGTGCACATTGGCCGGGACTATCCAGGCGTGATCATCAGCGATGTGCGCATGCCTGGCATGGACGGCCTGCAACTGCTCGAACGGCTGCAGGCCGACGATCCGGACCTGCCTGTGATCCTGCTCACCGGTCACGGTGACGTGCCTATGGCGGTCGAGGCCATGCGCAGCGGCGCCTACGATTTCCTGGAAAAGCCCTTCACCCCCCAGCACCTGCTCGGCAGCCTTCGCCGGGCGTTGGAAAAACGCCAATTGGTGCTGGAAAATCGACGCCTGCATCAGCAGGCAGACCTCAGGACGCGCCTTGAAACCACGCTGCTTGGGGTATCACCAGGCATGCAGCAGTTGCGCCGCCAGGTACTGGATTTGGCCGCGTTGCCGGTGAACGTGCTGATTCGCGGCGAAACCGGCAGCGGCAAGGAGCAGGTCGCCCGCTGCCTGCACGACTTTGGCCCACGCGCCAGCAAACCTTTCGTTGCGCTCAACTGCGCGGCCATTCCCGAAGCCTTGTTCGAGGCCGAGCTGTTCGGCCATGAAAGCGGCGCCTTCACCGGCGCCCAGGGCAAACGCATCGGCAGGCTGGAATATGCCGATGGTGGCACGGTCTTTCTCGATGAAATCGAAAGCATGCCCCTGGCGCAACAGGCCAAGTTGCTGCGGGTGATCCAGGACCAGAAGATCGAGCGCCTGGGTGCGAATCAGAGCATCCGCGTAGACCTGCGCATCATTGCCGCCACCAAGCCCGACCTGTTCGACGAAGCCCGGGCCGGACGTTTTCGCGAAGACCTGGCCTACCGCCTGAACGTTGCAGAGCTGCGCCTGCCGCCCCTGCGGGAACGGCGGGAAGACATCGTCCTGTTGTTCGAGCATTTCGCACAGGCAGCCGCGTCCCGGATTGGCCGCACGGCCCTGCCGCAGTCGGGCCTGCAGTTGGCTCAACTGCTGACCCATGATTGGCCAGGCAATGTGCGTGAACTGGCCAACGCGGCGGAGCGCCACGTGCTGGGACTTGGTTCGCCCATGCCAGAACAGGCGCCTGCCGGGCAGTCGTTGGCTGAGCGCGTGGAAGCATTCGAGGCGCAGTGCCTGCGTGCTTCACTGCGCCAACATGCCGGTGAGATCAAGGCGGTGATGCAGGACCTGCAAATGCCCCGCCGTACCTTGAACGAGAAAATGCAGCGTCATGGGCTGGTTCGGGACGAATTCGTCAACGCACCGTAAGCGGAAACTCGCCGACGTCTACGCCCTAATGAGCGGGATCTTGCCTATGCAGGTGAACTGGCCTGCCGCGGATCTCTCCCTTAGTGCGTCGCGCGTTCGGCGCAACGCCATGATTCATACGGGTTTCACCCAAGCGCGCACCCAAACGAAGCAATCGCGCCTCTTTTTGGCACACCTTCTGCAAAAGCTACTGCAAGCTGCGCCCTGCGCGCTTTCACAACAACAATGAGAAGGTGTCCCTGATGGATAACGCTACCTCCCTGCCTACCGGGGCGGCCGCAACGCCTGCCGCGCCAAGAACCACTGCCAGTCGCCTCAAGTCGATCTTCAGCGGTTCGATCGGCAACATGGTCGAATGGTACGACTGGTACGTCTATGCAGCGTTCTCGCTGTATTTCGCCAAGGCTTTCTTCCCGGCCGGCGATTCCACCGCTCAACTGCTCAACACCGCCGCCATCTTTGCGGTGGGCTTTTTGATGCGCCCGATCGGTGGCTGGCTGATGGGCATGTACGCCGACCGCAAGGGCCGCAAGGCTGCACTGATGGCCTCGGTGCTGCTGATGTGCGCAGGCTCGCTGGTGATCGCCCTCACCCCCGGCTATGAAACCATCGGTGTGGCAGCGCCGGTCCTGCTGGTGGTCGCTCGCTTGATGCAAGGGTTGTCGGTGGGCGGTGAGTACGGCACCTCGGCCACCTACCTGAGCGAAATGGCCAGCAAGGAGCGTCGAGGCTTCTTCTCCAGCTTCCAGTACGTGACGCTGATTTCGGGCCAGCTCATCGCCCTGGCGGTACTGATCGTTCTGCAACAGACCCTGACCACCGAGCAGTTGTACGCGTGGGGCTGGCGTGTGCCGTTCGTGATCGGTGCCCTGTGTGCGGTGGTGGCCCTCTACCTGCGACGGGGCATGGAAGAAACCGCGTCGTTCACCAAGAAGGAGAAAGCCAAGGAAAGCCTGATGCGCACCTTGATGCGCCACCCCAAGGAACTGCTGACCGTGGTCGGCCTGACCATGGGCGGTACCCTGGCCTTCTACACCTACACCACCTACATGCAGAAATACCTGGTCAACACAGTCGGGATGAGCATCAGCGATTCGACCACCATCTCGGCCGCGACGCTGTTCCTGTTCATGTGCCTGCAACCCCTGGTGGGTGGGCTGTCGGACAAGATCGGCCGGCGCCCTATCCTGATTGCCTTCGGGGTGCTCGGTACGCTGTTCACGGTGCCGATCCTCAGCACCCTGCACACCATCCAGACCTGGTGGGGCGCGTTCTTCCTGATCATGGCCGCGTTGATCATCGTCAGCGGCTACACCTCGATCAACGCGGTGGTGAAGGCTGAGCTGTTCCCCACCGAAATCCGCGCCCTGGGCGTTGGCCTGCCCTACGCCCTGACCGTGTCCATCTTCGGCGGTACGGCCGAATACGTGGCCTTGTGGTTCAAGAGCGCCGGCATGGAAAGCGGCTTCTACTGGTACGTCACAGGCTGCATCGCCTGCTCGCTGTTGGTGTACGCCACCATGAAGGACACCAAGCAGCATTCGCGGATCACCACCGACTAAGCCCATCCCACGCTTAGCACTGCTTCGGGCGCCTAGAGGGCGCCCGATTTCGTTTGGCCACGCCGGGCCTCGTCGGATCATCCAGGCGCCAGCCCTCCTCTGCAGGCCCAGCTTGCACCTTCCCTTCCCGCACTGGCACGACGTTCGTCCGACGCGCTTGGCTTAATGGCCCATTAATCACACTCCGGCACATTACCCCATCAGCAAAAGCGCCAGTACCTGCGCCTCGAAACTCCCCGGGCTGCCTGCGTTCCAGCCCAGGTGCGCGCTCCAATCAATCGGATAAATAGATTATTAAGCACGATTTTTAGCGCTTTTTAATCGCATTAATCGGCGTAGCATTCATTTTATCGAAACGACACACCTACTCTGGAGCATCCCCATGAAAAGCAAATTCATCCTGACCCTCGCTCTTTTCGCATTTGCCGCAGGCGCATCTGCCGAAGATGGATTCGATCGCACCCATGCGCATACCTTCGCAGCGGCGCCTGCTCAGGCCACCGGCTATGCCGAGGACGGCTTTGACCGCACAGGTGGTCAGCGCTTCGCAGAAGACGGTTTTGACCGCACCGGTGGCCAGCGCTTCGCAGAAGACGGTTTCGACCGCACCGGTGCCCAGCGCTTCGCCGAAGATGGTTTCGACCGCACCGGTGGCCAGCGCTTCGCCGAAGACGGTTTCGACCGCACCAACGCCCATGGCATTAGCTGATAGTAGCCATGCGCACTCAGCCCGGCTTTCGCCGGGCTCCAGCATTCCCAGTTGGCTTCAGGCTTGGCACACTGGTCGCCTCTCAAACCAGGAGGTGGGCCGGCAAGCCCAGCGCAGATGTATTACTACGAACCCGCCAAAGGCCATGGCCTACCCCATGATCCATTCAACGCCATCGTCGGCCCTCGCCCGATCGGCTGGATATCTTCGCAGGACCAGCAAGGCCATTTGAATCTCGCGCCTTACAGCTTCTTCAACGCCTTCAACTACATTCCACCGATCATCGGTTTCTGCAGCGTCGGGCGCAAAGACAGCCTGAACAATATCGAGCAAACCGGTGAATTCGTCTGGAACCTGGCCACCCGCCCCCTGGCCGAGCAGATGAACCTGAGCTGCTCGGCGGTATCGCCTGAGGTGAACGAGTTCGAACTCAGCGGCCTGACGGCCACGCCGTCGAGCGTGGTACAGGTGCCACGGGTAGGGGAAACCCCTGTGGCGTTCGAATGCAAGGTGACGCAGATCGTGCAACTGCAGCGCGCCGACCAGGCGTTGGTACCGAGCTGGTTGATCCTGGGCGAAGTGGTGGCGGTGCACATCGCCGAGCGCCTGCTCAAGGACGGCATCTACGATACCGCAGCGGCCGAGCCCATCCTGCGTGGCGGTGGCCCGGCGGACTATTTCGAGCTGGGCAACCTGTTCAAGATGCCCAGGCCCAAAGCCTGATCACCAGATCAGCTCACCCGCCTCGCCGACACCTTGCAGGCGTTGCAACTCGCCCGTGGCCGCCTCGTCCGCAGCCACGGCGCCCTTGAACACTTGCCCATCGAGCACCTTGTGAAAGCGCGGTGCACCGCCCATGCCCATGGCCTTGACGGCAATGGCTGCGTGGTAGCCACCGCCTTCGGCCGGCACCATTGCCGACACGGCTTCGAACTGGGGAAACTCTCTACGTGCCATCTTTGCCATACGCCTCGTGGGTGAAACCTGGATGGTACCCACTGGCTCGATGATGCGGCAATCACTGGCCTGTGCGCTCGTAAGGCAGGCTCAACCAAACGTGTGCAGATCCAGACTGCTCACCACCTGGGACTGCACCAACTCGCCGAACACATTCAGCGTCGGCGAAGCGAAGTAGCCATTCATCGCCTGCTGGTCCTGCCAGCTACCGCTCAATAACCACAGGTCGTCATCAGCCTGCGAGCGTTGCACCGAAAAACTCAGGCAACCCGGGGTGTGCAGCGACGGCACCAACAGGTCGCGCAAGCGTGCGCCCAGTTCGGCCGAGCGCCCGCTGCTGGCGCGAATCAAGGCAAGGTGGGTGACCGGTTGTTGTAGCCTCATTGCACACTCTCCCTGAAGCAGCCATCGAATACCTGGCTTGCAAGGCTAGGGCCTGGGCGCGTTTGCGCGTTAGGCCATTACTGCACACCGATTGCCTGATTCTGCATCGCGGCAGGATCAGGCAATCGATCTGCAGTATTCGACTAGCTTCGGCGGTTGCCCAAACCTATTCTGCGTCGGTCAGCAGAGGAAAGCCCCATGTCCATCGCCCCGTCCCTTGATCCGCACCTGGAGGTCCAGCGCCAGGAGTTGGCCGACTTGATCGCTCGCCATGCAGGCGACCCTTATGGGCCGGCCTCGGCCATCGACAACCTGTTCCTGGTGCGCTACACCGAGAACATTCGCTCGGTACCTACCCTGGCGCAACCTGCGCTGTGCATTCTGGCCCAGGGCAGCAAAAGCCTGTTCCTCGGCGACGAACAGTACGCCTACGACCCGCTGCACTACATGGTGGTTTCGGTCACCTTGCCGCTGAGCGCGGTCAAGCTCGACGCCAGCCCGCAGCGCCCGAGCCTGGGGTTGCGCATGGACCTGGACCCTGCCGAGATCAGCCAGCTGATCGCCGACAGCGGTCCGATGCTGGTACCCAATCGCCCGTATGGGCGCGGCCTGTACGTGGAAAAAACTGACAGCGCGCTGCTCGATGCCTTGCTGCGCCTGCTCCGCCTGCTCGACACGCCACGCGACATCGCCATGCTGGCACCGCTGGTGCGCAGGGAGATTCTCTACCGCCTGCTGCGCGGCCCGCAGGGCTACCGGCTGTACGAAATTGCCTTGGCCAACAGCCAGACCCACCGCGTGTGCCAGGCCATCAGCTGGCTCAACGACAACTATCAGCGGCCACTGCGCATCGAGGACCTGGCCCGCGAGGTCAACCTCAGCGTTTCCACCCTGCACCATCGCTTCAAGGCGGTGACTTCGATGAGCCCGCTGCAGTACCAGAAGCAACTGCGCTTGCAAGAAGCCCGGCGGCTGATGCTCAACGATGGCCTTGAGGCCGCCGTGGCGGCCTATCGAGTGGGCTACGAGAGCCCTTCGCAATTCAGCCGTGAGTACAGCCGGCTCTACGGCGCACCGCCTATTCGTGACATGGCCCGGCTGCGGTCCAGCGCGGTGTAGCAAGACCAAGGTCACCGCAGCGCTGCATTGCGTACGCGCGCACCGTCACTGGAGGGGCCACTGCATCTCGCCCTTGGCCACCTTGGCGCTGAGCGCCAGCGCACTCTCATCGCCCAACCCCGGATAGCGTCGTTTCATGGCCTCGACCAGCGCAGCCGCATCGTTTGCTGCGCGCGCCTGCGCCTCGAAGGTGCGGATGTAATCGGCGGTAAAGCCAACGGACTGCGGTGAGTAATCACTGGCACCGACGAAGTGCCCGGGTACCACGGTTTGCGGCGCAAGCGCCTGGATGTCCGCCAAGGTTTGCAGCCAATGAGCACGCGAGGACGCCGATTGTGTGTCGGCCATCCACACATGAATGTTCTGCGAAACCACGACCCCGCCAACCACTGCCTTGATCGAAGGTATCCAGACAAAGCTGCGGTCCGGCTGCGGTCCTTCAAGGCCACGCACCTCCAGCACCTGGTCCTCGAGCAGCAGGCGGTTGCCTGTCAACACCTTGGGCAGCACCAGCCGCTCAGGTTTTTGCGCCCCCATTTCAGGCCCCCAGTACGCCAGTTTGGCCTCCATGGTGTTGCGGATGTGTTCGACCGTGGCGACCGAAGCCAACACCTCGGCGTCAGGGAACGCCTGGGTCAAGGTTGCCAGGCCGAAGTAATAATCGGGGTCACCCTGGCTGATGTAGATCGTCGTCAAGCGCTTGCCACTCGCACGGATACGCTGCACCAGTTGCCGGGCGTGATCAGTGCCAAATTGTGCATCGATCAACACGGCGTCACGCTGGCCGCTCACGATCACCGAGCTGACCGCAAACGGCGCATCGGCGCCAGGGTTGTACACGTCCAATTGCAAGGGAGCGGCGGCCAGCAGTGGGGCGGCACAGGCCAGGCATCCGAGCACCAGGCCACGCAAGGGAGAAAGGAGTGTCATCGCAGGCATCCGTCAGAGTGGAAATGCCTGCAGCTTAAGGGGCGACACCCTGCAGAAAAATGCCATGCTTGCACATGGTTTGTTTCTGAAATCGGGCAAATGATGGATCGTTTAACAGCTATGCGCGTTTTCGTCACGGTAGTGGACCTTGGCAGTCAGTCGGCGGCGGCCGAGCACCTGCAGCTCTCGCGCCCCGTGGTCTCTCGGTACCTGGCACAGCTCGAAGCGTGGGTGGGCGCGCGGCTGATGCAGCGCACCACGCGCCGGCTCAGCCTGACTGCCGCGGGCCAGGACCTCCTGCCGCGCTGCAGGCAATTGCTGGAGTTGGCCAGCGAACTGCAAGGAGCCGTACAACAGCAAGACCAGACACCACGGGGGACATTGCGTATCAGCGTCAGTACGTCATTTGGACAGGCGCAGCTGGCCGATGCCGTGGCCGCCTATGTGCGTCAGTACCCATTGGTAAAAGTCGACCTGCAGATGCTCGATCGCACCGTGAACCTGGTGGACGAACGCATCGACCTGGCCATCCGCAACAGCAACGACCTGGACCCTAGCCTGGTTGCCCGCCGCCTGAGCGTATGCCGCTCGGTGATCTGCGCCGCGCCCGCCTACCTGGCCGAGCACGGCACACCCGAGCGGGTCGAGGACCTGTCACACCACAATTGCCTGACGCACAGCTATTACGGCAATGGGGTGTGGCAGTTCGAGGTCAACGGCCAGCAGGTTGCGGTGCCGGTTCAGGGCAACATCAGCGCCAACGAGTCCCTGACATTGCAAAAGGCGGTAGCAGCAGGCGCCGGCATCGCCCTGCTCCCCACCTATCAGGCGGCTGCCGCCCTGCGCAGCGCAGAACTGGTGCGCCTGCTTCCCGAGGCCAGGCCGCAGACCCTGGACCTGACGGCGGTCTATACCTCACGCAAGCACATGCCCGCGACCTTGCGCACCCTGCTGGACTTTCTCGTCCAGCGCTTCGAGGAGGAGCCGACCTGGGACCGGGACCTGTAAGCGCCTGCTTACTCCTCGACGCTCATGTATTCCTTGGCCCAGCGGATGTAGTCCTCGGGCTGGGTGTAGGTATGCGAAAGCTCGGTGGCGCTCAAGTTATCGGACTTGTGCTGCTGGCCACGCTGCTGGCGCAGGCAGTCGTACGTCGCCTTGATGGCGGCGAAGTAAGCCGCGTGACCGTCGACGGCGATGCGCACGCCCAGGCTTGCCAGACGCGCGTCATCATGCAGGTTGGGGTTGCCGTAGGTCACCAGCATCAAGGGTACGGTCAGGTGGCTGGCGATCTGTTCGAGCTGGTCGAAGTCCTTTACCCCTACCATGCAGATGCCGTCGGCACCCGCTTTCTGGTAGCTCTGAGTCCGCACGATCACTTCTTCGGTGCTGAGCACGCCGGCGTTGGTACGGGCGATGATCGACAGGGACGAATCGACGCGCGCCTCGAGCGCCGCGCGGATCTTGCCCACGCCTTCTTCTACCGATATGAGATCGGTGGACTTGCGCCCGAACTGAGCCGGCAACAGCGTATCCTCGATCGTCAACGCCGCCACGCCGGCACGCTCCAGCTCCGTGACAGTGCGCATCACGTTCAACGCATTGCCGTATCCGTGGTCGGCGTCTGCCAGCACCGGCAACTGGGCCACGCGACCAATTCGCGTGGCTTGCTCGACGAATTCGCTCAGTGTGATCAGGGCAAAATCCGGCGCAGCCAGTACCTGCAGCGATGCCACCGAACCTCCGAGGATGCCGACCTCAAAACCCAGGTCCGCGGCAATGCGCGCAGACATGGGGTCGAACACCGAGGCGGTGTGGTAGCACGAACCTGAAGCGAGCAGCTCGCGGAAGGCAATACGCAGATCTTGGTGGGAAGCCTTGGGCATGATCACTCCGCAATTGTAGAAATTTCTGAACGGTAACTACCGGCCTCTGTATCGGGCGTACCTGCACAATTCATGGACCACTCAAGTCGCGGTCATGCTCCACATGCAGGCAGAGGAATAAAGGTGTAGGAGCCAGGGGAATCCGATTAACCCCCGAGAGGTCGCACCAAGCTAGTGCAAACAGGGGCTTAGCGCGGGATTGGCATACCAAAGATATCACGGGGCCAGCCTCTGCTGGATGAATGCGTTGATGCCGATCATGCATAGGCGATGCTCAGAGTACATAGGAAGCTACGTAACTCAGGTTACACTGCCATGCTTTCACTGCCCCTGTGCAGGCGTGCCCTGGTCTTGATCGCGCGTAGCTGTAGCCTGCGGGATCGTTCGGATGAAGCCCACTCAAACCAAAGGAACTGCCGTGCCCCCTGCCCTGCCTGCGATTGCCCTGCGCCAGATCCTGACCGCCTTGATGCTGGCCATCTTTCTCGGCGCACTGGATCAAACCATCGTGGCAGTGTCATTGCCTGCGATCTCCGCGCAGTTCAATGATGTCGGTCTGCTGGCCTGGGTCATTTCCGGCTATATGGTTGCCATGACAGTGGCCGTCCCGATCTACGGCAAGCTGGGCGATCTCTATGGGCGGCGTCGCATGATCCTGACCGGAATCGGCGTGTTCACTGTCGCCTCGATCGGCTGTGCGCTGGCTCAGGACATGCCGCAACTGGTGCTGGCCAGAGTGCTGCAAGGCATCGGCGCAGGCGGCATGGTATCGGTGAGCCAGGCGATCATCGGCGACTTCGTGCCCCCGCGCGAACGAGGCCGTTATCAAGGCTATTTCAGCAGCATGTATGCCCTGGCCAGCGTGGCGGGGCCGGTACTGGGCGGCTGGCTGACCGAGTACCTGTCCTGGCGCTGGGTGTTCTGGATCAACGTGCCGCTTGGCATCGCCGCGCTCTGGGCTATCCACCGCGCCCTGGCCGGTCTGCCCGTGCAGCATCGGCCCGCACAAGTGGATTATCCGGGCGCGCTGCTGCTGATCGTGGGCTTGGGCAGCCTGCTGCTCGGGATCACCCTGGTCGGCCAGGGGCAGGCCTGGACGGCGCCCGCCGTGCTAGGCCTGTTCACCTGCGCCGTGATCGCCATGATCCTGTTCATCCTCCAGGAGCGCCGCTGCGTCGAGCCACTTCTGCCGTTGACGCTATTCGGCAATCGCGCCGCGGTGCTGTGCTGGGGCGTGATTTTCTTCGCCAGCTTCCAGGCCATTTCCCTGACCATGCTGATGCCCTTGCGCTACCAGGGCCTCACCGGTGCCGGTGCCGACAGCGCCGCCTTGCATCTGCTGCCGTTGGCCATGGGGCTACCCATCGGTGCTTTTACCGCAGGACGTCTGACAACGCGGCTTGGCCGCTACAAGCCGCAGATCCTTACTGGCGCCCTGCTGATGCCGGTGTCTATCTTCGCCTTGGCGATCACGCCGCCGCAGGCCGGGCTGGCCAGTGCACTGTTCATGCTGCTGACAGGGATCGCGTGCGGGATGCAGTTCCCAACGTCACTGGTAGGCACGCAGAATGCCGTGCAGGCCCAGGACATGGGGGTCGCCACCAGCACCACCAACCTGTTTCGGTCCCTCGGTGGCGCCATGGGCGTGGCCTGCATGTCGAGCCTGCTGCTGGCCTTGCTGCACCAAGGCGGGTTCGCGTTGCTGGACAATCCGTTGCTGGGTACCTTCAAGGCCAACCAGGTGAGCCCTGAACTGCAGGCACACTTGGCGATCACTTTCCGGCATCTGTTGATGGCCAGTGCAGGGGTCGGCGTCATTGCACTGGTGGTGGCGGTGCTGCTGCCGGATCGGCCACTGCGCGGGCATTGAGGTGGCCCGCAGGGAAGCTCAGGTGCTGATCACTGGCACGTCCCTGGGGAATAGCCCTCACAAACCTTCACAAAGTCTCATTTGCGCATCGCCGGGCTCAAGCGCAGCATATCCAACCCGGCGTCGACCCATTTCTCGGCGTTGCCCAGCAGGTCCACGCTGTCGGGCAGCAACAGCCAGCGCCTGATCAACCCATCAACGTAAGAAAACATGGCCACCGCTGCCCGCTCCACATCCAGCTCCACCGGGAGTTGGCCACGGCGCACTGCATTGGCCAAGGCCAGGGTAATGCCTGTGTGGCAGTCCACTACTGCCACCTGGCGCTGCTGGCGGATTTCGCACATGTCATCGGTGAACTCGCACTTGTGATGCAGAATCTCATTGATACGGCGTGTCCTGGCGTCGCGCACCAGGTCGTTGAACACTTGCAGCAGCAATTTGCGCATGCAGTCGAGCGGGTCGAGTTCGTCCTCGCTTTCGCTGGCGCGCGCAAGATGGTCATGGGTTTCATGCAAGCTGTCGAGCAGTGCCTGCACCAGTTCGGCCTTGTTATTGAAGTGCCAGTAGATTGCACCTCGCGTGACGCCCGCCTGTTCGGCGATGTCCGCAAGGGTGGTTCGCGCAACCCCGCGCTTGTAGAAAGCCCTTTCTGCCGCCTGGATGATCTGGGCGCGAGTTTCCTGGGCTTCCTCTTTGGTTCGACGGACCATGGCAGTACAACCTCATCTGGCCCGAACGCGGCGACGCGTGCGGGAAGGCTCCGGGGCGCCTCTAGGGGCACCTGGCGGATCAAGCTAATCAAGGGCTGTGGCGGTAGCCATGGACAACCCGGCGGTATTTACAAACAACCATGAATGTAAGTATATTCCTTAGCAAGCTATTTATCCACCGGATAGCCATTTATCCAGATCAAGACATTCCATTACTCTTGAGCGTCTCCCTGCTCCTGCGATCCGAGGATTCTCATGCAATTCAAGCCAGCCGTTACCGCCCTGGTTTCAGCCGTAGCCCTCGCAACCCTGCTCAGTGGCTGCAATAAAGAAGACCAAGCCGCGCAGCAGCAACAGCAGCAGCAGGCGCCTCAAGTCGGCGTAGTGACCCTACAGCCGCAGGCCTTCACCTTGACCACCGAGCTGCCAGGCCGCACCAATGCCTACCGGATCGCCGAAGTTCGTCCACAGGTAAACGGGATCATCCTCAAGCGCCTGTTCAAGGAAGGCAGCGAGGTCAAGCAGGGCCAACAGCTGTATCAGATCGACCCGGCCGTCTACGAAGCCAACCTGAGCAAGGCCCAGGCAGACCTGCAGGCTACCCGCTCTCTGGCTGATCGCTACAAGCAGCTGATCGAGGAACAGGCGGTTTCCCGGCAGGAATACGACGACGCCAATGCCAAGCGCCTGCAAGCCGAGGCCTCGCTCAAGAGTGCGCAGATCGACCTGCGCTACACCAAGGTCCTGGCCCCCATCAGCGGCCGCATCGGTCGTTCGGCGGTAACCGAAGGCGCGCTGGTCAACAGCGGCCAGACCAGTGCCATGGCCACCATCCAGCAACTGGACCCGATCTACGTCGACGTGACCCAGTCCACTGCCGAGCTGCTCAAGCTGCGGCGCGAGCTGGAAAGCGGCCAACTGCAGCGCGCTGGCGACAACGCAGCGTCGGTCCAACTGGTGCTCGAAGACGGCACCCTGTACAAGCAGGAAGGGCGCCTGGAGTTCTCCGAAGTGGCCGTGGACGAAACCACCGGCTCGGTCACCCTGCGTGCCATCTTCCCCAACCCTGACCACACCCTGTTGCCTGGCATGTTCGTGCATGCACGGCTCAAGGCGGGCGTGAACGCCAATGCCATCCTGGCACCGCAGCAGGGCGTGACGCGCGACCTCAAGGGCGCCCCTACCGCGCTGGTGGTGAACAAGGACAACAAGGTCGAACTGCGCCAGCTCAAGGCCAGCCGTACCGTGGGCAGCGACTGGCTGATCGAGGAAGGCCTGAACCCAGGCGACCGCCTGATCACCGAAGGCTTGCAGTACGTGCGTCCAGGTGCCGAGGTCAAGGTCAGCGAAGCCACCAACGTCAAGAAGCCGGACAGCCCCAATCAGGGCAACGCAGCGAAAGCAGACGCCAAAGCGGAGTAAACCATGTCGAAGTTCTTTATTGATCGCCCGATCTTCGCCTGGGTGATCGCCTTGGTGATCATGCTGGTCGGCGCCTTGTCGATCCTGAAGTTGCCGATCAACCAGTACCCCAGCATCGCCCCACCGGCCATCGCCATTGCCGTGACCTACCCGGGCGCTTCGGCGCAAACCGTGCAGGATACGGTGGTGCAGGTGATCGAACAGCAGCTCAACGGTATCGACAACCTGCGTTATGTGTCGTCGGAAAGTAACTCCGACGGCAGCATGACCATTACTGCCACCTTCGAGCAGGGTACCAACCCCGACACCGCCCAGGTGCAGGTGCAGAACAAGCTCAACCTGGCCACCCCCTTGCTGCCGCAGGAAGTGCAGCAACAAGGTATCCGCGTCACCAAGGCCGTGAAGAACTTCCTGATGGTGATCGGTCTGGTGTCCGAAGACGGCAGCATGACCAAGGACGACCTGGCCAACTACATCGTCTCCAACATGCAGGACCCGATCTCGCGTACGGCCGGTGTGGGTGACTTCCAGGTGTTCGGCGCCCAGTACGCCATGCGCATCTGGCTCGATCCGGCCAAATTGAACAAGTTCCAGCTGACCCCGGTGGACGTCAAGACCGCCGTGGCTGCCCAGAACGTTCAGGTCTCCTCCGGCCAGCTCGGCGGCCTGCCAGCCGTGCCTGGGACGCAGCTCAACGCCACCATCATCGGCAAGACCCGCCTGCAGACTGCCGAGCAGTTCGAGAAGATCCTGCTCAAGGTCAACAACGATGGCTCCCAAGTACGCCTGGGCGATGTGGCCCAGGTCAGCCTTGGCGGCGAGAACTACGCCGTCAGCGCCCAGTTCAACGGCAAGCCCGCCTCGGGCCTGGCCGTCAAGCTGGCCACGGGCGCCAACGCACTGGATACGGCCAAGGCCCTGCGCCAGACCATCGCCGACCTGGAGCCGTTCTTCCCGCCAGGGGTCAAGGCGGTATTCCCGTATGACACCACGCCGGTGGTCACCGAATCGATCAGCGGGGTCATCCATACCCTGATCGAAGCCGTCGTGCTGGTGTTCCTGGTGATGTACCTGTTCCTGCAGAACTTCCGCGCCACCATCATCACCACCATGACCGTACCGGTGGTTTTGCTGGGCACCTTCGGCATCCTTGCCGCCGCAGGCTTCAGCATCAACACCCTGACCATGTTCGCCATGGTGCTGGCCATCGGCCTGCTGGTGGACGATGCCATCGTGGTGGTGGAAAACGTCGAGCGGGTGATGTCCGAAGAAGGGCTACCGCCCAAGGAGGCGACCAAGCGCTCCATGGAGCAGATCCAGGGCGCGCTGGTGGGTATCGCCCTGGTATTGTCGGCCGTACTGCTGCCCATGGCGTTCTTCGGGGGCTCCACTGGTGTGATCTACCGCCAGTTCTCCATCACCATCGTCTCGGCCATGGGCCTGTCGGTGCTGGTGGCGCTGGTCTTCACCCCGGCGCTGTGCGCCACCATGCTCAAGCCTTTGAAAAAGGGCCAGCACCATGAGGCCAAGGGTGGGTTCTTCGGCTGGTTCAACCGCAGCTTCGATCGCAGCGTCAACGGCTACGAGCGCAGCGTGGGGACCATCCTGCGCAACAAGATTCCGTTCCTGTTGGGCTATGCCCTGATCGTGGCCGGCATGATTTTCCTGTTCACCCGCATTCCAACCGCGTTCCTGCCCGAGGAAGACCAGGGTGTACTGTTTGCCCAGGTGCAGACGCCGGCCGGCTCCAGTGCCGAGCGTACCCAGGCAGTGGTCGACCAGATGCGCGAATACCTGCTCAAGGACGAAGCCGACACGGTGTCCTCGGTGTTCACCGTCAACGGCTTCAACTTCGCAGGCCGCGGCCAGAGCTCGGGCATGGCGTTCATCATGCTCAAGCCCTGGGGTGAGCGTACGGCGGAAAACAGCGTGTTCGGCCTTGCCCAGCGGGCGCAGCAGCACTTCTTCAGCTTCCGCGACGCCATGGTCTTCGCGTTCGCACCACCAGCGGTGCTCGAGCTGGGTAACGCCACAGGCTTCGACGTGTTCCTGCAGGACCGCGGCGGTGTCGGCCATGCCAAGCTGATGGAGGCCCGCAACCAGTTCCTGGCCAAGGCTTCGCAAAGCAAGATCCTCAGCGGTGTACGCCCCAATGGCCTGAACGACGAACCGCAGTACCAGCTGACCATCGATGACGAGCGTGCCAGCGCCCTGGGCGTGACCATCTCGGACATCAACAACACCCTGTCGATTGCCTTCGGTGCCAGCTACGTCAACGACTTCATCGACCGCGGCCGGGTCAAGAAGGTCTACATCCAGGGCGAAGCCAATGCCCGGATGAGCCCGGAAGACCTGCAGAAGTGGTATGTGCGCAACGCCGATGGCGAAATGGTGCCGTTCTCTTCGTTCGCCAAAGGTGAATGGACCTACGGCTCGCCCAAGCTCTCGCGCTACAACGGCGTAGAAGCCATGGAAATCCTCGGTGCGCCTGCCCCTGGCTACAGTACCGGTGAGGCCATGGCCGAGGTCGAGCGCATCGCCGGCGAACTGCCAAGCGGCGTAGGTTTCTCCTGGACGGGCATGTCCTACGAGGAGAAGCTGTCTGGTTCGCAAATGCCGGCCCTGTTCGCCCTGTCGCTGCTGTTCGTGTTCCTGTGCCTGGCAGCGCTGTACGAAAGCTGGTCGATTCCGATCGCCGTGGTGCTGGTGGTGCCACTGGGCATCATCGGTGCGTTGATCGCTACCAGCCTGCGCGGGCTGTCCAATGACGTGTACTTCCTGGTCGGCCTCTTGACCACCATCGGCCTGGCGGCCAAGAACGCCATTCTGATCGTCGAGTTCGCCAAGGAATTGCACGAGCAGGGCCGCAGCCTGTACGACGCGGCGATCGAGGCGTGCCGCATGCGTTTGCGCCCGATCATCATGACCTCGCTGGCCTTCATCCTCGGCGTGGTACCGTTGACCATCGCCAGCGGCGCTGGCGCCGGCAGCCAGCACGCCATTGGTACCGGCGTGATCGGCGGCATGATCAGTGCGACCGTGCTGGCCATCTTCTGGGTACCGTTGTTCTTCGTCGCAGTGTCGTCGCTGTTCGGCAGCAAAGAGCCGAAAAAAGATGACACCCCTGAAACTCCACGTTATGAGGCTGGGCAATGACCAAGTCTTTGTTGTCCCTGGCAGTCACCGCTTTCATCCTCGGCGGCTGCTCGCTGATCCCCGACTACCAGACCCCGGAAGCACCGGTGGCTGAGCAGTGGCCGCAAGGCCCGGCCTACTCGCCCACCCAGTCGGCGGACGTCGCTGCCGCCGAACAGGGCTGGCGGCAGTTCTTCAACGACCCGGCGCTGCAGCAACTGATCCAGACCGCGCTGGTCAACAACCGGGACCTGCGCGTCGCGGCGCTGAACATCGACGCCTACCGCGCCCAGTACCGCATCCAGCGTGCGGACCTGTTCCCGGCGGTGTCGGCCAACGGCAGTGGCAGCCGTCAACGCATCCCGGCGAACATGTCGCAGACTGGCCAGTCGGGCATCACCAGCCAGTATTCGGCAACCCTGGGCGTCAGTGCCTATGAACTCGACCTGTTCGGCCGCGTGCGCAGCCTTTCGGAACAGGCGCTGGAGACCTACCTGTCCAGCGAGCAGGCGCGTCGCTCCACCCAGATCAGCCTGGTGGCGAGCGTGGCGAACGCCTATTACACCTGGCAGGCCGACCAGGCGCTGTTCAAGCTGACCGAGGAAACCCTGAAGAACTATCAGGAAAGCTACAACCTCACCCGGCGCAGCAACGAGGTGGGCGTGGCGTCGGCGCTGGACCTGAGCCAGGCCCGCACGGCTGTCGAAGGCGCCCGGGTCAAGTACTCGCAGTACCAGCGCCTGGTCGCCCAGGACGTGAACAGCCTGACTGTCCTGCTGGGGACCGGCATCCCCACCAACCTGCCTGAACCGCTGCGCCTGGACGCCGATCAACTGGCCGAAGTACCGGCAGGCCTGCCGTCGGACCTATTGCAGCGCCGCCCTGACATCCAGGAGGCCGAGCACCTGCTCAAGGCGGCCAACGCCAACATCGGCGCTGCCCGCGCGGCCTTCTTCCCCAGCATCAGCCTGACGGCCAATGCGGGCACCTTGAGCACCGACATGGGCGGGCTGTTCAAGGGTGGGTCGGGCACCTGGCTGTTCCAGCCGCAGATCAACCTGCCGATCTTCACCGCCGGCAGCCTGAAAGCGAGCCTTGACTACGCCAAGATCCAGAAGGACATCAACGTCGCCCGCTACGAGAAGTCCATCCAGACTGCGTTCCAGGAAGTATCCGATGGGCTGGCCGCGCGCAAGACCTTCGAGGAGCAGTTGCAAGCCCAGCGGGACCTGGTGCAAGCCAACCAGGACTACTACCGCCTGGCCGAGCGTCGGTACCGTATCGGCATCGACAGCAACCTGACGTTCCTCGACGCCCAGCGCAACCTGTTCAGTGCGCAGCAGGCGCTGATCGGTGACCGCCTTTCGCAGCTGACCAGCGAAGTCAACCTGTACAAGGCACTCGGTGGCGGCTGGTACGAGCGCACCGGGCAGGCCAACCAGCAGGCCTCGGTACAGACGCCCCGCGGCTGATACCCGCCCGCTTGCTCACCACCCGCCAGGCCTCGACAGACGCGGTGGGTGATGAGCAAGGCGCGGCCCTGGCATTCGCCAGGCTGATGATGATGGTGACCACAGCTATCCTGAGCTATATCGGGCACACCCCGGCAAGCCCACCAGGAGGCAGCACCATGAGCACCCTCGCCGAGCACCTGATCCGCTACGCGGGCTATCACCGCGACCCACGCAACATCGTCACTCATTTCGTCGGCATACCTCTGATTGTCCTGTCCGTGGCCATTCTGTTGTCTCGGCCAGGCGGGTCGCTGGGCGGCATTTGGCTGTCTCCTGCCCTGCTTGTCTCGGCGGCGGCCACCTGGTTCTACCTGCGCCTGGAGCTTCGCTTCGGCCTGGTGATGGGCGTCCTGTTGAGCCTGTGCCTGTGGTTAGGTCACCTGCTGGCGGTGCAGACCACGGCGCTGTGGCTGTCGGTGGGCGTGGGTGCGTTCGTGGTGGGCTGGATCATCCAGTTCGTCGGTCATCATTACGAGGGGCGCAAGCCAGCGTTCGTCGATGACATCAGCGGCTTGATCATCGGGCCGCTGTTCGTGGTGGCCGAAGCGGCCTTCATGATGGGCCTGTGCCCTGCCCTCAAGCGTCAGATCGAGCGCGCCGCCGGCCCGGTGGCGGTGCGTAAGGCCGTGCGGCAGTGACAACCTCGACAGGCCGTCCCGATACCGCGGACGGCCCGCCGCGCTTCACGCTCTGTGTCGAGCTCGTCAATGATCGTGGTGCAGGTACTTGGCTTGTTTTGGCAAGCGCAGGCTGAACAGGAAAGCGATGGCCATCATGGCGGTCACGTACCAGTAGAACGTGTTTTCCATGCCCAAGGTCTTGAGCCCCAGGGCCACGTACTCCGCCGACCCGCCAAACACGGCGTTGGCCACCGCGTAGGCAAGCCCCACGCCCAAGGCCCGCACCTGGGGCGGGAACATTTCGGCTTTCACCAGACCACTGATGGAGGTGTAGAAGCTGACGATGCACAACGCCAGGCTCACCAGCACGAACGCCATGAAGGGGCTGCTGACCGTCTTGAGCGCCATGAGCAATGGCACCGTGAACACCGTGCCCAGCGCGCCGAACAACAGCATGGAGTTACGCCGGCCGATGCGGTCGGACAGCATGCCGAAGAACGGCTGCATCACCATGAACAGGAACAGCGCCCCGGTCATTGCGTAGCTGGCGTGCTTGGCGGTCATGCCAGCCGTGTTGACCAGGTACTTCTGCATGTAGGTGGTAAAGGTGTAGAAGATCAGCGAGCCGCCAGCGGTGTAGCCCAGCACCGTGATGAAGGCCGCCAGGTGATTGCCGAACAAACTGCGGATACTGCCGGCGTCCTTGTCCTGGCGCGTTTCTGCGCTGCTGGTTTCGTGCAGGGAGCGGCGCAGCATCAAGGAGATGACGGCAGCGATCGCACCGACCACGAAGGGAATTCGCCAGCCCCAGGCGCGCAGCTCGTCTTCGGTCAGCAACTGCTGCAGGATCACCACCACCAATACTGCCAGCAACTGGCCGCCAATCAGGGTCACGTACTGGAACGATGCAAAGAAGCCCCGCTGGCCACGCAGCGCCACTTCGCTCATGTAGGTCGCCGTGGTGCCGTATTCACCCCCCACCGACAGGCCCTGAATCAAGCGCGCCAGCAGCAGCAATGCCGGCGCCCATGTGCCAATACTGGCGTAAGTGGGCAGGCAGGCGATGGCCAAGGACCCGAAGCACATCATCAGTACCGAGATCATCAGCGAGTTCTTGCGACCGTGGCGGTCGGCCAGACGGCCGAAGATCCAGCCGCCGATAGGCCGCATCAGAAAGCCTGCGGCAAACACGCCGGCGGTATTGAGCAGTTGCACGGTCGGGTCATCTGAGGGAAAGAACGCCGGAGCAAAATAAATGGCGCAGAAGGCGTAGACATAGAAGTCGAACCATTCCACCAGGTTGCCTGAAGAGGCGCCGACGATGGCGAAGATGCGTTTGCTACGCTCCTCGCCAGTGTAGTGAGGGGTGGTCATGTCAGTCGTGCTCCTGGAGGAATACAAGGTAAGTCTAGACATACCTGGTTACACAGTCGTTCCGCGTGGTGTGCAATCAAGTGCAGCGAGGCGCTGCCGGCTGCCCTCATCTCTGAGGCACCCGGGCGCAGGCTCCCTCAAAGCCGTTCAATGGCCAGCGCCAGCCCTTGACCGACACCTACGCACATCGTGGCCAAGCCTTTGCGCCCTCCTGTGCGCTCAAGGTGGTGCAGCGCCGTCAGTACCAGGCGCGCACCACTCATGCCCAGCGGGTGGCCCAGTGCGATGGCACCGCCGTTGGGGTTGACCTGGGGCGCATCGTCCGCCACCCCTAGCCCGCGAAGAACGGCCAGCCCCTGGCTGGCGAAGGCCTCGTTGAGTTCAATGACATCGAATGCGCTGATGTCGATGCCCAGTCGCTCGATCAGCTTGCGTACCGCAGGCACCGGCCCGATGCCCATGACCCGCGGGGCCACCCCCGCACTGGCCATGCCCAGTACCTTGGCGCGAGCGGTCAGGCCATGGGTGTGCACGGCCTCGGCAGACGCCAGGATCATCGCTGCCGCGCCATCGTTGACCCCCGATGCATTGCCCGCCGTCACCGTTTTGCCCACGCCATTGACGGGGTTGAGCCTGGCCAAGGCCTCAAGGGTGGTATCGGGTCGCACGTGCTCATCGTGCTCTACCCAGGTCTCACCCTTCTTGTGCGCGACGCACACCGGCACGATTTCCTCGGCGAAAAACCCGGCAGCTTGCGCCGCTGCGGCCTTGTGCTGACTGCGCAAGGCAAACGCATCCTGGTCGGCGCGGGAGATGCCATGGTCGTCAGCTACGTTGTCCGCCGTCTGCGGCATGGCATCCACGCCGTATTGCGCTTTCATGAGCGGGTTGACGAAACGCCAGCCGATGGTGGTGTCTTCCAGTTGCATGGTGCGTGAATAAGCGCTTTGCGCTTTGCCCATGACAAACGGCGCTCGCGACATCGACTCCACGCCGCCCGCGATGGCCAGCTCCATTTCGCCACAGGCGATGGCGCGGAACGCCGCGCCGACGGCCTCCATGCCCGAAGCGCACAAGCGGTTGAGGGTGACACCCGGCACGCATTCAGGCAGCCCGGCCAGCAGCAACGCCATGCGTGCCACGTTACGGTTGTCTTCGCCCGCCTGATTGGCACAACCGAAAAACACCTCGTCCAGGTGCGCCCAGTGCACACCCGGGTTGCGCGCGATCAATGCCTTGAGCGGTACCGCCGCCAGGTCGTCAGCCCGGATGCTGGCAAGGGCGCCACCAAACCGGCCAATGGGCGTGCGAACGGCATCACAAATATAGACCTCGCGCATCTTGCGTCTCCTGCAGTGACCATGGGCGCCGGCGATACAGGCACAATCGGGTCACTGCAACCTGTCCGCCGGGTGGGCATCAGGTTAGGGACAAAGGCGGGGCCGTCACAATTAGCTCAAGGCTGAACTGGGCGATTATCGAACGCTTTGTCAGCAGGCTGTAATGATCCTAAAGCCTTCGCGCTTATCCAAACAGCTGATGGCTAAGCTCTTGGCTGGCTTCCAGCAGTACGGGAAGAAACCGCTGCTCCAGTTCACTGCGCGGTACACGCCCGACGTGGGTACTGACGTTCAGCGCCGCCAGTACCTGGCCTGAGGCGTCGTAGACGGGCACGGCCACCGAGCGCAGGCCTTGTTCGAGTTCCTGGTCGACCACGCACCATCCCTGGCTACGCACTTGCTCGATGCAGGCGAACAGCGACGGGGCGTCGTGCAGGGTACGGCTGGTGCGGGCCTGGAGGTCGGCACGATCGAAGTATTCGCGCAAGCTGGTGTCGTCCATGGCCGCCAGGAGGATGCGGCCCATGGACGTGCAATACGCCGGGAGCCGTCCACCGACCGACAGGTCTACCGAGATCAGGCGCTCTACCGTCGCCGAGCGGGCGATGTACAGAATGTCGTCCCCTTCGAGGGTCGCCATGTTGGCCGCCTCGTGCAACTGGTCGCTGATACGGTCCAGGTAAGGCTGCGCGGAAATGGCCAGGGGTGTCGATGACAGGTACGCATGGCCGAGCGTCAGCACTTTGGGCAGCAAGGAGTAGGTACGCCCGTCGGTGGTCGCGTAGCCCAGCTTCATCAGCGTATGCAGGCATCGGCGCACTGCCGCCCGAGGTATTTCGGTGCGATGGCTGATTTGCGCGATGGTCAGGTGCCGCTTGCGTTCCTGAAATGCCTGTATGACGGCAAGCCCACGCGCCAGGGAGGTCATGAAGTCAGGATCGCCGGTGAACGCCTGAATGCGTTTGGCCGGCGATGCCACGATTGGCGGGGCCAGGGCGGGTGCCGGACTGCGTGCTGCTTCGGGCAGAGCACTGTCACGGGCTGTTTTATCGTCATTCATCGCACACCTCAACAAAATCGCCGACTTGTGCGATTATCGAACAACCGGCCGATAATCGCAATTGACCGGCGACACGTTTGCTTATACCTTTCCAGTGCCACTTGTGGCTTCTTTGGAGAGACTGGTCAGGTACCCACCGTAGAAGTCCCAGGCAACGGCCCTGCCAATTGGTGGGGCCGTTTTGTTTTTGCGGTGTGCATCACGTGCGATATCGAACTTTCACACGTTGTGGTTTTCTTAATATCGACATGTCTTTGATTGCCCGTCGGGCCAATCCCATCACACTGGCCTTATTCGAGTGTTGATATACTCCGGTCGTCTAGTTGGACGACGCGTCGATCCAGGTCCCGCCGGCAAGTGTCGATCCAGGTCCCGCCGGCAAGTTAAGTGTCGATATCGTCTAACGGTTTACGCCGACAGGGCGGTCCTCTTTCCAATTCAATTCAGGTACTGCATGTGACAAAAGAAGAACTGCGCGCAGAACTCGAGCGCCAGGCTGAGCGTTTCAAGGATGTGTATGGCGGCGAAGTGACCACCTATGCGGCACAGCCGGAACCGGAACGCAAACCCTGGCGCAAACGCGCCAACATGCGCGACCAGGCGTTCAGCCAGGAGCTGGAACGCATGGAGAAGGAATTGCGCAGCGCTAACCCCTAGCCCTTTGCCCAATCGTCAAAGCGCTAGGGGTGCCCAGAGCGCGTAATTGCTCTGGCGCAATGGTTGTAATGGAATTTCACAAATTTCATACGAGCGTTTAAAACTATTAACCGCCTCACCTTCCGCGCATTTTGCTGACTTTTCGCTGACGTTGAACACATTTGGCTTCGATAATGTTGACCGACCTGCAATGGCAGACGGCAATTTCTGACCTGGGCGACATGATCAGCGGCTGCCGCGGGTGCATCGATTGCCAACGTTTTCTGGCATAATCCGGCCCCCCTACGACCGCCAGACAACCTTCATGATCGATTTATTCAGCGGACTGGATGCCTGGGTATTGGTGAGCTTGCTGCTCGCCTTGACCTTCGTGCTCGCCTTCGAGTTCATCAATGGCTTTCATGACACCGCCAACGCGGTAGCCACCGTCATCTACACCAAAGCCATGCCACCACACCTGGCCGTGTTCTTCTCCGGCGTGTTCAACTTCCTTGGCGTTCTGCTGGGTGGGGTCGGGGTGGCTTATGCCATCGTGCACCTGCTTCCGGTAGAGCTGCTGATCAATGTGAACACCGGGCACGGCCTGGCCATGGTCTTCTCGCTGCTGGCCGCAGCCATTACCTGGAACCTGGGCACCTGGTACTTCGGTATTCCTGCGTCCAGTTCGCATACCCTGATCGGCTCGATCCTGGGCGTGGGCCTGGCCAACGCGCTCATCAACGACATTCCGCTGGGTGACGGCGTCAATTGGCAGAAAGCCATCGATATCGCCATGTCTCTGGTGGTTTCGCCGATCGCCGGGTTTGCCGTGGCCGCGCTGGTCCTGCTTGGCCTGAAATGGTGGCGCCCGCTGTCGAAGATGCACAAGACGCCTGAGCAACGCCGCAAACTGGACGACAAGAAGCACCCGCCTTTCTGGAATCGTCTGGTGCTGGTGATTTCGGCCATGGGCGTGAGCTTCGTGCACGGCTCCAATGACGGTCAGAAAGGCATTGGCCTAATCATGCTGGTATTGATCGGCATCGTACCGGCCAAGTTCGTGCTCGACCTGAACAGCACCACCTACCAGATTGAACGCACCCGTGATGCCACGTTGCACATGAGCCAGTTCTACGAGCGCAACGCTGCCACGCTGGGCGAATTCCTGGCGCTGGGCAAGGCCAAGGCCAGTGACCTGCCTGAACAGTTCAGCTGCAATCCCCAGCAGACCGAGCCGACCATCGCCGCGCTGCAGTCCTCGCTGCAGGGCGTGACCGACTACCGGGCCCTGGACGCGGACAAGCGTGTAGAAGTACGCCGTTACCTGCTGTGCCTGGACGACACCGCGAAAAAGGTTGGCAAGTTGCCGGGCCTGGATGCGCGTGAAAAGTCCGACCTGGAAAAGCTGCGCAAGGACCTGACCGCCACCACTGAGTACGCTCCGTTCTGGGTGATCGTGGCCGTTGCCCTGGCCCTGGGCCTGGGCACCATGGTTGGCTGGCGCCGCGTGGTGTTGACCGTTGGCGAGAAGATTGGCAAACAGGGCATGACCTATGCCCAGGGCATGTCGGCGCAGATCACCGCGGCCTGCGCCATTGGCATGGCCAACGTGTTCGCGCTGCCGGTTTCAACCACGCATGTGCTGTCTTCCGGCGTTGCCGGCACCATGGTCGCCAACAAAAGCGGCCTGCAGGGCGGTACGGTGAAGACCATCCTGATGGCGTGGGTGCTGACCCTGCCCGCCTCGATGGGGCTTGCCGCCGGCCTGTTCTGGTTGGCGTCCAAGGCAATCGGCTGACCTCAGCCCATAGAAAAAGGCGCCGTCGGGCGCCTTTTTTATGGGCGATGGTTTCACACCGCGCAGCTACTTCTTTTTCCCGCCCAGCAACGAGCCCATCAGCCCGCGCACCAGCTGCCGCCCCAGTTGATTGGCAGCCTGACGCATCGCCGACTTGATCGCCTGCCCGGCCGCGCCTTGCAGAAATTCGCTCGCCTTTTCAGCGAAACTGCTGTCATCAGCCTTGGGTTGCGGCGCGGGCTCCACCGCTTCGCCCTTGCGTTGGTTGAGCCTTTCGTAAGCCGACTCCCGGTCTATGGGTTCGTCATAACGGCCAACCAAGGGGGATCGCGCAATCAGTGCACTGCGCTCGGCCTCACTCAACGGGCCGATGCGCGATTGCGGCGGGGCGACCAGCACCCGCTGCACACTGGCAGGTGTTCCCTTGTCCTCAAGCGTGCCGACCAAGGCCTCGCCAATACCCAACTCGGTCAGCGAGGACAACGCATCGAATGAAGGGTTGGGGCGAAAGCCCTCGGCTACGGCGCGTAGCGCCTTCTGCTCCTTGGCCGTATACGCCCGCAAGCCATGCTGGATTCGCAGGCCCAACTGGGCAAGGACTGCATCGGGCAGGTCGGCTGGGGACTGGGTGACGAAATACACCCCGACCCCTTTTGAGCGAATCAGCCGCACCACCTGCTCCAGGCGGTCTTGCAAGGCCTTGGGCGTGTCCTTGAACAGCAGGTGCGCTTCATCGAAGAACAGCGCCAGCACCGGTTTTTCGGCATCACCACGCTCGGGCAGTTGCTCGAACAGTTCGGCCAGCAGCCACAGTAGAAACGTGGCGTAGACCTTGGGTGCCTCATGCACCAGGCGGCTGGCATCGAGCAAATGGATGCGCCCTCGCCCATCCGGGTCGGGCCGCAGAATGTCTTCGAGCTGCAATGCCGGCTCACCAAACAACGCTTCTGCCCCCTGCTGCTCCAGGGTGGCCAGCCGGCGCAGCAACGCCTGCACGGACGCGCCGGTAACCAGCGCACTGTCTTCGCCCAGCACCTGCGGGTTGTCCTTCAGGTGGCCAAGCAGCGCTTTGAGGTCCTTGAGGTCCAGCAACAGCAAGCCTTCGCGATCGGCCACCTTGAAACTGGCATACAGCGCCGCCTGTTGGCTATCGGTGAGCTCAAGCAAGTTGCCTAACAGCAAAGGCCCCATTTCGCTGATCGTGGTACGCAACGGATGCCCCGACTGGCCCGCGATGTCCCACACGCTGACCGGGTAGGCCTGTGGCTGGTGGTGCAACCAAGGCATCCCTGCGATGCGCTCGGCCACCTTGCCCTCAGGCGCGCCTTTGGCGCCTAGCCCACACAGGTCGCCCTTGACGTCGGCCGCGAACACCGCCACGCCGGCATCACTGAAAGCCTCGGCCAAGTGTTGCAGGGTCACGGTCTTGCCGGTACCGGTGGCCCCCGCCACCAACCCGTGCCGGTTGGCAAGCCGCATCGCTTGCCCTACGGGCTGGCCATCAGGGCTTGATCCTACAACGATAAATGAAGATTCCGACATCTCTTTAATCCTCTGCTCAAGCTTTGTCTTACTTCGGCCGATACCTCTGGGTGATATTCGCCTTACTCAGAGAGAACAACCGAAAAAGGACTTTTCGGGATGTTGCACTGGCTGGGCCCTACAGCTGCGAACGCCTGATACAAAACCTTAGCGGACCCGATGATTTCATGAACAAAAGCCTTCGTTTCAGCCACAAGATTCTGCTGGCAGCATCACTGATCGTGATCCTCGCATTCAGCCTGTTCACCCTCTACAACGACTACCTGCAGCGTAATGCGATTCGCGAGGACCTTCAGGACTACCTGACTGAGATGGGCGCCTCTACGTCGACCAACATCCGCAGTTTGTTCGAGGGACGTATCAAACTGGTCGAGAACCTGGCGCAGAATATCGCCCAGCAACCGGCCAATGCTGAAACCCTGATGGGCCAGCAGGCGCTGATATCGAGTTTCCTTACCGTTTACCTGGGCAGGGTCGATGGCAGCTTCAGCGTGCGCCCGGATGCAAAGATGCCTGACGGGTACGATCCCCGCACACGCCCCTGGTACAAGGATGGCATGAGTGCCAGCGGCACCCTGCTGACCGAACCCTACATCGACATGACCACCAACAAGATGGTGATCGGCATCCTCGACAAGGTGGCCGATTCGGTGGGAGTGGTCGGTGGTGACCTGGCACTGGACGGCCTGGCGCAAATCATCAACTCGCTGAACTTCGGCGGCATGGGGTATGCCTTCCTGGTAAACGACCAAGGCAAGATCCTGGTCCACCCGGATCAAGGCCTGGTGATGAAATCATTGTCAGACCTGTTCCCCGAGCGCACACCGAAGCTCACCCCTGAGCTGACCGAAGTGCAAAGTGACGGCCATGCCCGCCTGCTGACGTTCACACCGGTGACCGGCTTGCCTTCGGCCAACTGGTACATCGGCCTGTCGGTGGACAAGGACAAGGCCTTCGCGATGCTCAGCACGTTCCGCACCTCCGCCGTGATCGCCACCGTGGTGGCCGTGGTGATCATCATCGCCCTGCTGGGGCTGCTGATCCGTGTGCTGATGCAGCCGCTGCACACCATGACACGGGCCATGGAGGACATCGCCGAGGGCGAAGGCGACCTCACCAAGCGCCTGCGCATCCACCATCACGACGAGTTCGGCATCCTGGGCAACGCCTTCAACCGCTTCGTCGAGCGTATCCACGGCTCGATCCGTGAAGTGTCCTCGGCCACCGAGCAGGTGAACGAAGTCGCGTTGCGTGTGATCAGTGCGTCCAATTCGTCGATGACCAATTCCGACGAACAATCCAACCGCACCAACAGCGTGGCGGCCGCCATCAACGAGCTGGGCGCTGCCGCCCAGGAGATCGCCGGCAATGCGGCGCAGGCTTCTCAGCATGCAAGTTCTGCACGGCGTCTGGCTGAAGAAGGCCAGCAAGTGGTCGATCGCAACATCGCCGCCATGAACCGGCTTTCCGACTTGATCGTGACGTCCAGCGCCCACATCGAGACGCTCAACAGTAAAACCGTCAACATCGGCCAGATTCTCGAAGTGATCACCAGCATTTCCCAGCAGACCAACCTGCTGGCGCTCAACGCCGCCATCGAGGCCGCGCGTGCCGGTGAAGCGGGTCGTGGTTTCGCAGTGGTGGCCGACGAAGTGCGTAACCTGGCCCATCGCACCCAGGAATCCGCGCAGCAGGTCCAGGGCATGATCGAGGAGCTGCAAGTGGGCGCCCGCGAGTCGGTCGATACCATGGACCAGAGCCAGCGCCATAGCCTGGACAGTGTGCAGATCGCCAACCAGGCCGGTGAGCGGCTGGACAGTGTCACCGTGCGCATTGGCGAAATCGATGGCATGAACCAGTCCGTGGCCACGGCCACCGAGGAGCAGACGGCCGTGGTCGAAGCCATCAATATGGATATCAACGAAATCAACATGCTCAATCAGGAAGGCGTCGAAAACCTGCAGGCGACGCTGCGTGCCTGTTCCGATTTGGAACAGCAGGCCAGCCGTCTGAAACACCTGGTCGGCACCTTCCGTATCTGAAGCCGGCACCGACCCGCCGAGCGCCTTTGCCTGGCGCTCGGCTGCCGGGCGATCAACCGCACAAGCTGATCGAACAAACTATCCTTCTGAAAGGTCAACTTCATGGCATGTCAACGCCGGTTTCGTTACCGCGCGATGACAGACCCGAAAGACGATCCCGGAGGGATGCAGATCGTGCACATTGCCGACATCACCATGTTCTACGCCCCGGCCAGCGGCGGCGTACGCACTTACCTTGATGCCAAACACCACCGCCTGGATGCCCTACAAGGTGTCCGTCACAGCCTGTTGATCCCCGGCGCCAGCGCTCGGCATGAAGGCGGTGTCTATCATGTGCCTGCACTACCCCTGCCCTTTGGCAAAGGCTACCGCTTTCCGGTACGCCTGGCGCCATGGTGCAACACGCTGCGCACGCTAAAGCCAGACCTGATCGAGGTCGGCGACCCGTACCTGACCGCCTGGGCGGCGCTTGAAGCGCGCCGTCAGCTGGACGTACCGGTCATTGGTTTCTATCACTCCGACCTGCCGCTGTTGGTGAGCAACCGCATGGGTAATTGGTTCACGCCCAACGTCGAGGCCTATGTCAGCAAGTTGTATGGCAATTTCGACCGCGTGCTCGCACCGAGCAAGGTCATGGCAGACAAGCTCCGCCGCCTGGGGGTACGTGATGTTCACGTGCAGCCGCTGGGCGTGGACCTGGAAACCTTCAACCCCGCACGCCGCGATCCACAGGTGCGGGCCGAACTGGGCATCGCCGACACCTGCCGGCTGCTGATCTATGCAGGCCGAGGCTCTCGGGAGAAGAACCTGCCCGTGCTGCTCGACTGCATGCGGCAGCTGGGGCGCGGGTATCACCTGCTGCTGGTGGGGTCCAACATGCCCGCCAATGTGCCCGACAACGTCAGCGTGATCGGCCAGTTCTGCCCACCTGACCAGGTGGCTCGCCTGATGGCCAGCGCCGACCTGTTGGTGCATGCCGGCGACCAGGAAACCTTCGGCCTGGTCATCCTCGAAGCCATGGCCAGTGGCACGCCCGTGGTTGCAGTGCGTGCCGGCGCCTTCGGCGAAATCGTCAACGACCAGTGCGGGCGCTTGTGCCAACCCAATGATGCCCGGGCAATGGCCCTGGCGGTGCGCGAGGCGTTCGAAGCCGGGGCGCGCAAGCTCGGTGCACAGGCCAGGCGACATGTAGAGCAGCATTACTCATGGGACAACGTGGTCAATGGCCTGCTTGAGCATTACCAGGCTGTACTTGGCCATCAACAGCAGGTGCGGGCACATGCTTGAGTCCGGTACCCGTTCCCGTAGCGTGATGCTGGTGCTGCATGATGTGGCCCCAGAGACGTGGCCAGATTACGAGCCGTTCGTGCAGGCGGTCGATGCATTGGGTAACGTGCCCATGACCTGGCTGGTGGTGCCCGACTTTCATCGGCGCAACCTGCTGACTCAGTCTCCCGGCTTCTGCCAGTTGCTCGATCGCCGTCTGGCCGCGGGTGACGAGCTGGCCCTGCACGGTTACGCCCATGCCGATGAGGGCCCCACGCCGCGTACGCCCGTGGACTACTTCATGCGGCGGATCTATACCCATGAAGGCGAGTTCTACGCGCTGGACGAACACCAGGCCATCGCCCGGCTACAAGACGGCCTGGCGTTGTTCGACCGTCAAGGCTGGCCTGTAGCAGGCTTCGTGGCCCCCGCGTGGTTGATGAGCCAGGGCACGCGGCAAGCGCTGCGCCAACTGCCGCTCAAATACACCAGCACCCCGCAGCACCTCTATCGCCTGCCGGACTTTACCGCCATCAATGCACCCGGTTTGGTCTGGAGCGCGCGCAGCGCCTGGCGCCGTGGTGTGTCGCGGGTGCTCAGCGACTGGCAATGTCGACGCTGGCAAGGTGCTAACACCCTGCGCCTGGGGCTGCACCCGGTGGACATGCGCCATCAATACTCACGGGACTACTGGCTGCGCACCCTTGAAAAACTGATCGAAGACGGGCGCGAACCCTTGACCAAGTCAGCCTGGCTGGAGCGGCAGGTGGCAGCATGAACCGCTGGCTGCTGCTGGGCTTGGCGCTGCTGGGCGCAGCGTTGGTGCCGGCACTGTTGGGCGGCAGCGAACTGCTGCCCAAGCTGAGCCGCTTCGACCCGCAGCTGTTGATGACGCTGGTGGGCATGATTCTGCTGTGCTGGGTGATCAACGCCTGCCGGATGCGCCTGCTGCTAGGCGATCAGGCAGTGCGCGTGTCGCGGGTGCGCACCTTGGGTGTGGTCATGGCCACCGAATTCGCCATCTGTACCACTCCAGGTGGTGGCGGCGGTCCCCTGACCCTGATGGCCTTGCTGGCCCGCGAGGGCATCAGCGCAGCCCGCAGCGGCGCGGTGTTCGCGATGGATCAGCTCAATGACTTGGTGTTTTTCTTCTGCGCCATGCTGGCGATCGCCGGCTATGCGTTGTTTCACAGCCTGGGGCGCAGCCAGGAAAGCATGTTGCTGGGCAGTGCGGCACTGCTGTGCGCGGCGCTGGCAGGCGTGGTGGCGTTGCTGCGCTACCGGCGCAAGGTGATGCGGCTGAATGGCAGGCTGCTGCAGCGCCTGGGTACCAGCGCACCGCGCAAACGGCGCTGGGCCCGTAAGCTGCTTCGTTTCGTGCAGGCACTGGCGCAAACCTGGCAGCTACCCAAGCGCACCCTGTTTCTGGTGTTCAGCCTGACGTGCGTCCACTGGGGGCTGCGCTTTAGCGTGCTGTACCTAGTGGTCAAGGGCCTGGGCGTGGAGCTGGCCTGGATCCCCAGTTTCCTGGTCCAGATGCTCTCGCTCAGCGCCGGTCAGTTCAGCATGATGCCTGGCGGCGCAGGCGCTGCCGAGCTGACCTCGGCCAGCCTGCTGACACCCATGGTGGGCAGCTCGACGGCGGCAGCGGCGATCCTGATCTGGCGCGCAATCACTTACTACCTGTATCTGCTCGCCGGAGGGCCTGTGTTCGTGTGCCTGCTGGCACGTCCGCTGCTGGAGCGCTGGCGGCGTCAGGTGGGTTGAGCGCTTGCCAAAGCGCAGCGGCACCGGGGAAGTCGGTGCCGTCGGTGTCCTGCAACGCGTCTGGATCGTAGCGGGCCAGGCAACCCTGGCCCACTACAGGGGGTGGAGAGGCTGTAGGCGTACCGCGCCGTCCCATTGGTCGATCCTCACGTTGCTCAAGAGGGTTGATAGCAGCCCTGCTATCAGTCGAACACCACTGTCTTGTTGCCGTGCACCAGAACCCGGTCTTCCAGGTGATAGCGCAGGCCGCGGGCCAGCACCATTTTCTCCACGTCGCGCCCGAAGCGGACCATGTCCTCGATGCTGTCGGCATGGGTAACCCGCACCACGTCCTGCTCGATGATGGGGCCGGCGTCCAGCTCTTCGGTCACGTAGTGGCAGGTCGCACCGATCAGCTTCACGCCACGCAGCGCCGCCTGATGGTACGGCTTGGCGCCGACGAACGATGGCAGGAAGCTATGGTGGATGTTGATGACCTTCTCAGCATAGTCCTGGCAGAGTTGCGGCGGCAGAATTTGCATGTACCGCGCCAGCACGACCACATCGGCTGCGTGTTCCTGCACCAGGCGTGACACCTCGGCAAACGCCGGGGCTTTATCCTTGGGGTCTACTGGAACGTGGAAGAACGGAATACCGTGCCACTCGACCATGCTGCGCAGGTCGTCGTGGTTGGAAATGACGCAGGGAATGTCGCAATCGAGCTCATCGCTGTGCCAGCGGTGCAGCAGGTCGGCCAGGCAGTGGGATTCGCGGCTGGCCATCAGCACGACGCGCTTTTTCTGGGCAGAATCGGTCACGCGCCAGGTCATGGAGAACTCTTCGGCGATGGGCGCGAACGCTTCGCGGAACGCCTCGATACCGAAGGGCAGCGACTCGGCGCGAATTTCATGACGCATGAAGAACCAGCCAGTCTGCTCGTCGGAGTGATGGCTGGCTTCGGTGATCCAGCCGTTGTACAAGGCCAGGAAATTACTGACTTTCGCCACGATGCCGACACGGTCGGGGCAAGCGATCACCAGACGGTAGGTGCGCATGAATAAGACTCCAGAACTCGCAAAGGCGCTTATTCTAGCGGCACGCTGAGAAAAACGCAGTAATGATTGCGACGTGCTGCATAGGGCCGCTGTGCCTATCAGGCGGGAATCTTCCGACAAGGTTTATGGATGAAACGGCAACCTATGTAAATTTTTGTTCACGTGGAGAATTAGTGTCACAGCTAATCAACTGTTAATACATCAATCATATGTTTACTTGCGAGAATTGCCTGTTTACTATTGCTCCACACATTTCCGAACACGCATTAAGGAACACTCCATGTCCCTGATCAACGAGTACCGTGCTACCGAAGAAGCCATCAAGGAACTTCAGGCCCGCCTGGCCAACCTGTCTCAGGATGACAAGCTGAAAAAAGAACTGGAGTTCGAAGGCAAACTGCGCACCCTGATGGGCGAATATTCCAAGTCGCTGCGTGACATCATTGCCCTGCTCGACCCTGATGCCAAGATGAGCAAACTGCCGCGTGGCGCCGTGAAAACCACTGGCACCAAACGCGCGCGCAAGGTCAAGCAATACAAAAACCCGCACAACGGTGAAGTCATCGAAACCAAAGGTGGCAACCACAAAACCCTGAAAGAGTGGAAAGCTCAATGGGGCGGTGACGAGGTAGAAAGCTGGGCAACCCTGCTGGACTGATTGTCCATTGCTCGCTATTTGATATACGTAAAAAACGCCGGTTAATAACCGGCGTTTTTTTATGGGCTTTCAATTGACGGCAAACCGCGTTTGCAACGCGTTGGCATGCAGTTGCCAGGCTGTCAGCACTTGCTGTCCTGCTTCACCCGCGCCAGGCCAGGCTGCGGCCAGGGCCTGGGCGAAATCACCCAGGGTATTGGGCGCACCCCAGCGGGGGTCAGTCAGACGTTGCCTACAAAAATCCTGCCATCGCGCCCTGTCTTCATCGTTCAAGGTGTCGGGAAAGTTACGTGCACGGTAGCGAAAGAGCAATTCGGCCAAGCGTGGATCATCGAACATCCACTGCCCGGCGCCCAACTGGGCGGGCGCCAGCGAACGCACTTGATCGCATAACCGCCGGTCACGCTCGCCGAGAAACCGCTCATACAATTGCTGTTCAGGATCATCACTGGCCGCAAAACCGTCTTGCGTATAAATAGGTGCCAGTTTTTCCTGCCATTGATCCTGTTGACGGACCAATGCCTCGGCGCGTCGTTGTAATGCGTCCAGGTCAATCCCCAGACGCGCTTGATCAGCCGGTCGTAATACAGAAAGGGGCGCCACCACCGGGCAGCGGTTGATCTGGATGAGTTTGAGCGGTACAGGGAGCTCGCCTTCGCCAAGGGCTTCTCGACGGGTATAGAGCCGCTGGCGCAAAGTTTCGGCGCGCTCTTCAATCAGCGGCAGGGTTTGCTGATGCAGATCGCAAACAATCAATGCATTGCGGTTTTTAGGGTGCCAGGCCAAAGGCAACACGACGCCCAAGTAATGACGCGCAGCACTGAAACGTCCAGAAATATGCACCATCGGCTGCAGCAGCCGTATCTGCTCCATGACCTTGTGCTTGCTGCGAAGCTGAAACAACCAGTCGTACAACTTTGGCTGCTTCTCGCGTATCAGCCGGGCAAGGGCAATGGTCGCCCGAACATCGGAGAGTGCCTCGTGTGCGTGGCCATGTTCGAGGTCGTTGGCCTTGCTCAACAACTCAAGGCGCAGACTGATGCGCCCTTCCTGCTGGGGCCATTGAATGCCATCGGGACGCAACGCGAACGCGGTCCTGACGATATCGATCAGGTCCCAGCGACTGTTACCGCCCTGCCACTCGCGTGCGTAAGGGTCGAAGAAGTTGCGGTATAGGCTGTAGCGCGTGACTTCGTCGTCGAAACGCAGCGTGTTGTAGCCGGCACCGCAGGTACCGGGTTGCGCCAGTTCGGCATGCACGCGCGCCATGAACTCGGCCTCGCCGAGCCCTTTTTCGGCCAACTGTTGCGGCGTGACGCCCGTCACCAGGCAGGCAGCAGGATGCGGCAATATGTCATCCGACAAGCGGCAATAGAGGTTGATCGGTTCGGCGATTTCATTCAGGTCGAGGTCGGTACGCACCCCTGCCATCTGCACGGGCCGGTCGCAGCGCGGGTTGATGCCGGTGGTTTCGTAGTCATGCCAGAAAATGCTTGAAGTCACAGGGCCGTCCTGTTGCAGGTTCGCCCTGATTCTAACGCGTTGAGCCGGGCCTGACGTCGGGCCAATGAAGCGACTTGGGGCCAGTAGGCCGTGCTACACAGCCCCTACTGACCCGGACCGATCTCATGGACGGGCGTCAGCAATCGGCAATACCGACCTGTCAAACCGAGGTAGAGGAGGCGCGAAAACTGAAGTACTCCTGCAAGGAGCGCACAAAGTCGTCGTATTCGCGAGGCGCCTGCAACAACATGAAGCCCGAATCGTAGTACCCAGGCGTCTGGTCCTCGCGGCACCACAGACAACTGGCCGTAAGGTTGACGAACTGATGCCCACCCCCCGTCAACGGCAGGCGCAACTGCAATTCGTAATCGGGGCCCACCATGACCGGCAGCTCGCTGATCAGCATCATGCCATTTTCAGAGGCATTGCCCAGCTGGCCCATCTCCTGCCCATTGAAGCGATTGAATACCTTCAGGACAAAGGGCAACTGGTGGCGGTCGATATGTCGTTTATTGAATAGCGTCAAGGTCAGTCCGTCCGCGATGCCAGGAACGCCTGGTACTGGCGGTTGTTGTATCAGTTGAGTTACAGGTTAGCGCACGCTGCGACAAATCTCCCCGTCAATACAGCACACCTTGGCATTAGCGCCAAGGTACGCTCGTCGCTGGCCTGGTCACGGCCGGCTCGCCACCCCGGTAATGACCCAGCTTCTCCAATGTTTGCAGACGCGCCTGGGCACGGTAGGCATATTCATTGCCCGGATAGCGCTGGATCAGGTACTGGTAGGTCTGTGCGGCATCCACGTACAACGCTTGCCGCTCCAGGCACTGCCCGCGCAGCAACGCCACTTCCGGGTGGATGAAAGGCCGGGCGCGGCTGGTGCGGTCGACCTGGGACAGCTCCAACATTACCCGCTGGCAATCACCGCGATCATAAGCGCGGTAGGCATTGTTGAGATGGTGGTCCATGGACCAGCGGGTACACCCGACGGCACTGGCCGCGAGGGCTAAAACGATCAGCATGCGCATGGGAGTCTCCTTTGCTGAACAGCATATCGGCCGGCCCATTGGATTCTTCAACGATCGGCACGTATCGCGTGCAGTGGCTCGACCACGCCAGCCAGCAAACGCGCGCGACTGTCACCTGCACAGTTTTCCAAAGCCAGGTAGTGCAACCTAACGATGACTACAGCCCGATTCAGGAGTAGCCTCTCGCTGCGCTTCACTATAGGAGTCTGTGCATGACCATCCGCCGTACCAAAATCGTCGCCACCCTTGGCCCCGCCAGCAATTCGCCGGAAGTGATCGAACAGTTGATCCTCGCCGGCCTGGACGTGGCTCGCCTGAACTTCTCTCATGGCACTCCGGACGAGCACAAGGCACGCGCCCGCCTGATCCGTGAAATCGCTGCCAAGAATGGCCGTCACGTGGCCTTGCTCGGCGACCTGCAGGGTCCGAAGATCCGCATCGCCAAGTTCGCCAACAAGCGCATCGAACTGAAAGTCGGTGACACCTTCACCTTCTCGACCGCTCATCCGCTGACCGAAGGCAACCAGGACATCGTCGGTATCGACTACCCCGACCTGGTCAAGGACTGTGGCGTTGGCGACGAACTGCTGCTCGACGATGGCCGCGTGGTCATGCGCGTCGAAACCGCGACCGCCGACGCCCTGCACTGCGTGGTGATCATCGGTGGACCGCTGTCGGACCACAAGGGCATCAACCGCAAAGGTGGCGGCCTGACTGCACCGGCCCTGACCGAGAAGGACAAGGCCGACATCAAGCTGGCTGCCGAGATGGACCTGGACTACCTGGCCGTGTCGTTCCCGCGTGACGCCAGCGACATGGAATACGCCCGCAAGCTGCGTGACGAGTCTGGTGGCAGCGCCTGGCTGGTGGCCAAGATCGAACGCGCCGAAGCGGTTGCCGACGACGAAACCCTCGACAAGCTCATCGCAGCCTCCGACGCCGTCATGGTTGCCCGTGGTGACCTGGGCGTGGAAATCGGCGACGCCGAGCTGATCGCCATTCAGAAAAAGATCATCCAGCACGCCCGCCGCAACAACAAGGCAGTGATCGTCGCGACCCAGATGATGGAGTCGATGATCCAGAACCCGATGCCGACCCGTGCCGAAGTGTCCGACGTGGCCAACGCCGTGCTCGACAACACCGACGCCGTGATGCTGTCGGCCGAAAGCGCCGCCGGTTCATACCCGATCGAAGCCGTCCAGGCCATGGCGCGCATCTGCCTGGGTGCCGAGAAACACCCGACTAGCCAGCGCTCCAGCCACCGCCTGCACACCACGTTCGAGCGCTGCGACGAAAGCATCGCCCTGGCAGCCATGTACACGGCTAACCACTTCCCAGGTGTGAAGGCGATCATCGCCCTGACCGAGAGCGGTTATACCCCGCTGATCATGTCGCGCCTGCGCTCGCACGTACCGATCTTCGCCCTGTCTCCGCACCGCGCTACCCAGGCCCGTGCCTCGATGTTCCGGGGTGTGTACCCGATCGATTTCGACCCGGCATCGCTGCCGGCCGACAAGGTCAGCCAGGCCGCCGTGGACGAGCTGCTCAAGCGTGGGCTGGTCGAGCAAGGTGACTGGGTGATCCTCACCAAGGGCGACAGCTACCACACCATCGGCGGGACCAACGGCATGAAGATCCTGCATGTCGGTGATCCGCTGGTCGGCTGATCGGCTGACGAGCCAGGGTCGCTTCGCGCGCGTTCCCCCGTGAGCAAGCGGCCCTGTGCAGGCACTGCAGACACGTCGGCTCAGACGTGCTCGACAAAGCTGTCTGCGAACACCTGCCCCCTCGGCACGCCGGCGATGAACAGCCTTCGGGCAAACCGTTCGACGCTGGCGGGCGCGCCGCACAGCAGGGCCAAGGTCTGTCTCGATGAAGGCCGCAGCGCCGCCAGTGTTTCCTCCAGCTGCGCTGTCACCACCAGTTCCACGCTCACACCTGGCAACTGCTGCAACGGTGCTGCCAGGTAGTGCCCTGCGCGGTCGCGGGCCACGTGCAGCAACCGGATCTCCCCCTGATGCCCTTGACGCAACGCTTCGCGCACGATGCCCCACAGCGGTGCAAGCCCGGTACCGGCAGCCAGTAGCCATAACGGCCGTTCCTGCCAGTCAAGGTCGTAATGCAATGCCCCACCCCTGACTTCGCCAAGGCGCAACGCATCGCCCACCCCCAGCGCCCGAGCCTGGTCACAGAAAGCACCGGGGCGATGGCAATCGATATGAAACTCCAGGCAATCATCCTCACCCGGCAGGCTGGCCAGTGAATAAGGCCGCGCCACCCCACCCAACCAGAGCACCGCGTGTTGGCCTGGCTGGTAGCGGACGCTGCGCTCGGTCCGCAGGCGCAACCGCAACACATCACCGAACCAGTCCAGTTCGCTGACAACGCCGCCTACGCCGTCGCGCAAGGGATCGAACACGTCCACGCGCAAGTCTTCGACCACGCGGCACTGGCAGGCCAGGCGCCAGCCCACGGCATGCCTGTCCAACGCCAGGGCTTCTGGCAGGGCATCGAGGGGCAACCCGTGCTCGCACCGTACCAAGCACGCATGGCAGCGCCCTGCACGGCAGCTGTAGGGCACATCAAGCCCTGCCTCGTTCAAGGCATCGAGCAAGTTGGCGCCAGTCGGCACTGTCCAACAACGCGTGCCCACGCTAAGTTCGGGCATGTTCACTCACCTCTTCAAACCCCTTGTGCCGATGGACGCGACCGCGTGCCCGTCGATTCTAATACCCTGTACTGTGCCGAGCAGCAAAAAGGATGCCGGCCACCGGCCAGACCATGGTCCTGACCACTCGCAGGTGTTTCACCGGGGCAGGCGCGCTATACTGCCGCGCCTTTTTTGCGTCGGCAGGCTGTCGGCGCGCCTTTGCAAGGCGTTTCGACAGGCTGGTCGGCTCCGTCGAACGTCTCACTGAATGTTCCCGTCTTTAAGAGGAGCGCGCTGCATGACCGTGATCAAGCAAGACGACCTGATTCAGAGCGTTGCCGACGCCCTGCAATTCATCTCGTACTACCACCCCGTCGATTTCATCCAGGCCATGCACGAGGCCTACCTGCGCGAAGAGTCGCCGGCTGCGCGCGACTCCATCGCCCAGATCCTGATCAACTCGCGCATGTGTGCCACCGGTCACCGGCCTATCTGCCAGGACACCGGCATCGTCACCGTGTTCGTGCGCGTGGGTATGGATGTGCGCTGGGACGGCGCCACCTTGAGCGTGGACGACATGATCAACGAGGGTGTGCGCCGCGCCTACAATCTGCCTGAAAACGTCCTGCGCGCATCGATCCTGGCCGACCCGGCCGGCGCCCGCAAAAACACCAAGGACAACACCCCGGCCGTCATCCACTACTCCATCGTCCCCGGCGACAAGGTCGAGGTCGATGTTGCAGCCAAGGGCGGCGGTTCGGAAAACAAGTCCAAGATGGCCATGCTCAACCCGTCCGACTCCATCGTCGACTGGGTGCTCAAGACCGTTCCGACCATGGGCGCTGGCTGGTGCCCGCCTGGCATGCTGGGCATCGGCATCGGCGGCACCGCCGAAAAAGCCGCGGTCATGGCCAAGGAAGTGCTCATGGAGTCCATCGACATCCATGAGCTCAAGGCACGCGGCCCGCAGAACCGCCTGGAAGAAATCCGTCTGGAACTGTTCGAGAAGGTCAACCAGCTGGGCATCGGCGCCCAGGGCCTCGGTGGCCTGACCACCGTGCTCGACGTCAAGATCATGGATTACCCGACCCACGCCGCCTCGCTGCCGGTGTGCATGATCCCAAACTGCGCGGCCACTCGCCACGCCCACTTCGTGCTCGACGGCACGGGCCCGGCGCAGCTGGAAGCGCCGTCGCTGGACGCCTACCCCGAGATCGTCTGGGAAGCTGGCCCAAGCGCCCGACGTGTCAACCTGGACAGCATCACGCCCGAAGAAGTGGCCAGCTGGAAACCGGGTGAAACCATCCTGCTCAACGGCAAGATGCTGACCGGCCGGGATGCCGCCCACAAGCGCATGGTCGAAATGCTCAACCGCGGCGAAGCACTGCCGGTGGATCTCAAGGGCCGCTTCATCTACTACGTTGGCCCGGTCGACCCGGTAGGCGACGAAGTGGTCGGCCCTGCTGGCCCCACCACCGCCACGCGCATGGACAAGTTCACCCGCCAGATCCTGGAGCAGACCGGTCTGCTGGGCATGATCGGCAAGTCCGAGCGCGGCCCGACCGCCATCGAAGCGATCAAGGACAACAAGGCCGTTTACCTGATGGCCGTAGGTGGCGCCGCCTATCTGGTCGCGCAAGCCATCCGCAAGTCCAAGGTCCTGGCCTTTGCCGAGCTGGGCATGGAGGCCATCTACGAGTTCGAGGTCAAGGACATGCCAGTGACCGTGGCCGTGGACAGCAACGGTGAGTCGGTGCACATCACAGGCCCCGCCTTGTGGCAGAACAAGATCGCCCAGAGCCTGGCCGTCGAAGTGAAGTAACCCAAGGCAACAGCGACGGCGCTGTCACCGGCCGCTCGCGTGCGCAGTCAATGCGCAGCCAACCTGCAGCGGCGGTCCTTGATGCCAGGGCCCGCCGCTGTTGCGTTCAAAGACGTTCGAATTGTTCGGGCCAGTCCCTGCGTGTGAATACCTGCCCCTGCTGCCTGACCCGGCGCACGGCCTCCAGATCCAGGTCACACACCAGCCAACGGCTGCGCTGCGGGTCGAGCGATTCGCTCAATGCCATCACCCCATCCCCCGGCATGCCACGATCAGGCGGCACGAACAGCCCTGCCCGGCCCAGGTTCTCGTCCAGTGCCGGCGACCAAGGGGCCAGCCCCACGGTCGGGCTCTGCAACACGGCCAGCTGGTTCTCCAACGCGCGTGCTTGAGCCCCGATCCGTACACGGTGGTAGCCGGCTTCGGTGTCGGTGCAGCTCGGCGCCAGGATCAGGTCGGCGCCACGTTCTGCCAACCGACGGGCCAAGAGCGGGAACTCATTGTCGTAACAGACCAGGATGCCAAGACGGCCCAGATCGGTGTCGAACACCGTCAGCCCTTGGCCTGCGGCAATGCCCCACTGTTCCCGCTCGAAGCGGGTCATCATCAGCTTGTCCTGATGCCCTAGCACACCCTTGGGGCCAAACAGCCAGGCGCGGTTGCGGTAGGCGCCGTCGCTGTCCAGTACCGGCAGCGTGCCTGGTTGCAGGTAGATGCCCCAACGCCTGGCCAGGCCCGCACACAAGGCCTTCCACGGCTCGATCAACGGCTGGATGCCTGCAATGGAAGCGTTCAGGTCCCCCCGCTGCTCGGGTGTCAGCTGCCCACTGAGTACCAGCCCTGCATACTCGGGCAGCAGCAACAGACGCGCGCCAGCCTCCACCGCCTCTGCACACAAACCTTGCAGGTGGTCGGCATAGGCCTCCCAGGTTTCGTGCAGCTCAATGGCGTACTGGCAGGCCGCGACACGGATCAAAAGGGCAGTTCCTTGAGCCAGAACGACATGAGTTTGTCCGAGCTTTCCTGCTCGTCCAGGTCGCGCCAGGCATACCGGGTACGCAGGGACGGGTCATGCAGAAAACCACGGTTGCGCCAGAACCCATGCAAGGGCTTGTAATCGGTTGGACGGCGCGGATGTACACCGGGCCGCTCCACGGCGCAGAACGCGCAGTAATCGAACTCGGCCAGTTTATGGGCGTAGGATTCGCGTTCGATGAAAAAGCGTACCCCAAGCCCCTGCCCTCGGTATTGCGGCAGAACCACGGACTCGCCGAAATAGTAGACGCTGGCCGGGTCGCGACCCTGGGCCACGAACGGCTCCTGAAACTCGGGCGCGACGTCGACCAGGGGCAGGCTCGTCGACGCGCCCACTACCTTGTCCTCATCCACGGCCAGCACCACCAGGCTGCGACCGGAACGGGCATAGGTGGCCAGGTAGTCGGCTTCGTACTCGGGCGAACCGTCGTAGAGGTAGGGGAACTCGCGGAACACGGTCAGGCGCAGACGAGCGAGGTCATCGATATAAGGCGCGATGGCGGCGCCGTGCAGTAGGCGTATTTGCATGCTTGGCGGTCGTTTTGTCGATGTGGATGACGCGCTCGGCTAAGCCGGGCTTGAGGGGAAACCCTATCATCCAGGCCAACGACACGCCTTTTCCCTACACGACAGGTAATGTTCCATGACCGCTACCGAATTGGTAAACGCTTACTACGCTGCCTTCAACGCAGGCGACATGCCAGGGTTTCTGGCCCTGCTCAGCGAGGATGTGATTCACGACATCAACCAGGGTGAGCGGCAGATGGGCAAGGCCAGGTTCGCCGCTTTCATGGACAAGATGAACCGCTGCTACCGCGAGCGCCTGGCCGACATCGTGGTGATGCAAAATGCCGATGGCAGTCGCGCAGCGGCGGAATTCACCGTGCACGGCCAGTACGTGGCCGATGACGAAGGCCTGCCTGCGGCCACCGGCCAGACCTATGTCCTGCCGGCCGGCGCGTTCTTCTATATCCACTGCGGCAAGATCGCCCGCGTGACCAACTATTACAACCTCAACGACTGGGTCGAGCAAGTCGGCTGACCCACGGGCCGGTCGGCCTGTTGGGTCAGAGGATACGGGTGCCCAACACCTTCAGAAACGCCGCCAGCCACGCAGGGTGTGCCGGCCAGGCGGGCGCGGTGACCAGGTTGCCGTCCACATGGGCCTGGTCCACCGCAATGTCGATATAGGTGCCGCCTGCCAGGCGCACCTCCGGAGCGCAGGCCGGGTACGCACTGCACTCCCGGCCTTTGAGCACACCGGCGGCGGCCAGCAACTGGGCGCCGTGGCACACGGCGGCGATGGGCTTGCCTGCCTGGTCGAACGCTCGCACCAGGTCGAGCACTTTCTCGTTCAGGCGCAGGTACTCAGGCGCCCGCCCGCCCGGGATCACCAGGGCATCGTAACTTTCGGCACGGGCCCTGACGAAATCCTGATTCAGGGCAAACTGGTGCCCTGGCTTTTCGCTGTAGGTCTGGTCGCCTTCGAAGTCGTGAATAGCCGTGCGCACGGTCTGGCCCGCTACCTTTTCCGGGCACACGGCGTGCACGGTATGCCCGACCATACTCAGCGCCTGGAAGGGCACCATGACCTCGTAGTCCTCGACGTAATCGCCCACCAGCATGAGTATCTTCTTAGCCGTCATCCCATCCACTCCATCGATTGCCTGTGAACCGTCATTGCACGATAGCTGCGCTCAGTCGCGCCGGTCGAGCACGTTGGCCACCAACCGGTCCAGCCATCCCCAGATGCGCTGTTTGACCCGGCGCCAGAACGGCCTGGCGTTCCAGTGCGCGAGGTCGACTTCCTCGCTCAGGGCGAAATCGCGCTCGAAACTGGCGACCACTGCGGTCGTCAGCGGCAGGTCCAACGCTTCTATATTGGCCTCCAGATTGAAGCGCAGGTTCCAATGGTCGAAGTTGCAGGAGCCGACGCTGACCCAATCGTCCACCACCACCATCTTCAGGTGCAGGAAGCACGGCTGATACTCGAAAATTCGCACTCCGGCGCGCAGCAGGCGTGGATAGTACCGGTGGCCGGCATACCGTACCGAAGGGTGGTCGGTGCGCGGGCCGGTGAGCAGCAACCGCACATCGACGCCCTTGCCCGCTGCGCGGCGCAGCGAGCGGCGCACGCTCCAGGTCGGCAGAAAATAAGGCGTGGCCAGCCAAATGCGCTGCTTGCCGCTGTTGAGGGCACGCACCAATGCATGCAGGATGTCCTGATGCTGACGGGCGTCGGCGTACGCCACCCGGCCCATGCCCTGCCCTTGCGCAGGCACCTTGGGCAGGCGCGGCAGGCCGAAGCCCTCGGCAGGGCGCCAGGCCGTGCGGCGATGGTTGGCCTGCCACTGGCGATCGAACAGCAATTGCCAGTCGCTCACCACCGGGCCTTGCATCAGCACCATCACCTCATGCCATTCGCTGCTGGGCTGGCCCGGTTGCCAGAACTCGTCGGTCACCCCGGTACCGCCGACCACCGCCCACTGCTCGTCGACCACCAGTAACTTGCGATGGTCGCGGTACAGGTTGCGCAGCCCGCGTTTCCAGTGCAGCCGGTTGTACCAGCGCAGGTACACGCCGGCATCCACCAGACGTTGCCGCAGCTTGGCGCTCAAGGCCAGCGACCCGTAATAATCGAACAGGCAGCGCACCCGCACCCCGCGGTGGGCCGTCTGTTCCAGCGCCTGGACCACAGCCTCGGCGCAGGCCCCGGACTCGACCAGGTACAGCTCCAGGTCTACCTGCGTCTGGGCATGCTCGATGGCCGACAGCATGCGGGGAAAGAAGTGTGGCCCATCGATCAGCAGCTCGAACTGGTTGCCATCCCGCCAGGGGAAGACCGGGCCCGGCATGTCAGCGCGCAGTGAAGATAAGTACCGCATTGACCGGTACGGACGGGTTGATGGCCTTAAGGTTGGCGGACTTGCGCAGGGCTTGCAGCCCTGGCATCAGGCCGAAATCCTCGGCGCGCAGCACCAGAGGCTCCAAGGTCACGACCTGAAACCGCCGCTCGTCCAGGCGAGTGGCCAGCAGCAAGGCCTCGTAACGATGGGACTGGCCGTGCAACGTTACCGTCAGCGGCAGGCGCAGTTCGATCTGCGCCCCGTTGGCCAGGTCGTTGATCGGGCGCAGATCCAGTTGCGCCTGCACGGTCGCTTCGGCAAACCGCGCGACGTCGAACAACGCGTCACGCATGCGTTCATCACGCAGCGGCACGCCACTGCTGACCGAATCCATCTCGATACGAAGGCTCGCGGCGCCCTTGCGGTCCACCGTGCCATGCAGCACCAGGAAGCGGTGCACCTGCGCCGCTTCGCCATTGGTACCGGTGATGAACGACAGGCGAGACGACTCGCCATCAAGGTGCCAATTGGCGTGTGCGGGCAGGCACAACGCAAGCAGCAGTGCGGACCATAGGCGGAGTGACTTCAGCATGAGGGGTCTCGAAAATGCAGGCGGCTCACCTTACCGCGCAGGTCTTTGGCACAGCAAGCGCCAGCACGTTCGCCGCCACGCCCAACGGGCGGTTCATGCAAGCATCATCGAACCTTCATCGCCGTGACATCCCATGTTTCTAGCCTGAACGTGCACATAAACGCCTACCGGCCACCTTTGCATGGCTGGTTTTATGGAGACTCGTAATGACGCGAATCGCTCATGTTGCCGACACCTGCACCGGACACCGCCTGCACGCCGAGCGCCTGATGGGTCACGCCGCGTTGCAGGAGGCCCAGGCCCTGCGCTATCAGGTCTTCAGCGAAGCGTTCGAGGCAAGGTTCAAGGGCGCTGAGCACGGCCTGGATCAGGACGAATTTGACGCGCACTGCCGCCATATCGGCGTACGCGATGTCACCACTGGACGACTGGTGGCCACCACCCGCCTGCTCGACCACGAGGCGGCCAGCAGCCTGGGTCGCTTCTACAGCGAGGAAGGGTTCCGCCTGCAGGGGCTGCTGCAACTTCAGGGCCCTATCCTAGAAGTGGGGCGCACCTGCGTGGCCGCGCCGTACCGCAACGGCGGCACCATTGCTACGCTCTGGAGTGAGCTGGCCGAAGTACTCAACGAAGGCGGTTATCGCTACCTGATGGGTTGCGCCAGCATCTCGATGCAGGACGGCGGGGTGCAGGCGCATGCGGTCATGCAGCGCCTGCGCGAACGCCACCTGTGCACCCAGGATCTGCGTGCCGAACCCCGCAAACCGCTGCCACCGCTGACGTTGCCGGATAACGTGAGCGCCCAGATGCCGGCCTTGCTCAAGGCCTACATGCGCCTGGGCGCCAAGGTCTGTGGCGAACCGTGCTGGGATGAAGACTTCCAGGTCGCCGATGTGTTCATCCTGCTCAAGCGCGAGGCGCTGTGCCCGCGCTACGCCCGTCACTTCAAGGCCGCTGTGTGAGGGGCCGTCTGCGGCAGGTGGGGCGCCTGGCTCACGTGCTGCTGGTGGTGGCGCTGGGGCTGCTGATGGCCAGCCTGCTCGTCATCGGGCGGCACCTTGGCATCAAAGCGTCGCTCGCGCGCCGGCAACGCTGGACACGGCTGTTCATGCGGCGCTTGGTGGCAGCACTGCCGTTCGACGTCTGCGTGACGGGGAAGCTGCCGAGCAGCCCCATGCTGTGGGTCAGCAACCACGTGTCCTGGACCGACATCCCACTGTTGGGCATGCTAGCCCCTGTGTCATTTCTGTCCAAGGCCGAGGTCCGGCACTGGCCGCTTGCCGGGTGGTTAGCCGAGCAGGCAGGCACCTTGTTCATCAAGCGCGGTGCCAGCGATGGCCAGCAGCTGCGCGTGCACATCGGTCAGCGGTTGGTCACAGGTCACCCCCTGTTGCTGTTTCCCGAAGGCACTACCACCGACGGGCACCAGCTCGGGACGTTCCATGGGCGCCTGCTGGCGGCAGCCATCGACCAGGGCATCGCCGTGCAACCGGTGGCAATCCAATACCAGCGGCGGGGCCAGATCGACCCCTTTGCACCCTTCGTGGGAGATGACGATCTGCTGTCACACCTGCTGCGGTTGCTCGCGCAACCTCGCGGTCAAGTGCGCATTCACCTGCTCGAGCCACTGGCAAGTCATGGCAAGGGCCGCACGCTGCTGGGGCTCCAGGCCCAGCGTTCGATCCATCAGGCGCTCTACGGCACACCAGAGCCACCGGCACTACGCAGGCAGTGTGCGACTGCTGCCTGAATGCAGCAGATCCGTCAATCAACGCACGGGCTGGCCTGTGCCCGATGACTGGCAGCGAACGCTTGTACCAGCGGGTAGAATTCGCGGAAATCATCGAGCAACGGCACGTACAGGCGATCAAGCTCGTCCATGACCCCTACCAGGCCTTCAGGCCGCGACAAGCGCCGGGCGATCCCGGCAAACACCTGCTCCAGCGTGGCAAAGTCAGCATACGAGCCCAGCCAATCAGACTGCGCCATGGACGGCGCGATGTGGGCCAACCGGCCCGGCAGGGCGGGCTCGGCTAACAGCACCTGATAGAACGCCTGGGTGAACTGACGCAGCGGCTGGCGCCCATACTCGGGCCAGTGCCGCGCCAGGCAGTGGTCGAAAAAGACGTCCAGAGCGATCCCCGCAAACCGCCGCCGCACCCGCGCAAAGCGCGCCAGGGAAGCGAGCACCACAGGGTGGGCGTCGGTGAAACTGTCGATGTGTCGATGCAGTCGGATGGACGCTTCGAGCTGCGGCGGGAACCGCCCTTCCAGCGAACCTTTGACGAAGTCCCCGTAGAGGCTGCCCAGCAATTGCTGCGGAGCCGACCCTCCCAGGTGCAGGTGTGCAAGATAATTCATGGCGCCAGTCTATCACTTGCTCGGGACATATCGCCGCCGAGCGATATACCGTCTGGCTACTCGCTCGGAACACTTGAATCTTTGTATATCGCAAAATCACGATGTAGGGTTCGCGCTGACCCGATGCACCGCTGCGAGATGAGCCATGCCGCTTGACCTGGACGACATCATGAAAGCCCTCGCCCACCCAATGAGGCGGGAAATACTCGGCTGGTTGAAAACGCCAGCAGCCCAGTTTCTCGAGCAGGTCCACAGTACTGACCAAGGGGTTTGTGCCGGCAGATCGAGCGGCGCTGCGGGTTGTCCCAATCGACTGTGTCGGCGCACCTGGCGATCCTGCAGCGAGCAGGCCTGGTCATCCGCCAGAAAATCGGCCAATGGCACTTGTTCAAGCGCAACGAAGTCATCATCGAAGCATTGCTCGAACAATTGCGCGACTCCCTTTGACTTTCAGGTATACGTCATGACCACGCTATTCGATCCAATCACCCTGGGCGATCTGGAACTGCCCAATCGTATCATCATGGCCCCACTCACCCGTTGCCGCGCAGACGCCGGCCGCGTGCCGAATGCACTGATGGCCGAGTACTACGTACAACGCGCCAGTGCCGGTCTGATCATCAGTGAGGCGACGTCGGTCAGCCCCATGGGCGTGGGCTACCCGGACACACCGGGCATCTGGAGTGCTGAACAGGTCAGGGGCTGGACCCACGTCACCCATGCCGTGCATGCCGCAGGCGGCCGAATCTTCTTGCAGCTGTGGCACGTGGGCCGCATTTCCCATCCACGCTACCTCGATGGCCAGTTGCCGGTCGCACCCAGTGCCATCCAGCCCAAGGGGCACGTGAGTCTGGTTCGCCCGCTCAGCGACTACCCCACGCCTCGGGCCCTGGATACCGAAGAGATTAGCGACATCGTCGAGGCCTTCCGCACTGGCGCCGAAAACGCCAAGGCCGCAGGCTTTGACGGTGTCGAGATCCATGGCGCCAACGGCTATCTGCTCGACCAGTTCCTGCAAAGCAGCACCAACCAGCGCACCGACGCGTACGGCGGCTCGCTGGAAAACCGGGCGCGCCTGCTGTTGGAGGTCACCGATGCCGTAGTCCAGGTATGGGGGGCGCAGCGCGTTGGGATGCACCTGGCGCCGCGCGCCGATGCCCATGACATGGGCGATGCCGACCGTACCCAGACCTTCACGTATGTGGCGCGAGCGCTGGGCAAGCGGGGCATTGCCTTCATCTGCTCACGGGAGCGGGAGCGCGACGACAGCCTGGGCCCTGCCCTCAAAGACGCATTTGGTGGCGTCTATATCGTCAACGAAGGTTTCGACAAAGCCAGTGCCAATGCGGCCCTGGCCGATGGCAAAGCCGATGCCGTGGCCTTTGGTGTGCCGTTCATCGCCAACCCGGACCTGCCTGCACGCCTGGCTGACGATGCCCCACTGAACGAAGCTCATCCGGAAACGTTCTATGGCCAGGGACCGGTGGGGTATATCGACTACCCACGCCTGTAAGGCCTGAGACAGGGGCCAGGACCCGGCCCCTGCCCTTCCCAGTCATGGCCTGGCGTTGATCTGCTGTTGCAGGTTCTGCAGCTGGCTCTGGACGTTGTTCAGGTTACGGGTCATCTGACCACGAAACGCGTCGAACTCCTGCACCGATGCGCCCCCGCCGGCCGCCGTGTTCGGGCGGTTGTCCAGCTGGCTTTTGAGCACCAGCACATCCTGCTGCAGGCTTTCGATGGCGGCCGTGGGATTGCCTTGTTTTTTCAGCGCGGCCACCTCCTCGCTCAGACTCTTGAGTTGCCCGTCGAGCTTGCCCCCATCGACCTGGCCCGACTTGAGCGCTGCCAACTCGCCGTTCACCGCCTTCAACTGTGCCTGCAACTGCGTTTGCAGCTCGGTGACCGCTCTTTGCTGTTCACGGGTGTCCGCCAGGACCTGCTCCAGGCGCTTGCCCAGGTCCCCGGCCTGGCCCGCTACACCTGCCTGCTGCTTGCCTTGCTCGGCCAGACTGGCCTGCAACTGACTGATCTGCTGTTTGAGGGCTTCACTGCCACTGTTGCTGGACGACGCGCTGGCTTCGACCTTGCCGCTGATTGCCTGCAAACGCCCTGCCGCGTCTTCGCTGATGCGCGCGAAGCTCTCCTGAGTGGCGACCAGCTGCTGCTCCATCAGGGAGATCTGCCGATAGCTCCACCATCCCAGACAGCCCAGGGCGATGAACGCGGCCACCAGCATCGCCCACAATGGGCCGGTGCTCGGCGCCCTGGCCGCTTGACGGCGACTGCGCGAGACATGAGCTGGCAGCAACTCATCGTCATCCTGCGTCCCTGCGCGCAAGGCCGGTACATCATCGAAATCATCGCGAGCATCAAAGCGCATGAGCATCCCACCCCACAGGTTGCAAATAAGCCGGATTATAAACCGCGCGCGCAGCCCGGTGATGCCCGACGTCGAGCTGAACGCTTTACCGGCCAGGCGGCTGGTGTTTCCACCACGTGCAGAATTCATCCAATGCCGCCCATACGCTGGTGGTGGGCTGATAGTCCAGGTACTGACTGGCGCGGGTGATGTCCAGGGTGAAATCGCGACTCATCACCTGCATGGCCAGGCGTGACAGCGTAGGCTCCGGCCGCCCCGGCCACAGGGTGCACGCTGCCTCGTTGAGCGCGGCCAAGCCGTAGGCCAGCCCATAACCTCGGTAGCGGGTGACCTGAGGGAGCTGAAGCTGGCGCAGGACATAGTTGATCACATCCCACAGCGGCAAGGGCTGGCCATTGCTGATGTTGTACGCTTGCCCAAGCGCGCGCCCGTCCGCGAACACTGCGCTGTACAGCGCCTCGTTCAGGTTGTGAACACTGGTGAAGTCGACTTTGTTCAAGCCGTTGCCGATGATCGCCAGCCTGCCTTTGCGTTGCAGGTGCACCAGCCGCGGCAGCAGGCTCGTATCGCCTGCGCCGATGACGAAACGTGGGCGCAGCGCCAACACTTCGAGGCCGAACTCCTGGGCGCCGAACACCTTCTGTTCGGCAATGAACTTGGTCCTGGCGTAGTGATTGGCAAACCGGCCGGGCACCTGATCCTCGCCAATGGCCACGCGTGAACGGCCATTGAAGTAGATCGAAGGCGATGACAGGTGCACGAGGCGACGCACGTGTTCCTTCAGGCAGCCTTCGACGACGTTCTCGGTCACCACCACGTTGCCCTGGGCAAACGCCTGATAGGTTCCCCAGTGCCCCACTGCACCGGCGCAATGCACCACGGCCTCGACGCCCTGGCACAGGCGCCGGGCCAGCTCCGCGTCGCCAAGGTCGCCCGGAATGAACTGCGCGCCACGCCGCACCAGGTGCTCCACACCTTCGGCGCGCCGGCCACTGACCCGCACATCCAGCCCCCGCTCCAGGGCCAGCCGCGCAAAACGCCCGCCGATGAAGCCACTTGCGCCAGTGACCAGAATTCGCATGTAACACTCCGCCTTGCCTGATGTTCAGAAGCCTTTGACGCCCTTAGGCGCTACAACGGCACCAGCCAGTGCCGGGCGCTGTGGCGCAGGTGGTCGGTCAGCTGTGCCAGCAGTTGCCCGCCGTTACGCCAATGATGCCAGTACAACGGTACATCGATCGGGGTATCGCTGCAGATTTCCACCAATTGGCCGCTGGCCAGTTGCTCGCGGGCCTGCAACTCGGGCACCAGCCCCCAGCCCAACCCCGCTTCGGTCATGCGCAAAAAGCCTTCGGATGAGGGGCATAAATGATGCAGAAAACCGTCCTGCATGCCCAAAGAGGCCAGGTAGCGGTGCTGCAGGAAATCGTCGGGGCCGTAGACGATCGCGGGCGTGCGGGCCAGGCGACGGGCATCGAATCCCTGGGCAAAATGCTGCTTCATGAAGGCAGGGCTGGCCAAGGCCCGATAGCGCATCGCCCCCAGCGCCAGACTGCGCGCGCCGGCCACTGGGCGTTCGCTGCCGCACAGGCAGGCGGCCACGTCGCCGGCGCGCATGCGCTTGAGGCCCACTTCCTGGTCCTCGACCACCAAATCGGTAAGCACCTTGTGCTCGGCGCAGAATTGCCCCACGGCGCCGGCCCACCAAGTGGCCAGGCTATCGGCATTGAGCGCGATGCGCAGACGCTCCGGCATGCCCCCGTCTTCGAGCGCGGGTACCTGACGCTGCAGGTCGCGCTCAAGCAGGCGTACCTGCTGCACATGGTTGAGCAACTGCCGGCCTACCTCCGTTGGGCCAGGCGGCGCGATGCGAACCAGTACCGGCTGCCCCACGCGCGCCTCCAGCAGCTTGATGCGCTGCGACACGGCCGATTGAGACAGGCCCAGCACCTGCGCGGCACGCTCGAAACCGCCTTGCTCGACGACAGCAGCAAGCGCCGCGAGCAACTTGTAGTCGAACATCGATTTTCCTAATGCCCAGTGAGCTTTATTGATTTTTCTTATAACCCGCAACTTGTCACACTGGCCAGCATCTTTCGAGGAGTCGTCTTCCATGTGGCAGAGTTATCTCAATGGCCTGCTGGTCGCCCTGGGCCTGATCATGGCCATCGGCACGCAGAACGCATTCGTCCTGGCGCAAAGCCTGCGCCGCGAGCATCACTTGCCGGTGGCAGCGCTGTGCATCCTGTGTGATGCCCTGCTGGTCGCCGCAGGTGTGTTCGGCCTTGCCACGGCCCTGGCCCATAACCCGACGCTGCTGAGCGTTGCCCGCTGGGGGGGCGCGGTGTTCCTCATCTGGTACGGGGCCAAGGCGCTTCGCAGCGTCTTTTCCGACCAGAGCCTGCAGCACCAGCAGGGCCAAGGCATGCGCTCACGGCGCGCCGTGCTGCTCAGTGCCCTGGCGGTCACCTTGCTCAACCCCCACGTTTACCTCGACACCGTGCTGCTGATCGGCTCGCTCGGGGCCCAGCAGACGGCGCCGGGCGCCTACGTGGCCGGGGCTGCCAGTGCTTCGCTGCTGTGGTTCTCGACCCTGGCGATCGGGGCGGCCTGGTTGGCGCCCTGGCTGGCACGGCCAGGCACCTGGCGACTGCTGGACCTGATGGTGGCCGTGATGATGTTCGCCGTGGCAGCGCAACTGATCTTCAACTGATCGTACGGGCTCGTGGGTGCCAACGGGCGACTTACCTGCCTGTCCGGTCTGGAAACGACTGCCACCGGTCGCTGCCCGCCAAGGCGCCTGGAACCTCTAATCCCTATGTTTGTTGCGTGGTTATGCGCCAAGGCTTGGTGCTATGATCCAGCCCTTGCGTCGCAAAGAGTACAAACTCGCCGACGCACATAGGGCCGCCCGTGATCGGCCCTGCGCAAACCGCGAACTAGACCTGAATCAGGAGATCTACCATGGCTTTTGAATTGCCGCCGCTGCCCTACGCCCACGATGCCCTGCAGCCGCACATCTCCAAGGAAACCCTGGAGTATCACCACGACAAGCACCACAACACCTATGTCGTGAACCTGAACAACCTGGTCCCGGGCACCGAATTCGAAGGCAAGACCCTCGAAGAGATCGTCAACTCTTCGTCGGGCGGCATCTTCAACAACGCCGCTCAAGTGTGGAACCACACCTTCTACTGGAACTGCCTGTCGCCAAACGGCGGCGGCCAGCCGACCGGCGCCCTGGCAGAAGCCATCAACACCGCTTTCGGTTCCTTCGACAAGTTCAAGGAAGAGTTCACCAAGACGTCCGTCGGCACCTTCGGTTCCGGCTGGGGCTGGCTGGTCAAGAAAACTGATGGTTCCCTGGCGCTGGCCAGCACCATCGGTGCCGGCAACCCGCTGACCAGCGGCGATACCCCGCTGTTGACCTGCGATGTCTGGGAACACGCCTATTACATCGACTACCGCAACCTGCGTCCGAAGTATGTCGAGGCGTTCTGGAACCTCGTCAACTGGGCCTTCGTGGCCGAGCAGTTCGAAGGCAAGACCTTCAAGGCCTGAGCCTCGTAACGCTCTGAGAGCCCGGCACGTGCCGGGCTTTTTTATGCCTGCTGTTCGGCGATGTGGCACTTGCTCAGTGTGCATAGCGCGCTAACATCAAACTTCCGGTTTCTTGACGAGGCCCACTCAAGTTACCCAGGGCTTCAACCGATACACTGCTAATGACCCTCCCGTAGTGAAAGGTCGTGATTGATGGCAAAATAATGTCATTTGCATGGATTAAGGAACCTCCCTTGAAGCTGGAATTGCGTAACAGCTTGTCGGTCAAGTTGCTAAGGGTCGTGCTCCTGGCGGCGCTAGCGGTCGGCGTCGTGCTCAGCTGTGCGCAAATCGTCTATGACACCTACAAGACACGCCAGGCCGTCAACAATGACGCCCAGCGTATTCTCGACATGTTCCGCGATCCTTCCACACAGGCGGTCTACAGCCTGGACCGAGAAATGGGCATGCAGGTCATGGAAGGCCTGTTTCAGGACGAGTCGGTTCGAATGGCCTCCATCGGCCACCCCAACGAGACGATGCTGGCAGAAAAGTCCCGACCCTTGCAGGACATGCCCCTGCGTTGGCTCACCGACCTGATTCTTGGCCAGGAGCGTAGCTACTCCACGCAGCTGGTAGGCCGGGGGCCCTACAGTGAATATTACGGCGACCTCAACATCACCCTCGATACGGCGGCCTATGGCGAAGACTTTCTGATCAATGCCGTGATCATCTTCATCTCCGGCGTGCTTCGAGCGCTTGCCATGGGGCTGGTGCTGTACCTGGTCTACCACTGGCTGTTGACCAAGCCACTCTCCAAAATCATCGAACACCTCACCCAGATCAATCCGGATCGCCCCAGCCAGCATCAGATCCCACTGATCAAAGGCCATGAGAAGAACGAGCTCGGCCTTTGGGTGAACACCGCCAACCAGTTGCTGGCATCGATCGAGCGCAATACCCATCTGCGCCATGAGGCCGAGAACAGTCTGCAGCGCATGGCCCAGTACGATTTCCTCACCGGCCTGCCCAATCGCCAGCAACTGCAGCAGCAACTGGACAAGATTCTGGTGGACGGTGGGCGCCTGCAACACCGGGTGGCCGTGCTATGCGTAGGCCTGGATGATTTCAAGGGCATCAACGAGCAGTTCACCTACCAGGTAGGCGACCAGTTGCTGCTGGCCTTGGCCGATCGTCTGAGGGCCCACAGCGGTCGACTGGGCGCGCTGGCGCGGCTGGGGGGCGACCAGTTCGCGCTGGTGCAGGCCAACATCGAACAGCCCTACGAAGCGGCAGAGCTTGCGCAAAGCATCCTGGATGACCTGGAAGTGCCCTTCGACCTGGACCACCACCAGCAGATCCGGCTGCGCGCAACCATTGGCATCACCCTGTTCCCGGAAGACGGCGACAGCACCGAAAAACTCCTGCAAAAAGCCGAGCAGACCATGACCCTGGCCAAGGCGCGCTCACGCAATCGCTACCAGTTCTATATCGCGAGCGTGGACACCGAGATGCGTCGGCGCCGTGAGCTGGAAAAGGACCTGCGCGAGGCCCTGCCACGCAACCAGCTGTACCTGGTGTATCAACCCCAGATCAGCTATCGCGATCATCGCGTTGTAGGGGTCGAGGCGCTGTTGCGCTGGCAGCATCCGGAACTGGGCATGGTGCCGCCCGATCAGTTCATACCGCTGGCCGAACAGAACGGCAGCATCATCGGGATCGGCGAGTGGGTGCTCGACCAGGCCTGCCGGCAATTGCGCGAATGGCACGACCTGGGCTTCAGCGAACTGCGCATGGCGGTCAACCTGTCCACCGTCCAACTTCACCACAGCGAACTGCCGCGGGTGGTGAACAATTTGCTCCAGGCCTATCGCCTGCCCCCGCGCAGCCTGGAACTGGAGGTGACCGAGACTGGCCTGATGGAGGACATCAGCACCGCGGCCCAACACCTGCTGAGCCTGCGCCGCTCGGGCGCCCTGATCGCCATCGACGACTTCGGGACCGGGTACTCGTCATTGAGCTACCTCAAGTCCTTGCCCCTGGACAAGATCAAGATCGACAAGAGCTTCGTGCAGGACCTGCTCGATGACGACGATGACGCGACCATTGTGCGCGCCATCATCCAGTTGGGCAAAAGCCTGGGCATGCAGGTCATTGCCGAAGGCGTGGAAACCGCCGAACAGGAAGCCTACATCATTGCCCAAGGTTGTCACGAGGGCCAGGGCTACCACTACAGCAAACCGTTGTCGGCCCGGGAACTGACCAGCTTCCTCAGGCAGGCCCAGCGCAATCAGGTTTCCGTGCTCTGAGTGCACAGATGACACGTCGTGACCTGCTTTTACATGAATCGCAGGCTGGACCCTTTACAGCAAATGCAAATCTTTCGCATGATGTGTCGGTTCAACGTGCCATCGCGCACGGTTCATCCATGGTCCAACCACACGACGCAGGAAACCAACAATGATTCGAACGCCCCTGGCCTCTGCCAGTCTGCTGGCCATTGCCATCGCTCTCGCCGGTTGCGGTGAAGGCAAGGACGACAAGACCGCCGCGCCGCAAGCCCAGGCGCCCGCTGCCGCCAGCACCCCTGCAGCAACGCCGGGGGCTGTCGACGAAGCCGCTGCCAAGGCCGTGGTCAAGCACTACGCCGAGATGGTCCATGCCGTGTACAGCGACTCGCTGAGCACCGCCAAAACCCTGCAGAGCGCCGTGGACGCATTCCTCGCCACGCCCAACGATCAGACGCTCAAGGCCGCCAGGGACGCCTGGGTCGCTGCGCGCGTGCCATACCTGCAAAGCGAAGTGTTCCGCTTCGGCAACACCATCATCGACGACTGGGAAGGCCAGGTGAACGCCTGGCCCCTGGACGAAGGCCTGATCGACTACGTCGACACCAGCTATGAGCACGCCCTGGGCAACCCGGCAGCCAGTGCCAATATCATCGCCAACACCGAGATCCAGGTGGGCGAAGAGAAGATCGACGTCAAGGACATCACCCCGGAGAAGCTGGCCAGCCTCAACGAGTTGGGCGGCTCCGAAGCCAACGTCGCCACCGGCTACCACGCCATCGAATTCCTGCTATGGGGCCAGGACCTGAACGGTACCGGCCCAGGTGCGGGTAACCGTCCGGCGTCGGACTACCTCGAAGGCCAGGGTGCCACGGGTGGTCACAACGACCGCCGCCGTGCCTACCTCAAGGCCGTCACCGACCTGCTGGTCGCCGATCTCGACGAGATGGTTGCCAACTGGGCGCCGAACGTGACCGACAACTATCGCGCCAAGCTCGAAGCCGAGCCTGCCACCGACGGCTTGCGCAAGATGCTGTTCGGCATGGGCAGCCTGTCGCTCGGTGAGCTGGCCGGTGAGCGCATGAAGGTGTCCCTGGAGGCGAACTCGCCCGAGGACGAACACGACTGCTTCAGCGACAATACTCACTACTCGCATTTCTACGATGCCAAGGGCATTCGCAACGTCTATCTGGGCGAGTACACCCGCCCCGATGGCACCAAGCTGACCGGGCCTAGCCTGTCGTCACTGGTGGCCAAGGCCGACCCTGCCGCCGATGCGACCTTGCGCGCAGACCTGGAAGCCACCGAAGCGAAGATCCAGGTGATCGTCGATCACGCCCTCAAAGGCGAGCACTACGACCAACTGATCGCTGCCGACAACACCGCCGGCAATCAGATCGTGCGTGATGCGATTGCAGCCCTGGTCAAGCAGACCGGTGCCATCGAACAGGCAGCCGGCAAACTGGGTATCGACAACCTGAACCCTGACACAGCCGACCACGAGTTCTGATCCCACCCTTGTGCAGCACCCGACGCCCGGCCTAGAGCCGGGCGTTTTCATGTCTGCGGCAGCGCTTCCCGCTGCCTGGCAGGCCGATGATCGACCACCCTGTACGCATCATTCAATCGCCAACAGGGAGGCAGCCAATGCTGCAGATTCTCGATGTCTGGGGAGAGGGCCGGATCGTGCAGCGCGCTGAAGGCGCGAACCTGATCACAGGATTTCACAACGCCTATAACCTCAACAAAGCAGGGCAGCGCATCTCCAACGGCCCATTTGCTGGCGGGCCGATTCCCAACTTGATCCTGGTGTATGAGTACGACGCGCCCAAGTTCCCGATCGACGATCACTCCGTCCCGCATGTCACCCTCATGGGCGCGCCGATCACCCACACGGTGGCCGAGGAAATGTGCCGTGTATTGGCAGGGTCAGGCAAGGTCTACCTGTACGACCCCAACGAAAGCGACCGACGACTGTTCGAAGCCGTGGCTCACGAGTATGGCCTGCAACCCTTGGGTCGCTTCGATCCAGCCACCCTCGAACCGCCCTTCAATGAAATCACCTTGCTCGCGGCCTACGTATACCGCGCCCCGAGCGCCCCCTTGCCACGTCCGAGTACTCATCCATAAAGGAGATACACCATGGCCAGCGTCACCTACCTGCGTTCCATTGCCAACAACACGCCTTATACCCTGACTTTGGTTGACGGAGAGAGCCGTAGCCAAAGCCTGGCAATTGGCGCCCAGCACGCCTGGAACGGCTCGCTCGCGGTACCTTGGATCGGTAAATCCAAAGAGAACTACAAGGCGCTGCGCTTGATTCTGGGGCCAGGTGCAGAGACCAACATCTGGGTTTTTCAGGATTACTGGCAGCCCGCCCACAAGGATGTAGTGAAATACCTGACCGCCTCGTCCATGGAATACACCAGCGAAGAAGTGATGGAGGTCCCGGGCGATAATCATGAAGGCGGTAGCAAGAACCTCATCGTCAGCCTGGTCAATCGCCAGTTCAAACTCTTCATGGCATAAGCACCTGCCAAGACGATTTCATCCAGCAAACGCAAATTGCTCTTATTCAATGATCCTGGGCCTGATAAGCTTGCACGCCGGTTTTTACGTTCAGGCCCAGGATTCTGCATGTCCCTGCCGCTGTCCCGACTTGCCCCTCTGCTGCTGGTCTTTGCCCTCGCTGCCTGTGATGACGCTCCGCGTTTCACCCAGGCCGAGCCGGGCGAAGCGCTGTCAGGTGGCAAGACGACCGTGTTGCGCAGTGACCGCAATGCGTATTCGCAGCCCGCTGCCAATCTCTCCCCTGAGCGGCGCCTGGACTTTGCCGTGGGCAACAGTTTCTTTCGCAACCCGTGGGTCATCGCCCCCTCTACCACAACGGCGCGCGACGGCCTGGGCCCCTTGTTCAATACCAACGCCTGCCAGAACTGCCATGTGCGCGACGGGCGTGGCCACCCCCCCGCAACAGATGCCAGCAATGCAGTTGGCATGCTCGTGCGCCTGTCGATACCTGACCAGCCCTACCTGGCCAAGGTCATCGAACGGCTCGGGGTGGTACCGGAACCTGTGTACGGCACCCAGCTTCAGGACATGGCCATTCCTGGCGTAGTGCCTGAAGGCAAGGTGCGCATGACCTACACCCCGCAGACGGTCTCGTTCAAGGATGGCTATCAGGTCGAGCTGCGCATGCCTGCGTTGCAGATCACTCAGCTGGGCTATGGGGCGATGCACCCGGACACGCGCTTTTCGGCACGCGTGGCGCCACCGATGATCGGCCTGGGCCTGCTCGAGGCGATCCCCGAGGCCGACCTGCTGGCCAACGAAGACCCGGACGACCGCAATCGCGACGGGATTCGTGGGCGCGCCAACCGCGTATGGGACGACGCTCAGGGACGTTCAGTTGTTGGCCGCTTTGGGTGGAAAGCGGGCCAGCCCAACGTGAATCAGCAGAACGCGCATGCGTTCGCCGGCGACATGGGCCTGACGACGACATTGCAGCCCAACGACGACTGCACCCAGGCGCAGGTCGAATGCCGCGCAGCGCCCAATGGCGACGGCGTGGCAGGCGAAAAGGAAGTCAGTGACAACATCCTGCGCCTGGTCACCTTCTATACACGCAACCTTGCAGTACCGGCCCGGCGGGATGTGTCTGACCCCCAGGTGCTTGCAGGCAAGAACCTGTTCCACGAGGCCGGGTGCCAGAGTTGTCACATTCCTCAGTTCACCACCGCCAGCGATGCCGCCGAGCCGGAGCTCGCCGGTCAGACCATCCGGCCCTATACCGATCTGCTGCTGCATGACATGGGGCCCGGCCTTGCCGATGAACGAACCGAATTTGCCGCCAACGGCCAGGACTGGCGCACGGCCCCGCTCTGGGGAATCGGCCTGAGCGAAACGGTCAGCGGTCACTCGCAATTTCTGCATGACGGACGCGCGCGCAACTTGCTCGAAGCGGTGCTGTGGCACGGCGGCGAAGCCCAGGCAGCACGCGATTTCGTCCTTACATTCGATGCCGAGCAGCGCGCTGCGCTGCTGGCTTTTCTGAACTCACTTTAAACATGCACAGGAGCCGGCCATGTTCCGACCCAAACTGTTGTTTACCAGCCTCGCTGCCCTGGCCCTTGGCGCCTGCTCGCCGCAGGATCCGCAGGCCGTCACCTCCGCGGCCATCGCCAAGCAGGTGATCCTGCCCACCTACAGCCGCTGGGTCGAAGCCGACCGCATGCTGGCCGCCAGCGCCCTGGCTTTCTGTGAAGGCAAGGAGACCCTGGAAAAGGCGCGCGCCGATTTCCTCAATGCGCAAAAGGCCTGGGCCGAACTGCAACCCTTGCTGGTGGGTCCACTGGCCGAAGGCAACCGTGCGTGGCAGGTACAGTTCTGGCCTGACAAGAAGAACCTGGTCGGCCGTCAGGTCGAGCAATTGGTCAATGCGGACAAGCCTGTCGATGCGGCTTCCCTGGCCAAGGCCAGCGTTGTCGTCCGCGGCTTGTCGGCCTATGAGTACATCCTGTTCGACAGCAAGCCGGACATCGCCACGGCCGAGCAGAAGGCGCGATACTGCCCGATGCTGGTGGCCATCGCCGAGCACCAGAAGGGGCTGGCCGAGGAAATTCTCAAGGGCTGGAACAGCACTGATGGCATGCTCTCGCAGATGACCAAGTTCCCCAATCAGCGCTACGCCGATTCGCACGAGGCCATCGCCGACCTGCTGCGCGCACAGGTGACCGCTTTGGACTCGCTGAAGAAGAAGCTGGGTGCGCCCATGGGGCGGCAAAGCAAAGGCATCCCACAGCCGCTGCAGGCTGAAGCCTGGCGTAGCCACAACTCCATGAACAGCCTCCAGGCCAGCCTCAAGGCGGCCCAGGCGGTCTGGGTGGGTGTGGACAATCAAGGGCTGCGCGGGCTGCTGCCTAGCGATCAGAAGGCGCTTGCGCAAAAGATAGACGATGCCTACGCCACATCGTTGAAGTTGCTGGCCGACAATCAGAAAACCCTGGGCGAGCTGCTGGCCGACGATGCAGGCCAGCAGACCCTCAACCAGATCTACGACAGCCTCAACGTGGTACACCGCCTGCATGAAGGTGAGTTGGCCAAGGCACTTAACATTCAGTTGGGTTTCAACGCCAACGACGGTGACTGATCATGCTGCGACGCCAGGCCCTGAAACTCGGTAGCGTTGTGCTCAGTGCCCTTACCTTGGGCGGCTGGACGCTTCTGCGCAACAAAAGTAGCGAGCCCTTGCTGCTCTCGGCACGCGACGACGCCGACGGCAAGCACTACGCCGTGGGCTATCGCCTGGACGGCGCCCAGGTGTTCAGCACCCAGGTCACCCAGCGTTGCCATGCCATCATCGATCACCCCGACCGGCCTGTCGCCCTGTTCGTGGCTCGCCGCCCGGGGACCGAAAGCTACCTGGTCGATCTGCGCGACGGCAAGGTGTTGCAGACGGTGGTATCGCCGCCCGACCGGCATTTCTATGGTCATGCCGTGCTCCACAAGGACGGCCAGTGGCTATACACCACCGAAAACGATACCCGTGACCCTGGCCGTGGCGTGCTGGGGGTCTACCGTTTCGACGACGAGCGCCTGGTGCGCACAGGCGAGCTCAGCACCCACGGCATTGGTCCGCACGAAGTCGCCTGGCTGCCGGACGGCGAAACGCTGGTAGTCGCCAACGGTGGCATCCGTACCGAAGCCGAAAGCCGGGTGGAAATGAACCTTGATGCCATGGAGCCGAGCCTGGTGCTGATGCAGCGCGACGGCACCTTGTTGAGCAAGGAAACCCTGGCCCAGCAGATGAACAGTGTTCGTCACCTGGCGGTAGCACGCGACGGCACCATTGCCGCGTGCCAGCAGTTCATGGGGGATGCCTCGGATACTGCCGAGCTACTGGCGATCAAACGGCCGGGCCAGCCTTTCCAGGCTTTCCCCGTTGCGCAACACCAGCTACAGGCCATGGCCCAGTACACCGCCAGCGTGGCCATTCACGACGAACTGCGTCTGGTGGCCTTGACAGCACCACGGGCTAACCGCCTGTTCGTCTGGGACCTGGACAGCGGCGCCGTTCGTCTGGATGCGCCCATGCCCGACTGTGCCGGGGTTGGTGCGGTGAAGGACGGGTTCGTCGTGACATCTGGCCAAGGCCGTTGCCGGTTCTATGATTGCCGCAAGCACCAGCTCGTCGGCCAGCCCCTGAACCTGCCTTCAGGCTTCTGGGACAATCACCTGCACCTAATCTGAAATGTGCGTCAGGCCATGTCCTGCGGCTTAGCCGAACGGCCGCAGGCCCTGGCGCATGCCGAACAGGAACAGCAGCAGGTCATGATCAGGCTGCACCTTGGCCTGCTGCTGCGGCTTTACCTCGCGCGGCAGTGCACATTGTTCAGCCAGCTCCGATTGGCTGAACACCACTGTTTTTGGTTGTTCCCACGCTGCCACCGCAACGGTAGTGAGCGCCAGGCCCCCAACCAGGAACAAAGTTCGAGCTATTTCTAGTTTCATTGCCCTAACCCTTTGACAGCGCTGCCAAACGCTACCTCATCAACGTAGTGCAACCTACGCCCCTTTGCACGCTTGAACGACGAATGGCGGCACCTGTCACATGGGTGATCACGCAAAGGGCGCTGCCCTCGAGAGCCGTCAATGCGCCTCAACCCTTGCGCAATACATACACACGCCACATGGCATAAAACGGCAGGAAGTCGAGACGCTCCTGGATTCTGAAACCCGCGGCAGCGAATTCCGCCTCAACCGTTTCGGTGGGTAACACAAAACGGTTCTGGTAACTTTCCGGCCCATGCTCGGCGCCGCGACGCCGCTCGAGCTTCCTGCGCCGCCAGGCTTTGAAATTGCCATCCACCCACAACGACACAATCACGCTGTCTCGGCTAACCCGATGAAACTCATTGAGAATCGCTTTTCTGTGCGCCGCTTCGCCAATATGGTGAAACAGACGCATGCAAAAGATGCTGTCCACCGCGTTGTCCGGCAATTCGATGGCAAAGGCCGAGGTCTGCAAAGGTCGTACCCGGGCCACGATTTCCGGTGGTTGGGCCGCGCATGCCGTCTCGATCATGTCGGCAGAATTGTCTGCTCCGATGATCACGCGGTTGGCTTTTTCCGCCAGCAGTGGCCAGAAGCGACCCGCCCCGCAGGGCAGGTCCAGGACCAGGCCCGGCTCGCCCGCCAGCATCAGGGCCCGTCGAGCCAACTGTTCATCGCGCTTATGGGAAAGGCGCCTGGCCAGGCCAGCCTGGTGCTTCAAAAAATACTGTTGGGCATGGGCCTTGTCGTATTTACGGGAAAACTCGAGGTTGATGGGGCTACGCATCGGGCATCTCCTGATTCCAATGGCGGCCAGACTAAGCAGCCAAGCGTTGGAATCAGGTTATGGCCTTGTGAAAAAAGCGTTCTTCAATAGGATATTTCTTACAGGCTATTACGAAAGTGTGTTCAGCTCGCCCTTGGCTACGGTGCTGCTGAGGTCCACTTGGAAACGGCAGCCATGGGGGTGGGTCGAGGTCAGGGTGACCTGCCAGCCCTGGTCATCGCAAATGCGCTGGACCAACGACAAGCCCAGGCCAAGCCCTTCACCTCGGCGCTCATCCCCCCGCACGAAGGGCTTGAACATGGCTTCGCGCTGCTCCTCCGGGATGCCTACCCCGCTGTCTTCCACGGTGAAATGCGTGGCTTGCAGGGTCAGACGAATGTAACCGCTGTCGGTGTAATGGGCAGCATTACGCAGCAAGTTGCCCATGACCGATTGCAGGAAGGTGGCGTTGTACAAGACCGGACCTGCGTTACCACGGCCTTCGTAATGCAGCGTCAGCCCCTTTTGTTCGATGGTGTCGCGCCATACCCCGATCAATTCGTCCCCCACCTCGCGCAGGGTTGCCCGCGAAGCCACAGCGCCTTCGTCTCTTTGGGCCCGGGCCAGCATGAGGAAGGTTTTTACCAGCTCGCGCATTTCCTCGGTGGCGCGGGCTACCCGTTCGACCTGACTGCGCGAGCGCGCGTCCAGTGCCGGGTTTTCCATGAGCAGCTCGCACGAGGTGGCCAGCACCATCAGCGGCGTACGCAACTCGTGGCTGACGTCGCTTGTGAACAGGCGCTCGCGCGTCAAGGCATCGCGCAGACGGCCCAGGGTGTCGTCGAAGGCCACTGCCAACTGCCCGACCTCGTCGGCGGCGTAATCAGGCGCCAATGGTGGCGCCAACCCCAACAGCTGATCGCGATGGCGCACTTGGCGCGCCAGGCGGATGACCGGCGCCATCACCCGACGCGCCACCAACCAGCCCAGAATCACGGCGAGCACCAGGCTCAATACGAACCCTACGACCACCACCGCGAACAGCAGCCGTTCTCGCTCCTCGAAGTCGCTTTGATCCTGCAACAGCACGTAGCGACGACCGTCCACGATCTCCACCATGGCGTGATACGAAAGCTGATCGCGAAAGACCTCGTGGAAACCCCGGTCCAGATGGCGCAGGTCCTTTGGCAACTCGAAGTCGTCCCGCCCGCCACTGAAGTAGAACAGTTGGTCCGGTCGCGGACGGTGACTCCAGTCGCTGACGCTGTCCATGCGCAACAGACGCTGCAAGTCACCGCCGAGCACCGACGAAATCAGGCGTTCTTCCACCAGGTGCACGGTAGAAACGATACCCACGGCGAAAGCCCCCGCCACCAGCGCGCTCATCAACGCAAAGGCAATGATGATGCGCTGGGCAAGGCTCTGTTTAAACTCCATCGCGGCCCTCGGCGAGGCGATAGCCGACGCCATGGACGGTATGCAGCAGGGGTTTTTCAAAGGGTTTGTCGATCACCTGGCGCAACTGGTGTACATGGCTGCGCAGGCTGTCGCTGTCGGGGCAGTCATCGCCCCACAGGGCTTCTTCGAGCACTTCGCGCCGCAACACGTGCGGGCTCTTCTGCATGAGCACCGCCAGCAGTTTCAGGCCGACCGGGTTGAGCTTGAGCAGGCGGCCTTGCCGGCTGACCTCGAGTGTGTCGAGGTCGTAGCTCAGGTCTGCAACCTGCAGCGTGCGACGTCCACCACCCTGCGCCCTGCGCAGCACGGCTTCGATACGCGCAGACAGCTCGGACAGGGCGAAGGGCTTGAGCAGGTAGTCATCGGCGCCGGAACGGAAGCCTTGCAGCCGATCGTCCAGCTGATCGCGGGCGGTGAGCATGATCACCGGCGTGTCGCGGCGTGCGTCTTCGCGCAGGCGCTTGCACAGCGTATAGCCATCGATGCCCGGCAACATGATGTCGAGCACGATCAGGTCATAGTGCTCGGTCGCTGCCAGGTGCAGGCCCGACAACCCATCCTGGGCACAGTCGACGGTATAGCCCTTCATGCCGAGGTAATCGGCAAGGTTGGCCAGAATATCGCGGTTGTCTTCAACCAAGAGGATGCGCATGAATTTCTCCTGTGCGACGCTGCTCGCGGTGATGCGCGGCAGGCGCAGCTTAAGGCCTAAGCCTGCGGGGTGCCAGCCTTTGGATGAATTCAGGCGGCTTGACGTTTTTTTCACCGAACCTTCACGGACACAGCATAGAAGCGGCCTGACAATGCGCGACCTTCTCGCGCCCTGGAGCCGCCATGCAGCAATCAAATTGCCCTCGCCCCTTGAACCTGTGGCTGTACCTGGGTATTCCAATGGCCATCATGCTTGGGCTGGTGGCGCTCGAATGGACGTCGGTGGACATGGACATAGCCAACCTGTTCTTCGATACCGCCACCGGGCAGTTCATCGGTCGCCATAGCTACCTGCTGGAGAACATCCTGCATGACCGGGTCAAGCAGGGCGTAATCGTGTTGGGCGTACTGGCACTGGCTGTGTTTGCGGCAAGTTTCTTGGTCAAGGGTTTGTACAGCTGGCGCCGCGAACTGGGCTGCCTGGTGCTCGCACTGGGGGTGTCCACCGCCTTCGTCACACCGCTTAAGAAACTGACGCAGGTGCAGTGCCCTTGGAGCCTCACGCAGTTCGGCGGCTCGGAAACCTACAGCAAGCTGCTCGAGCCAAGGCCTGCCACCGACAAGCCGGGCCTGTGCTGGCCGGGCGGTCACGCGACCACGGGGTTCTGCCTGTTCGCGCTGTTTTTCGCGTTGCGTGATCGTAAACCGCGCCTCGCGCGCGTGGCATTTGCGGTCGCCCTGATCGCCGGTACGGTCCTGTCGGTGGGCAGGATGATGCAAGGGGCGCACTTTTTGTCCCACAACGTGTGGACGGCCGTGTTCTGCTGGCTGATCGGCCTGGGTGCCTACTACCTGGTGCTGTACCGCAGACGGGCAGCAGACAGGCCAGCCGCCGAGCCCAACCCTGCCTGAGTCAGTGCCCCCCGGTCGAGTGCCGAGCCCTGAACGAAAAAGCCCCGGCTCTTGCGAGCCGGGGCTTAGGGGTATAGCGAGGGTAAGGCTGGCTTACATCATGCCGCCCATGCCACCCATGCCGCCCATGTCAGGCATGCCGCCGCCTGCTGGCTTGTCTTCCGGCAGGTCAGCAACCATGGCTTCGGTGGTGATCATCAGACCGCCGATCGAAGCAGCAGCTTGCAGTGCCGAACGGGTAACCTTGGCTGGGTCCAGGATACCCATTTCGATCATGTCGCCGTACTCGCCGGTCGCAGCGTTGTAGCCGTAGTTGCCCGAACCCTGCTTGACCTTGTCGGCCACAACGCTTGGCTCGTCGCCGGCGTTGGCAGTGATCTGACGCAGCGGGGATTCGACCGCACGGCGCAGCAGCGAGATACCGACGTTCTGGTCTTCGTTGTCACCTTTGAGGTCAACGATTGCAGACAGGGCGCGCACCAGGGCAACACCACCGCCAGGCACCACGCCTTCCTCGACCGCTGCACGGGTAGCGTGCAGTGCGTCTTCGACGCGGGCTTTCTTCTCTTTCATTTCGACTTCGGTGCCAGCACCGACCTTGATGACGGCAACACCGCCGGCCAGCTTGGCCAGACGCTCTTGCAGCTTCTCACGGTCGTAGTCCGAAGAGGTTTCTTCGATCTGAGCACGGATCTGCTTGACGCGACCCTGGATATCGTCTTCAGCGCCAGCGCCGTCGATGATGATGGTGTTTTCCTTGGACAGGGTAACGCGCTTGGCGTTGCCCAGGTGTTCCAGGGTAGCGGTTTCCAGGGACAGGCCGATTTCTTCGGAGATGACCTGGCCGCCAGTCAGGACTGCGATGTCCTGCAGCATGGCCTTGCGACGGTCGCCGAAGCCTGGTGCCTTGACTGCTGCAACCTTGACGATGCCGCGCATGTTGTTGACGACCAGGGTAGCCAGGGCTTCGCCTTCGACGTCTTCAGCAACGATCAGCAGCGGGCGGCCGGCCTTGGCAACGGCTTCCAGTACTGGCAGCAGCTCACGGATGTTGGAGATCTTCTTGTCGACCAGCAGCAGCAGCGGGCTGTCCAGCTCGGCAACCATGGTGTCTGGCTTGTTGACGAAGTACGGGGACAGGTAGCCGCGGTCGAACTGCATGCCTTCGACGACCGACAGCTCGTTTTCCAGGCCCGAACCTTCCTCGACGGTGATGACGCCTTCCTTGCCGACCTTCTCCATGGCTTCGGCGATGATTTCACCGATGGAGCTGTCGGAGTTGGCGGAAATGGTACCGACCTGGGCAATGGCCTTGGAATCGGCGCATGGCTTGGACAGGTTCTTCAGCTCGGCAACGATGGCGGAGGTCGCCTTGTCGATGCCGCGCTTGAGGTCCATCGGGTTCATGCCGGCAGCGACGGCCTTCAGGCCTTCGTTGACGATCGACTGAGCCAGCACGGTCGCGGTGGTGGTGCCGTCACCGGCTGCATCGTTGGCCTTGGAAGCGACTTCCTTGACCAGCTGGGCGCCCATGTTCTCGAAGGCGTCCTTGAGCTCGATTTCCTTGGCGACGGAAACGCCGTCCTTGGTGATGGTCGGCGCGCCGAAGCTCTTGGCCAGTACCACGTTACGGCCTTTCGGGCCCAGGGTCGCTTTTACCGCGTCAGCCAGAACGTTGACACCAACCAGCATTTTCTTGCGAGCGGAATCGCCGAATTTTACGTCTTTAGCAGCCATGATCGTTTAATCCTTGATAAATCTTTGGAGTAACGGGAAGTCGGTGGAAATCAGCCTTCAACAACGGCCAGGATTTCGTTTTCGGCCATGACCAGCAGGTCTTCGCCGTCGACTTTCACGGTGTTGCTACCCGAGTACGGGCCGAAAACCACTTTGTCACCCACTTTCACGGCCAGTGCACGTACTTCGCCGTTGTCCAGGACGCGGCCAGTGCCGACGGCGACGACTTCGCCGCGGTTTGGTTTTTCAGCGGCCGAACCTGGCAGGACGATACCGCCAGCGGTTTTCGATTCTTCTTCGCTGCGACGGATGACGACGCGGTCATGCAGAGGACGAAGCTTCATTGTCGATCTCTCCCAAATTGTGGTTTTCATCGGCCGGTGTCGACACCGGCGGGTTGATGCTGTCCGGCGTTGCCGGAAGGCCGCTCGCAACGAGCAAACGGCCTGAGTCATGTCTGGTGTCACCACCAGAAACCTTGCGGTGACCACTACATGAGGCCGTCCGAATCGATTACAAGGCTTGGCAGGGAATTTTTTTTGCCCAGGCATGAAAAAGGGCCGCTTGGCGGCCCTGTTCTCACTGATCGCGGCGCTCGTACTCGCCTTCGATCACATTGGGCCGATGGCCCCCGTCACGCGGGGGCTGGCCCTGCAAAGGGTCATCCTGAAACGCTCGCTGGCGGGTCGCCTGGGCCTGGGCACGCTCGCGCATCTTGCGAGCCGCCAGACGGCGGGTGAAGGGCAACAGGCACAGCAGGCCGAGCACGTCGCTGATGAAACCGGGGATCATCAGCAGCCCGCCGCCGACCGCCAGCATCATGCCATGGAACATGTCCTCGGCAGGCAGCTCACCGCGTTGCAGGCTTTCACGCGCACGCAGGGCCGTGGCCAACCCGGCGACTCGCATGACCAAGACCCCGAGGGCGGAGCCGGCGATAATCAGCAGCAATGCGGGGAAGAACCCGATGGCCCCGCTGACTTTCACGAAGACGAACAGCTCCAGCACTGGAAACAGCAGAAGCAGCAGTAGAAAAACACGCATCAAAGCATTCCTCGTCGCAAGACACCCTTGCAGTAAGACCTACAAATGGATGCGTGTGCTCCGCTTTTCAAGCAGGTATTTCGCTCGAAGCCGGCCAGCGGTCGGCGCGGGCCAGAAAAACCAAGGCTTCGCGCACTTGTGTCGGCGTATTGCAATGAGTCGGAAATGCCAACCAGTGGATCGCCTGGCCGATGCGCAGGTGCATCCCTTCGCTGTCGATACCGACCAACTGCGCAGGCACGTGGCTGGGAAGCTGGGCAAGCTGCACATAGTGCGCGATGGCCACGGCATGGTCGCTGTTCATGTGCTCGATCATGCCGCTCTCGACCTTGCCGGCGAACGGATTGGCCAAGGTCACCTTGTCGAGCCAGTGGATGGCACCGAAGCCACCGATGTAGCGATGCCGTACCGGCTCAAGCACCCAGAAATCGAAGTCGTGAGCCTGGTGGTAGTCGGCCGCGTCCGGGAAGTAGCGGTAATAGCGCAGGGCCGCTGCCTCGATGCTGGCCGGGTCCTGCAGCTTGCTCGCCTCGGCCATGACGGTCAGTCGCCCGACCGCCTGCACGTCCTGCGCCTCACGCTCGCCCACCAGCAGCGAACACTTGGCGTCCTTGTGCAGGTTATGCGTGTGCTGGGCGATACGGCTGATCAGGATGAGCGGCCTGCCCTCTGCATCGAGGCAATAGGGCACGACCGAACCGAACGGGAAACCAGGCATGGACTTGGAATGGGTCGACAAGCCCCCCCGGTATTCCTTGAGCAACAATTCCCGGGCAGGACGGACGGCGTTCTCACTCACTTCGAAACCCCTCGATGATACCCTGCAGGCAGCAGGCGGTGATGGCAGGCACAAGACCGACAAGGGCAGGCCTGACTCCAATCGCCCAGCTTAACCCCGACGGCTTACCAGGTAACGCCAAAGCCTGCAGTGTAGCGGGTCTTGTCCAGGTCGCTCTCGCGGGTGCCACTGATGATGTCCTTCTCGGCCTTGAGGTTCAGCGACGCCCAGTCGGTGACCTTGTAGCGCAGGCCCACTTCGGCGTCCAGGGAATAGTCGGCGACATTGCCCAGGGGCTTTGCCAGCTCGCCGTTAGTGAACAGCTGCACCTTCTTGCCGATCAGGTAGCGGGTGTAGTCCCACTTCACGGCGGCGGAATAGAAGTTGTCCTTGTCACCGTCCTGGTACTCGAAGTCGGTACGGTTGATCAGCGAGCCCAGCGAGAAGGCACCCAGCTCGTCGTCCCAGAACTGGTAGCCAGGGCCAGTACCCACCGTGCGCTGGCGGGCGAGGTCTTCGATACGGTCACGCTTGTACTCGGCACGCCCCTGCCAGAACCATTTCTCGGTCAGGAAGCGGTCCAGCGCATACTCGGCGCTCCAGTTGTCGGTGGTGGTGACATCGTCCTTGGTCTCGCGGTTGTACTCGCCTTCGGCGTTATGACGCCAGCGCCCATGGCGTGCAGTGGTCTTGAAACTGACGTCGTAGTCGTCGGTGTCGTTCTCGGCCCGCTTGTAGTCCAGCGCCACATCGACATTGCCTTTCCAGACCAGGTCCTCGACCACCGGCTTGGGCTTCATGATCTGCTCGATGCTCGCCAGGTCCACCGTCTTGGGTGCCTCGCCGTTGGCCAGGGTCACTTTGCCTGCCTCGGCAGCCTGGAGCGACTTGGCCTTCTCGCCGGAGTAGGCATCCTGCTTGACCAGCAGCTCCTGGTCGCTTTCAAGGGTCTTCACCTGTTTCCAGTCCAAGGCGATCGAACCGCCGTAAGGCGTTTCGAGCAGCAGCTTGCCGCCGTCGAAGACCTTGATCTTGCCGCTCAGGCGGTCACCATTTTTCATCCAGACAGTATCGGCGAACGCCGAGGAGACGCAGCAGGAGGCGGCGAGCAGTGAGAGCAGTAATTTGAAGGACATAAGCGGGCTACAGGTTCGATTTGGCGAGAAAACCGGGCATTATCCAGATGCAACCGGCAAGAGCAAGCAAAGACCTGCCACGCGCCGATGAGTTCCACTCTCATTTGCCGGCCGTTGGTCAGGTTTCATGTACACCCCAGGGAGGGCCTGGTGTTCGACGCGATGGAGCATACCTTGGAAACTGCAGAGGGCCGACGGGCGGCATTGTATTCAGTGCTCGGCCAGGTACCTGTCGGGCGCGTGGTGAGCTATGGCCAACTGGCAGCGCTTGCCGGGCTTGGCAAGGCCGCCCGGTGGGTGGGCCGCACGCTGTCTCAGTTGCCTGAGGGCACGCGTTTGCCTTGGCATCGGGTGCTGGGCGCAGGCGGTCGCCTGAGCCTGCCTTCAGGTACGCCATCGGGCGATGAGCAACGGGCCCGTTTGCGTGCCGAAGGCGTGCACGTGGCCAACAATCGCGTGGATATGACGCGCCATGGCTGGCGCCCGATGGAGCACTGCGGTTAGAGTGCGCGCTTTGTCCTGGAAACTTGAGGCAGATGTTGGTCCATGCCCCGTAAAACCTGGCGCGCTGCGCTCGCTGCCTATGCCAGCCCGTCAACCCTGGTGCTTTTGCTGCTCGGCTTCGCGGCCGGCCTGCCTTACATGCTGGTGTTCTCGACCCTCTCCGTATGGTTGCGCGAAGCCGGCGTAGCCAGGGAAACCATCGGCTATGCCAGCCTTATCGGCCTGGCCTATGCCTTCAAATGGGTGTGGTCGCCGCTGCTGGACCAATGGCGTTTACCGCTTCTGGGCGGCATGGGGCGTCGCCGTTCCTGGCTGCTGCTGTCCCAGGCACTGGTCGTGGTGGGCCTGGTCGGCATGAGCCTGTGCGACCCGCAACAGCACCTTTCGTGGCTGATCGCCCTGGCCGTCCTGGTGGCCTTTGCCTCGGCCACCCAGGATATCGCCGTGGATGCCTACCGCCTGGAGATCGCCGATGACCAGCGCCAGGCGGCCCTGGCCGCCAGCTACATGGCCGGTTATCGCGTCGCCGCCCTGCTCGCCACCGCCGGCGCGCTGTTCTTTGCCGAATGGTTTGGCTCCACCGGGTTCAGCTACCTGCACAAGGCGTGGGCCGGCACCTATGTGATGTTCGCAGTCATGATGCTTCCGGCCCTCTTCACGACCCTGGTCATGCGCGAGCCACCCGTGCCCCTGCGCACCCAGCTTTCGGCAGCCCGCTACGGGTTGGCCCACCAGTTGGCCTCGGTGTTCGTGCTCATCATCCTGCTGGTGTCGGTGCCGGCCAGCTTCACGCAGATGTTCAATACAGGCTGGTCGAGCGTGATCTCGGGCGACGCCACGCCCCTGGACCTGCTGCTCGAGGACCGCGCCTTCCTGCGCTTGATCCTGTACGTGCTGCTGTCCTGGGCTTGCCTGTCGAGCCTTGGCCGCCGCGGCCTTGCGCCGGTGCTCACGCCCATCAATGACTTCATCGTGCGCTACCGCTGGCAAGCCCTGCTGCTACTCGGGCTGATCGCCACCTACCGCATGTCCGACACGGTAATGGGCGTCATGGCCAACGTGTTCTACATCGACATGGGCTTTACCAAGGACCAGATCGCCAGTGTCAGCAAGATTTTCGGCCTGATCATGACCTTGGTGGGCGCCGGCGTGGGCGGCCTGCTCATCGTGCGCTTCGGCATCATGCCCATTCTGTTCATCGGTGGCGTGGCGTCAGCCGGCACCAACATTCTGTTCCTGATGCTGGCGGACATGGGCCCGAATCTGGAAATGCTGGTGGTGACCATTTCGCTGGACAACTTCAGCTCCGGCATGGCGACTTCAGCCTTTGTCGCCTACTTGTCGAGCCTGACCAACCTCAAGTTCTCGGCCACCCAGTATGCGCTACTGAGCTCGATCATGTTGCTGCTGCCACGCTTGATCGGTGGCTATTCCGGCGTCATGGTGGAGAAGTTCGGGTACCACGATTTCTTCCTGATCACCGCGCTGCTTGGCGTGCCGACCTTGATCCTGATCGCCTTGCAGTGGCGCCAGGACAGCACGCCCGGCCAGTCGGCCAGCCCACCTGCCCCGGCCTCCGAGCAGCCCTGAACAGCCTGCCTTGCAAGGGCAAGGCATGTGTACCGCCTAAGGCATCACAGCCGCTTGGGCACTGCGCGCCCTCAACAGCGACCACAGCGGCCACAGGGCCAGCCCCCCTGCCACACTGGCCGCCACGGCAAAGTGCAAAAGGCTCGCCCCGGCACCGATCATGGCCAGCAAGGCCCCGCCTAATCCCAGCAGCGCGATGGTGATCATGCCGAGCATGGCCGAGACCAGGCCTTTGCTTTGAGTGCTTGCGAACAATGTCATGCGATAGAGCACGGCATTGGCGATACCCAGGCCCAGTGCGTAGAGCGACAGACCTGCCACCAGGCTGATAACGCTCGGCCATACCCAGGTTGCCACCACCATCAGGCAGAGCCCTGCCACATAAGGCCACAGCGCACCGCGCACCAACGTCGGCAGCGGATGACGGTCGGCAATGTGGTTGATGATCAGGTTGCCCAGAATCAGCCCACCAAACACCGGCAACTGCCACAGGGCATAGGCGAGCGTGCTTAGCCCTTCATCGTGGATGAGCAGCACCGGGGACAGGCCAATCCAGCCGATCAACGGCAGACCAACCAGGCCCAGGGCGGCGCTGCCGGCGACGAAACGCCGGTTCGACAGCAGCTGCCCGTACCCGGCCAGCAACGGCAACAGGTGGATCGGGGTGAAGGCCAGGCGCGAGCCGTCGCGCCGCTCCACACCCAAGGTTTCGGGCATCAACCGATACAGCAGCAACCAGGCAACCACAGCGCCAATGGCAAACGCCACGAACAACCAGCGCCAGTCCAGCCATTGCAGCATCAGCGTCCCCACCAAAGGCCCCAGCAGTGGCGACAGCAAGGCGATATTGGCCAGCAAGGCCATCATGCGCACAGCATCCGCCTCGCTGAATGCCTCGTTGAGTGCGGGATAACTGACCGTGACCACAAAACCCAGTCCGATGCCTTGCAGCAGACGCAGCAGGTTGAACAGGCCAATGTCATGGACCCAGAAGGTGCCCAGGCACGCCAGGCCGAAGAATGCGCAACCGGTGAGCAGCAGCGGTCGGCGGCCGTAGCGATCGGCCAACGGCCCGATCAGCCATTGCAGCAAGACACCCCCGAGCAGGTAGAGATTGAGCGCGTGGGGAATGTATTCGGGGCCGGCCTTGAGCTCGCCCACCACAACGGGCATCGCCGGCATGACGGCGTCGCTGGCCAGGTAGGTCAGCAGCTCGAACAGCGCGAGTGTCAGGCCAAACAACAAGGCCCGCAGCGGGGTGATGTACAGCAGTGGTTTCATGATGGTTTACGAAGATGACGGTGGGACGAGGCTATATGCCAGAAATCCCGATGACTGACTGTGAGCAAGTGTAAGCGCGCGAATAGATCCCCTTGAGCAACGAAGCCCGCCCTGCGCGCCCAGCAGGCCCTGTGAAGGACGCTGCTGAACCCGGAGGGCGGGCTCGATCGATGCCAGCCTGTGCTGAGGCCTTACTGCGCGGCCGTTTCCTGCACCACGCGAATGACCCGCTGCGGGAACGGAATGTCGATCCCTTCCGCCTTCAAGCGGTCACGTGCCTGCTCGTTGAGCATGAAGATCACGTCCCAGTAGTCCGAGGTCTTGGTCCACAGACGCAGCGAGACGGTGATCGAGCTGTCACCCAGGGTAGACACCACCGCCACAGGGGCAGGGTCGGCCAGCACACGTGGGTCCTGGGCCAGCTCCAGCAGGACGTTGCGCGCCTTCTGCAAGTCAGCCTCGTAGTCCACCCCCACGTCGAACACCACCTTGCGGGTGGGTTGGCGGTTGGTGTTGGTGATGATCCCGTTGGACAGGGAGCCGTTGGGCAGGATCACGGTCTTGTTGTCGCCGGTACGCAGCACCGTGTGGAAAATCTGGATGCTGTCCACGGTACCGCTCACGCCCTGCGCCTCGATCCAGTCACCGATGCGGAACGGGCGGAACAGCAGGATCAGTACGCCGCCTGCGAAGTTCGCCAGGCTGCCTTGCAACGCCAGGCCGATGGCCAGGGTAGCACCACCGATGGCCGCCACGAAGGAGGTCGTCTCGATACCGATCATCGAGGCCACGCTGATGGCCAGCAGGATCTTCAACACGATGTTTGCCAGCGTGCGGATGAAGTTCTGCAGCGCCGGGTCGTGGACTTTCAGGCCCACGAGCCTTGCCAGCCGGTCGCTGACGATGTTGGTCACCCACCAGCCGATGGCGAGGGTCACCAGCGCCAGCAGCAGGCGGCTGCCGTACGCCATGATCATGGGAATCCAGGTTTCGGATTGGCGGACCAGCTGATCGACTTCAGCACTCAAATCCATATTCATCTCCTGATGCCGAACGGCGATTGCACAATACGTCAGGCCGCCTGCATTTCAGCGGCCAGGCCCCCATGGACAGCCGTGAGTGCACGGGGGTTCCGGCGGCCCGGATCAGTCGCGGAAGTTGTTGAACTGCAGCGGCATGTCAAATTCCTTGGTACGGAGCAAGGCGATGGCTTCCTGCAGATCATCGCGCTTCTTGCCAGTGACCCGTACCTGCTCGCCCTGGATGGCGGCCTGGACCTTGAGCTTGCCATCCTTGATGGTGGCGACGATCTTCTTGGCCAGGTCCTTGTCGATGCCCTCGCGGAACTTGGCCTCCTGCTTTTTCTCCTTGCCGGACGGATAGGGGTCCTTGGTTTCCAGGCACTTGACGTCGATCTTGCGCTTGACCAGGGCCAGGCGCAGGATTTCGATCATCGCCTCGAGCTGGAACTCTTCCTCGGCCGTGAGCATGACGGTCTGCTCTTTATCCTTGAACTCGAAGCTGCCCTTGCCCTTGAGGTCGTAGCGGCGGTCAAGCTCCTTGATGGCATTGTCGACCGCGTTCTGCACTTCGTGCTTGTCCAGTTCCGATACCACGTCGAACGAAGGCATGGTTACTCTCCCAAAATAAAAGCGCGCTCGGACTGAAGATGGAGCGCGCTGGGTTTGACGGTTAAAATGCGGGCTCATTATAACGGTTGCGAAACGCATATGAGCAGCACCTGGCACATTCTCGGCGCAGGAAGCCTGGGCAGCCTGTGGGCCTGTCGTCTGGCGCGGGCCGGCAAGGCCGTGCGCCTGATCATGCGTGACAGCACGCGTTTGCAGGCTTACCAGCAAGTGGGCAGCCTTGGCTTGCTGGAACAGGACCTGACCGCCCACTACGCCATACCGGCCGAGACAGCCCAGAGTGATGGGCCGATCCACCGCCTGCTGGTGGCCTGCAAGGCCTATGACGCGGCGCCGGCAGTGGCCAGCGTGGCCAGCCGTCTTGTGCCCGGCGCCGAGGTGCTGTTGTTGCAAAACGGCCTGGGTAGTCAGGACGAGGTGGCCAGGCAGGTGCCGCAGGCCCGCTGCATCTTCGTCTCCAGCACCGAGGGCGCCTACCGGGAACGTGACTGGCAGGTGCGCTTCGCCGGGCAGGGGTACAACTGGCTGGGGGACCCGGGCAATCCTGCTCCACCGCCGTGGCTCGAGGATTTGCAAGCAGCGGGTATCCCTGCCCAATGGAGCCCCGATATCCTCAGCCGGCTCTGGCGCAAGCTGGCCATCAACTGCGCGATCAACCCGCTGACCGTGCTGCACCAATGCCGCAACGGGGGCCTGCTGGGCCATCTCGATCAGGTGCAGGCACTGTGCGTTGAGCTCGAGCGTCTGTTGCGTCAGTGCGGCCAGCCGCACGCCGCTCAGGACCTTGAACAGGACGTGCAACGGGTCCTCCTGGCCACTGCCACCAACTACGCTTCGATGTACCAGGATGTACGGGCTGGCCGGCGTACCGAGGTGCAGTACCTGCTTGGCTATGCTTGCCAGGCAGCCCGCCGACATGGGCTGCACCTGCCGCATCTGGAACACCTGCTCCAATGCCTGGTCGATAACTTGCGCGTGCGGGGCTTGCCCTGCGACTGACGCGGCCCTTGAACCCACACGGACATCGCCTTGCCCATGACGCTGCGTCAACGCCTGGAGAACCTCCCCGTCGGGCAGAAGCTGCTGGCAGCTTTGCTGGTCTTGCTGGTGACCATTCTGCTGGTGGCGAACCTGACCTTCATCAGCGCCGCCTACTGGATCACCCAGGAAAGCATGGCACCGCAAGCGCTCCAGACCATCGGCCGGCTGGTCTCCAATCCTGAGCTGTCGACCCGCGCGGCAGACGACCCCACCTCGGCCCAGGCGCTGCTCGATGAACTGGACAGCTATGCGCCGCTGCGCGCCGCCGCCTTGTATGGCAGCGACGGGCGCATGCTCGCCCAATTGCAGCATGGCGCCCCCCTCACACTGCCCAAGCGGTTTCGCAACATAGAAGGCTGGCGATTCATGGAGTTTCGCAGCACGCAGCTGATTCGCCTGCCACGGGCCGGTAGCCCGCCGGGGCATTTGCTACTGGTAGCCAGCAGCGAGCTGCCCACCGCCTTCTACACCGGCACGCTCAGCGCGAGCCTGGCCATTCTGGTGTTCAGCGTGCTGTTGTGGCTCTTCATCGCCCGGCAGATCAAACGCCTGATCACGCAGCCGATCAACCAGCTCGAAGAGCTCAGCCGCCAGGTCACCCGTGAGGAGAGCTACGCGCTGCGGGCCCGACGCGGCAACGACGACGAGATCGGTAGCCTGGCCAATGCCTTCAATACGATGCTCTCGCGCATCGAAGCCCGGGAGCACCAGCTCAAGCGTGCCCGGGACGAGTTCCAGAGTGCCTACGACCAGGCCCAGGGGCTCGCCGAGCAAACGCGTCATACAAACCGCAAGCTCGAGCTCGAAGTGCAGGTGCGCAGCAAGATCGAGAAAAAGCTCACAGGCTTTCAGAACTACCTGAACAGCATCATCGACTCCATGCCGTCGGCCCTGATCGCCTTGGACGAGCAGCTGTACGTGACCCAGTGGAACCAAGAGGCAACGGCGTTATCCGGCACGACCCTCAACGAGGCGCTCAACCAACCGGTGTTCATCGCCTTCGCACCGCTAAAACCCTTCTTGCCACAGTTGAAGGACACGGTGGAGCGGCACCGGGTGGCGAAAATCGAGCGTGTTACCTGGCACAAGGATGATGAGCCGCGGCATTACGCATTGACCTTCTACCCACTCACCGGCGGTGGAGGCCGGGGCGTGGTGATCCGGATCGATGACATCACCCAACGTCTGTCGCTCGAAGAAATGATGGTGCAGTCGGAAAAGATGCTCTCGGTCGGTGGCCTGGCGGCCGGCATGGCCCACGAAATCAACAACCCGCTCGGGGCCATCCTGCATAACGTGCAGAATATCCGCCGCCGCCTGTCACCTGATCTGCCGCGCAATCTTGAGCAAGCCCACGCGCTGGGCATCGACCTGACCACGGTCAACGCCTACCTGCAAAGCCGCGAAGTGCCTCAGTTGCTCGATGGCATCCAGCAAGCGGGTGCCAGGGCCGCCAAGATCGTCACCCACATGCTCAGTTTCAGCCGTCGCAGCACGCGCGAACTGGCGCCCTGCGACCTCCCTGCCTTGATTGACCAGGCGGTGGACATAGCAGGCAACGACTTCGACCTGGCCATTGGTTTCGACTTCAAAGGCCAGGCCATCGTGCGCCAGTTCGACCCGGCGCTGGGGCCTGTGCCCTGCACCGCCAACGAACTGGAGCAGGTATTGCTCAACCTGCTCAAGAACGCCGCCCAGGCCATTCACCAGCGCCCGGCACCTTGCGAGCCAGGACGTATCATCTTGCGCACACGGCTTGCGCCGCCCTGGGCAGAAATCCAAGTGGAGGACAATGGCGTGGGCATGCCCGAAGCCGTGCGCAAGCGCACCTTCGAGCCCTTCTTCACGACCAAGGAAATCGGCCAGGGCACCGGTCTTGGGCTTTCGGTGTCGTACTTCATCATCACCAATAACCACAAGGGGCAGATGGAGGTGCATTCCACGCCTGGGCAGGGGACCTGTTTCACCCTGCGCCTGCCCCTCGGCCAGCCGCATCCGCCGCTGCCGGTCACCACGGAGCAATGACATGGGCTACCGCTTGTCCAAAATCTATACCCGCACTGGCGACACAGGTGAAACCGGCCTGGGCGATGGCCGGCGTGTGCCCAAGGATCATCCACGCATCGAAGCCATCGGCGAAGTGGACAGCCTCAACAGCCAGCTTGGCCTGTTACTGGCCGGCCTGGATGAACAAGGTCTGGACGAAGTCAGCCGCGTTCTGGCGCCCTGCCAGCACCGCCTGTTCGACCTGGGCGGGGAGCTGGCCATGCCCAGTTACCAGGCCCTGACCACGGCAGAGGTGGAGCGGCTGGAGGCGGCCATCGATGAGTGGAATGACGAACTGGGCCCACTGAAGAATTTCATCCTGCCCAGCGGGTCGGCCCTGGTCGCCCAAGCACACGTGTGCCGCAGCCTGGCACGCAGCGCCGAGCGACGCTGCCAGCACCTCAATACCGTAGAGCCGCTGGAGGGTGTCGGCCTGGCGTACATCAACCGCCTATCGGACCTGCTGTTCGTTGCCGCCCGTATCATCGGCAGGCGGCAAGGCATTGCCGAGGTCCTGTGGCAGCCGGCCGAAAAACCTCAAGGCTGACGCCAAGCGCTTGCCGCACCGGTCCGGCGTCAGAGGGGCGGCCAGAACGCCCTGATACCCGCAACGCCCTGCGCCCCGGCTAGCCAGGCCTGTTCGCGGTCCGCTGGGCCCACGCCACCGAGCAGGTACACCGGTTGGTCGAACCCGGCAATCAGGTGCTGGGCCTGTTCCCAGCCAAGCGGCGCGGCCTCTGGGTGACTTTCGGTACGCTGGACCGGCGACAGGGTGACGAAGTCGACCCCCATCTGCTGGGCCAGGGCAAGCTCCTCGGCAGTGTGGCAGGAGGCGGCAAGCCAGCGCTGGACCGGGAACGGCCTGCCCTTGTCGGCATACTTGCGCAACTGCGCTGCCGTCAGGTGCCAGCCTGCCGACGGGAAGTCGCCTAACCACTCCAGAGGCCCCTTGAGCATGAGCTGGGCCTTGCCCGCGCATAACCCCACCGCATCAACCGCCACATCGCGGTACTTGGGGTCGTACATGTCCGGTGCACGCAACTGGATCAGCCGGATGCCACTGGCCACGGCCTTCTGGATACCCTTGAGCATGTCAGGCACGTCCAGGCCGTCGGGTGTGATCAGGTATTGATCCGGCAGCCGGGCAGCGTTGACGATGGGCTTGTTGGCCTCGGGAAACGCATGGTCCGGCAGCTCACGGGGCGCGACCCAGGCCAGCGGTTGCCCCTCGGCGCCATGGGGTTCACCGTTGAAGGCCTCGACCTCGCGCACCTCGAGCAGTACGTGTTTGTCGGGGTAGTCGTGACTGACCTTGATCAAGGGCCGCGAGCGCGTTACCTGGATGCCCAGCTCCTCGTCGAGCTCACGCGCCAGCGCGGCCTCGACGCTTTCACCGGGCTCCACCTTGCCTCCCGGAAACTCCCAGAGGCCGCCCTGGTGTTGGGTGTCGGCGCGGCGGGCGATGAGTATCCGCCCGTCCATGCCCCGAATCACGGCTGCAACGACGTGAACCCGTTTCATCGGTCACACTCCGTCACGCCAGCTGTGGGCAATGGGGTTGGCATAAAGCTCATGGTTCTGCTCCCTTGGCATTGAAACATCGGGACCGCGAGCGGCCCCGGCTGCATCAGGTGCGGTACTCGGCGTTGATTTTCACGTATTCGTGAGAGAGGTCGGTGGTCCAGATGGTTTCACTGCACTGGCCACGGCCAAGGTCGATACGGATGGTGATTTCTTCCTGGGCCATCACCCGGGCGCCCTGGTCTTCGGTATAGCTCGGGCTACGACCGCCCTGGCTGGCAATGCACACCTCATCCAGGTAGACATCGATCAGGCTCACATCCAGCGCGGGCACGCCGGCACGCCCAACCGCTGCGAGGATGCGGCCCCAGTTGGGATCGGAGGCGAACAGTGCGGTCTTGATCAGCGGCGAATGCGCCACGGCGTAGCCGACGTCCAGGCATTCCTGAGGGTTGCCACCGCCGTTGACCTGCACGGTCACGAACTTGGTCGCCCCCTCACCGTCACGGACAATGGCCTGTGCCACCTCCATGCAGACCTCGAACACAGCCTTTTTCAAAGCTTCGAACAGGGCTCCGCTGGCTTGGGTGACTTCCGGCAGGTCGGCCTGGCCGGTGGCGATCAGCATGCAGCAGTCGTTGGTCGAGGTATCACCGTCGATGGTGATGCGGTTGAACGATTTGTTGGCCCCGTCCAGCATCAGGTCCTTGAGCACGCCTGGCGCGACCTTGGCGTCGGTGGCGATGTAGCCCAGCATGGTCGCCATGTTCGGGCGGATCATGCCCGCGCCCTTGCTGATACCGGTCACGGTCACGGTCACGCCGTCGTGCTGGAACTGACGGCTCGCGCCCTTGGGCAAGGTGTCGGTGGTCATGATGCCGGTGGCCGCTTCAGCCCAGTTGTTTTCCGACAGGTTGTCCAGGGCAGCTTGCAAGGCACCTTCGATCTTTTCCACCGGCAGTGGCTCACCGATCACACCGGTGGAGAACGGTAAAACCGACTCGGCGGACACACCGGCAAGCTCGGCGAGTTTCGCGCAGGTCCGCTGCGCCGCTTCCAAGCCGGGGGCGCCCGTGCCGGCGTTGGCATTGCCCGTGTTGGTCAGCAGGTAGCGTACGGTACCCTGCACCCGCTGCTTGGCCAGGATCACGGGGGCGGCGCAGAAGGCATTGAGGGTGAACACACCGGCCACACTCGAACCCTCGGCGCAGCGCATGACCACCACATCCTTGCGCCCCGGGCGCTTGATGCCGGCGGAGGCAATACCGAGTTCGAAACCCGGGACGGGGTGCAGCGTAGGCAAAGGACCAAGACCAACAGCCATTGGAGCGCTCCTAGAAAATACGTGTGGTGAAAAAAAGGGCCGCTGTGCGGCCCATCTTTGGCAAGCCCGGGCGAACCGGGCATACCGCATGGCTTGAATCGACGCAGCTCAGGGCGGCGCTGGCGTGTCGGCGATGGGCTGCGCAGTAGCCCCTTGGCAGTGAGCAGCCAGCACGGCGCCGTGCGCCCTGTGACGGCCTTGCGGTCAGATCACTCGATCTGGCCGTGGCAGTGCTTGAATTTCTTGCCCGAACCACACCAGCACGGCTCGTTGCGACCCAGTTTCTGCTCGTTGCGCACAGGCTCGGCAGCCACGGCTACCTCAGCGCCCTCCTCGGCCAACTGCTCGCTTTCAAGACCAGGTGCGGGCGCGTGTTCGAACTGCATGCGGCTGGCCAACTCTTCGGCGTCGCGGCGCAGGCGTGCTTCTTCCTCGGCAGGGTCTTCGCGGCGAACCTGAACGTGCGAGAGCACACGGATGGCATCGCGCTTGATCGACTCGAGCAGTTCCTGGAACAGGGTGAACGACTCGCGCTTGTACTCCTGCTTCGGGTTCTTCTGGGCGTAGCCGCGCAGGTGGATACCATGACGCAGGTGGTCCATGGTCGACAGGTGGTCCTTCCACAGGTCGTCCAGCACACGCAGCAGGATCTGCTTTTCGAAGGTGCGCAGTGCTTCCATCCCGGCCTGGTCTTCTTTCTCGGTGTAGGCCGTGGTGATTTCGTGCAGCAGCTTCTCGCGCAGGGTCTCTTCGTAGAGGTGGTCGTCTTCGTCGAGCCACTGCTGGATCGGCAACTTCATGGCGAAGTCACTGGACAGCGAGGCTTCCAGGCCGGCCACGTCCCACTGCTCAGGCAGCGATTGCGGCGGGATGTGCTGGCTGATGGTGGCGTCGAGTACTTCCTTGCGGAATTCGGCGATGGTGTCGCCCACGTTCTCTGCGGCCAGCAGGCTGTTGCGCATGTGGTAGATGACCTTGCGCTGCTCGTTGGCCACGTCGTCGTATTCGAGCAACTGCTTGCGGATATCGAAGTTGCGGCCTTCGACCTTGCGCTGGGCCTTTTCGATGGCGTTTGTGACCATGCGGTGTTCGATGGCTTCGCCCGACTGCATGCCCAGCGCCTTCATGAAGTTCTTCACCCGGTCAGAGGCGAAGATGCGCATCAGGCTGTCTTCGAGCGAGAGGTAGAAACGGCTGGAACCCGGGTCACCCTGGCGACCGGAACGACCGCGCAGCTGGTTGTCGATACGACGCGATTCGTGACGCTCGGAGGCGATGACGTGCAGGCCACCGGACTCGATCACCTGCTGGTGACGCTTCTGCCAGTCGGCCTTGATGTGCGCGATCTGCTCGGCCGTTGGGTTTTCCAGTGCGGCCACTTCAGCTTCCCAGTTGCCGCCCAACAGGATGTCGGTACCGCGACCGGCCATGTTGGTGGCAATGGTCAGCGCGCCTGGCGCACCGGCCTGGGCAATGATCTCGGCTTCCTTCTCGTGGTACTTGGCGTTCAGAACCTTGTGCTCGATGCCTTCCTTGTGCAGCAGGTTGGACATGTGCTCGGAGGTTTCGATGGTGGCCGTACCCACCAGCACCGGCCGGCCTTGCTTCAAGGTTTCCTTGATGTCGGCGATGATCGCGGCGTACTTCTCTTCGGCGGTCAGGTACACCAGGTCGTTGTGGTCCTTGCGCGCCAGGGGCTTGTTCGGCGGAATGACCATCACGTTCAGGGCGTAGATCTGGGCGAACTCGAAGGCCTCGGTATCGGCGGTGCCGGTCATGCCCGACAGTTTCGAGTACAGACGGAAGTAGTTCTGGAACGTGGTGGAGGCCAGGGTCTGGCTCTCGGCCTGAATGTTGAGGTTTTCCTTGGCCTCGATGGCCTGGTGCAGGCCTTCGGACAGACGACGACCCGGCATGGTACGCCCTGTGTGCTCGTCGATCAGCAGCACCTGGCCGTCCTGCACGATGTACTCGACGTTGCGGTGGAACAGCTTGTGCGCGCGCAGACCGGCATAGACGTGGGTCAGCAGGCCCAGGTTGTGCGCCGAGTACAAGCTCTCGCCCTCGGCCAGCAGGCCGACCTGGGTCAGCATTTCTTCGATGAACTGGTGACCGGCTTCGTTGAGCTCGACCTGGCGGGTCTTCTCGTCGATGGTGAAGTGGCCTTCCTGGGTAACCTGGCCTTCGACTTCCTCGATGTGCTGGGTCAGGCGCGGGATCAGGCGGTTGATCTCGATGTACAGCTTGGAGCTGTCCTCGGCCTGGCCGGAAATGATCAACGGCGTACGGGCTTCGTCGATGAGGATCGAGTCCACTTCGTCGATCACTGCGAAGTTCAGCTCACGCTGGAACTTCTCGTCCTGGCTGAACGCCATGTTGTCGCGCAGGTAGTCGAAACCGAATTCGTTGTTGGTACCGTAAGTGATGTCGGCAGCGTAGGCTGCGCGCTTTTCTTCCGGCGGCTGGAAGGCCGAGACGATACCGACCGACAGGCCGAGGAACTCGTACAGCGGGCGCATCCAGTTGGCGTCACGACGGGCGAGGTAGTCGTTGACGGTGACCACGTGCACGCCCTTGCCGGACAATGCATTGAGGTAGACGGCCAAGGTACCGACCAGGGTCTTGCCTTCACCGGTGCGCATTTCCGCGATCATGCCCTCGTGCAGGGTCATGCCGCCAATGAGCTGAACGTCGAAGTGACGCATGCCCATTACGCGCTTGCCAGCCTCACGGGCGACGGCAAAGGCTTCGGGCAGCAGTTGGTCCAGTGTTTCGCCTTTGGCCAAACGCTCCTTGAACTCGGCAGTCTTGCCACGCAGCTGCTCGTCGGAGAGGGCCACCATCTTCTCTTCGAAGGCATTGACGATACTCACCGTCTTGAGCATGCGTTTGACTTCACGCTCGTTCTTGCTTCCAAAAAGTTTCTTTAACAAAGGCGCAAACATATTGGCAGGATCTTCCACACGTAGGGATGGAGGGCGGCCCCATGAGTCGCCCGTGCAGCCCTAAGGCCGCATGCGAACGAGCATTCTACCCGGAAACGATGGTGATGAAAGTGGTGGATTCCACGATGCTGGCACAGCGCTTTTACAGGGGCGTGTCTTAGATAGGGGCATTTCCCCTGAGTTCAAGACCTGGAAAGATGAAAGCGTTCAAGACTCGCCTGTGCGCGCTGCCTTGCAGGGCCTGGCCCCGGTAGCGTCAGGCGCAGCGCTTGGCCAGTGGGCTCAACCGCCGGGTGATCGGTACAGACGCTGAAGTGTTAGACTGCCCTACTTGTAACCTCATGCGTATACCCATGGCCTACAAACCCTCCCCCGCCCAGCCGCCCTCGGCGTTGCTGCGCCAGGTTCGCCCGCTGCGTCTGTTGCTCAACCAGGCCGAGCGCCTGGAGCACCTGCAACGCCTGGTCGAAGGCCAGTTGCAGCCGGCTGCACGCGAGCACTGCCACGTGGCGTCATGGCGCGACGGTACCTTGCTGCTTGTGGTAACCGACGGGCACTGGGCCACGCGCCTGCGTTACCAGCAAAAGCGCCTGATGGCGGCGTTGCAGGCAACCGATGCGTTCGGCAACCTCAGGCGTATTCTTTTCAAGGTGCAACCACCCTTGGTACCCGCCAAACGCGGCGGGCATGCGGCCGAGTTGTCCAACAGCGCGGCCGAGAGCCTGCTGCAGACGGCCGAAGGCATCACTGACGCGAAATTGCGGGCAGCACTGGAGCGCCTGGCGGCGCATGCGCAGGCCAAGGACTGAGCGATTTGCCAGGGGGCTTCGGGCGGCAGCAACCAAGATTTTGAAGGCGTTACAGACTGCGCTGTTCAGCCTGATGGTGCTAGCCATCCTCGGCGGCGCCGCGCTTGGGGGGCCGCCATTACTCACAGGTGCATGCGCGCCTGGATCATATCGAGGATGAAAGAGCCGCGCGCAAGGGCAGCCCCAGGGCCAAGCCGATGGATCGCATCCACCATCGAAGCCTGAGTCGATGCCTTTGCCGCCTCGGCGCCGCAGGATACAGTCCGACGCTGCCCCGACTTACACGGTCGGCTCGGGCCATCTGGATGGATTGATGGGTGTCTCTGCCCATAAGCAAGCCATAAAAAAGGCCACCCGAAGGTGGCCTCAATGAACTAGAGAGTGTTCGAGCTTACACAGCCGCGACAGGACGCATATACGAGATCGGCGCCGTGCTGGCATCTTCGAAAGTGACCACTTCCCAGGCATCGGTTTCGGCAATCAGCTTGCGCAACAGCTGGTTGTTCAGCGCGTGACCGGACTTGAAGCCCTTGAACTCGCCAATCAGGCTGTTGCCCAGCAAGTACAGGTCGCCAATGGCGTCGAGAATCTTGTGTTTGACGAACTCGTCTTCGTAGCGAAGACCGTCTTCGTTCAACACGCCTTCCTCATCGACCACGATGGCGTTTTCTACACTGCCGCCCAGCGCAAGGTTGTGCTTGCGCAGGTATTCGATGTCACGCATGAAGCCAAAGGTGCGGGCGCGGCTGACTTCCTTCACGAACGAGGTGCTGGAGAAGTCGACGCTTGCGCTCTGGGTCCGGTTGCGAAGCACCGGGTGATCGAAGTCGATCTCGAAGCTCACCTTGAACCCCTCGAAAGGCAGGAAGGTGGCGCGCTTGTCGCCCTCTTGCACCGTTACCTCACGCAGGATGCGGATGAACTTCTTGGCTGCGTCCTGTTCTTCCAGGCCGGCAGACTGTATCAGGAATACGAAAGGTCCGGCGCTGCCATCCATGATCGGTACTTCCGAGGCGGAGAGCTCGACGTAGGCGTTATCGATGCCCAGGCCCGCCATGGCGGAGAGCAGATGCTCGACCGTATCGACCTTGACGTCACCGTTGACCAGCGTCGTGGACATGGTTGTCTCGCCGACATTGGCCGCACGCGCCGGGATCTCGACCACAGGGTCGAGGTCGGCGCGGCGGAAGACGATGCCGGTGTCAACAGGTGCAGGCTTGAGGGTCAGGTAGACCTTCTCCCCAGAGTGCAGACCGACACCTGTGGCACGGATGGTATTCTTCAGGGTGCGTTGTTTAATCATGGCATTGGCCGCTTCAGCGCAAATTGCGAACAGTTATCAACAAAGGCTGGCGATAATACCAGACCCAACCTTTGATGAATACCAATCACCTTCATAGCCCTGATAAATTTCATTAATCAGCCTGACGACGCAGGAAGGCCGGAATATCCAGATAATCCAGGTCATCCTGAGGGTTCAGCTTGGCCGCCGCTGCCGCACCCGCGTGCGCCTGATTGCGCATGACGGTCGGGCGCTCCAGATCACGGTAGTTGACGGCTGGCTGCTCCTGACGCGCAGGGGCAGGGTTGGACGCCTCGTAGGCCTGCTGGGCAGTCTGCAGAGTGTTGTCCACCACCTTGACCGGCTTCTCGATACGCGCACCCAAGCCGGTGGCCACGACGGTGACATGCAGTTCGTCGCGCATGTCTGGGTCGATCACGGTACCGACCTTGACCATGGCATGGTCCGAGGCGAACGCTTCGATGATGCTACCCACGTCGGAGTATTCACCCAGGGACAGGTCCGGACCTGCGGTGATGTTGACCAGGATGCCACGGGCGCCCTGCAGGTTGACGTCCTCGAGCAGCGGGTTGCGGATCGCAGCCTCGGTCGCCTCGCGAGCACGGTTCGGGCCACTGGCGCAGCCGGTGCCCATCATGGCCATGCCCATCTCACCCATCACGGTGCGCACGTCGGCGAAGTCGACGTTGATCATGCCCGGGCGCTTGATGATGTCGGAGATACCGCGAACGGCACCGGCCAACACGTCATCGGCCTTGGCGAACGCGGACAACAGGCTTGCGTCCTTGCCCAGGATGGTCAGCAGTTTCTCGTTGGGGATGGTGATCAGCGAGTCGACGCTTTCGGCCAGCATGCGGATGCCTTCATCGGCGATCTGCATGCGCTTGCGGCCCTCGAACGGGAACGGACGGGTCACCACTGCCACGGTGAGGATGCCCATTTCCTTGGCCACTTCGGCGATGATCGGCGCTGCACCGGTACCGGTACCGCCGCCCATGCCGGTGGTGATGAACACCATGTTGGTGCCTTGCAGCACTTCGGCGATGCGCTCACGGTCTTCCAGCGCGGCCTGACGACCGACTTCCGGATTGGCGCCAGCACCCAGGCCCTTGGTCACGCCAGTGCCCAATTGCAGGATGGTGCGCGCACCAATGTTCTTGAGCGCCTGAGCATCGGTGTTGGCGCAGATGAACTCCACGCCTTCGATGCTGCTCTTGACCATGTGATTGACGGCGTTACCACCACCACCACCTACGCCGATCACCTTGATGACCGGGCTTTGCGGGACGTTGTCTACGAGCTCGAACATTTTCCCTCTCCTTACAGTTCTCTAGTTGTCGCGCCTACCACTACTGCTTTGAAACTTAGAAGTTGCCTTGTACCCACCGCTTGAAGCGCTCAAGCACCGGGGCCTTCGGTTCATCGCCATAGCTGTTGTTGCTGCTGCTGTTGCCGGTCAAGGGCAGGTCTTCGGTCTGCTTGTGCAGCCCGTAGGTAAGCAAGCCCACACCGGTGGAATAAATCGGGTTGCGTACCACGTCGCTCAGGCCGCGCACGCTGTGCGGCACGCCCAGGCGTACCGGCATGTGGAAAATTTCCTCGGCCAGCTCGACCGCGCCTTCCATCTTGGCGGTGCCACCGGTCAGGACGATGCCAGCAGGCACCAGGTCCTCGTAGCCGCTGCGGCGAAGTTCAGCCTGGATCAGGGTGAAGAGTTCGTCGTAGCGCGGCTCGACCACTTCGGCCAATGCCTGGCGCGACAGTTCGCGCGGAGGACGGTCGCCAACGCTTGGCACCTTGATGGTTTCACCTGCACCTGCCAGCTTGGCCAAGGCGCAGGCATAACGGATCTTGATTTCCTCGGCATACTGTGTGGGCGTACGCAGGGCCATGGCAATGTCATTGGTCACCTGGTCGCCGGCAATCGGAATGACGGCGGTGTGGCGAATGGCGCCTTCGGTGAAAATCGCGATGTCGGTGGTGCCGCCGCCGATGTCGACCAGGCACACGCCCAGCTCTTTCTCGTCGTCGGTCAGTACCGAATAGGCCGATGCCAGTTGCTCGAGAATGATGTCGTCGATTTCGAGGCCGCAGCGGCGCACGCATTTCTCGATGTTCTGGGCGGCATTGACGGCGCAGGTCACCACGTGAACCTTGGCCTCCAGGCGCACGCCCGACATGCCGAGCGGTTCGCGCACGCCTTCCTGGTTATCGATCACGTAGTCCTGCGGCAGGGTGTGAAGCACCCGCTGGTCCGCCGGAATGGCCACCGCCTGGGCGGCATCGAGCACACGCTCAAGGTCGGCCAGGCTGACTTCGCGATCGCGAATGGCGACGATGCCATGGGAGTTCAGGCTGCGGATGTGATTGCCTGCAACGCCCACGAAGGCCGAGTGGATGCGGCAGCCCGCCATCAGCTGAGCTTCTTCAACGGCGCGCTGGATCGATTGCACGGTGGACTCGATGTTCACCACCACGCCTTTTTTCAGGCCGCGGGACGGGTGTGTGCCGATCCCGACGATTTCCAGCGTGCCGTCTTCGCCCACCTCACCTACCAAGGCCACTACCTTGGAAGTGCCGATGTCCAGCCCGACGATCATTTTGCCGCTATGCGCGTTTGCCATGGTCCTGCCTCTCTCTAATTCTTCGCAACGGCGGGTTGGGCCGTCGTCGGTGCAATCGGTTCCCGCCAGCCAACGGCAAGCCCGTTGGCATATCGCAGATCGATGCGGGCGATGTTGGCGATCTGCTCTTTAAGCGTCTTGTCGTAAATGGCAATGAAACGGCGCATCTTCTCGACCAGATGGTCGCGCCCCAGCAGCAGCTCGATACCAGGCCCTGCGCTGCTCGCGCCCGTGGTCAGGAACCAGCTGCCTCGCTCGCGCAACTCCAGGCGCGCAATGGAGAAGCCCAGGGGGCGCAGCATCTGGCTCAATATCTGATACTGCTGCATGACCTGCTGCTGGGCCCGCTGGGGGCCGGCCAATTGTGGCAGGTGCTCGTAGTTGGCCAGTTCGCGCGGTGTGAAGGCCTGGCCCTGGTTATTGAGCAAGGCCGCGTCACCCCAGCGTGCCACCGGCAGTTGTTCCTCGAGGCGAATCACCACTTCGTCCGGCCATACCCGGCGCACTTCGGCATGGGCGATCCAGGGCATCTGCTCAAGCTCCTTGCGCATCGCCGGCAGGTCGACGGTGAAGAAGCTTGCGGCCACATAGGGGGCGATACGCTGCTGCACCGACTGCTGGCTGATGTAGGTCAGGTCGCCCTGCACGTCGATCTTGGTGATCGGCCGGTCGGCATACGGCATGAGCCGTATGGCCCCCTCGTAGGCACCGAAGCCTGCGGCTACCAGCAACACCGGCCACAGCAGGCGCTTGAGGCCGCCCAGGCTTGGACGCGGCAGGCGCGCCGATACGGGCTCGTCGGCCACCAGCCGGCTGGCACCACGCGGCACCGGCTTGCTGCGGCCGGTAACGGGTTGCTGCTGACGTACCATTGCGCCCTGCATGATGATTAACCTCGCGTCGCCACGCTTTCGGCCAGGATCGCCAGCACCAGTTGCTGGAAGTCCAAGCCGGCCGCGCGGGCCGCCATGGGCACCAGGCTATGATCAGTCATGCCTGGTGCGGTGTTGACTTCGAGCAGCCAGAACCGGCCCTGCTCGTCCTGCATCACGTCCAGCCGCCCCCAGCCTTCGATGCCGATGGCATCGCAAGCGCGGGCGGTCAGATCGATCAGTTCCTGCTCCTTGGCGCTATCGAGCCCACAGGGAATGCGGTACTGGGTATCGTTGGCGATGTATTTGGCGTCGTAGTCGTAGAACACGTGGGGGGTTCCCAGGGCAATCGGCGGCAGTACCTGCCCGCGCAACACCGCAATGGTGAACTCCGGGCCGTGAATCCACTGTTCCACGAGTACCTGAGAATCGTAGTTGGCGGCATCTCGCCAGGCGGCAACCAGTTCTTGCTCGCTGTTCACCTTGGCCATGCCGATGCTGGAGCCTTCATGGGCAGGTTTGACGATAAGCGGGAAGCCCAGTTCCGTACTGGCACGCAAACAATCGCTTTCGCTGGCCAATACCGCATGCCGCGGGGTAGGAATGCCCAGGCTCTGCCACACCTGCTTGGTGCGCAGCTTGTCCATCGCCAAGGCCGAAGCCAGGATGCCGCTACCGGTGTAGGGAATGCCCAGGCACTCGAGCAACCCCTGCATGCTGCCGTCTTCGCCGCCGCGGCCGTGCAGGATGATGAAGGCACGGTCGATTTTTTCGCTTTGCAGACGCGCAAGCAGGTCATCGCCCACGTCGATGGCGACGACGTCCACGCCGGCTTCGGTGAGCGCACCTATCACGGCGGCGCCGGACTTGAGCGAGACTTCCCGCTCGGCGCTCTTGCCCCCATAGAGCACGGCGACGCGGCCGAACGCCTTGACGTCCAAGGTGCTGGGCAATAGGTCGTAGGCGCTGGTCATTTAGACGTCTCCTGCACGGCGCCGGCAAACAGCGGGCTTTTCATCAATTGCGGAGCCAGGCCACCGACATCGCCGGCACCTTGGCAGATCAGGATGTCGCCGGCACGCAGCAACGGCTGAACCAACGGCGCCAGCTCGGCGCCGCGCTCGATGTAGATCGGGTCCAGCTTGCCGCGCTGGCGAATGCTGTGGCACAGCTGGCGGCTATCGGCCCCGGGGATCGGCTCTTCGCCAGCCGGGTAGACTTCCATCAGCAGCAGCACGTTGGCGTCACCGAGCACCTGGACGAAGTCGTCGTACAGGTCGCGGGTGCGGCTGTAGCGGTGCGGCTGGTAGACGATCACCAGGCGGCGGCTTGGCCAGCCGCCACGCACGGCCTTGATCACCGCGGCCACTTCAGTGGGGTGATGACCGTAATCATCCACCAGCATCACGCTGCCGCCTTCCACGGGCAGCTCACCGTACACCTGGAACCGACGGCCCACGCCCTGAAACCCGGAAAGCCCCTGGAGAATGGCTTCGTCGGGAATGCCTTCGTCAGTGGCGATGGCAATGGTCGCCAGTGCATTGAGCACGTTGTGGTTGCCGGGCATGTTCACCGAGACTTCCAGCGGCTCGCAGTCGCGGCGCAAGACGGTGAAATGCGTCTGCATGCCTTGCTGGCGGACGTTGATGGCGCGGATATCGGCTTCTTCGCTGAAGCCGTAGGTGACCGTCGGGCGCTTGACCTGGGGCAGGATCTCGCGCACCACCGGGTCATCCAGGCACATCACCGCCAGGCCGTAGAACGGCAGGTTATGCAGGAACTCGACGAAGGTCTTCTTCAGTTTGTTGAAGTCCCCTTCGTAGGTGGCCATGTGGTCGGCGTCGATGTTGGTGACCACGGCGACCATCGGTTGCAAGTGCAGGAAGCTGGCGTCGCTTTCATCGGCTTCGGCGATCAGGTAACGGCTGGTGCCCAGCTGGGCATTGGTGCCCGCTGCGGTCAAACGGCCACCGATGACGAACGTGGGGTCCAGCCCACCGGCGGCGAATACCGAGGCCAGCAGGCTGGTGGTGGTGGTCTTGCCGTGGGTCCCGGCCACGGCCACGCCATGGCGGTAGCGCATGAGTTCGGCCAGCATCTCGGCACGTGGCACCACCGGAATGCGGCGTTCCAGGGCGGTTGCCACTTCAGGGTTGGCCGGGTTGATGGCGCTCGACACCACGAGCACGTCAGCGGTCGCAGCGTTCTCTGCACGATGGCCGACGAAGATCTGCGCGCCGAACGACTCCAGGCGCTCGGTCACAGGCGAGACCTTGAGGTCCGAACCGGAAACCTCGTAGCCCAGGTTCAGCAGCACCTCGGCGATACCGCACATGCCGACACCGCCGATACCCACGAAGTGGATACGGCGAATACGGCCCATCTTGGGCTGGGGCATGGCTTTCTGGCTCTCAACCACGGGCCACCTCCAGGCAGATATCGACGACGGTGCTGGTTGCAGCAGGTTTGGCCAGGCGTCTTGCGGTACCGGCCATGACAGTCAGTTTCTCGGGTTGCATCAGCACCTCGTTCAGGCGTTCAGCGAGCTGCGCTGCGCCAGTTGTCGCTTGTGGCATCAGGAAGGCAGCGCCTTCGCGGGCCAGATAATGGGCGTTATGGGTCTGGTGGTCGTCGATCGCATGGGGCAAGGGCACCAGCATCGAGGGCAGGCCCGCTGCCGCCAGCTCGCTGACGGTGAGGGCCCCGGCACGGCAGACCACCAGGTCGGCCCAGCCATAGGCTTGGGCCATGTCCTTGATGAAGGGCTCGACCTGCGCCTGGACACCCGCTTCGCGGTATCGCTCGGCGGTGATCGACGCATGTTGCTTGCCCGCCTGGTGGAACACCTTGGGGCGCACGGCTTCGGGCACTTCGGACAGCGCCTTAGGCAACAAAGTATTCAAGGGTTCCGCGCCCAGGCTACCGCCGAGTACCAGCAGGTGCGGTTGGCGCTGGCCAAGCGCAGGGCGCTCGGCATCCATGAACAGTTCCGCACGCACCGGATTGCCTGTGGTGCGGCGCTTTTCACTGGCCTGGAAGGTGTCGGGGAAGGCTTCGCACACCCGTGCAGCCAGAGGCACCAGCAAACGGTTGGCGGTGCCAGCGCGGGCATTTTGCTCATGAATGATCAGCGGCACCCCGCAAAGGCGCGCTGCCACGCCGCCGGGGCCCGTGACATACCCGCCGAAGCCCAGCACACAGGCAGACTTGAGCGCGCGGATGATGCGCCGGGCCTGCAGCACGGCCTTGACCAGGGTCAATGGGGCCTTGAGCAGCGACAGCTTGCCCTTGCCACGCAGGCCGGTGACCTGAATCTGATGCAGGGCAAGGCCGGCCTGGGGCACCAATTCATTCTCGATACCTCGCGGGGTACCCAGCCAGTGCACGGTATAGCCACGCGCCTGGAACTCGCGCGCGCAGGCCAGCGCCGGGAACACGTGACCGCCGGTTCCGCCAGCCATGATCAATACGTTCTTGCCTTCAGCGGCCATGGGCAGGCTCCTCGGCAAAATCGCTTTCGCTGAATTCGTGCTCCTCGCTGCCCAGGTGGGTACGGCTTTCCCATTCGATGCGCAGCAGCAGCCCCACGCACGCGCAACAGATGACCAGCGAGCTGCCGCCATAGCTGAGGAACGGCAGGGTCAGGCCTTTGGTCGGCAGCAAACCGACGTTCACGCCAATGTTGATCAGGAACTGACCAATCCACAGGAAGGCCAGCCCGAAGGCCATGTACGCGGCGAAGAACTGTTTGGCTTTTTCGGCCCAGAGCCCGATGTACAGCGCACGGACAGTAACGAAGACGAACAGCGCGATGGTGACCAGCGAGCCCACCACACCCAGCTCTTCGGCCAGCACCGAGAACACGAAGTCGGTGTGCGCTTCAGGCAGGTAGAACTGCTTCTGCACGCTGTTGCCCAGGCCCACGCCAAGCCACTCGCCACGCCCGAATGCGATCAGGGCCTGAGTCAACTGGTAGCCGGAGCCGAACTGATCGGACCAGGGGTCGGTGAAGGTGATCAGTCGCGCCATTCGATAGGGCTGCGCCTGCACCAGCACGAACACCGCGACAACCGCCAGCACCACCATCAGGCTGAATCGGAACAGCCCCACCCCACCCAGGAACAGCATGGCAGCCGCCGCCCCCATCATCACCACGGTGGCGCCGAAGTCCGGCTCCATCAGCAGCAGGCCAGCCATGGGCAGCAGCACGATGAACGGCTTGAAAAAGCCCATCCAGCTTTCCCGCACCTCGGTCTGACGGCGTACCAGGTAGCCGGCAAGGTAGATGACCACGAATACCTTGGCGATTTCAGACGGCTGGACGTTGAAGAAGCTGAAGCCGATCCAGCGCATCGAGCCGTTGACCTCGCGCCCGATCCCGGGCACCAGCACCATGACCAACAGGCCGAAGGCCCCCAGGAGCATCATGAAGCCCATGCGCTGCCAGGTGGCAATTGGCACCATCATGGTCGCGCCACAGGCGACCAGCCCGAGGAAAACGTAAACCAGGTGCCGGTACATGTGGTAAAGCGGGTTGCCGGACTGAACGGCGGCCACTTCCGAGGAGGCGGAAGTGATCATCACCAGGCCCAGGCCCAGCAGCGCCAGGCAACCGGCCAGCAGGGGGAAGTCCAGGTCGATGCCACGGCCGCTGATCAGCGGCGACGGATAGGGCTTGAGGATGCCGAAGATCATGCCAGTGCTCCCGCTGCCTGGGCAAACAGGCGCCCGCGTTCTTCGAAGTTCTTGAACATGTCGAGGCTGGCGCAGGCTGGCGACAGCAGAACGGCATCACCGGGCTGTGCCAGCTCGGCGCAGCGCTGAACGGCGTCGTCCAGGGAGGCCACCTGCACCAGCGGCGCAGCATCACCCAGGGCCTGGCCCAGGCGTTCGGCATCACGGCCCAGCAACACCACGGCGCGGCAGTAGCGCCGGACCGGTTCGCGCAACGCGGCAAAATCGGCGCCCTTGCCGTCGCCTCCGGCAATCAGCACCAGCTTGCCTGCTGTATCGGCACCCAGGCCTTCGATGGCTGCCAGTGCGGCGCCAACGTTGGTGGCCTTGGAGTCGTCATACCAGTTCACGCCGTTGCGCTCACGTACCCACTGGCAGCGGTGAGCGAGCCCCGTGAATTCACGCAGCGCCTGCAGCATCGGCTCGAAGGGCAGGCCCGCAGCATGGCCCAGGGCCAGTGCGGCCAGCGCATTGCTTTGGTTATGGGCGCCGCGCACCTTGAGGTCGCGAACCGGCATCAGGGTTTGGAACGCGAAGGCCAGGTATTTCTCGCCGTCCACCTCGCGCAGGCCGAACGCCTTGAAGTCGGGCTCGCCCAGGCCAAAGGTCCAGCAGGGACGGCCTTCGACCGGCAGGGGACGGCTGAGCGCGTCCTGGCGATTGACCACCACCTGCCGCGCACCACGGAAGATGCGGTGCTTGGCCAGGTGGTAGGCCGGCAGGCCACTGTAGCGGTCCATGTGGTCTTCGCTGATGTTCAGCACCGTGGCGACTTCGGCATTGAGCTGGTCGGTGGTTTCCAGCTGGAAGCTGGACAGCTCCATCACGTACAGCTCCACGTCATCGGCCAACAGGTCGAGGGCCGGTGTGCCAAGGTTGCCGCCGACCGCCACGCGCTTGCCCGCCCTGGCGGCCATTTCGCCGACCAGGGTGGTGACGGTGCTTTTGGCATTCGATCCACTGATGGCGATGATGGGTGCCTTGGCGTTGCGCGCGAACAGCTCGATGTCGCCGGACAGCTTGACCCCACGGGCAGCGGCTTGTTGCAGCGCCGGCGTAGCCAAGGCCAGGCCTGGGCTGACGTACAGCTCGCTGGCGCGGCACAGGAAGTCCACGTCAAGCTCGCCACAGCGTACTTCCACCTGCGGGTAGTCACGGCGCAGGGTTTCCAGTTCCGGCGGTTGCTCGCGGGTATCGGCGACCGCAAAGGCGATGCCCCGGCTCGCCAGGAAGCGAACCAGGGACATGCCGCTCTTGCCGAGGCCGACAACGATGCGGAATTGGTCGGAAGCGATCAGTGACACGCGCATCTACCTCAGTTTCAGGGTGGCAAGGCCAATCAGCACCAGGATCACGGTGATGATCCAGAATCGGACGATCACGCGTGGCTCTGGCCAGCCCTTGAGTTCAAAGTGGTGGTGAATCGGCGCCATGCGGAACACGCGCTTGCCGGTCAGCTTGAACGAAGCGACCTGGATGACCACGGACAGGGTTTCCATCACGAACACGCCGCCCATGATGAACAGCACGATCTCCTGGCGCACGATCACGGCGATGGTGCCCAGCGCCGCGCCCAGCGCCAATGCCCCCACATCGCCCATGAACACTTGTGCCGGGTAGGTGTTGAACCACAGAAAGCCGAGGCCAGCACCGATCAGTGCGCCGCAGAACACGATCAGCTCACCGGAGCCGGGCACGTACGGGATCAACAGGTACTCGGCGAACTTCACGTTGCCCGACAGGTAGCAGAAGATGCCCAGCGCCCCGCCGACCATCACGGTCGGCATGATGGCTAGGCCATCCAGGCCATCGGTCAGGTTCACGGCGTTGCTGGAGCCGACGATGACGAAATAGGTCAGCACCACGAAACCGATGCCCAGGGGAATGGTGACGTCCTTGATGAACGGCAGTATCAGGGTGGTCTCGACACTGGTCGGGGCGGTCTTGTAGAGGAACACCGCCGCAGCCAGGCCGAACACCGACTGCCAGAAGTACTTCCAGCGACTTGGCAGGCCACGGGAGTTCTTCTCGATGACCTTGCGGTAGTCGTCGACCCAGCCGATGGCACCGAAGGCCAGGGTGACGATCAGCACCACCCAGACATATCGGTTGGTCAGGTCGGCCCACAGCAAGGTACTGACGGCGATGGCAGACAGGATCAACGCCCCGCCCATGGTCGGCGTACCGGACTTGGACAGGTGCGACTGCGGCCCGTCATTGCGCACGGCCTGGCCGATCTGGCGAATTTGCAGCGTACGGATCATCCACGGCCCCAGCCACAGCGCCAGCGACAACGCGGTAAGCACCCCGAGAATCCCGCGCAGGGAGAGGTACTGGAAGACCGCGAAGCCTTTGTGGAACTGTTGCAGATACTCGGCCAACAGCAGCAGCATTAATGTTTCTCCCCGCTGGCACCGCACAGTGCAGCCACGACGTTTTCCATCGCAGCGCTGCGCGAGCCCTTGATCAAGATAGTGGTATCGCTGGCATTTTCGGCACTGACTGCTTCGATCAGCGCGGCCTGCGTAGCGTAATGGTGGCCATGGGTCCCGAACGCCTCGACGGCGTGCGCCATGTTGGCACCCACCGCATACAAGGCGTCGACCTTGCCGCGTGCGTAGTCACCCACCTGACGGTGACCTTCCTGCGCCCACTGACCCAGCTCGCCGATTTCTCCAAGCACCAGGACGGTGCGTCCGGAAAAGCCGGCGAGTATATCAATGGCGGCACACATGGAGGTGGGATTTGCGTTGTAACTGTCATCGATCACACGAGCACCGCGCGGGGTGACCTGCGCCACGGTGCGGCCCTTGACCGGCTGAACCGCAGCCAGGCCTGCGGCAATACCCTGCAGGCTGATGCCCACGGCATGGGCAGCGGCGGCGGCGGCCAGGGCGTTGCTGACGTTGTGCACGCCCAGCACGTTGAGTTGCACCTGCACCTGCTCGCCGGCCCCGTGCAGGGTTAAGGACGGGCAACCGCGGGGATCACGGCCAATGCCACTGGCATGGAAATCGGCACGGGGATCGTCGAGCGCAAAGCTCACGACCCGGTGATCGCCAGCACGCGTGCGCCAGGTGTCGAAGGCCTTGTCGGCCAGGTTGAGAATGGCTGTACCGCCCTCACCCAGCCCTTCGAGGATTTCGCCCTTGGCCTCGACGATCTTGTCCGGGCCGCCGAATTCACCCACGTGCGCGGTGCCGGCATTATTGATGATCACCACCTGAGGCTGAGTCAGGCCCACGGTGTAGCGAATCTCGCCGATGCGCGAGGCGCCCAGCTCGATGACGGCGGCGCTATGCTCGGGGGCAATTTCCAACAAGGTCAGGGGCGCGCCCAGGTCATTGTTCAGGTTGCCTCGTGTGGCATGCACCAGGCCGCGCGTGCGCAAAATGCTGGCGAGCATTTCCTTGACCGTGGTCTTGCCGCTGGACCCGGTAATGGCCACCACGGGCTTGTCGAAGGCGGCCCGGTTGAGTGCTCCAAGCTGGCCAAGGGCCAGGCGGCAATCGGCGACCACCAATTGCGGCAGGTCGAAGCCTTGCACTTCGCGCTCTACCAGCGCCGCCACGGCGCCCTTGGCCTTGACGTCTGCCAGGTAGTCATGGCCGTCGAAGCGCGGGCCGGTCAGGGCAACGAAAAGCTGCCCCGGCGCGACGCTGCGGCTGTCGATGCTGACGCCATCGAAGCGAGCATCGGCGCCGGTCAGGCGGCCGTGCAAGGTGGAGCTCACCTGGCTGAGCGTCATCGCCTCAAGCATTGGGGGCCTCCCAGGCTGCGAGTGCCTTTTCGGCCTCGGTCAAATCGGAAAACGCATGCCGCTGCGCGTTGATTTCCTGATAATCCTCATGTCCCTTGCCGGCCAGCACGATGACGTCGGCGGCGCGGGCACCGGCGATCAGCTGGGCGATGGCCTCGCCGCGACCGGGCACGAACGCCACCTCGGTCGGCGCCGTAAAGCCGGGACGAATATCGTCGAATATGCGCATCGGGTCTTCGGTCCGCGGGTTGTCGTCGGTCACCAGCACCCGGTCGGCCAGGCGCTCGGCCACTTCTGCCATCAGCGGGCGCTTGCCCCGGTCACGGTCGCCGCCACAGCCGAACAGGCACAGCAGTTGCCCGTGGGCATGAGGGCGCAGGGCCTGGAGCACTTTTTCCAGGGCATCGGGCGTGTGCGCGTAATCGACCACCACCAGGGGCTTTTCGCCGCCGCCCAGGCGTTGCATGCGGCCAACAGGGCCGTGCAGCTGCGGCATGACCTTGAGGATCTCGTCCAGCGCGTAATCCAATGCCAGCAAGGTCGCCACGGCCGCCAATACGTTGCTCAGGTTGAAGCGACCCAGCAGCTGCGTGCGCAACGTGCGCTCGCCCTGGGCGGTGACGAGGGTGGCGCAGACGCCATCGTCGTCGAACGTGGCCTCGGGGCAATACAGCGAGGCGTCGGGGTGCTCCAGGCTGTAGCTGATCAGCCGGGTATCGATGCGATCGGCCATCGGCTTGCGAGCGTAGGCGTCAGCAAGGCGTTGACCGAAGTCGTCGTCCAGATTGACCACCTGGCAGCGCAGGCTTGGCCAGGCAAACAGCTTGGCCTTGGCCGCTTCGTAGGCCTGCATGCTGCCGTGGTAGTCGAGGTGGTCACGGGACAGGTTGGTCATCACCGCGATGTCGAACGCCAGGGCCGCTACACGCCCCTGTTCCAGGGCATGGGAGGACACTTCCATGGCCACGGCCTTGGCGCCTTGTTTTTTCAAGTCATACAGGGTCGACTGCACGGCGATCGGGTCAGGCGTGGTCAGGCGGCCGCTTTTCAGCTCGCCGTAGAAACCCGTCCCCAGGGTACCCACCAGGCCGCAACGCTGGCCCAATAGATCGAGCGCCTGTGCCACCAGTTGGGTAACGCTGGTCTTGCCGTTGGTGCCGGTCACGCCCACCAGGTTCAATTGGCGGCTGGGCTCGCCATAGAAGCGCCCGGCGATGTCCGACAGCTGGGCGATCAGGCCTTTGACTGGAATCAGCGGTACATCGGTCAGCGGCAGCACCGTGGCGCCCTGTTCCTCGTAAGCCACGGCGGCAGCGCCACGGGCCAGCGCGTCGGCGATATGCTCGCGGCCGTCGACCTTGGCCCCAGGCACCGCCAGGAACAGGTCGCCTGGGCGCACGTTGCGGCTGTCGAGGGTCAGTTCACGAATCAGCGGATCGCGGCTGGCATGGGCGAAGAGCTTGCTCAATGGCATTGTCATTATCCACGCCCTCCGTTGGCAGCTGCTGCATTGACTTGCGATTGGCTTGCCGGCGCTGCCGGCGCAGGGGGCGGCAGGTTGTCTGGCGGCACGTTCATCAACCGAAGGGTGCCGGACATGACCTTGCTGAACACAGGTGCCGATACCAGACCGCCGAAGTACCCGCCTTTGCCGGGCTCGTCGATCACCACGACGATCGCATAACGCGGATCGCTCATCGGACCGAAGCCTGCGAACAGCGAGCGATAGGCATTTTCGGTGTAGCCCTTGGAGCCCACCGTGGCTTTACGCGCGGTACCGGACTTGCCGGCCACGTGATAGAACGGCACCTGGGCACGGAATACGCCGCGCGGCGCCTCGATCACTTGCTGGAGCATGCCCTGCACGGTCTCTGCGGTATCCTTGGGAATCGCCTGGACGGCCTCGGGCGCCTTGTCCACCTTGAGGATCGACAGCGGCACCATCTTGCCGTCGTTGGCCAAGGCTGCATAAGCATGCACCAGCTGCAGGGCGGTGACCGAAACGCCGTAGCCGTACGACAGCGTGGCTGTTTCGGCCTTGCGCCATTCCCGGTGGTTGGGCAGGTTGCCGACGCGCTCACCCGGGAAACCCAGGCCGGTGTACTGACCCAGCCCGACCTGAGACATGACCCGGTAGATGGCTTCGCCGCCGATATCGAAGGCGATCTTGCTCATGCCCACGTTACTGGAGTTGATCAGAATGCCGGTCAGGTCGAGGATCGGACCTTCGCTTCGGGACACGTCCTTGATGGTGTAGCGACCGATCTGCAAGCTGCCCGGGTAAACCTCGACCTTGTCGGTGGGCTTCCAGCGGCCACTTTCCAGTGCGGCACTCATCGAAATGGGCTTGACCGTGGAACCAGGCTCGAACACGTCGATGATGGCCCGGTTGCGCATGGCCGCCGGGAACATGCTGCGGCGGTTGTTAGGGTTGTAGGTAGGCTGGTTGACCATCGCCAGAACCTCACCGGTCTTGACGTCCATGATCACCAGGCTACCGGCCTTGGCGTCCTGCTCGGCGATGGCGTTACGCAGTTCGCGGGTAGCCAGGTACTGAAGGCGCAGGTCAATCGACAACGCCAAGGTCTTCCCTGCCTTGGCGTTCTTGGTGACCTGGATGTCCTTGATCAGGCGACCGCGCCGGTCCTTGATCACCTGCCGCTTGCCCGGCACACCGGCCAGCCACTCGTCATAGGCCAGCTCGACGCCCTCGCGACCGTGATCATCCAGGTCGGTGAAACCGACCATGTGGGCGGTCACGTCACCGGCAGGGTAGAAGCGGCGGAACTCTTCCAGCCCATAGACGCCCGGTACCTTCAGGTCCAGCACGTGCTGCCCCTGCTCGGGCGTCAGGCCACGGACCAGGTAGATGAATTCCTTGTTGGCCTGCTGAGTCAGGCGCTCGGTGAGCTGCTGTGGATTCTGCCCAAGGGCGGTTGCCAACTGCGGCCAGCGATCGCGCGAAGCCTGCATTTCCTTGGGGTTGGCCCACAGGGTGGTGACCGGCGTACTGACCGCCAGTGGCTCGCCATTGCGGTCTGTGATCAAGCCACGGTGCGCAGGGATAGGAATGTGACGCAGGCTGCGCGCATCGCCCTGCCCCTTGAGGAAATCGCGGTCGACGACCTGCAGGTCGATGATGCGCCAGCAAATGGCGCCGACCATCAGCGCCAGCAGGCCAACGACTACGCGGAACCGCCAGGGGTAGAGTGCGCCTTCGAGCTTCATCATGGCGCCACCATCCGCACTTCGTCAGCGGCTGGCACACGCATCTTGAGCTGCTCGGTGGCCAGGTTTTCGATGCGGCTGGCCGCCGTCCAGGTGCTTTGCTCCAGAATCAACCGGCCCCATTCGGCCTGGGCCTTGTCCCGCTCATTCAGCTCCCCGTACAGGGTATTGAGCAATTGCCGGTTCCAGTGCGCGCTATACGACACGGCAATGGCCGAGCCCAGCACGCCGACGAACAGCATGAGCATGAGGAAGCTGCCGCCCGGCAGAGGTTTGGCGAACAACTTGCTCACCGCAATTTCTCCGCAACACGCATCACCGCACTGCGTGAGCGGGGGTTGGCCTTGAGCTCTGCATCGGAGGCGAACTGGGCTTTACCGATCAGCTTGATCTTGGGCTCGAACACCTTGTGCTGCACGGGCAGGTTGCGCGGCAGGTTGTCAGCTTCGCCCTTGGCCAGTTTGCGCATGAACAGCTTGACGATCCGGTCTTCGAGCGAGTGGAAGCTGATCACGGCCAGGCGACCGCCAACCTCCAGCGCGTCGATAGCCGCTTGCAGCCCGGTTTCCAGGTCACCGAGTTCGTTGTTGACATGGATACGCAGGCCCTGGAACGCGCGGGTGGCAGGGTTCTTGCCCTTCTCCCACGCAGGGTTGGCTACCTTGAGAACCTCGGCAAGGTCACCGGTGCGGGTGAACGGCTGCTTTTCACGGCGCTCGACGACGGCACGGGCCATACGGCCGGCAAAGCGCTCCTCGCCATACTCCTTGAACACGCGGGCGATTTCCTCGACCGGCGCGGTGGCAATGAATTCGGCGGCGCTGATGCCCTGATCGGGATTCATGCGCATGTCCAGCGGCCCGTCGTTGAGAAAGCTGAAGCCACGTTCCGGGTCGTCGAGCTGGGGTGAGGACACACCCAGGTCCATCAGTATCCCGCTCACCTTGCCGTGCAGGCCGCGTTCGGCCACTTCTGCACCCAGCTCGGCAAAGCTGCGCTGCACAATGACAAAGCGGCCGTCTTCGGCCGCCAGCGCTTGCCCTGTGGCAATCGCTTGTGGATCTTTATCAAAGCCCAGTAGCTGCCCTTGTGGGCCGAGCCTGCTGAGAATCAACCGACTGTGTCCGCCACGGCCAAAGGTGCCGTCCAGATAGCAACCGTCGGCGCGCAAGGCCAGTGCCTCGACAGCTTCGTCGAGCAGGACGGTAATGTGGTTGAAGCCGCTATCTATGGTCACAGGATCAGGTCACGCAATTCGTCGGGCATGGCGCCCGGTTGTTGGATAGCTGCGAGGTCGGCTGCCGAAACCGTGTTCCAGGCTTCCTCATCCCACAGCTGGAATTTGTTCAGTTGCCCCACCAGCATCGCCTTCTTGTCCAGCCGGGCGTACTCACGCAAGCGGGGCGGCACCAGGAAGCGACCACTGCCATCAAGCTCAAGGTCGACCGCGTTACCGATCAGCAAGCGCTGCAGGCGGCGGTTTTCCTCACGAAGCGACGGCAAGGCTCGCAACTTGGCTTCAATTTGCTCCCACTCATCGAGCGGGTAGACGCACAAACAGGGATCGACAGCATCGATGGTCACGATCAGCTGCCCGTTGCAACGCGAATCGAGCTCGTCACGATACCGGCTCGGCATGGCGAGACGGCCCTTGGCATCGAGACTGACGGCATTGGCTCCGCGAAACACGGCTGCGATTCCCCACAATATTAGCTTTTTTGTGTCAGAAAACCCACTTCATCCCACTTTCTGCCACTTGCGCACACTATAGGAATCCGCCCGCAGCACCGTCAAGGCACGTTCGGAAGGAAAAGCCTTACATGACCGAGATTTAGCGCGTTAAAGGAATGTGGAAAGACTATCTGGGGAATAAAAAGACTTGAGAAATCAAACGCGCACAACCCGATGCGGGCCGAACTTAAAGTGATTTATCAAGAGTAAGATTTTTTCGGCATTACCAGATGAGATCTGCTATCGATTCAAGCAGGAAGGAAAAGGTGGAGAGTCGATCTGTAAGCCGGGTTTTGTCGAGGACAGTCATTCCTCTACGACGGCCATCACTGGACGCCTCTAGCAACCTACCCGGTTCCGACGCGGGCCACGCCTGATGGAACCCTATTTGGTCTTGCTCCGAGTGGGGTTTACCTAGCCACGGACTGTTGCCAGCCGTGCGGTGCGCTCTTACCGCACCTTTTCACCCTTACCGGCACCGAAGTGCTTAGGCGGTTGTTTTCTGTGGCACTTTCCGTAGGCTCGCGCCTCCCAGGCGTTACCTGGCACTCTGCCCTGCGGAGCCCGGACTTTCCTCCCCCCGCCAGCGACACCGCAATGCGGTGGAACTTAAACGGGCAGCGACTGTCCGATCGACTCTCCGGCGCAAAGAGTACCGGCAGATGCTGCCAAGAACAAGCGTTACCGCCACATATATCAATTAGCCACTACTGCTCTTTCTGCTTTTCCAGCGCAACTTGATACAGCAGGTTCTTGCGTACGCCCGTTATTTCCGACGCCAGCGCCGCGGCCCGCTTGAGCGGAAGCTCGGCCAGCAGCAGGTCAAGTACCCGCTGCGCCTCGGTGCCAATCCCCTGCTCGCCTTCCGGGGCGCTCCAGCCGCCTACCAATACCACGCATTCACCCCGCTGCTGATTGCTGTCGCCGGCCACGAACGCATGCAACTCGGACAAAGGCAGGCCCTTGAGGGTTTCAAACGTTTTGGTGATTTCACGCGCCAGCACCGCTGGGCGATCTGCGCCAAACACTGCCTGCATGTCGTCCAGGCACTCCAGAATGCGATGCGGCGCCTCATAGAAGATCAAGGTACGCGGCTCCTCCTTGACCTGCTCCAGACGGGCGCGGCGCCCCGCTGCCTTGGCCGGCAGGAAACCTTCGAAGATGAAACGATCCGAAGGCAAGCCTGCCGCCGACAGTGCGGCGATCAAGGCACAGGCGCCAGGTACCGGCACCACGGGTACGCCTGCACTGCGAGCCTGCCGGACCAGGTGATAACCCGGATCCGAAATCAACGGGGTGCCTGCGTCAGACACCAGCGCCACATCGTCGCCGGCCAATAGCCGGGTCAGAAAGCGCCCCCCCTCGTCCCGCTCGTTATGTTCGTGACAGGCGGCCAGCGGAGTGTCGATGCCGAAGTGTTGAAGCAGGCGGATCGAATGGCGCGTGTCCTCGGCAGCAATCAGGGACACGCCTGCCAGCACCTTCAGCGCCCTGGCACTCATGTCGTCAAGATTGCCGATAGGTGTTGCCACCACATAAAGCGTTCCCACGGGGGCGGTCGAAGCCCCGGCCACATCAGTCACTGCACGCACCTGCGATTGAAATCAAAGCGGGCATTGTAGCCCGAGCACCCGCAACAGCGCGCAAAGAAGTTGAACGCCGCTGCGCGGCAGCAGGCCTATAGTGATGCTTTCACACGGCGACATCGCGCCCCAGCCAGCGCTTGGGTACAATCGCCAGCCAACTTGATCGAGTAACAGGACAATTACATGATCGCCTGCCTGCGGCTGCTCACAGCCTTCTGTCTCGCTGCCCTGCTGGCAGCTTGCGCCAGTTCGCCCTCATCCAGCCTTGGCGAGCTCCCCCGTACGCCGGATGCCAGCATCGAGCAGTTGCTCGAAAGGGCGACCTCCAGCAAGTCTGCCGAAGATGCCGCACTGCTGCGCCTGAGCGCCGCAGACATGGCCTACCAGCAAAAGGACTTCCCGCGCGCCGCACGCATTCTCGAACAAGTCCAGGTAGAGACGCTCAAGCCAGCCCAGCAGGTATTCGCCGTTACGCTGGCGGCCGAACTTGCCATGAGCCGCAATCAACCCAAGGCGGCCCTGAGCGCATTGCAGCACCCCAGCCTGCAGCACGTGCCCGAATTGCCTGCGCAACAGCAAGTGCGTACCTATTCGGTACACGCCGCCGCCCTGGAGGCCGACGGGCAGGCCATGGCCGCCGCCCAGCAGCGCGTGCTGTTGGCACCGCTGCTCAGCGGGCAAGCTGCCAGCGCCAACCACGATGCCATCTGGTCACTGGTCGCCTCGCTGTCGAACGAGCAACTGCAACAGCCCACCAGCGATCCTGTCCTGGCAGGCTGGTCCAGCCTGGCCCTGACCGTCAAGGGCGCTGGTACCTTGGAACAGCAACAGGCAGCGATCGACGACTGGGTCAAACAGCACCCGGATCATCCTGCCGCGAAACAGTTGCCAACCGCTCTGACCAAGCTCAAGGAGCTGGCTAGCCAGCCTCTGACGCGCATCGCCCTGCTACTTCCCCAGGAAGGCCCATTGGCTGGCGTGGCGCGTGCGCTGCGTGACGGCTTCATGGCTGCCCACTTCCAGGCCCAGCAATCCGGGCAGCCTGCCCCGTCCGTGCAGATGGTCGACAGCTCCCGCCTAGGGTCGCTGGACGACTTCTACCGCCAGGCCCAGGCCGATGGCGTGCAGCTTGTCATTGGCCCGCTGGAAAAACCGCTGGTCAAGCAACTGGCTGCCAAACCGCAGCTTCCGATCACAACCTTGGCACTGAACTACGCCGACGCCGGTCAGAAAGCGCCGCCTCAACTGTTCCAATTTGGCCTTGCCGCCGAGGACGAAGCCCGCGAGGTGTCCCGCAGGGCGCGCGCAGACGGCATGGTCCGTGCCGTTGCCATGGTGCCGAGCGGGGAATGGGGCGACCGTGTACTGGCCGCGTTCCGTCAGGACTGGGAGAGCAACGGCGGCACATTGCTGGCTGCAGAGCGTATTGCCCAGCCCGTGGCACTGGCCCAGCAGATTGCCGACCTGTTCCAGCTGCGCCAAAGCGAAGGTCGCGCCAAGAGCGTGCAAAGCACCGTGGGCGGCAGCATCGCTGCCCAGCCCGCGCGTCGCCAGGACATCGACTTCCTGTTCCTCGCCGCCACCCCACAGCAGGCACAGCAAATCAAGCCGACCCTGAACTTCCAGTACGCAGGTGATGTGCCGGTCTATGCCACCTCCAACCTGTACAGCGCCAGCGGCGATGTGAACCAGTACAACGACATGAACGGCATCCGTTTCTGTGAAACCCCATGGTTGCTCGACAGCAGCAACAGCCTCCGCCAGCAGGTGGTACAGCAATGGCCGCAAGCTGCCGGCAGCCTGGGACGCCTGTATGCCATGGGGGTGGACGCCTACAGCCTGGCCCCGCGCCTCGGGCAGCTCAAGGCCCTGCCTGACAGCCGTATCCAGGGCCTGTCTGGCAACCTGGGCATCAATGCCAGCCAACGTGTTGAGCGTCAGCTGCCGTGGGCAGAGTTTGCCAGTGGCCAGGTCAAGCGCCTCCCCGACACGCCCCGTTGATGCCCCCTGCCTCGCCAAGCCATGCCGGGCAAGCGGCGGAAAACCAGGCCCTTGAGTACCTTCAAGGGCATGGCCTCAAGCTGATTGCCCGCAACTGGCGATGCAAAGGAGGCGAGCTTGATCTGGTCATGCTCGACGCCGATACAGTAGTATTCGTCGAAGTCCGCTATCGGTTGCACGCACGCTTCGGTGGCGCCCTCGGCAGTATCGATCAGCGTAAGCAGAAGCGGCTGGTGCTTGCCGCCAGCCTGTTCCTGCATCAGAAGCCTCAATGGGGCAACTGTCCTTGCCGCTTCGACGTGGTTGCCCTGCAAGGCAGCCATCATGCTGGCAAGCCGCTCGAATGGTTGAAAAACGCCTTCGAATGCTGAACCCACTCCGTTCTTTTTGCTCTATGTTTCGCGGGCTGATTACCGTCGCGTGCCGCGCCGGCCTCCGCCCCATTTAAGGTCACCAGATGGACATGCAATCCCGAATCCGCCGGCTGTTCCAGGCCAGCATCGATACCAAGCAACAGGCAATGGACATCCTGGCACCGCACATCGAGCAGGCCAGCCTGGTCATGGTCAACGCACTGCTCAACGAGGGCAAGATGCTCGCGTGTGGCAATGGCGGCTCGGCCGGCGATGCGCAGCATTTCTCCTCGGAGCTGCTCAACCGCTTCGAGCGCGAACGCCCCAGCCTGCCAGCGATCGCGCTGACCACCGACAGCTCGACCCTGACCTCGATTGCCAACGACTACAGTTACAACGAGGTATTTTCCAAGCAGATCCGCGCCCTGGGCCAACCTGGGGATGTTCTGCTGGCCATCTCTACCAGCGGCAATTCCGCCAACGTCATCCAGGCCATCCAGGCCGCACATGACCGCGAAATGATTGTCGTAGCATTGACCGGCCGCGACGGCGGGGGCATGGCCTCGCTCTTGCTGCCAGAGGACGTCGAGATTCGGGTACCCTCGACGGTGACCGCTCGCATCCAGGAAGTCCACCTGCTGGCGATCCATTGCCTGTGCGATCTGATCGACAGCCAACTGTTCGGGAGTGAAGAATGACCCCTATGCGCATTGGCCTTGTGGCCTTGACCTTGTGCCTGAGCGTCACCGGCTGCAGTTCGGTACTCAACTCTGCTCGTAATTCGCCCATCGAGGATGACCGAGGCACTCGTACCATTGGCAGCAAGATCGACGACTCACTGATCGAGACCAAGGCCTCGGTGAATATCGCCAAGGCCAGCCCAGACCTGGACAAGGGCTCGCACATCGTCGTCAGCAGCTACAACGGCATCGTGCTCTTGGCTGGCCAGACACCACGCGCCGAACTCAAGAGCCTTGCCGAACAGACGGCCAGCCAGGTCCAGCGCGTCAAGAAGGTGCATAACGAACTGCAGGTCATGCAGCCCTCCTCCATCCTGGCACGCAACAACGACGCGTGGTTGACCACCAAGATCAAGACCCAGATGCTGACCGATACAGCAGTACCCAGCTCGCGGATCAAAGTGATCACCGAGAATGGCATCGTGTACTTGTTGGGCCTCGTCACCCAGCAGGAGGCCAATGCCGCCACTGCCGTCGTGCAGAGCGTGTCTGGCGTGCAGAAGATCGTGAAACTGTTCGAGTACATCGACTGAACACGTGAGCCCGCAGGCAGCGCGGACCAGCGCGCACCTCGTCTATTGCCCAGGCTAAAAAGGCGATCCTTGCGGATCGCCTTTTTTTATTTCACCACTTTCAAACTTGGCCGCCCGCTTGGGCGCGGAGGCTGCCCGCCGCCTTCTGGCGGCCCATCATCATCAGGCTGCTCCTGATCGTCCTCGATCTCGTCGTCCTCCATCATCGAAGACTCCAACTCGAAGACCATGCCCTGTCCATTCTCGCGGGCATAGATACCCAGCACCGCGCCAATGGGCACGAACAATGAATGGGGCACACCGCCAAAACGGCCTTCGAAGCTGACGGCGTCATTGTCCATGTGCAAACTGCGCACAGCGCTTGGCGACACATTCAGGACGATCTGGCCATCACTGGCGAAACCGTCCGGCACCTGTACTTTCGGGTACTCGGCATTGACCAACATATGGGGTGTGCAATCGTTGTCGACGATCCACTCGTACAGTGCTCGAACCAGATAGGGGCGACTGGAGTTCATCAACAGCTCCTCAAAGCGTGCGCATTTCGCGTTCAACGGACGACAGGCTTGCCTGGAGTGATTCCCGGGCGAACTGTCGCTCCATGTAATCCAGCAGCGGCTTGGCTTGCCGCGGCAATTCGATACCCATCATCGGCAGACGCCAGAGTATGGGCAGTAGACAGCAATCGACCAGGCTTTGCTCATCGCTCATGAAACAGGCGAACTCGGCAAACAGCGGCGAGACACCGGTCAGGCTTTCGCGCAGTGCCTTGCGAGCCTCTGCACGGGCAGCCTCGCGGGTGCGTGGGTCGAGAATCTGATCGGCCAGGCTGCACCAGTCTCGCTGGATACGGTGCATCAGCAACCGGCTATTGCCACGCCCGACCGGATAGACCGGCATCAGCGGAGGGTGCGGATAGCGCTCCTCCAGGTATTCCATGATCACGGTCGACTCGTACAGAACCAAATCCCGATCCACCAAGGTCGGCACGCTGCCATACGGGTTCAGTTCGGCGAGCCGCGGCGGGATCTTGCCGGTATCGACGTCGATGATGTGCGCGTCAACGGCCTTTTCGGCCAACACAAGGCGAACCCGATGCGAGTATTGATCGGCAGGGTCGGAATAGCAGGCTAACCCATTGGTTACGCCCATGTAGCGCCTCCTCTCGAGGGATGCTTGTAAAAACTGTAAATGAAAACGCGCCTGTGGCGCACTGGCATAACTGCCAGTGCGCCACAGGCGCGTTCAACAACCAGAGGTTACTGCGTGATCAGTGCACGTCCTTCCAGTATTCACGCTTGAGCAAATAGGCGAATACGAAGAAGAAAGCCAGGTACAGCAATACGTAAGTACCAATGCGCTGACTTTCCAGTTTGACCGGGTTGGCCGAATAGGCCAGGAAGGTCACCAGGTTCTTGACCTTCTCGTCGAACTGCTCGGTGGTCAGGGTACCGGAATTCGGCGTAATGGTCAGCTGATCGCAGGCTTCATGGGTCAACGGCGTGCCGGTCAATGGGTCAAATTGTTTTTTGCCATCCACCACCGTCTGCACCTGCTTGCAGCCGATCACCTGGTTTCCCTGCAGGCCAACCAGCACGTTCGGCATGCCGACGTTGGGGAAGACCTTGTTGTTCACGCCGTAGGGCCGCGATGGGTCCTCGTAGAAACTGCGCAGGTAGCTGTACAGCCAGTCGGCACCCCTGACCCGCGCCACCAGGGTAAGGTCGGGCGGCGCGGCACCGAACCAGGTCTTGGCATCGCTGGGCTTCATGCCAATCTGCATGTGGTCGCCAATCTTTGCCCCGGTGAACACCAGGTTCTCAAGCATCACATCGTGGGGTATGCCCAGGTCATCGGCCACACGCTCATAGCGCTGAAACTTGGCACTGTGGCAACCCATGCAGTAGTTGGCGAACGTGCGCGCACCGTCCTGCATCGCCGCCTTGTCGCTCAGGTCGATATCGACCTTGTCCAGTTCCACGCCATGCTCTGCAGCAAGGGTGAATGCAGGCATCACTGCCAGGAGAATTACAGCAATCAACTTTTTCATCAGCCAGTCACCCTTTCCGGAACCGGTTTGGTCTTCTCGAGCCTTGTGTAGAACGGCATCAGCAGGAAGTAGGCGAAGTACAGGAACGTGCACACCTGCGACAGCAAGGTACGCCCAGGCGTCGGCGCCAGTACCCCCAGCACGCCGAGGACGATGAAGGCGACGCAGAACACCAGCAGGAAGAGTTTGCTTATCCAGCCCTTGTAGCGCATGGAGCGAACGGGGCTGCGGTCCAGCCAGGGCAGCACGAACAGCACGGCAATGGCAGCGCCCATGGCGATCACGCCCATCAGTTTGTCCGGTACGGCGCGCAAGATGGCGTAGAACGGCGTGAAGTACCACACCGGCGCGATGTGCTCAGGGGTCTTGAAGGCGTTGGCCTGTTCGAAGTTGGGTTTTTCCAGGAAGTATCCGCCCATTTCCGGGAAGAAGAACACCACGGCGCAGAACACGAACAGGAACACGACCACCCCGACGATATCCTTGACGGTGTAGTACGGGTGGAACGGAATGCCGTCCAGCGGGATACCGTTTTCGTCCTTGTGCTTCTTGATGTCGATGCCGTCAGGGTTGTTCGAGCCGACTTCGTGCAAGGCCAGGATGTGCAGCACCACCAGGCCCAGAATGACGATCGGCAAGGCCACCACGTGCAGGGCGAAGAAGCGATTGAGCGTGATGCCCGAAATCAGGTAGTCGCCGCGAATCCACTGGGTGATGTCATCGCCGATGACGGGAATGGCCCCGAACAGGGAGATGATCACCTGTGCGCCCCAATACGACATCTGCCCCCATGGCAGCAGGTAGCCCATGAACGCCTCAGCCATCAGCGCCAGGTAGATCAGCATACCAAACAGCCATACCAGCTCCCGGGGCTTTTGGTAGGAGCCATACAGCAAGCCGCGGAACATGTGGAGGTAGACGACGATGAAGAAGGCCGACGCACCCGTCGAATGCAAGTAGCGCAGTATCCAGCCGTACTCCACGTCACGCATGATGTATTCGACCGAGGCGAATGCCTCTTCGGCCGAAGGCGTGAAACTCATCGTCAGCCAGACCCCGGTGACGATCTGATTGACCAGCACCAGCAAGGCCAGAGAGCCGAAGAAGTACAGGAAATTGAAGTTCTTGGGCGCGTAGTACTTGCTGAGGTGGTCTTCCCACATCTTGGTGGCAGGGAAACGCGCGTCGATCCAGTCCATGAACTTGCTCATCATGCGTTCTCCTGGTCGATACCGATGACGATGATTTCGTCGGACTCGTAGGCATGCGGCGGCACCGGCAGGTTCAGCGGTGCCGGCTGCGACTTGTACACTCGCCCCGCCATGTCGTAGTGGGAACCATGGCAGGGGCAGAAATAACCTCCGACCCATTTGGGTCCGAGGTCGACAGGGGCCACTTCAGGGCGGAACGTCGGCGAGCAACCCAGGTGCGTGCACAGACCAACCAGCACGAGGATCTCCGGCTTGATGGAGCGTACCTGCGGATCGACGTAGGTCGGCTGGTCCGATGCCTGGGAATCGGGGTCTGACAGTTCGCCGGTGATTTTCTTGAGATTGCCGAGGATCTCAGCCGTTCGCCGCACGATGAATACAGGCTGCCCTCGCCATTCTGCAACCATCTGCTGCCCTGGCTCGACCTTGGCGATGTTGACCTTTACCGGGGCACCTGCAGCTTTCGCCTTGGCACTGGGGAACCATGACCCCACGAACGGTACCGCAGCCCCCACTGCTCCCGCTGCCCCGACCACGGATGTCGCGGCTACGAGGAAGCGGCGCCGGCCTGCGTTGACGCCGTCATTGCTCATTCAGTCCTCTCCCATCAGCTTGCTTGGCCTGTTGAACCAGGCTCGTACCTAGGTTGTGTCAGTGGCGCTAAAAATTGGTCGCCATGGTAAGTAACAAAACCACACACTGACAAGGTGATTACCGGGCTGCACGGCCACTACCCACGCTTTGCTTGATCTACGTCTATGGGAAAGACGCTCACCGCCGAGCGGGTGAATTATTCAAGGCAAAAAAAAGCCCGGTTCCAAGGAACCGGGCTTTTTTCGACTGCCGAAGCGGTATTAACGCTTGGAGTACTGAGGACGCTTACGCGCTTTACGCAGACCCACTTTCTTACGCTCGACTTCACGAGCGTCGCGGGTGACGTAGCCAGCACGACGCAGTGCGCCACGCAGGGTTTCGTCGTATTCCATCAGAGCGCGGGTGATACCGTGACGGATCGCACCGGCCTGACCGCTGACACCACCACCGGAAACGGTGACGTAGATGTCGAATTTCTCAACGCTTTCGGTCAGCTCGAGCGGCTGGCGAACAACCATGCGAGCGGTTTCGCGACCGAAGAACACGTCCAGAGAACGGTTGTTGATGGAGATGTTACCAGTACCCGGACGCAGGAATACGCGAGCGGTTGCGGTCTTGCGACGGCCAGTGCCGTAATTTTGAGTCGCCGACATAATGAACTATCCCGTTAGATCTTCAGTTCTTGAGGCTGCTGAGCAGTGTGTGGGTGAGCAGCACCCGCGTACACTTTCAGCTTACGGTACATGTCGCGACCCAGCGGGTTCTTCGGCAGCATGCCTTTGACCGCAGTCTCGATAACACGCTCAGGGGCCTTGGCGATCAACTTCTCGAAGTTGATTTCCTTGATACCACCTGGGAAACCGGAGTGGGAGTAGTACATTTTGTCGGAAGACTTGGCACCCGTCACACGAACCTGCTCGGCGTTGATGACGACGATGTAGTCGCCGGTATCAACGTGAGGGGTGTATTCTGGCTTGTGTTTGCCACGCAGACGGCTAGCGATTTCGGTAGCCAGACGACCCAGGGTCTGGCCAGCGGCGTCGACTACGAACCACTCGCGCTTTACTGTTTCCGGTTTAGCAGTAAAAGTTTTCATTCTCTAAAGCCTCAGAGGCCGCCCAGCGAAAAATAGACGGCGAATCTTACTGGATAGTGCACAGCTTGCCAAGGGCAAGCGCGCAGCCGAACGCTGACGCTTTTGGGGGCTCGGGTCAGGCACGCCAATGTTCGACGGGGTTCTTCCTGCGTGATGGTGCATCACTTCCGCCACGCGGAGAGGGGCTGAATTATCCAGATTGCGGGAAAAATATCAACCTGCTTTGATGAATGACCATAGCCAAGGAGCAAGCAACCGATGGACTACCGTCAGCTGGGTCGCACCGACCTCGAAGTCAGCGCGCTGTGTCTGGGCACCATGACCTGGGGCGAACAGAACGATCAGACCCAGGCATTCGAACAGATTGGCCGGGCCAAGGCCGCAGGCATCAACTTCATCGACACTGCCGAGATGTACCCGGTACCCCCGCGCCCGGAAACCTATGCCGCCACCGAGCGCATCATCGGCAACTGGTTCGCCCGCCAGGGCGATCGGGACGACTGGGTACTGGCCAGCAAGGTGGCCGGCCCCGGCAATGGCATCAGCCATATCCGCGACGGTCAACTCAGGCACAACCGGCAACACATTGTCGCGGCACTGGAAGAGAGCCTGCGGCGCCTGCAGACCGATCGCATCGATCTCTACCAGCTGCACTGGCCTGAGCGCAGCACCAACTTCTTCGGCAAGCTGGGCTACCAGCACCTGCCGCAGGACCATTTCACCCCACTGGAAGAAACCCTGGAGGTGCTCGACGAGCAGGTGCGCGCGGGCAAGATCCGCCACATCGGGCTGTCCAACGAAACCCCCTGGGGCACCATGAAATTCCTGCAGTTGGCCGAAACCCGTGGCTGGCCTCGGGCCGTCTCCATCCAGAACCCCTACAACCTGCTCAACCGCAGCTTCGAGGTGGGGCTTGCCGAAATCGCCATTCGCGAGCAGTGCGGCCTGCTGGCCTACTCGCCCCTGGCCTTTGGCATGCTCTCGGGCAAATACGACGGCGGCGCCCGCCCGGAGAAGGCGCGTCTGACCCTGTTCAGCCGCTTTGCGCGCTATTCCAACCCACAGACAGTGGCCGCTTGCGAGCGTTATGTACAGCTGGCCCGGGAACACGGTGTCGATCCGGCGCAGATGGCGTTGGCCTTCGTTACCCGTCAACCGTTCGTGACCAGTAACATCATCGGTGCCACCAGCCTCGAGCAACTGGACAGCAACCTGGCCAGCCTCGAACTCAGCCTCGATGACGAACTGCTGGCAGCCATCGAGGCCATCCACCAGGATCAACCCAACCCCGCGCCCTGAGCACGCACCCAACGCCGCTTGCTTCTCGGGTTTACCCGCGAAGCGGGCGGCGCTGTCTACCAGGCTAGACATGACCCGTAAAAAATAAGACGATCCAGCCAGTGATTGACCACTCCATCCTATAAGAACAATGACAATGATGTTTACCCAACCCTCCGCGTCGTTGCGGCGCGTCAGCATCCTGGCCATTGACAAGGTATTCGCTTCGACCTTGATGCAGGCCAAGGACTTCTTTCACCTGGCCAGCTTGCGCTACGGCAAGCAGCTTGGCCTGGGCTTGCAACCCATGTTCGAGATCCACCTGGTCAGCCCTGACGGGCTGCCGGTAGAGAGCTTCAGCAACGTGCAGCTGCCGGTGGACGGCGGCCTGGATGATGCCGATGTGATCATCCTTCCGGCGTTCTGGGACGATTTTGACAACCTGTTGCAACGTTATCCGCAGGTGCTGCCCTGGCTGCAGGCACAGCATGCGCGGGGCGCCGTGCTGTGTGCAGAGGCCAGCGGCGTGTTCTGGCTGGCCGAGTCAGGCCTGCTCGACGGCAAGGAAGCGACCACGTACTGGCGTTTCTTCGACAGTTTTGCCGAGCGCTTCCCACACGTACGCCTGACCCAGGACAAACACCTGACCGATGCGGACAATCTGTACTGCGCTGGCGGCACCACGTCAGCCTGCGATCTGTACATCTACCTGATCGAGCGCTTCTGCGGGGCCAATGTGGCGCGGGCCGTGTCGCGCGACATCCTGTACGAGGTGCAGCGCAACTACACGCCGGGACGCATGGGCTTTGGCGGCCAGAAGCTGCACCAGGACCTGATCATCCTGCAGATTCAGCACTGGCTGGAAGAGCATTTCGCCGACAAGTTTCGCTTCGAGGACGTAGCCCGCAACCACGGCATGAGCATTCGCAATTTCATGCGCCGTTTCCAGGGCGCAACCGGGGACAAGCCGCTGCATTACCTGCAACGCTTGCGCATCGAGACGGCCAAGGGGCTGTTGTCGAGCACGCGCAAGAGCATCAAGACCATCAGTTACGAGGTGGGCTATGACGATGCCAGCTTCTTCGCCCGGCTGTTTCGCCAGCACACCGACCTGTCACCGAATCAGTATCGCCAGCAGTTCATGCAAGAGGCCTGAGCGCAATCGGGCTGCCTTGCAGCCCATCGCCGGCAGTTAGGCGATGGGCTGCAAGGCAGCCCCAGGTTTTCAAGGCTTGTGCGCGCGGGACAGGAATTCATGAGACTGCATTTCCAGCAGTCGGCTCAGCGTGCGCTGAAACTCGAAGCTCAAGCGCCCACCGGTGTACAGGTCCTTGAGTTCCACTTCGGCCGAGATGATCAGCTTGACGTTACGGTCATAGAACTCGTCGACCATGTTGATGAAGCGACGCGCGATGTCATCGCTTGCCACGCCCATTTGCTCGACGTTGCTCAGCAGGACCGCATGGAAGATCTTGCCCAGTTCGATGTAGTCGTTCTGGCTTCGCGGCCCATCGCACAAGGCGCGGAAGTCGAACCAGGCCACATCGTCGCAGGTGCGCAGCGCATGAATGGGACGGTTCTCGATCATCAGCACGTCGTTCTCGACCGCTGCCGTGCACTCGGGCGTCAGCGCCTTGAAGCTGGCACGCATGCTCTGCTGCGCCGCCTCGTCGAGCGGGTAATGGAACAGTTCGGCCTGCTCCAGGTGGCGCAGGCGATAATCGACACCGCTGTCGACGTTCACTACATCGGTGTACTGCTTGATCATGGCGATGGCCGGCAGGAAGCGCGCACGCTGCAGGCCATCCTTGTAGAGGCCGTCCGGCACGATGTTGGAAGTGGCCACCAGGGAAACGCCGTTCTTGAACAGCTCCTCCATCAAGGTGCCCAGGATCATGGCGTCGGTGATGTCCGAGACGAAGAACTCGTCGAAGCAGATCACCTTGGCCTCATCGCTGAAGCGCTTGGCAATGATGGTCAGGGGATTCTTCTCGCCCTTTAGGGTTTTCATCTCCTCGTGGACACGCTTCATGAAGCGGTGGAAGTGCGTGCGCATCTTCTGCTTGAACGGCAGCGCTTCGAAGAAGGTGTCGACCAGGTAGGTCTTGCCTCGCCCTACCCCGCCCCAGAAGTACAGGCCCTTGACCGGGGTCTGCTCCTTCTTGCCGAACAACTTGCCGAATACACCCGGCTTGTTGTTCTGGGCCTGCACCAGGTCGTCGTACAGGCGCTGCAGGTGACGCACCGCAGTTTCCTGCGCCGCGTCATGAAAGAAATCGGGACGTTTCAGATCTGCTTGATAGCGTTCTAGGGGAGTCATGATTCGTTAGCGAGGCAACAAAAAACGGGCCGTCACTGTAGCGAGCGGCCCGCCTAATGGCAATGCGACTTGCGTCAATATGCCTCATACCGGCACCAGAGACCCGATGAGGCTACCCTGATCACAGTACCAGTGGGCGGATACCTCCCGCCCGTCGGTCAGTCCTGTTGAGGCTCCAGCGCTGCGCGAAGACGCTCGATGGCAGCATCACGGGCTTGTTCGCTGTCGAACGGCGCACCGTCGGCAACCGGCTGATCCTTGAGCCACACAGCAAAGCCCAATCCCTCAACGCGGATATCCACCCCGTCGCCTTGTTGCAACTGCTTGCTCACGGCACCTGCGCTTTTGCCATCGGCAAAGCTGCGCGACAACAGCAGTTGCTCGCCATCGGCAGCCAACAGGCGGAAGCGGAAGCTCCCGTCTTCGTCGCGGAAGCTGACGAAGCGCGCGCTCTTGGCGACCTTCTTCTTGACGTTCGCCGTGGCCTGTACGCTGCTGCGGAACGAGCGCAGGCCAACGGCTTCGCGCAATTGCTCCAGAAACGGCGTGGCGATGGCGCGCGCCTTGGCCGCGCCTGCCAGGAGGATATCCTCCAGGTCCGCAGGCCGCGCGATCAGCTGATGGTAATACTCGCGTTTTTCGGCCAGCTGGCCGTCGAGCAACTGGAACAGTCGCTGCTTGGCTTCGCCCCAACCCAGGCCCTGCTCCAGCTCGGCTCGGAACTCGGCGCACTGCTCAGGTGTGGAGAAGGCCTGGAACAGCGTGAACAGGTGCGCGTCGTCCGGGTTCTTGGCTTCACCCGGCGCGCGCGAGTCCGTGACGATGCGCGAAATGGCATCCTTCATGTCCTTGGCGCTGGTGAACAACGGGATGGTGTTGTCATAGCTCTTGGACATCTTGCGCCCATCCAGGCCGGGCAAGGTGGCCACGCTTTCCTCGATGACCGCCTCCGGCAGTGCGAAGAACTCATTGCCCTGGCCGAACAGGTGGTTGAAGCGCTGGCCGATATCGCGGGCCATTTCCACGTGCTGGATCTGGTCACGACCAACCGGCACCTTGTTGGCGTTGAACATCAGGATGTCCGCCGCCATCAGCACCGGGTAGCTGAACAGGCCCATGGTGACGCCGGCATCCGGGTCTTCGCCGTTTTCGACGTTCTTGTCCACCGATGCCTTGTAGGCATGGGCGCGGTTGAGCAAGCCCTTGGCCGCCACGCAGGTCAGCAGCCAGGTCAGCTCGGGGATTTCCGGAATGTCGGACTGGCGGTAGAAGGTCACCTTGTCCGGATCCAGGCCACCGGCGAGCCAGGTGGCGGCGATTTCCAGACGCGAGCGCTGGATGCGCAGCGGATCGTCGCACTTGATCAGGGCGTGGTAGTCGGCCAGGAAGTAGAACGAGTCCACGCCAGGCTGCTGGCTGGCTCGGATGGCCGGGCGGATGGCACCGGCGTAGTTGCCCAGGTGCGGAGTGCCGGTGGTCGTGATACCGGTAAGGATACGCGTGGTCATGGGTGTTCGCTTATTCAGGCTTGGCTCGGTTCGAAAGGCGCGGCAGCAGCAGATCCTTGAGGTCGGTCAGCTTGCCATGGAAGAAGTGTCCGCATTCTGCCACTTTCAGCAGCTCATGGGGGCGTGACAGGCTGTCGGACCAATCGTAAACCAGCGCCGGTGAAACGACCTCGTCGGCATCGGGTTGCACCAGGGTCACCGGGCACTGCTGCGGCACGGGGAATTGCTCGCTCAGGCGCATGACGGCCGGGGCGATCATGAACAGATGCTGCAAGGCAGTGCCTTCGGCTTCCAGGCGGCCAGCCAGGGCGGTCGCCACGAAGCCGCCGAAGGAAAAGCCCATCAACACCAAGGGCAGCCCGGGATGCGCCGCCTGCAGCCAGGCGGCCGCGGCCTGGGCGTCAGCCACCTCGCCTTCACCCATGTCATGGCTGCCGGCGCTTTGCCCAACGCCGCGGTAGTTGAAACGCAGGGTCACGTACCCGGCGTCCCGGGCCGTGCGTTGCAATGTCGAAACCACCTTGTTGAGCATGGTGCCGCCCTGGACCGGGTTGGGATGACAGATCAGCACGGCGCCACGGGCGTCTGCCACGTCCAGGTAGAGGGCTTCGAGCGGGCCACTGGGGCCGTCGATGAACAGAGGGGTTTCGCGGACAAGCAAGGCACTACTCCGTGACCTTGGGGGAGGTCGATTCGTCTAGGTGAGGAATTCTGTTCTGATTTGCGATCGCTCGCGGTATACAGCGCAGGTCTGAGCCGTTAACGTAAAGCAAAGCCGTTTATAGAGGAAGGACTCGTGGAACTCTCGCTCCTTGTTTGGTTGTTGCCTACCCTGGCCCTGGTCATCGGTGTGGTCGTCGGTTTCGTCGTGGCGCGCCTGTTGCCCAACGCTGCGCCCAGCAGCAGCCAGCGCCAGCTCGATGACATCCAACAGCGTTTCGACAGCTACCAGAACCAGGTGGTGACGCACTTCAACAGCACCGCCGTACTGGTCAAAAAGCTCAATCAGAGCTATCAGGATGTTCAAGATCACCTGGCCGATGGCGCCAACAACCTGGCCCTGGACGAAGTGACGCGTCAACGCCTGCTGGCAGCGCTGCACTCGGAAAGCTCCCACGGCCCGCACAGTCGCCTGACGCCGCCCAGGGATACCGCCGAAGTGCCGCGCGATTACGCGCCGAAAACGCCCAACTCGCCGGGCATGCTCGACGAGAGCTATGGTCTGAAGCACTGACATTGAAAAAGGCCTCGAAAGAGGCCTTTTTCAATGCACGATCAACATCGACCAAGCGCCCCCTGCAAGGGCGGGGAACGCCCTTCAGGTCAAGGCTTGCGCCAGGAATGACCGCCCTCATCGTCATCTCCGCCAGCATGGCGAATGATCAGATCGAGTGGGTATGCAGATACTTTCATGGTGACGCTCCTCTTGGATACGCTGGCTCTTTCGCCAGCACCGCCAGAATGCCCTCGCCCAGTCTGGACAAGGCATCGGGTAGCGCTTCCTCGCACCTCATGAGCAGGCGCGCAACGCCTGTTGCACGTCTGCCAGCAGGTCTTCAATGTCCTCAAGCCCGACTGACAAACGCACAAGCCCCTCGGAGATACCGTGCTGCACCCGCTCTTCGGGCGTGTAGCTAGAATGGGTCATGCTTGCCGGGTGCTGGGCCAACGACTCGGCATCACCCAGGCTCACGGCGCGTGCGAACAGGCCCAGCGCATTCATGAAGCGGCGTCCAGCATCAAGGCCGCCCTTGAGCTCGAAAGCGATCATGCCGCCGGGTAGGCGCATTTGCCGCTTGGCCAAGTCGTGTTGTGCGAACGTCGGCAAGCCTGGGTAGTGGATCAGCTCCACCTGCGGCTGACGCGACAGGTACTCGGCGACCTGCCGGGCGTTTTCGCAATGCCGGTCCATGCGCAGGGCCAGGGTCTTTATTCCGCGCATCAGCAGCATGGCGTCCTGAGGCGACAGCACCGCCCCTGTCATGTCCTTGAGCCCCTGCAGACGAATCCGATCGATCAGCGCCTGACGGCCCACCACCAAGCCGGCGGTGATATCGCCATGGCCGCTGAGGTACTTGGTGGCCGAATGCACGACCAGATCAGCGCCCAGTTCCAGCGGCCTTTGCAGGTAAGGCGTGCAGTAGGTGTTGTCGACCACCACCAGCACATCACGGCCGCGTACCGCTTCGGCCACGGCGGCAATATCGACCAGCCGCATGGTCGGGTTGGCGGGGGTCTCGAAGTAGATCATGCGCGTCTTGTCACTGAGCGCGGCGCGCAGTGCGTCGGTATCGTTGAGGTCGACGTGGCGGATCGTCACGCCAAACGCCCCGATGCCGTGGTGCATGAAGGCAAAGGTGCATCCATACACGGTCCGCCCGACGATCAACTCATCGTCCGGGCGCAGCAGGGTCCAGAGCGTGGAGGTGATGGCGCCCATCCCCGATGCCAGCGCAAGGCCCGCCTCCCCGCCCTCAAGCGACGCCATGCGCGCTTCGAGCACATTCAGCGTGGGGTTGGAGATACGGCTGTAGAAATGCCCGGCCTGTTCACCGGCAAAGCACGCCGCGCCGTATTCGACGGTTGGAAAGGCATAGGTAGCGGTTTGGTAGATCGGCGGTACCAGTGCGCCGCCGTGCGCGAGCGGGTCGTAACCGTGATGGATGGCACGCGTTGAAAAACCGTTGTCGTGACGGGAGTCGCGCATGGCAACAGCCTCTTGTTGGTTTGATCTAAGCTTATGCCAGGGCAACCCCAGAATTTTTCCAAAATGACCAAGCCAGCATCGCTGTTTTGGAACAAAAACAATAAATGTGAGTACTTGAGGGCAAAGCATGCCTGCACCCTTGGACCGCATCGACCGCGCACTGCTCGCGGCCTTGCAGAATAACGCTCGCCTCACCGTCGCCGAGCTCGCCGACAGGGTATCGCTGACCACTTCGCCCTGCTGGCGCAGGATTAAGCTGCTGGAAGAGAACGGCTATATCACCGGCTATCAGGCCATGCTTTCCTCCAAATCGCTAGGGTTCGGGGTAACTGCCTTCGTCAGCATCATGATGGATTCCCATACCAAACCGATGGCGCTGGCGTTCGAGCAGCGACTGATGGAGATACCCGAGATTGTCGCCTGCCATAACATTTCCGGGCGGTACGATTTTCTGCTGGAAATCGTGGCCAGGGACTTGGAGGCCTTCGGAGAATTTGCCCGTGAGGTGCTTCAGCGTCTGCCGGGAGTGAAGGAGATCTATTCGAGTTTTTCCTATAAGGCGGTGAAGGAAAGACGCGTGGTTCCGGTATGGGAGAACCATCGCTAGATACGCCCTTCCATCGCGAGGGAAGTGTCTTACGGATTGATTACCCGGCAGCCGATATCTGCGAAGGTTGCCTTACGAAAAGCTGGCCATGTAGAGATCAGGAGCTGACTACATGGCCAAAAACAACCCCGTTGTACTTGAACCCACTTACGTACACCCCCCGCTGTACTTGACCGAGGCACTTTGGATCAGCGACACCGCCCCGGACCGGATGCCACTGGCCCCAATCAGCGGAGGCGGTGGATTCGGCTTCGGTGGCTGGGGCTTGGATGCAGGGCGCCCACGTGGCACCAGCCCACCTCGTGTAATAGACACACACGAACTAGCCCCCAGCCGCGTGCTCGATATCGAGCGCAAGGGCATCGAGCAGGACCATGATGCCAAGTATGCCGCCTCCATTCAGGCATTGCCCGCGCAAATAGCACAGCAGAGATCGAGCATAACCGAGGCCGCAAGCGCCTCAGCAACCACCACGCTCGGCCAGTTGAAGGAGGAACAAAGACGGCTTACGGAACTGATAAGCGACACGCGTAGGGGCTACTTGCAGGACTTGCCGGATGCTGTGAGCTTCTACGGGGCACCCTCTTTCTACAAGCGCACGGACTCGATGATGACCCGGATCTATGACCCGGGTGTCTTTACAGAAAAAGGGGAGGCGTTCGCCAACGAACTGTACTCACGGCTGAACAGGTCTGCCGATGGCTCTTACAGGTTGCACCTCAAAGCGAGCGCACTGGCAGTGCATGCGGCGGATCTTGCGCCACTGGCTGCCGCGCTGGATCGTATCGAGCTTGAAGAGCCCGGCATCGACCTGCCTGAAGTTGTGACCAGAAGGCTTGGCCAGATCCACGTGGAAAGAGCCATCCAATTCGACGGCCTGCCAAGTTTTCTCCAGCACGAAATAGTCAGTACCGTTGGACTGGAAGGGCAGCAACTGACCGACAACCTCGCCGCGCACCTTGCCGCCGCGCACGCGTTGATCGCCGCCAAACGCCAGGCCATCCCCGCCTTTTCCTCATCCAACCCCAAGATCACAAGCCCGCTGTCCAAGCCGCAAACAGAAGCTTTGCAGCACCTTGTAGATGAACAACGCAACCGTCGGGCCGGCCCGTTGTGGAAAGACTACCACCTGGCAATGTCGCTCACCGAATCCATACGGTTTCTGGAGCGTTACGCAAGCGCTACTCAGAACCTGCTTGAACGTACCCAGGTTGCAGAGCAGCTGTTGGCAAGACATGCAATCGAACAAAGCGCTCTGCTTGAGGCACAAGCCGCTGCGGCGCAAGCAGCTCGTCAGCAGGCCGCTGCAGACCAAGCTGCTCAGCAGCAGGCCGAAGCGGAAGCAGCCAGGCGAAAAGCTCAGGCAGATCTCCGGGCGAAGGAGCAAGCCTTCATACACAAGTGGGTTCCTGGGGAGCTTCAGGCAATTGAACGCCCCAGGGAAGAGCGACTGGCAAAAAAGGCCCAACGAAAGGCCCTAGCAGAACGCAAAGCCAGAGAGGCAGCTGAAAAAGCCGAAATGCTCCGCTTGCGCAGGGAGCAGGCTCAGCAGGCCAAGGAGGCAGCAAGGGCCGCCAGAGCAGCCCAGCGGGTTGAAGCTGAACGTAAGGTCAAGGAAGCGCTGGCAGAGCGACAGGCAAAAAAAGCTGCGCGAAAACTTGCAGCTGAACGCCGTGCAGACAAAGCCAGGCAGCAGGCCGAGGCGATGCGCAAGCAGCAGGAAGAACGCGTGCGCCGAACATATGCTTACCCCGCCCGCGATGCTGCTTCGTTGCCATTGGTACTGCCGATCGGGTCAGCCTCGTTCGGCAACCTGTCAACCGCATATGCAGGCCTGCAAGCCGCAATACGCACAGCGATAGCCAGTGTTTTGGCCACCGGCACCACGGCGCTTGTCGCGACCATGTCTCTGGCATGGCCATCCAATCTGGGCAACAGCGACCGGCAATACCTGATCGGTATCCCGCTGAGAGATTTGGTGCCGCCAGAGGGTCCAGACCTAGAAGCGCTTTCCTTGTCATTACCGCAACTGGACCTTCCGTACCTGCTATCGGGCAGCGAAGAAGGTACTGACCTCAAGTTGCACATAACAGCTGGTCGCGCTTCGGTCCCTGTCCGCGCCGCCAGATGGGATAGCGCACGAGGTGTCTACATCGTGGCGCTGGAGAACCCGCAGCGCACCTTGACCTGGACGCCGGCTAGTCCACCGGGGGCTGAGTTGGGCGGCCCCACCGGTTTACCACAGGTACCAGAAGGGATCATTGTGTACACAGGGTCCAGCCTGAACCCTGTTACCCCCGAAGCGGAAAGCTATCCCGCCTTGGACTTGCTGGACCAGGAACGGCTGATTGTCACGTTCCCCGCGGATTCAGGGCTGCCGCCTCTGTTGGTAGTGCTGAAAAGTCCGAGGTATGAGTCGGGTACATCTGTGGGAACAGGTGCCGTCCCCTCCGAAACCTGGCGCCAGGATGCGAGACGCCCGGAAGGTGCTCCCGTCCCGGCTCAGATCGCGGATAAACTCAGAGGTAGGGAGTTCAAGAGTTTCGATGCTTTTAGAAGACGGTTTTGGAAGGAGATAGCTAACGACCCAGATTTGTCTAAACACTTCAGCCCTCAAGAACTTCGCCGAATGAGAAAGCACGGCTATTCACCCAGGGTGGATAAGCAAGATGAATACAAAAGCAAGCGATCTTATGAGTTACACCATGTGATCCCCATTAGTCAAAATGGTGGCGTATACGACATGAACAATATAGTCATTCTGACACCTCTCATTCATAACAGCATTCATTATGGGAAAAGGCCATGATCTTAAAAGGCAGTTATCGCGATTATACCGAACAGGAATTCCTTGACTTCTTACTCGAGATAAACCGTGCGATCGAAGATGAGCCAGACCGTATACTCGACCCACTACTTGAGCACTTTGAACGCATTACCGAGCATCCCAGTGGTAGCGACTTATTCTTCAGGCCTGTTGGGAGCAATACCGGAGCACCTGGCGAAGTATTGGAAATTGTCAAGGCTTGGCGATTAGCCAATGAAAAAGAAAGCTTCAAAACTCCTTGAAGCCATAAGGCTCTGGACAACCAGGGCCTATCAACCACCATCCCAAACCCCAGAAAAAATCCTACGGTTCGGCGTTCACCTACATTCAGTCAGCCCCGGAAAGCATTCCCCCCCGCGCGATATTATGAATACTACTCGCGCACTATCCGCGCCAGTCGAAAAACACTATTGCCTTTACAGCGAGTCATGAATGAACACACACCTGCCAGAACAGATCAAGACCAAACTCCGTGGCCAACAGTTTGAAACATTTGCCGATTTCAAGTCCGCCTTGTGGAGCACCTATGCCAACGACGCGACCTTTTCAAAACAGTTCGGGACTTACCAATTGAATCCTATGAAAGAGGGTTGGCCGCCCCGTGCGCCGTTTCATCAAACCCTTGAGGGTTCAAGATCCTACGAACTTTGCAACCACGGCCCTGAAGCGAAATGCCATGATCTCAATTAAAGGTGTTGCGGCCGCGCCACGCCAGTGGAGCAACTCCCGCCCAAACGCCTGGTCGACTACACCGCAGCCGACTTCCTGACGCTGATCCAAACGATAATGTCCGCCACTGGAACGACAGCATACCAAGACGCGCAGCTCGAACATTTCCATCGAGGCTGTAGACCATCCCGACGGTTCAGACCTGATCTACCCCCTTGATCCCGCCTATGAGCGAACCGCTGAGCAGGTGCTGGCAACCCTTGTAGCCTGGCGCACTTCCAACCAACTCCCGGTGTTCACCGACTTGCGGTGACCAAAGCCTGCGCTCGAGCACCTAGTGTGGCGCCCATCCCGGCGTTCCCCGCCCTGCTGACTGCGAGGATTCCGTACCCCTGCGAACGCGTCCTTCCATCCACTACGTCTGCGAAGCTTGTTCGAACAGCCGGGACAAACGGCCACCTGCTGCGCGATAAAGGCGATTTCTGATCGGCCAGCCCGGCCAGCCGGGTTTGAAATCGGGTTGCTGTTGAGCGTTGAGTGGTGGCCGGTTCGAATGGGAATACCAAGGGCGCTGGTGGCGCTTCGTCGAGCAACCTCAGTGGCCGCTGGAAGCCTATCGGCGCCAAGCGAGCATGGGAAAATGGGATGAAAACGTGAGTGATTGCCGTCAAGAAATCGTGTTCATCGGCCAGCGGCTGGACGTTGATGCGCTGAAGTCGGCGCTGAATGGATGTTTGCTGAGCGAGGAGGCGATATTGGCGGGGCCCAAGCGTTGGGTGCAGATGGAAGGTGGCGAGCTTGCGCTCGCTCCTGCAGGAAAGTAAAACCCGTAGGAGCGAGCGTAGCTCGCAATAAAGCCTAAGCGTCAAACGCCGTCAGATCGCCCCACGCTGCCTCAACACATCCAGCACGAGCTTGACCCCTTCTTCCACGCTGGTGGCCTGGGTATCGATGACCAGATCGGCGTCCAGCGGTACATCGAACGGGAAGCTTTCGCCTGGAATGTTGTCACCTTCGGCTGCATACAGGCCCTGCGGATCGCGTTCGCGGCAGACCAGTGGCGAGGCCTGGACGTAGACGGTCACCAGGCGGTCCTTGCCGATCAGCGCCTTGGCTTGCTCACGGCCTTCGGCATCCGGGGCCACGAACGCGGCCAGGGTCAGCAAGCCGGCTTCGTTGAACTGGCGCGCCACATGGGCGGCGCGGCGCCAGTTCTCGGTACGGCCAGCGCGATCCTGTGGCAGGCCCTTGTTCAGGTCATGGCGCAGGTTCTGCCCGTCGAGTACGTAAACGGCGCGGCCCATGTCGAACAGCTTGCGCTCCACCGCGTAGGCCAAGGTGCTCTTGCCGGCGCCGGACAGGCCGCTGAACAGCACGGTTGCCGGTTGCTGGCCAAAGCGCAGGGCGCGCTCTTCGGTCGAGACATGCGCCGACTTGCCATGCTGCCCGGCGCTGCCATGGGGCAGTACGGGCTGGGCGATGATCATGCCGGCGCCCACGGTGCCGTTGGTCAGGCGGTCGATGACGATGAACGCACCGGTGGTGCGGTTGCTCTCGTAACCGTCCAGCGCAATGGCACTGTCCAGGGACACCTTGACGCGACCGATTTCGTTCAGTTGCAAGGCGCTGGCAGCGCCCTTCTCCAGGGTATTGACGTCCACCTTGTGGGTGATGCTGGCAATCGAACCCGGCACGTAGCTGGTCGCACGCTTGATGTCGTACTTCTTGCCCGGCAGCATCGGCTCTTCGGCCATCCACACCAGCATGGCTTCGAACTGGTCGGTCACAGGCGGCACATTGTCGGCATGCACCAGCAGGTCGCCACGGGAGATGTCGATCTCGTCTTCCATGGTCAGGGTCACGGCCTGGCCCGGGCCTGCGCTTTCCAGCTCGCCTTCGTAGGTAACGATGGACTTCACCCGGCTGCTCTTGCCCGACGGCAGCACGACGACTTCATCGCCCTTGTGCACCACGCCGCTGGCCAGGGTGCCTGCGAAACCACGGAAGTTCAGGTTGGGGCGGTTGACGTACTGCACCGGGAAACGCAGGTCGGTGAAGTTGCGGTCGGCCGCCACTTCCACGGTTTCCAGGATTTCCATCAGGGTCGGGCCGGTGTACCACGGCGACTGTTCGCTGTGGTTGACCACGTTGTCACCCTTGAGCGCGGACATCGGCACGAAGTGCAGGCTGCTCGGCGTCAGGTTGATGGCTTCGGCGAATGCCAGGTAGTCGGCCTTGATCGACTCGAAGACACCTTCATCGAAGCCCTTGAGGTCCATCTTATTGACGGCGACCACGATGTGCTTGATGCCCAGCAACGAGGCGATGTAGCTGTGGCGGCGGGTCTGGGTCTGCACACCGTAGCGCGCATCGACCAGGATGATGGCCAGGTCGCAGGTGGACGCGCCGGTCGCCATGTTGCGGGTGTACTGCTCGTGGCCCGGGGTGTCGGCGATAATGAACTTGCGTTTGGCCGTGGAGAAGTAGCGGTAGGCCACGTCGATGGTGATGCCCTGCTCGCGCTCGGCCTGCAGGCCATCGACCAGCAGCGCCAGGTCCACTTCCTCGCCCGTGGTGCCGGACTTCTTCGAATCACGGGTGATGGCTTCGAGGTGGTCCTCGTAGATCATCTTCGAGTCATGCAGCAGGCGCCCGATCAAGGTGCTCTTGCCGTCGTCCACGTTACCGCAGGTCAGGAAACGCAGCAGTTCTTTGCGCTCGTGCTGAGCCAGATAAGCGAGGATGTCTTCGCTGATCAAATCGGATTGGTGACTCATCTCATTCAAGCTCCAAGCTGTCAGCTTCAAGCGGCAAGCTTGTCGGCGTACAACTAGTTAGAAATTAGGTTGATCAACCCACTTGGCATTCTGGAGCGCTCGCGGGCCATGCAGGCGGCAATCCACAAGGTTCGAACGCAGCGCGTTCGACTGCTCTTGCAGCTTGCCGCTTGAAGCTTAGAAATAGCCCTGGCGTTTCTTGTCTTCCATGGACCCGGCGCCGTCGTGATCGATGACCCGGCCCTGGCGCTCGGAAGTGCGCGTCAGGAGCATTTCCTGAATGATGTCGGTGAGCGTCTCGGCTTCGGACTCCACGGCGCCCGTCAACGGGTAGCAGCCCAGGGTACGGAAACGCACCTTTTTCTTGACGATACGGGCTTTCTCTTCCTCGGACAGGTGCTCGAGGATGCGCTCGTCGTCGATCATGATCAGGGTGCCATTCTTCTCGATGACTTCGCGCTCGGCGGCGAAGTACAGCGGCACGATCGGGATGCCTTCAAGGTAGATGTACTGCCAGATGTCCAGCTCGGTCCAGTTCGACAGAGGGAACACACGAATGGACTCGCCCTTGTTGACCTTGCCGTTGTAGACGTTCCACAGCTCAGGGCGCTGGTTCTTCGGGTCCCAGCGGTGCTTGCTGTCACGGAAGGAGTACACGCGTTCCTTGGCTCGCGACTTTTCTTCGTCGCGGCGGGCGCCACCGAAAGCGGCATCGAAGCCATGCTTGTCCAGTGCCTGCTTGAGGCCCTGGGTCTTCATGATGTCGGTGTGCTTGGCGCTGCCATGGGTGAACGGGTTGATGCCCTGCGCCACACCCTCTGGGTTGACGTGGGTGATCAGGTCGAGCCCCATTTCCTCGACCATCTTGTCGCGGAAGCGGTACATCTCCTGGAATTTCCACTGGGTGTCGACGTGCATCACCGGGAACGGCGGCTTGCCCGGGAAGAAAGCCTTGCGCGCCAGGTGCAGCATCACGGCGGAATCCTTGCCGATCGAGTACAGCATGACCGGGTTGTCGAACTCGGCGGCCACCTCGCGGATGATATGGATGCTTTCCGCCTCCAGCTGTTTCAAGTGCGTCAGTTTGTCGACCATGGCTACTCACGAAAAACGATCTTATGGACGGCCAGCGGGCCGTGTTCGAGCGAGCCACTCTATCACAGCAGATGATTCTATTTAGACGCCTGGATAGATCGAAAGCGTCTAACCATATGACTGCGGGTTTGGGCTGCGGGTTGGCGCTCAAGCCCGCTGATCCATCATCTGGCCTGCGCCGACAGGCCGGTCAGATCGGATTGGGGCAATCGATGAACAGGTGCTCCACGGCAAAACGCCGTGCCAGGTAATCGCCCAATGCCTGCACCCCGTAACGCTCGGTCGCATGGTGTCCTGCGGCGATGAAGCTCACGCCGTTTTCGCGGGCGCTGTGGTAGGTCTGTTCCGACGCTTCGCCGGTCAGGTACAAGTCCACCCCGGCGGCGATCGCGGTGTCGATGTAGCCCTGCCCGCCGCCGGTGCACCACCCTACACGACGAACGACCCTGTCTTCTTCGACCAGCAATGGCTCACGCCCCAGCACATCCTGCACGCGTCGGGCGAAATCGCGGGCAGTCATGGGTTGGGCCAGCGACCCGACCAGCCCGACTACCTTGGGGTTGTCTGGATCCAGCGGGCCCTCGACGGTGATCTGAAGCTGTTGCGCCAGCTGCACGTTGTTGCCCACTTCCGGGTGGACGTCGAGCGGCAGGTGAAAGGCCAGCAGGCTGATGTCGTTGTTCAGCAGGGTTTTCAGGCGTCGCTGGCGAATGCCGGTGATGCAGGGGTTTTCCCCCTTCCAGAAATAACCATGGTGCACCAGCACGAGATCGGCTTGAGCCTCTACGGCCGCATCGAGCAAGGCCTGGCTGGCGGTCACGCCCGTGACGATGCGCCCGACCTGCGGCCGGCCTTCGACCTGCAAGCCATTGGGGCAATAGTCCTGGATCCTGCTGCTGCCCAGGTAGCGCTCGGCTTCTTCGACCAATGTACTCAGCGCGACGGCCATGGGAAATCTCCTCGAAAAAACTGGGTGCCTGCCAGGCGCAAGGCCTGGCGAAGGTCCGTATAATGCCGGCCATTATGGGCCGTCGTCGGCACTGGGGGAACCGGTGTATGATCGCGCGCCCACGCTCCAATGCGCGGCCCCAGGCCCCGGCTCTTTCCAGGATTCGTTCATGTTCAAGGCTCTGCGTTACTTTGGCTGGCCCCTGCTCACTGGCGTGCTCATCGCCGCCCTGATCATCCAACGCTTTCCGGAGTGGGTCGGCTTGCCCAGCCAGGATGTCAACCTGCAACAGGCGCCCCAGTCCACACAGGTGGTGCAGGGCCCGGTCTCCTATGCCGATGCCGTCACCCTGGCCGCGCCTGCGGTGGCCAACCTGTACACCACCAAGGTGGTGAACAAGAGCTCGCACCCGCTGTTCGAAGACCCGCAGTTCCGCCGGTTCTTCGGCGACAACCTGCCCAAGCAGCGCCGCTGGGAGTCCAGCCTGGGCTCGGCGGTGATCATGAGCCCCGAGGGCTATCTGCTGACCAACAACCACGTGACCAGCGGCGCCGACCAGATCGTCGTGGCGCTCAAGGATGGCCGGGAAACCTTGGCCAGGGTGATCGGCAGCGACCCGGAGACAGACCTGGCGGTGCTCAAGATCGACCTGAAGAAACTGCCGGCCATCACCATCGGGCGCTCCGACACCATTCGCATCGGCGACGTGTCGCTGGCGATCGGCAACCCGTTCGGCGTCGGCCAGACCGTGACCATGGGTATCATCAGCGCCACCGGCCGTAACCAGCTGGGCCTGAACAACTACGAAGATTTCATCCAGACCGACGCGGCGATCAACCCGGGCAATTCGGGCGGCGCCCTGGTGGATGCCAACGGCAACCTGATCGGCATCAACACCGCCATCTTCTCCAAGTCGGGTGGCTCGCAAGGCATCGGCTTTGCTATTCCAGTAAAGCTGGCCCTTGAGGTGATGAAGTCGATCGTCGAGCACGGTCAGGTCATCCGGGGCTGGCTGGGTATCGAAGTTCAGCCGCTCAGCACAGAGCTTGCCGAGTCGTTCGGCATGAAGGACCGGCCAGGCATCGTGGTGGCGGGCATTTTCCGCGAAGGCCCGGCGGCCAAGGCCGGCCTGCAGTTAGGGGATGTGATCCTGAGCATTAACGGCGAGCCGGCGGGCGATGGCCGCCGGTCGATGAACCAGGTGGCGCGCATCAAGCCCAACGAAAAGATCACCATCGAGGTGATGCGCAACGGTCAGCAGCTCAAGCTGATCGCCGAGGTAGGCCTGCGGCCACCGCCAGCGCCGGTGGCCAAGCAGGAAGAAAAGTAACGCAAGTGCCCAACATGTGGGCGCTTGCGATTGGCCTGCGGCGCTACGCAGGCCATTCGCCCCTCTACTGCATCAGTGCAGAATCTGACTGAGGAACAAGCGCGTGCGGTCACTCTGTGGCCGGTCGAAGAAATCGTCCGGTGACGCCTGCTCGACGATCTCGCCCTTGTCCATGAAGATCACCCGATTCGCCACGGTGCGGGCAAAGCCCATTTCGTGGGTCACGCACAGCATGGTCATGCCATCTTCGGCCAGGCCAACCATGGTATCGAGCACTTCCTTGACCATTTCCGGGTCCAGCGCCGAGGTCGGCTCATCGAACAGCATGATTTTGGGCTTCATGCACAACGCCCGGGCGATGGCCACGCGCTGCTGCTGACCGCCAGACAACTGCCCGGGGTACTTGTGCGCCTGCTCGGGGATACGCACTCGCTCCAGGTAGTGCATGGCGATTTCCTCGGCCTTGCGCTTGGGCATCTTGCGCACCCACATGGGCGCCAGGGTGCAGTTTTCCAGGATGGTCAGGTGCGGAAACAGGTTGAAGTGCTGGAACACCATGCCCACTTCGCGGCGGATGGCCTCGATCTGCTTGAGGTCGTTGGTCAGTTCCACACCGTCGACCACGATCCGCCCCTGCTGGTGTTCCTCCAGACGGTTCAGGCAACGGATGGTGGTGGACTTGCCCGAACCCGAGGGCCCGCACAGCACGATGCGCTCGCCCTGGCGAACATTGAGATTGATGTCCTTGAGCACATGAAACTGGCCATACCACTTGTTCACGCCCTGCATCTGGATGATGCCTTCGGGGCCGGCAGGCTGCTTGATCGCTTCACTCATTTCGAAACTCCTAACGCTTGTGGCCAGTGTCCAGCTTGCGCTCCAGGTGCATGGAGTAGCGGGACATACCGAAACAGAAAATCCAGAAAACCAAGGCGGCGAACACATAGCCTTCGGTGGCCATGCCCAGCCAGGCCGGGTCGGCGGCAGCTTGCTTGACGCTGTTGAGCAGGTCGAACAGGCCGATGATGATCACCAGGCTGGTGTCCTTGAACAGGGCGATGAAGGTATTGACGATGCCGGGGATGACCAGCTTGAGCGCCTGGGGCAGGATCACCAGCCCCATCGAGCGCCAGTAGCCCAGCCCCATGGCGGCGGCGGCTTCGTACTGCCCCTTGGGGATGGCTTGCAGGCCGCCACGTACCACTTCGGCGATGTATGCCGACTGGAACAGGATCACCCCGATCATGGCCCGCAGCAGCTTGTCGAAGCTCATGCCCTCGGGCAGGAACAACGGCAGCATCACCGACGACATGAACAACACCGTGATCAGTGGCACGCCCCGCCAGAACTCGATGAAGGTCACGCACACCACTTTCACCGCCGGCATGCGCGAGCGCCGCCCCAGCGCCAGTAAGATCCCCAGGGGCAAGGCCCCGACGATGCCCACGGTGGCAATCACCAGCGTCAGCATCAGGCCGCCCCATTGGCTGGTCGGTACCGTCTCCAGGCCAAACAGCCCGCCGTGCAGCAGGGTGTAGGCCACCAGCGGGTACAGCACCAGGAACCCCAGCCCGTAGACCGCCTTGCGCGGGAAGCTGCGGATGAACAGCGGCGCTGCGCCCAGCACCGCCAGCCATACCGTCAGGTCCACCCGCCAGCGCAACTCGGAGGGGTAGTAGCCATACATGAACTGGCCGAAACGCTGCTGGATGAACACCCAGCAGGCGCCCTCCTTGGTGCAGTCGGCACGGGTGGTGCCCACCCAGTTCGCATCGATCAACGCCCATTGCAGCAGCGGTGGCACGATCAGCCAGACCAGGTAGATGGCGAACAGGGTAAGCAGGGTATTGAGCCAGCTGGAGAACAGGTTGGCGCGCATCCAGGCGAGCACGCCGACGGTTTTCACCGGAGGCGGCATGTCAGGTTTGAAAACATGAGCATTCACAGACGTATCCTCACCGTTCGATCAGCGCGATGCGCTTGTTGTACCAGTTCATCAACAGCGAAATGCTGATGCTGATGGCCAGGTAGACGCTCATGGTGATGGCGATCACCTCGATGGCCTGGCCGGTCTGGTTGAGCACGGTGCCGGCGAACAGCGAGACCATTTCCGGATAGCCGATGCCTGCGGCCAGCGACGAGTTCTTCGCCAGGTTCAGGTACTGGCTGGTAAGCGGTGGAATGATCACGCGCAGTGCCTGCGGGATGATCACCTTGCGCAGGGTTGGCCCCTCGCGCAGCCCCAGCGAACGCGCAGCCTCGGTCTGGCCATGGCTGACCGAACGGATACCCGAGCGCACGATTTCGGCAATGAATGCTGCGGTGTAGATCGTCAAGGCCAGGGTCAACGCCAGTAGTTCAGGGATCAGTACCCAGCCGCCGACAAAGTTGAAGCCCTTGAGCTGCGGCACCTCCCACTGCACGGGGCTGCCGAACAACAGCACACAAGCACCCGGAATGGCGATCATCAGCGCCAGCCCCACCCAGAACTTGTGATACGGCTGGCCGGTTTCTTCGAAGCGCCGGTTGGCTCGACGCGCCATCAACACGGTTGCCAGCACGGCTACCAGCAGGGCAGCCACGAATGGCCAGAAGCCTTCTGCCATGGAGGCTCCAGGCATGTTCAGGCCGCGGTTGCTGATAAAGAAAGCGTCATCGATGTTGATGCTGCCCCGCGGCCCCGGAAGGGTCAGGAACACGGCGAAGTACCAGAACAGGATCTGCAATAGCGGCGGGATGTTGCGGAAGGTTTCCACGTACACGGTAGCCAGCTTGTTGATCATCCAGTTCGGCGACAACCTGGCGACACCGATGATGAAGCCCAGCAGTGTGGCCAGCACCACCCCGATGAGGGTCACCAGCAAGGTGTTGAGCAATCCGATGACGAACACCCGCGCATAGCTGTCCGACTCCACATAGGGAATCAGGTGCTGAGCGATGCCGAAGCCGGCACTGCGGTCAAGAAAGTCGAAGCCCGAGGTGATGCCTCGGTGCTGCAGGTTGGTTTGCGTGTTGTGAAACAGGTACCAGCCCAGACCGACCACGAAGACGATGGTCAATAGCTGGAACAGCCACGCGCGCACACGTGGATCGCTCAGGGATAAACCCTTTGGTGCGCCAATTCGATTTTGCATGAAATGCCCCGAAGAGAAGGGTAGCGGACCGCCTGCGGCGGCGGGATGCCGCCGCAGGTGCAACCATCAACGCACAGGTGGTGCGTACTGGATGCCGCCGTTGTTCCACAGGGCATTCATGCCACGGTCGATCTTCAGGTCGGTGCTCTGGCCAAGGTTCTTCTCGAACACCTCGCCGTAGTTGCCCACTTGCTTGACGATCTGCACTACCCAGTCCTTGGGCAGTTTGAGGTCCTTGCCGTACTCGCCATCGCCACCCAGCAGACGCGCCACATCCGGGTTCTTGGTGCTCTTGGCCTCGGCCTCGACGTTCTTGGAGGTGATGCCGGCTTCTTCGGCATTGAGCATGGCGAACAGGGTCCACTTGACGATGCTGAACCACTCCTCGTCACCCTTGCGCACGACCGGGCCCAGCGGTTCCTTGGAAATGGTTTCCGGCAGTACCACGTAGTCGGTCGGGGCGGCGAGTTTGGAACGCTGGGCGAACAATTGGGACTTGTCCGACGTCAGCACGTCGCAACGGCCAGACTCCAGGGACTTGGCGCTCTCATCCGAAGTGTCGAAGGTGATGGGGGTATATTTCAGGCCATTGGCGCGGAAGAAGTCCGATACGTTCAGTTCGGTCGTGGTGCCGGCCTGGATGCAGATGGTCGCGCCATCGAGCTCCTTGGCGCTGGATACGCCCAGCTTCTTGTTGACCAGGAAACCTACGCCGTCGTAGTAGGTGACCCCAGTGAACATCAGGCCCATGCCGGCATCGCGCGAGCTGGTCCAGGTGGTGTTGCGCGACAGCACGTCGACTTCGCCCGATTGCAGCGCGGTGAAGCGTTCCTTGGCGTTGAGCTGGCTGAACTTGACCTTGGTCGCGTCCCCGAACACTGCTGCCGCTACAGCGCGACAGACATCGGCGTCGATCCCGACGATCTTGCCTTGTGCATCTGGAACCGAGAAGCCAGGGAGACCGTCACTCACGCCACACTGGACGAAGCCCTTCTTCTTTACCGCATCGAGCGTCGCACCGGCCTGGGCCGTACTCACGGCGCCCAGGGCAGCGGCAGCGGTCAGGACTGCCAGGGTGGTTTTCAACATCTTCATTCACAACCTCCAAATCGCTCTTGTTGTATCGAGCCGGAATTGCACCGCACCCTTTTGAGGCGCATCCGACCCGTATTGGCTTGTTATTGGGTCACTTGGCGCAATGGGCTGTTCTGTGACAGCCTTCGCGTGCAAAGGGTGTTACCGTCTCGGCCTGTCCCTTGCATCACAGAGGGAAGTGCAAACCGCGTACCAGATTGCGCGGCTTGAGCGTTTAAGCACGAGTCAAGTAGGGAAAGTTGCATCGTTGCGACATTCTTTTTCCGGCTCGTCGGGCGCGCGCCTTCTTTTCAAGCACGACCCCTTCCACACGCACGTTTTCGGAGCAGCCATGACCGACCCACTCATTCTCGAACCCCAAAAAGCCGCAGATGCCTGTGTGATCTGGTTGCACGGCCTGGGCGCGGACCGTTACGACTTCCTACCGGTGGCCGAATTCATGCAGCAGCATCTGCTCACTGCCCGGTTCGTCATGCCCCAGGCGCCGACCCGGCCGGTGACCATCAATGGCGGCTATGCCATGCCCAGCTGGTACGACATCAAGGCCATGACGCCGGCCAGGGCCATCGACGAGGCCGAGCTCGAGGCCTCGGCCGAGCAGGTCATAGCCTTGATCAAGGCCGAGCAGGCCAAGGGCATCAGCCTGTCGCGCATCTTCCTGGCCGGGTTCTCCCAAGGGGGCGCCGTCGTGCTGCACACGGCCTATATAAAGTGGCAGGAAGCACTGGGTGGCGTGCTGGCCCTTTCCACCTATGCCCCCACCTTCGCTGACGAGCACACGTTGAGTGCTTGCCAGCAACGCACCCCGGCCCTGTGCCTGCATGGTGTGCACGACCCGGTGGTGATCCCGTCGATGGGGCGCACGGCCTTCGAGTACCTGAACACCTGGGGCGTCGCTGCCCAATGGCACGAGTACCCGATGGAGCACGAAGTGATCGTCGAAGAACTCAATGACATCCTTCAATGGCTGGCCAAGCAATTGCAGTGACCTGGGCGCACGGTTCGTTCAAGGCCATTGCACTACGCCGAGCGGGGATCTTGCATTACACTGCCCGGCGTACATTCCTTAACCAATTGACGAGATGACCGTGCTCAAGGCACTCAAGAAAATATTCGGCAAGGGAGACATTGCCCCCCAGGCCACTGCGCCCGCTGCCAGCACTACCCCGGCGCCAGCGGCCCCCCAGGCCGATTTGCCAGCGGCCCCCGCCGTTGCGGGCAACCCGCCTGCCGCCCAAATCGAACACACTGCCGCTACCAAACCGGCCAGTGACAAACCGCGTCGAGAGCGCAAGCCAAAGCCCAAGCCGCAGGCCAGCCTGTGGAAACCGGAGGACTTCGTGGTCGAGCCCCAGGAGGGCAAGACCCGTTTCCACGACTTCAAGCTCTCCTCTGAGCTGATGCACGCCATTCACGATCTGGGGTTCCCCTACTGCACGCCGATCCAGGCGCAGGTGCTGGGCTTCACGCTGCGGGGCCAGGACGCGATCGGCAGGGCCCAGACCGGTACCGGCAAGACGGCCGCGTTCCTGATCTCGATCATTTCCCAGCTGCAACAGACGCCCCCGCCCAAGGAACGCTACATGGGCGAGCCACGCGCGCTGATCATCGCCCCCACGCGGGAGCTGGTGGTGCAGATTGCCAAGGACGCGGTCGCCCTGACCAAATACACCGGCCTGAACGTGATGAGCTTCGTCGGCGGCATGGACTTCGACAAGCAGCTCAAGGCCCTGGAAGCACGCCACTGCGACATCCTGGTGGCAACCCCCGGCCGCCTGCTGGATTTCAGCCAGCGTGGCGAGGTGCACCTGGACATGGTCGAGGTGATGGTGCTGGATGAAGCCGACCGCATGCTGGACATGGGCTTCATCCCGCAGGTGCGTCAGATCATTCGCCAGACGCCGCCCAAGAGCGAGCGCCAGACGTTGCTGTTCTCGGCCACCTTCACTGATGACGTGATGAACCTGGCCAAGCAGTGGACGACCGATCCCGCCATCGTCGAGATCGAGCCCGAGAACGTGGCCAGCGAAACGGTCGAGCAGCACGTTTACGCGGTGGCTGGCAGCGACAAATACAAGCTGCTGTACAACCTGGTGACCCAGAACAAGTGGGAACGGGTGATGGTGTTCGCCAATCGCAAGGACGAAGTGCGCCGTATCGAGGAAAAACTGGTACGCGATGGCGTCAATGCCGCGCAGTTGTCCGGCGATGTACCCCAGCACAAGCGTATCCGTACCCTCGAGAACTTCCGTGAGGGGCGTATCACGGTGCTGGTGGCGACCGATGTGGCTGGGCGCGGGATTCATATCGACGGCATCAGCCACGTCATCAATTTCACCCTGCCGGAAGACCCTGACGATTACGTGCACCGGATCGGCCGTACCGGCCGGGCAGGCACGAGCGGCGTGTCGATCAGCTTTGCCGGCGAAGATGATTCCTACCAGTTACCAGCGATCGAAACGCTGCTGGGGCGCAAGATCAAGTGTGAGATGCCGCCCGATGAGTTGCTCAAGCCAGTGCCGCGCAAGCACACTTGATCGGGTTGCGGGCGGTCAGGTCGATGATGCCCATGCTCCGGGCCCTGACCACCGGATCGGCCGCAACGGGCCGCGCAGCGACCCTGGGCGTTGAGCCTGCATGACTGAACCCTGGGCGTTTCTGCGACGCCCAAGGTCAATCGCTCCCTCTACCCCCACCGCCCCGCCGCGTCCTGGTCGCTCTGACGTCCTTCCACCCATCGCTCCCCTTGCCCGGTCGTTTCCTTCTTCCAGAACGGTGCACGGGTCTTCAGGTAATCCATGATGAAGTTGCAAGCCTCGAACGAGGCCTGCCGATGGGCACTGGCCACGCCGACGAACACGATCGGCTCACCGGGCGCCAAGTAACCCACGCGGTGCAGCACCTCGACCTTGAGCAACGGCCAGCGCTGCTGCGCCTCGGCCACGATCTTGGCCAGGGCCTTCTCGGTCATGCCGGGATAATGCTCAAGCATCATACCCGCCACGTCCTGGCCGTCGTTGAAGTCCCGCACGTAGCCGATGAAGCTGACCACTGCCCCAACACCCACGTTGGCCGCGTGCAAGGCGTTGGTCTCAACGCCTGGGTCGAAAGCGCCTTCCTGTACCCGAACGGCCATGCTCAACCTCCGGTCACAGGCGGAAAGAACGCCACTTCATCGCCCTCTTGCACAGGCTCATCCAGCCTGCACAATTCCTCGTTGCGGGCGCACATCAGGTTTTGCTCGGCCAGCACCTGATAAGGCTCGCCTCTACCCACCAACGCCAGGCGCACATCGTCCACATCCTTGAACGTCCCTTCGAGCGACTCGCTACCGCGTCCCAGCCGCTCCCGGTAGCGAGCGAAATACATCACCTTGATCTTCATCAGCCTTGCACCTTGTACGGGCCGCTTTTTCCGCCCAGCTTCTCCAACAAGCGCACTTGCTCGATGACCATGCCCTTGTCCACGGCCTTGCACATGTCGTAGAGGGTCAATGCAGCCACGCTGGCTGCCGTCAGCGCTTCCATCTCCACGCCGGTCTGCCCGGCCAGCTTGCACCGGGCGACGATGCGCACTGCATCACTGCCCTCGGCGCTGAGCTCGACCTTGACACTGGTCAGCATCAGCGGGTGGCACAACGGAATCAGGTCGCTGGTCTTCTTCGCCGCCTGAATGCCGGCGATGCGCGCTACAGCGAAGACATCACCCTTGGGATGCTCACCGTCCACGATCATTTGCAGGGTGTGCGGCAACATGCGCACGCGCGCTTCGGCTGTGGCCTCGCGCTCGGTCACGGCTTTTTCAGTGACGTCGACCATGTTGGCCCGCCCTTGGGAATCAAGATGTGTCAGCACTGCTCTGCTCCTGTGAAGGGAGCAGAGAGTGTAAACCGGTGGGTCAGGTTTGAGCAGGGGCCAGGCCGACACATCGCGGCCAGAAGCCGCCGGGCGGCGAACCGCCCGGCGCACGGGGCTACATGTGGGACTCGGCGAACTCGGCCAGCACCGACCGAGGCACCCCTTGCAGGGTGATGTGCACGCCGTGGGGGAAGTCCTTGAAGCGTTCGGTCAGGTAGGTCAGGCCCGAACTGGTCGCGGACAGGTATGGTGTATCGATCTGCGCCAGGTTGCCCAGGCACACCACCTTCGACCCTGCGCCGGCACGGGTGATGATGGTTTTCATCTGGTGCGGCGTGAGGTTCTGGCACTCGTCGATGAGGATCAGGCTCTGCTGGAAGCTGCGACCACGGATGTAGTTGAGCGACTTGAACTGCAGCGGCACCCGCTCGAGGATGTACTCGACACTGCCGTGGGTGCTTTCGTCGTCCATGTGCAAGGCTTCGAGGTTGTCGGTGATCGCGCCCAGCCAGGGCTCCATCTTCTCGGCCTCTGTGCCCGGTAGAAAACCGATCTCCTGGTCGAGCCCCTGCACGCTACGGGTGGCGATGATGCGCCGGTAACGCTTGCTGACCATGGTCTGCTCGATGGCCGCCGCCAGCGCCAGAATGGTCTTGCCCGAACCCGCCGCCCCGGTCAGGTTGACCAGGTGGATATCCGGATCGAGCAGCGCCAACAGCGCCAGGCTCTGATGAATGTCACGCGGCTTCAGGCCCCAGGCTTCCTGGTGCAGCAAGGGCTCCTGGTGCAGGTCGAGCAGCAGCAGTTCGCCCTCGCGCGTGCCCTTGATCCAGCCGACGAACCCTTGCTCATCGATGATGAACTCGTTCACGTGCACCGCTGGCAGCGGCTCGGCCAATTGCACCCTGTGCCAGGTACGGCCACGTTCCTGACGCGTGTCGACCTTGCTGACCCGGTCCCAGAACGAGCCGGTGACCGAGTGGTAACCCTTGGACAACAGCGACACGTCGTCGACCAACTGGTCGGTGCTGTAGTCCTCGGCGGCAATGCCGCAGGCACGCGCCTTCAGGCGCATGTTGATGTCCTTGGTGACCAGCACCACGTCCAGGTCGGTACGCCGTGCCCTGACTTCGAGCAGCTGATTGATGATGATGTTGTCGTTGAGGGTTTCGGGCAACAGCTTGTTCGGCTCGTTGCGCGGGGTCATCAGGATGGACAGATAACCTTTTGGCCCACTTTTGCCACGCTGGATGGGTACCCCCTGCTCCACCACGCTGGGCGAGGCATCACCCAGCGTCTGGTCGATCAGGCGGATGGCCTGGCGGCATTCGGCAGCGATACTTTGCTTACCGGCCTTGAGCTTGTCGAGTTCCTCCAGCACCGTCATGGGAATGGCGACGTGGTGCTCCTCGAAGTTGAGTAATGCGTTGGGGTCGTGAATCAGGACGTTGGTATCGAGCACATAGAGGATTGGCTTGCTGGAGGAAGGGGTGCGTCCTTGGTCATCCATACTCGGTCACCTTATGTCGAAGCGGCACGGCGTGGTCTGTTACGCCGCGGAGTGACTGCCGTTCTTCCCGTATCCGCGTTGTTACGGGCGGGAAGCGATCTGGCCAGGTGGACCCATGTGACGCCACCTGTGCTGCAGGAATCGGCTGTCTGGTTTCTTCATACCGCAAAAGCCATGACCGGAAAAAGCATTTTCATACGATTGCCAACTTTATTTTTCTGATTGACGAACAGGCCTTGGCGCCAGCGCCAAGCAGGTCTACAGTCAGAAGTCAGGTTGCTGCGCGCCCTGTCCGTATTCGCGACAATCCTGCCAACCAATGCCGCTTTGCGCGGTGTGTTCAAGCAGCCACTGCAGCGCAGGCCTGGCCTTGGGCAACGCGTCATGAAACTGGATCACGCCTTTGCGCCATAGCAGCATCAAGGTCAACACACGCTGGGCTGAGGCCTGCGCACTCAAGCCCGAGTCGTCCTGCGCATCGATATCCCACAGCGAGACCTGCAACTGCTGGCGCTGCATGAAGGCCTGGCCGTCGGCCCGCCGCTGGCCATAGGGCGGGCGAAACAGCGGCACGTACTGCTCGGGCAGGTCTGCCCGCACCCGTGCCTGGCTGCGGCTGATCGAGGCCTGCCAATCCGTCCACTGCGCGTGGGACCGGTACTCCCACCCCTGAATGCCTACGCACTGCCCTTGATACAAGCGCCGCAGGGCCGTCAGCGATTCGCCGTCACGACGTTGCTGCAAGCGGCTACCGAGCACGAAGAACGTCCCGTCGAGCTTCTGCTTGCGCAGGTAGGCGGCCAATTCGTCTGTGGTGCCCGCCGCCGCACCCGGCCCACCGGCAAAGGTGAGCAGAAACAGCCGGTCATTGAGTTCTTCGCCGTTGCGCTCGGCCGCCGACAGCCGCTGTACTTCGCTGCTGGTCTGCGGCAACAACGCCGCCTTGCGCAGTTGCTCGTTCAGGTACTGCTCATGAAATTGCCGGCTGGGCTCGATCCAGTCCGTGTAGAACTCACCCACATCCGTGGCGAAGGTCGCCGCTTGCAAGCGCAGTTCGGCCATCGACGTCACCGCATAGCAAAAGGACGCATCCTGCTCGCAACTGCGTTGCGCCTGTTGATAACCTTGCCAAAGCCGCTGCCACAGCCGCGCCCTCACCTGCCTGACCTTCTGCACGTTGATCTGCCGCAGGCCCAGGCGAGCTGCCAAGGTATTCTCGTCGAGCAGCTCGTTCTCGTGCAGCACCCGGGCGAACGAGAGTATTTCGGCCCGTGATGCCACATCGAACAGCGCAGGGCTGTCCAGCTGCTCCGGCCACAGGCCACGGTCCAGGCTGGCCGGCGTGGCAGGGGCGGCTTGAACGGCCAGGCTCAACAGGCCAGCCAGCAGGGCTGTAACGAGGCGCACGGTCAGGGCTCCGCTCAAGGAAAACAGGCACTATAGCCGCTGTATCGGCCATGGGCGTTGACTATTGTCGCCATAGTTTGGACTTGCCTCGCCCAACCCTTAGAATCCCCGCTCAACGATGCCAGGAGCCGATCCGATGCTGACGGTGATTTCCCCCGCCAAGACCCTCGACTACGACACCCCGCCGGTGACCGAGCGTTTCACCCTGCCCCGCCACCTCGACCATTCCCAGGAACTGATCGAGCAGCTGCGAGCAATGAGCCCGGCGCAGATCAGCGAACTGATGCACCTGTCCGACAAGCTGGCGGGCCTGAACGCCGCGCGTTTCGGCAGTTGGACACCTACCTTCACGCCAGAGAACGCCAAGCAGGCCCTGCTGGCTTTCAAAGGTGACGTCTACACCGGCCTGGACGCCCAGACCTTGACTGAAGACGACCTCAGCTATGCCCAGGATCACCTGCGCATGCTCTCCGGCCTCTACGGCCTGCTGCGCCCTCTGGACCTGATGCAGCCCTATCGCCTGGAAATGGGCACCAAACTGGCCAACGCCCGTGGCAAGGACCTGTACGCGTTCTGGGGCACGCGCATCAGCGAGTGGCTCAACGAGGCCCTGGCCGAACAGGGCGACGATGTGCTGCTGAATCTGGCCAGCAACGAATATTTCAGCGCGGTCAAGCGCAGCGCCCTGAAGGCCCGGGTGATCAACGTGGACTTCAAGGACCTGAAAAACGGCCAGCACAAGATCATCAGCTTCTATGCCAAGAAAGCGCGCGGCATGATGAGCCGCTTCGTCATCGAAGAGCGCATCAGTGACCCGACGCAGCTCAAGCAGTTCGACGTGCAGGGGTATTACTACAGCGCCGAGCAGTCGAAGGCCGAACACCTGGTGTTCTTGCGGGATCAGCCCGACGCATAGGGCGCTGAGCGCAACGGGTCGTCAGGGCAGCCTGTGTGCCACCTTGGCATCATGGGTGACCACCAGCAAGGTCGTGCCTCTTTCCTGGTTGAGGGTCAGCAGCAGGTGCAGCACCTGCTCACCGGTCTGGGCGTCAAGGCTCCCGGTGGGCTCGTCGGCCACCAGCAGGCTCGGCTCGGTCACCAACGCACGCGCGATCGCCACACGTTGGCGCTGACCACCGGACATCTCGGCGGGCCGCTTCCCCGCCTGGCTGGCAAGGCCTACGGCACGCAATTGCACCTCGGCGTGCTGGCGGGCAACGGGCAAGCGCAGCCCTCGATACGATAGCGGCAACGCCACGTTGTCCAGGGCGCACAACCGCGGCAGCAGGTTGAAACTCTGGAAAACGAAGCCGATCAGGCGGTTACGCATCACGGCGCGCTGGTCGGCGCTAGCGCCTGTCATGTCGTTACCGCCGATCCATACCTGGCCTGCGCACGGGCGGTCCAACAGCCCGATCAGGTTCAGCAACGTGCTCTTGCCCGAACCGGACGGGCCGATGACAGCGCACGTCTGCCCGCTGGGGATCAGCAGGTCGATGCCTTGAAGCACCGGCACGTCACCCTGAAACCGGCTGACATTGCACAGCTGTACGGCGGGCATCATGCGGGCTTGCCTGGTTCGTCAGGGCCTTCGAGCGGCGGGTGATCCTTCTTTGCCCGGTCTTCAAGCTTGCGGGCGGTTTTCAGGAGGGCGTCTATCAGAGAATCGGCTTCATCGCCGTGCGGTGGTTCGGTTCTGCCTATCATCGCAGTCAAATCAAATTCGTAGTTTCTAAAACTCGCCTCCATGATAGGAGGAAGTTTTTTGTAGTAATCGATCATTTCCCTCAGCGCATCGTCCCTGAAGCCTGTCCTGTCGTATTCCGCGTTGGCTTTGTCAACGATGTAGCGGGTCCACTGCGAATAACGATGACCCAATTCAGCACTGGCAGCGTGCCGCTCGTTGTAGGTGAAGTCTTCGCCCTCATCGTAACCAATCAGCGCCAATTGCTCTGTGGTGAGGTGTTTGAAGGGGTTGGCATCTTTCCCGTTGATAAAATCAGTTGCTTGCCGCGCCCTGGCTAACAGCGCCTGATCTTGCGTATCAGGGATGAAGGCATCATGCAGCGCCTTTGTATAGACGTAGCCTTGACCGCCTAGACCCATTTGAATGCGCGACCCAAGCTCCGCCAACTCCTGCCGACTCAGCTGGCTATCTCGGACAGCCGCTCGCTGCGCCGCCGCCGCGAGTTGACGGCCCAACGCTGAAACATCAGAACTTGACTCATGTATTTCAAACACGGGCGCTACGTTGCCCGCGTTCGTACCGGTCGTTGCCTCCTTTGCCCGCGTTACAGGTACAGCCCCTGCGGAAAAACTTGCCGTTCTCGAAATATGTTCCATCGCCGCACCTCGATTTGAAATTCCGGGAGTTCAATCGGTGAAAGTGCCTGCGTTTGCCATCAGCCCCAATCCAACAGCAAAGCAGGCTACGGAGCCGAGTTACTTCATGGTGAATTCGGCTTTCCAGGCGTAGTTGGAACTGAACCCCGAGTTAACGGCGGTGCAGGTTGCACCGCCGGCCGGCGTGGCAGTCTTGTTCCACTTAGGCTGCTTGATACCTCCTGACATCATCATGACGAACGTCGTGCTGAAGGCGCATGACTTGCGCCCTTGCGAATAGCGGAGCATTGCACCATTGGTGTCAGGGCTCACCAGACGCTGCACGGTGAACCTGATGCTCTCACCCGGTTTCACTTCATCGTGCGGCTTAGGGTTGGCAATCTGATACGTACTGGTCTCGTTCGCATTGGTCAGCTGGAGTTTCACCGACTCGGTTCCAAGATTTCTGAACGTCACTTCAACGGGTGGCCCGGCAAGGGCTGCAGCCGCCGCCAGCATGACGGCGGTGGCAGACAGGATTCGCATGCAGTTCTTCATCGTTTCAAGCCTCGTCTCTTCCATGTGGTTAGGGAGCAGACGCCTGCGTGGGCCGGCCACGCATGGACTGCGACGATCCTTCGTTCACAGCCGCCGATGACGACGTCTAGCCACGTTGGCGGCCCGGTGCTGAAAAACCTTAGGAAGCGAAGGGCCTTCAAGCGTTACGAAATATGGCGAGAAATCGTGAATCCCAGCCGTAAAGGACTGTTTATTGACGTCAAGAAATAAACACTGGTCCAAAAAATCTCAGATTGCCACCATCGCTCAGGCCGATTTTTTTTGTTTTTTTTTCGCACCCGACGCTCATGCTGGCATATAAACATCTCGAAACATTTTCGCCCTTTATATACCGAGGTCAAACCGCCTCGTGCCATCAATTTGAAATTGTATGATCCTCGCGAAATACTGAAAAAACCCGCATACGAATGAATCTCAGGCCGGAACTTCTCTCAACCCTACTGCTCATAGGTGCCGTAACGATTTTGCTGTTCGTAGGTTGTAAGAGATGGCCTAAAGATAAATTCCCATACCGGAAAGTTGCCAGCATCTCGATATCAAACCCTGGCAATAAAATGTCGCGCCCAGCACATCAATAATGGCCACGCCCAGCGCGGGTAATTGAACGCTATGGTTTTTATTTTAAATAACACACCCAGCGACCCGGCACCTGTATATAAACATGGACAGACGTGCCGACCGCACCCAAGTACTTTCTAAGCGTGGCTCAAATGGGCTTGCTCAACTAAGCACTTTAAACGCATACGTTTAATGTTGAATGTGATTGCCTGGGGCGATGCCGATAATCGCCACGCCCCCGTGCGCCCTGAATTTGTTGTTAATCAACCCCACTCGGCACCTGCAAGTACAAGTGCCAGCGTGATAACACACGAGGTGATAGCGATGCGTATCAGCATCTTTGGTTTGGGTTATGTAGGTGCCGTCTGTGCAGGTTGCCTGACTGCACGTGGCCATGACGTAATTGGCGTCGATGTCTCGGCCACCAAGATCGACTTGATCAACCAGGGTAAGTCGCCCATCGTCGAACCAGGCCTGGAGGCGCTGTTGCAGCAGGGCATCGCCAATGGCCGCCTGCGGGGGACCACCGACTTTGCCGAGGCCATCCGGGCCAGCGATGTGTCGATGATCTGCGTGGGCACCCCCAGTAAGAAGAATGGCGACCTGGGCCTTGAGTACATCGAATCGGTGTGCCGCGAGATCGGTTTCGTGCTGCGTGAAAAAGCCAGCCGCCACACCATCGTGGTACGCAGTACCGTGTTGCCGGGCACCGTGAAGAACGTGGTAATACCGCTGCTCGAAGACTGCTCCGGCAAACGTGCCGGCATCGACTTCGGCGTCGCAGTCAACCCTGAGTTCCTGCGGGAGAGCACGGCCATCAAGGACTACGACCATCCGCCGATGACCGTCATCGGTGAGCTCGACAGCGCCAGTGGCGACGTGCTCCAGGCGCTCTACGAAGAACTCGATGCACCTGTCATCCGCAAGTCGGTCGAAGTGGCCGAGATGATCAAGTACACCTGCAACGTGTGGCATGCCACCAAGGTGACCTTCGCCAACGAGATCGGCAACATCGCCAAGGCCGTGGGCGTCGATGGCCGCGAAGTGATGGAAGTGGTCTGCCAGGACAAGGCGCTGAACCTGTCCCAGTACTACCTGCGTCCCGGCTTCGCCTTCGGCGGCTCGTGCCTGCCCAAGGATGTCCGTGCACTGACCTACCGCGCCGCCAGCCTCGATGTGAAAGCGCCCCTGCTCGATTCGCTGATGCGCAGCAACGAGTCCCAGGTGCAGAACGCCTTCGACCTGATCGACAGCCACGACAAGCGCAAGGTGGCCCTGCTGGGCCTGAGCTTCAAGGCCGGCACCGATGACCTGCGTGAAAGCCCACTGGTGGAGCTGGCCGAGCGCCTGATCGGCAAGGGCTACCAGTTGGACATCTATGACGAGAACGTGCAGTACGCCCGGGTACACGGGGCGAACAAAGAGTACATCGAATCGAAGATCCCGCACGTGTCCTCGCTGCTCAATGCCGATTTCCAGAAGGTGATCGACAACGCCGACATCATCGTGCTCGGCAACCGTGACGAGCAGTTCCGCGCCCTGGCCCAGCACGCGCCGGCCGGCAAGCAAGTGATCGACCTGGTGGGCTTCATGGCCAAGCCCACCAGCCCCGATGGCCGCACCGAAGGCATCTGCTGGTAACGCCTGGCCAGGCGACGCGGTGCCCCATCCCGCGTCGCCCCTACCCTGAATTCTTCACGGATGCTGAACATGCAAAGGCTTAAGACAGCGCTGCTGCAGTGCGCCGGTTGGTTGTTCTACATGAGCCTTCTCATGCTGATCGCCCTGGCCCTGCCAGCCGACATCTTCGACCCGCAGTCCAGGCACTTCATCTTCCTGGTCGGCGCAGTTGGCATCTGGCGTTACTCCATGGGCGCCACCCACTTCATCCGTGGCATGGTCTTTCTGTACGGCGTCTATCCGTACCTGCGCCGCAAGGTGCAGAAGATGGGCCAGGCAGCCGATCCGTCCCATGTCTACCTGATGGTCACCAGCTTTCGCATCGAAGCGCTGACCACCGCCCAGGTGTACAGCTCGGTGATTCGCGAAGCGATCGACTGCGGCTTCCCCACCACCGTGGTCTGTTCGCTGGTGGAGATGTCGGACGAGCTGCTGGTCAAGAGCCTGTGGGCCAGGTACAACCCGCCCCCTCATGTCACCCTGGACATCGTGCGCATCGCAGGTACCGGCAAACGCGATGGCCTTGCCTACGGCTTTCGCGCCATTTCCCGCATGCTGCCCGATGACGATGCCGTGGTGGCGGTAATCGACGGCGACACCGTGCTGGACGAGGGCGTGGTGCGCAAGACCGTGCCGTGGTTCAAGCTGTTCCCCAACGTCGGAGGCCTGACCACCAACGAGTTCTGCGAAGTGCGCGGCGGCTACATCATGAGCGAGTGGCACAAGCTGCGCTTCGCCCAGCGCCACATCAACATGTGTTCCATGGCCCTGTCCAAGCGCGTGCTGACCATGACTGGCCGCATGTCGATGTTCCGCGCCAGCGTGGTGACCAACCCCGAGTTCATCGCCGACGTGGAAAGCGACGCGTTGATGCACTGGCGCCTGGGGCGCTTCAAGTTCCTGACCGGTGACGACAAGTCCAGCTGGTTCAGCCTGATGCGCCTGGGTTACGACACGTTTTACGTGCCCGATGCGGCCATCAACACGGTCGAGCATCCGCCTGAAAAAAGCTTCTTCAAGGCCAGCCGCAAGCTGATGTACCGCTGGTACGGCAACAACCTTCGGCAGAATTCACGCGCCCTTGGGCTTGGCCTGCGCCGCCTGGGGCTGTTCACCAGCATCGTGCTGTTCGATCAGCGGGTCTCGATGTGGACCAGCCTGCTGGGCCTGACAGTGGCCCTCATCGCCAGCCTGAAATTCGGCATGGCCTACCTGCTGGTGTACCTGCTGTGGATCGGTTTCACCCGCCTGGTACTCACCTTCATGCTGCTGTGCTCGGGCCACAGCGTTGGCCCGGCCTACCCGGTGATTCTCTATTACAACCAGATCGTCGGCGCGCTGATGAAGATCTACGTGTTCTTCCGCCTCGACAAACAGTCGTGGACGCGCCAGCCCACCACCCTCAAGCGTGACCTCGCCAGCTTTCAACAATGGTTCAACACCTGGTCCTCGCGGGCCATGACCTTTTCGGCTGCCAGCCTGTTCGTCGCTGCGCTGTTCATGGTCGTGTGACCCCGCCCCGGATCGGAACTAACAGGAACAACCGCCATGAATACCGCCGTGAACGTCAACGTCGTGCATGAATCCGAAGCCCAGCGCCAGCACGCACGGGTGCGCATGCCTGCCAGGCTGCGCTTTGTCGACGCCCAGGGTCAGCCCCATGAAACCAAGGTGGATGACCTGTCGGCCGGCGGCCTGAGCTTCCATAGCCCGCATCCTCTGGCCGTAGGCCAGGTGCTGCACGGCCGGTTGCAGTTCAGCGTCGATAACCTGGGGCTGTCGATGGACGTGGCGTTTCAGGTGCGCTCCTACGTCCCAGGCAGCGGTCGGGCCGGCGTGCAGTTCCAGAACCTGGAGCCGCGCGATATCGCCACCTTGCGCCACCTGATCACCAGCCACTTGTCCGGCGAGCTGATCACCGTGGGCGATGTGCTCAGCACGCTGCAACGGGACAACTTCACCAAGGCGCGCAAGCAAAAGGACGCCGGCAGCGGGCAGGGCCCCCTGGCCCGGTTCAAGGCGGTCAGCGTGACGCTGGGCGTGTTCGTGGCGGGCGTGGCAGCGTTCGGCTTCGTTGCCAAATCGCTGTATGGCCTGTACTTCGTCAGCCATGCCCAGGCCGCAGTCGTCGCCGTGCCTGTCACCACCATCACCATGCCCAGGGACGGCACCGTCAGCAGCCTGGTGCCAAGCGGCGCCCAAACGAGCAAGGGCGCCCCGCTTGCCAGCTTCAGCACCAGCATGCTGGACGTGCTCAAGGGCAGCCTGGACGACACCCAGCTCGACCCCGCCAAAATCCAGGAGCTGTTCGGCAAGCAACTGTCCGGCACCCTCACCAGCCCTTGCGATTGCATCGTCGCCCGCCAGCGTGTGGAAGACGGCCAGTACGCCGCCAAGGGCCAACCGATCTTCGAGCTGGTGCCACGCACGAGCACACCCACTGTCCAGGCCCGCTTCAGCTACCGCCAGTTCGACGAGGTCAAGCCGGGGACGCGGGTCAACTTCCAGGTGGCAGGCGAAGACCAGGTGCGCGCAGGGGAAATCGTCGCCAGCAGCAGCCTGGAACCCGACGCGCTGGCCGCCGACATCCGCGTACAGATCAAACCGGACAGCGCCCTGCCAGCGGCCCTGGCAGGCCGGCCGGTGTCGGTTGCCAGCAACCGCGGCCCTTCGCTGGACTGGCTGATCGGCAGTGCGTCGGCCCGTGGCCTGTGAGGGCGAGGTGATGACGAGCATGCCAACCTTACCTGGGTCCAACCCGCGCCCTTTCACTGCGTGCGCACTTGCCCTGACCGTGACACTGGCCGGTTGCGCCGGTCTGCCCGACCAGCGCCTGGCCAACGAAGCGCTCAAGCGCGGCGACCTGGCTGTGGCTGAACGCAACTACCAGGCACTGGCCGACCTGGGCTACAGCGATGCCCAGGTCGGGCTGGCCGACATCAAGGTGGCCACCGGTGACAGCGCCCAACGCGAGCAAGCCGAAGCCACCTACCGCGCCGCCGCTGCCACCTCGCCCCGTGCCCAGGCGCGCCTTGGCCGCCTGCTGGTGACCAAGCCGGGCAGCACCCAGGCCGAGCGCGAAGAAGCGCAAACGCTGCTCAAGCTTGCCGCCCGCCAGGGCCAGGGCAATACCCTGGTGCCACTGGCCCTGCTGTACCTGGCCTACCCGCAGAGCTTCCCTACCATCAACGCGCAGCAGCAGATCGATCGGTGGCGTACCGAGGGCTACCCGGAAGCGGGTATCGCCCAGGTGCTGCTCTACCGTACGCAGGGCACCTACGACCAGCACCTGGACGAAGTGCAGAGCCTGTGCCAGGCGGGGTTGGCGACTGCCGACCTGTGCTACGTGGAGCTGGCCACCGTGTACCGCAAGCGTGGTCAGGCCGAACAGCTGGCCGCCCTGATGCACCAGCTCGAATCGGCTTACGCCCGCGGGGCAGTGCCTGCCAGCCGGGTGGACAGCGTCGCTCGCGTGCTGGCCGACCGCAGCCTGGGCCAGACCGATGGGCAAGCTGCCAAGGCGTTGCTCGAACGCGTGGCACCGGCGTACCCGGCATCCTGGGTCAGCCTGGCGCAGCTGCTGTACGACTTCCCTGAACTGGGGGACACCGACCAGTTGCTGGCTTACCTGAAAAAAGGCCGTGATGCGCAGCAGCCTCGCGCGGACCTGCTGCTCGGCCGCCTGTACTACGAGGGCAAGCAGCTGCCGGCCGATGCCGAGAGCGCCGAGCGTCACCTGCTGGCCGCCGCCACCGCCGGCGAGACCAGTGCCCGCTACTACCTGGGCCAACTCTATCGCCGTGGCTACCTGGGCAACGTCGAGCCGCAGAAAGCGCTGGACAACCTGCTGGCGGCAGCACGCGGTGGCCAGGTCAGTGCCGACTATGCCCTGGCGCAGCTGTTCAGCGAGGGGCATGGCATCCGCCCGCAACCTGCCGATGCATGGGTCTTCGCGCAACTCGCCCAGGCCAACCCGACGCCCCAGTCGGCCGAGCTGTTGCAGCAGATCGAGCAGCAGCTGGCGCCCGAGGCGCGCCGCCAGGCTCAGCAGACGCTGGCGCGGGAGACCCAAGCTCGCATGGCCATGACGCCCGGCACCAGCAATACCTTGGCCCTGGATGTGCTGCAAGCCGATGAAAACGACGTAGACGATGAGGACGCGCCATGATGCTCAACCCTTTCGTCAAAGCCGGGATCGGCCTTGGCTTTGCCTTGCTGTGGTCCTGCCCGAGCCTGGCTCAGGTCACGGCCGAACGCAATTTTGGCCTGGAAGTGAAAGTCACTGGCCAGTCCGAAGACGACCGTGACCTGGGCACCCGCCCAGGCGGTGACGTCAATGGCCTGGGCCTGGACCTGCGCCCGTGGGTCTACGGCGAGCGCGACAACTGGAGCGCTTATGCCATGGGCCAGGCGGTCACTGCCACCGATACCATCGAAACCGATACCCTGCGCCAGAACGACGATGGCACCACCACCGACACGGGCGCAGACAGTCGTCAACCGGACAAGAGCTACCTGGCCATGCGCGAGTTCTGGGTGGGCTACAGCGGCCTGACCGCCTACCCCGGCGAGCAACTGCGACTGGGCCGGCAACGGTTGCGCAGCGACGATGGCATGTGGCGCGACACCAACATCGAAGCCCTCAACTGGACCTTCGACACCACCCTGCTCAAGGCCGACCTGGGTGTAGCCCGGCGTTTCAGCGAATACCGAACCGACCTGACCGACCTGGCCCCGCAGGACGAGGATCGTACTCACCTCTACGGCAATGTCGCTGCCCAGTGGACGCCTGGCCATTGGGTGGGCCTGCGGGCTCATCACACCCACGACAGCGGTAGCCTGAAAAACCCCGGCCAAACCGTCGACGCCCTGGACAAGACCCGCACCGGCGACCTGACATGGCTGGGCCTGGAGGCCAACAGCGATGCCTACAACTGGCGCAATGAGCATGACGTCAACTACTGGGGCAGCCTGACCTGGCTGACCGGCAACCGCGACACCCTTAGCAGCCGCCAGGTGGGCGACCAGCAAGTGGCCACCGGTACCCAACGCGGCGACGTCAATGCCTGGGCCACCGACCTGGGCGTACGCCTGCGCCTGAACCCGCAGTGGCAGGTGGGCGCCGCCTACGCCCGCGGCAGCGGCGGCGGTGACGAGGGCGGCAACAACTTCGAGCAGACCGGCCTTGAAAGCAACCGCTCCAACTTCACCGGCACCCGATCGCGTGTGCATCGCTTTGGCGAGGCCTTTCGTGGCGAGTTGGGCAACCTGCAGGCCGCCACCTTGTTCGCCTCCTGGCAGCTGCGCGACGACTACGACGCAAGCTTCCTCTACCACAGGTTCTGGCGAGTGGACGGTGCGCAGAACATAGGCTCGAGCGGCATCAACGCCGTAGTCAACGACAACGGCATCAACCGGCCTTTGGTCGAGGGTGAGAAAGACCTTGGCCAGGAAATGGACGTGGTCGTGACCAAGTACTTCAAGCAAGGCCTGCTCCCCGCCTCGATGAGCCAGGCGATCGACGAGCCTTCGGCTCTGGTTCGCCTGCGTGCTGGGGTATTCAAGCCGGGCGATGCCTACGGCAAAGAGGCAGACAGCTACATGCACCGCGCCTTCGTCGACGTGATCTGGCGTTTCTGAGGCCACGAGGAAATTGCCATGAACGTTCATCCCCATCTTCGCCATAGCCTGCTGGCCTGCGCCCTGCTGCTTGCCAGTGGTTCGACCTGGGCGGCGCAACCCGGCCTGCTGACCAAGGAACTGCAACAGGCGCGCAGCTATACCGTCTCTAGCGCACCGATAGCGCCGCTGCAGCTGGACGCGCCCAAGCTCCCTGACCTCAGTGGCTACACCGCACAGGCCGTGCAGCAAAAGATCGACCGCAGCCAGCCGGGCAAGGTCAGCCTGCGCCGTATGTTCCAGGAAGACAGCCTCAAGGCATTCGTCGGTGGCGACAACAAGGCCGCCGAATGGGTGCGGCGCCAACACGGCATTCCACAGGCCATTTTCATCGACGATGGCCACGTGGACCTGGCGCAGTTGAGCCGCCAGGTGCCGCGCCAGTACCTGTCCGAGGTGCAGCCCGGTGTGTACTTGGCGCGTCTGCCCATCGTGGTCGGGCGCACCGGGACGTTGGAGATCGACGGCAAGGTCAAGCAACTGCGCCTGTCCGAGGAAGGCGGGGCATTTCTGGTCAACGACGGCAAGCTGTTCATCACCGACACCCAGGTGACCGGGTGGCGCGAGCAGGCCAAAGGCCCGGCCACGTTCCGCTCGCCCCAGGCGTTTCGCCCGTTTCTGCTGTCCTGGGGCGGCACCGAGACCTACATCGTCAACAGCACCCTGGCCAGCCTGGGCTATGCGAAGTCCAAGTCCTATGGCGTGAGCATTTCCCAGTACACCCCCAACCTGGCCAAGCGCATGGGCCGGGCGGAGCCGACCGGCTGGATCATCGGTTCGCAGTTCAGCGACCTGTGGTACGGCTTCTACTGCTATGAGACGCGCGACTTCGTGGTCAAGGACAACACCTACCGCGACAACATCGTCTACGGCATCGACCCGCACGACCGCTCCCACGGGCTGATCATCGCCGGCAACAGCGTGCATGGCACGCGCAAGAAGCACGGCATCATCGTTTCGCGGGAGGTGAACGACAGCTGGATCTTCAACAACAAGAGCTTCGACAACAAGCTGTCAGGCGTCGTGATCGATCGCAACAGCGTCAACAACCTGGTGGCCTACAACCAGATCTACCGCAACCACACCGACGGCATCACCCTGTACGAAAGCGGCGATAACTTGCTGTGGGGCAACACGCTGGTCAACAACCGACGCCATGGCATTCGCGTGCGCAACAGCGTGAATATCCGGCTGTACGACAATATCGCCATGGCCAACGGTCTGGTGGGCGTTTACGGCCACATCAAGGACCTGTCCGACACCGACCGCGACATTGCCCTCGACCCGTTCGACACCAAGGTGTCGTTGATCCTGGTGGGTGGGCAACTGGCGGCCAACGGCTCTGGCCCGCTGTCGATCGACTCGCCGTTGTCGGTCGAGCTGTACGACGTGGCCATGCTGGCGCCGCGCAAAGCCAGCGGAATCACCTTCAACGGTGTGCTGGGCCAGCGCCAGGATGAAATCCTCGACCTGCTGGTACGCCAGCGCAAAGCCGTGCTGATCGACCCGGTCGAGCGCCAGACCGAATTGATCCAATAAGGAAGCCCGGACCATGACTCCACAAGCGATTACCGTGCTGGGCGTCACCTGCGCCCTCCTGGCCATCAGTCAGGGCTCACGCGCCGACACCGTGCAGGCCCCTACCTTCACGGCGGTGCCGTGCTGCCAGTTGTGCCCGCAGGCACACGATGCCAGCCGCTACACCACCCGCTACCAGCAGAACTTCACCACCCTGGTGCAGGGCCAGGGCGACTGGTTGTTCCGAACCCGTGAAGACCTGCGCACCGAATTCGACACCTCCCCTGCCGGGTACAAACGCCTGCAGCAGGTGCACGACGCCTTCAAGAAACGCGGTGTGGAACTGGTAGTGGTTTATCAGCCGACCCGGGGCTTGGTGAACCGAAACATGCTTGAGCCGGCAGAAAAAGCCGCGTTCGACTACCAGAAGGCACTGGGCAACTACCAGGCCATGCTCAAGCGCTTCGCCGCCATGGGCTACAACGTGCCCGACCTGTCGCCGCTGACCAACGAGCAGTTGCCTGCCGCCGACCAGGGCAAGGATTTCTACTTCCGTGGTGACCAGCACTGGACGCCCTACGGCGCCGAGCGCGCTGCCCGTATCGTGGCCGACACCGTGCACACGATGCCTGCATTCCAGGGCATCCCGCGCAAGGCATTCGAAACCGTCAAGTCCGGGCGCATGGGCAAGACCGGAACCTTGCACAACGTTGCCGGGCAGCTGTGCGGCACTAGCTACGCGGTGCAGTACATGGACCAGTTCAGCACCGAACCCAAAGGGGCCAGCGGCGATGACGACGACCTGTTCGGCGACCAGGGCAATGCCCAGATCACATTGGTGGGCACGAGCCACAGCGGCAAGAACTACAACTTCGCCGGGTTTCTGGAGCAGTACATCGGCGCCGATGTGCTCAACGTCGCCTTCCCCGGCGGCGGTCTGGAGGGCTCGATGATTCAGTACCTGGGCAGCGAGGAGTTCCGCAAGCATCCACCCAAGATCCTGGTCTGGGAATTTTCGCCCCTCTACAGCCTGGAGCAGGAAACCATCTGGCGACAGATCCTCGGCCTGCTCGACGACGGCTGCGACGACCGCCCGGCGCTGATGAGCGCCAAGACTACGCTCAAGCCGGGCAAGAACACCCTGATGGTCAATGGCAAGGGTGGGGTGATCAAGCCGCTGGTCAACCGCCACCTACAAATGGATGTGAAGTTCGACGACCCCTCAGTGAAGGTGCTGCAGGCAACCCTCTGGTACCTCAACGGCCGGCACGAGGACATCAAGCTGGAAAAACCCGAAACCTCCGATACCGATGGCCGGTTCGTGTTCCAGATGCGCGAGGACCAGGACTGGGCCGATCAGAAGCTGCTGGCCTTCGAGGTGCAGGGGCCGGAAAAAGGCACGCAGAAGCTCGAAGCCAAGCTGTGCAAACGTAACGACTTCGCCGGACCTGCGCAGACCGCGCAGGCCGGCCAGTGAGGCGAACATGACCCATTACAAACTGATTCTGCGCCCGGCCCTGCTCGCCCTCGCTCTGTTCGCAAGCGCCGCGCAGGCCTCGCTGGTGCCACCTCAGGGTTACTACGAAGGCATCGAGAAACTCAAGACGGGTACCGGCGATTTTCGCTGCGAAGCCCCGCCCACCCCGTATACCGGTGCCCTGCAGTTTCGCAGCAAGTACGAAGGCTCGGACAAGGCGCGGGCCACGCTCAATGTGGCTTCCGAGCACGCCTTTCGGACCTCCACCCAGGACATCACTGCCTTGGAAAAGGGGGTAAGCAAACTGGTCACCCAGTACATGCGCGACGGTCGACCGGCGCAGCTGGACTGCGCATTGACGTGGCTGGGCACCTGGGCACGGGCCGACGCACTGATGTCCACGAACTACAACCACACCGGCAAATCGATGCGCAAATGGGCTTTGGGCAGCCTGAGCGGGTCATGGCTGCGCCTGAAGTTCTCCAACGCCAGGCCATTGGCGGCGCATCAGGCCGAAGCCGAGCTGATCGAGAAATGGTTCGCTCGCCTGGCCCAGCAGACGGTTAGCGACTGGAGCGACCTGCCGCTGCAGAAGATCAACAATCACAGCTACTGGGCGGCCTGGTCGGTCATGGCCACGGCCGTGGCCACCGACCGCCGTGACCTGTTCGACTGGGCGGTGAAGCAATACAAGGTCGGCGTCAATCAAGTCGACGACCAGGGCTTTCTGCCCAACGAGATCAAACGCAAGCAACGTGCGCTGGCCTATCACAACTATGCCCTGCCGCCCTTGGCATTGATCGCAAGCTTTGCCCAGGCCAACGGCGTGGACCTGCGCGCCGAGAACAATTTTGCCTTGCAGCGCCTGGGCGAAGGGGTACTGGCCGGCGCCCGCGACCCGCGTCATTTCGCCGAGCGCGCAGGCGAGAAACAGGACATGAAGGACCTGAAGGTCGACACCAAGTACGCCTGGCTGGAGCCCTGGTGCGCCCTGTACCACTGCGTGGGCGACACCCTGGCGCGCAAGCAGGGCATGCAGCCGTTCAACAGCTTCCGCATGGGGGGCGACATGACGCGCGTGTATGACCCAGGCGCAATGCGCAAGCACTAACGCAAGACCGTGCAAGGGGCGGCGTGTCGTGACGACACACCGCCTGCACAAAGCTAGGTGGCCTCCCGATTATCTGTGGGGGGTTTGGGGGGCGCTTTGCCCTGGATGCTGTGAGTCTTTAGGAGAACCGGGATGGTCTTTTCGTCCAACGTGTTCCTGTTCCTGTTCCTGCCGATCTTCCTCGGTTTGTACTACCTGAGCGGGCAGCGCTATCGCAACGCGTTGTTGCTGATCGCCAGCTACCTCTTCTATGCCTGGTGGCGCGTGGACTTCCTCGCCTTGTTCGCCGGCGTCACCCTGTGGAACTACTGGATCGGGCTGAACGTCGGTGCCGCCGGTGTGCGCAGCAAGCCCGCGCAACGCTGGCTGCTGCTGGGCGTTGGCGTGGACCTGGCCATTCTGGGCTATTTCAAGTACGCCAACTTCGGCGTCGAAAGCCTCAATGCGATCATCACCTCGTTCGGCCTTGAGCCGTTCATCCTCACCCATGTGCTGCTGCCAATCGGCATTTCGTTCTACATCTTCGAGTCCATCAGCTACCTCATCGACGTGTACCGCGGGGATACCCTGGCCACCGACAACCTGATCGACTTCGCCGCCTTCGTGGCGATCTTCCCGCACCTGATCGCCGGGCCGGTGTTGCGCTTCAAGGACCTGGTCGAGCAGTTCAACCACCGCACGCATACGCTGGACAAATTTTCCGAAGGCTGCACGCGCTTCATGCAAGGGTTCGTCAAGAAGGTGTTCATCGCCGATACCCTGGCGGTGGTGGCAGACCATTGCTTCGCCTTGCAGCAGCCCACCACCGGCGATGCCTGGCTGGGCGCGCTGGCCTACACCGCGCAGTTGTATTTCGACTTCAGCGGCTACAGCGACATGGCCATCGGCCTGGGCCTGATGATGGGCTTTCGCTTCATGGAAAACTTCCGCCAGCCCTACATCAGCCAGTCCATCACCGAGTTCTGGCGGCGCTGGCACATCAGCCTGTCCACCTGGCTGCGCGACTACCTGTACATCACCCTGGGCGGTAACCGCAAAGGCACGCTCAACACCTACCGCAACCTGTTCCTGACCATGCTGCTGGGCGGGCTTTGGCATGGCGCCAACGTCACCTACATCCTCTGGGGCGCCTGGCATGGCGTGTGGCTGGCGATCGAACGGGCATTGGGCATAGACACCTACCCGCAGCGCTTCAACCCGGTCAAGTGGGCCTTCACCTTCCTGCTGGTGGTGGTGGGCTGGGTGGTGTTCCGGGCCGAGAACCTGCACGTCGCAGCGCGCATGTACGGCGCCATGTTCAGCTTCGGCCACTGGCAGCTTTCCGAACTCAACCGCGCTCAGCTGACCGGCCTGCAAGTGGCGACTCTGGTGATCGCCTACCTGGCCTTGGCCTTCTTCGGCCTGCGCGATGTTTACCGTAACGCCCGGACCACGCCCACCGCATCACCCACCGCCACGCCGCTGCAGATCAACCGTGATGGCTCGCTCGGCCTTGGCTGGACGCGCGTGATGACCCGAACCCTGGTGCTGCTGCTGTTTGTCGCGTCGATCCTGAAGCTGTCGGCGCAGAGCTATTCGCCGTTTCTCTATTTCCAGTTCTGAGGCCGATGTGATGACCCGGACACTTCGCATGACCTACTGCTTGTCTTTCCTCGGCCTGTTGACGGGCATGGGCCTGTGGTCGACCTCAAGCCTGCACGGCTTTGAACGCACCGAACAGATGAGCCTGCTCGACGGCAAGCTGGCCAAGGCCACCGAACAACATTACGACGCCGCGTTTCCGATCAAGCGCCTGGGCACCAACGTGTGGGCCGCCCTGGATTTCAAGCTGTTCCACGAAGGGCGGCCAGGCGTGGTGCTGGGGCGCGACCAGTGGCTGTTCAGTGACGAAGAGTTCAAGCCCACCGCCGGTGCCGAGGCATTGGTGCAGGAGAACCTGGCGCTGATCCGCGGCGTGCGCGACACCCTGCAACGGCACGGCAGCCAGCTGGTGCTGGCGATCGTGCCGGCCAAGGCGCGGGTGTACGACGAACACCTTGGCCAGACACGACCGGCGAGCCTGCATGGGGAGCTGTACAACCAGTTTCATGCCAAGGCACGCCAGGCCAATGTGTTCGCCCCGGACCTGATGGCCCCGCTGGAACAGGCCAAGGCCCGCGGCCAGGTGTTTCTGCGCACCGATACCCATTGGACGCCCCTGGGTGCCGAAGTGGCGGCACAAGCGCTGGCTGCGGCCGTCAGCCGCCAGCGTCTGCTCGAAGCGAGCCCACAAGCCTTCGTCACCCAGGCCCAGGGCAGTGCGCCGTACAAGGGCGACCTGACCAACTTCCTGCCGTTGGATCCTTTGTTCTCCCACCTGCTGCCGCCGCCGGACACCCTCCAGCAACGCACCACCCGCCCTGTTGCAGCTCAAGCCGACGCAGGGGATGCGTTGTTCGCCGACCAGCAGATCCCCGTGGCGCTGGTGGGCACCAGCTACAGCGCCAACCCCCGCTGGAACTTCGTGGGCGCCCTGCAGCAGGCGCTGCACAGCGACGTGGCCAACTATGCCGAGGACGGCCACGGGCCCTTCCTACCCATGCTCAAGTACCTGCAAAGCGATGCCTTCCAACATGCCGCGCCACAAGTGGTGGTGTGGGAATTCCCGGAGCGCTACCTGCCCATGAAACCTGAACTCGACGGCATCGATCCGCACTGGGTCGCTCAGCTCAAGCACTCGCGCGACGCCGAAAAAAACCTGGCCTTGACGGCCACCCGAACCACCCACTGACCGAAAGAGGCAATGCCCATGACGACTCCATCTTCCATCGCCAAAGCCCTGACCCTCGCAGCCGGCCTGTCCCTGGCATCAGTACAGGCTTATGCAGGCGCCGACGCGGCGCTTTACGGCCCGAGCGCGCCGAAGGGCTCGACCTTCGTGCGCTTGTACAACGCAAGCAGCGCACCGGCCAGCGCCTCCGTCGGCAACACGCAGATCAAGCCGGTCGGCCCCCAGGCCAGCAGTGACTTCAGTTTCCTGCCAGGCGGTGACTACACCGCTCAGGTCGGCAGCCAGCGCGTACCGGTCAAGCTGGCCTCGGACCAGTACTACACCCTGGTCAACAGCCCTGCCGGTACGCCTCTACTGATCGAAGAGCCGCCGTTCAAGAACAAGCAGAAAGCGCTGGTACGGGTACAGAACCTGAGCAACCAGACGCTGGCGCTGAAAACCGCCGATGGCAAGACCGAAGTGGTCAAGTCAGTCGCCGCCAATGGCCGCGGCGAGCGTGAAATCAACCCTGTGAAGGTGGACCTGGCGCTGTTCCAGGGCGACCGGAAAGTCGGTGACGTGAAACCCGTGGCCCTGGAGCGCGGCGAAGCGGCCGTGCTGTATGTCACCGGCTCCGGCAGCACGCTGTCCCCGGTATGGGTCACCCGCCCTGTGAGCAGCAACTGATTGCCCTGCCCTCAATGACGATTGGAGAAACACGATGATCCCGGTAATTCTTTCTGGCGGTAGCGGTTCGCGTTTGTGGCCTTTGTCGCGCAAGCAGTTCCCCAAGCAGTTCCTGGCCCTGACCGGCGAGCACACGCTGTTCCAGCAGACACTCGAACGTCTGGTGTTCGAAGGCATGGACGCACCCATTGTGGTCTGTAACAAGGAGCACACCTTCATCGTGCAGGAGCAACTGGCCGCGCTCGACCTGCAAACCCAGGGCATCCTGCTCGAACCGTTCGGGCGCAACACCGCGCCGGCAGTGGCCATGAGCGCCATGAAACTGGTCAACGAAGGGCGTGACGCGTTGATGCTGGTGCTGCCTGCTGACCATGTCATCGATGACCAGAAGGCGCTGCAGCGGGCGTTGGCGCTGGCCACCGTGGCCGCCGAGCGCGGCGAGATGGTGCTGTTTGGGGTGCCGGCGACCAAGCCTGAAACCGGCTACGGCTACATTCGCTCGAGCCAGGATGCCTTGCTGCCCGAAGGCGTGGCGCGAGTGGCGCAGTTCGTCGAAAAGCCTGACGAGCAGCGGGCGATCGAGTTCGTTCAGGCCGGGGGGTATTTCTGGAACAGCGGCATGTTCCTGTTCCGTGCCAGTCGCTTTCTCGAAGAGCTGAAAAAGCACGACCCCGACATTTACGACACCTGTTTGCTGGCGCTGGAGCGCAGCCAGGTGGATGGCACCACGCTGATCATCGATGAAGCGAGCTTCGCTTGCTGCCCGGACAACTCCATCGACTATGCCGTGATGGAGAAGACCCAGCGAGCCTGCGTGGTGCCCATGTCGGCCGGCTGGAGCGATGTGGGTTGCTGGTCGTCGCTGTGGGATGTGCACGACAAGGATGACCACGGCAATGTCACCAAGGGTGATGTGGTGGTGCAGGACAGCCACAACTGCATGATTCACGGCAACGGCAAGCTGGTGTCGGTGATCGGGCTGGACAACATCGTGGTGGTCGAAACCAAGGACGCCATGATGATTGCCCACAAGGACAAGGTCCAAGGCGTCAAGCAGATGGTCAAGACCCTGGACGCCCAGGGTCGCAGCGAAACCCAGAACCACTTGGAGGTATACCGCCCGTGGGGCTCGTACGATTCGGTGGACATGGGCGGGCGTTTCCAGGTCAAGCACATCACGGTCAAGCCGGGGGCCAGCCTGTCGTTGCAGATGCACCATCACCGCGCCGAGCACTGGATCGTCGTGTCGGGTACGGCTGAAGTGACGTGCGATCAGAATGTATTCCTGCTGACCGAAAACCAGTCGACCTACATTCCGATCGCGTCGGTGCATCGCTTGCGCAACCCCGGCAAGATCCCCCTTGAGATCATCGAGGTGCAGTCGGGCAGCTACCTTGGCGAGGATGACATCGAGCGGTTCGAGGATGTGTACGGGCGTACGTCCGAGTCGGCGCAGTGTGGTGGCGCGGTCAAGGCTGCTTCGCAGTGATTGCGCGGTGATGGGGGGCTCAAGCTCCGGGGCTGATTCGCGCTCCGGCGCTTCAGCCCCCACCCCACCTTGCTCAATCCACAGCCGGCCAAGCCTTCCCCTTTTGAGCCTTCCCCCATTTCACGCTACGATGCTTCAACCCTCGCGCAACCAAGGTCTGCAAGCCTCATGATCATCGGCGCTCTCCTTATCCTCACCTGGCTGGTGCTGTTGCTGCGCTACCCCGCCAAGGCCTTGCCGATTTCGCTGGCTGCGGTGGGTGGTCTGGGCCTGGTGGCCTTGTTCGTCATCTGGCAGGACACTCGCGAAACCTCGCAACTGGCCCGCCTGGACATGCGCCTTGCCTATGCCCCCACCCAATGCCCCGCCGACCGCCCCTTGCAGGTCACCCTGAAGAACGACAACAAGGTTCCGCTCACCGAACTGCGCTGGCGTGTGGCGGCCTATGCGCCTGGCGACACCGTCAACCTGGCAGAAAACACCTACAATGCACCGCGCTACCGTGGGCCTGGGGAATTGCAACCCGGCGCGCAGTGGTCCGATTGCCTGCCGTTGCCTGCGCTACGCTCGGGCTACCGTGCACAGACGTTGGCGTTCAGGGCCGAGCACCTGCAAGGCAGCTTTGCCAACTGAATCCTTGTCGATGCCCCACTGCTGGCGACGCATCGGCGACTCGACGCACACCCACTGCCCCTCTACCCAGACCCAAAGGCCTTCTGCATGTCGACTGTTCTGATCACCGGTTGCTCCAGCGGCATTGGCAGCGCCCTGGCCGATGCGTTTCGCGATGCCGGTCATCAGGTCTGGGCCACTGCCCGCCAGGCTGAAGATGTGGCGCGCCTGGCCGCTGCGGGCTTCGTTGCCCGACGACTGGATGTCAACGACCCACACGCCCTGGCCCTGCTCGCGCAGGAGCTCGATGCACTGGACATCCTGATCAACAACGCCGGCTACGGCGCCATGGGGCCGCTGCTCGATGGCGGGGTCGACGCCCTGCAGCGCCAGTTCCAGACAAACGTGTTCGCGCTGGTCGGCGTGACACGCGCACTGTTCCCCCAGTTGCGTCGCGCCAGAGGCCTGGTGGTGAACATCGGCAGTGTCTCCGGGGTGCTGGTCACGCCGTTCGCCGGCGCCTACTGCGCCTCCAAGGCCGCCGTGAAGGCCTTGAGCGACGCCTTGCGCCTGGAGCTTGCGCCGTTGGGCATACGCGTGATGGAGGTGCAGCCTGGAGCGATTGCCTCGCAGTTCGCCAGTCACGCCCAGCAGCAGGCGCAGCAGGTGCTGGCGCCGGAATCGCCGTGGTGGCCATTGCGTGAACACATTCAAGCCCGGGCCCGCGCCTCGCTCGACCGGCCAACACCGGCAGCGGTCTTTGCCCAGGGCGTGCTGAAAGCGACCCAGCGTTCGCCAGTGCCAGCACGGGTGCGGCTGGGCAACGGCAGCACTGCCTTGCCACTGATGGCCTGCCTGGTGCCGCAGCGTTTACTGGACAAGGTGCTGCGCAAACGGTTTGGCTTGTCACGAACGCTGTAGGTCGGTGACGGCGCTGCGCACTCAGACCTTGTCGAACGCCTGCCACCCTCCGCCGAGCGCTTTGTACAGCCCCACGAGGGCCTGGGATACCGCGGCAGCGCTGTCGATCCACTGCTCTTCGCTGGCCAGCAAGGCCGACTGCACGGTCAGTACATTGAGAAAATCCACCGCGCCTTCCACGTATTGACGCTGAGCCGTTTCCAGGGCGATGCGGTTCTGGCGTACGGCTTCGGCGAGGCGATCGCGACGCAGCTGGCTGGCGTTGTAAAGGCGCAGCACATCATCGATTTCATGCCAGGCCCCCAGCACCACCTTGCGGTAGTTCAGGGCCGCTTCCTGCTGCTGCGCCTGGCGCAGTGCCAAGGTGCCCTTGAGGCGACCGCCTTCGAAAATCGGCAGCGACAGCTGCGGTCCGAAGGCGAAGCGGCGAGAGTCCCAGGCACCGAAGTCAGCCAGTTGCATGGCCTGGAAGCCCACGTTGCCAGACAGCCGGATACGCGGATAAAAATCTGCCTTGGCCACGCCGATGCTGGCCGTGGCAGCATGCAGGCGCGCCTGGGCCTGGCGGATGTCCGGACGACGCTCGGCCAGTTCCGAAGGCACGCCGATGGCGAACGTCTGCTGCGGGTCGGGTAGCTCACCGGCTTGCAGCAGGCTGTCCTGCAGACTGCGTGGGGGCTCGGCCGCCAGCAGGCTCAAGGCATTGATCAAATCGTCACGGCGTGCCTGCAAAGTGGGCAGGCGAGATTCGATCAAGGCGACCTGGGCGTTGGCCTGGGCCACGTCGAGCCGAGTGGCCACGCCTTCGGCCTGACGGTCTTCGGACAATTCAAGGCTGTGCCGCGCGACCTTGAGGTTGTCCTCGGTCACCTGCAACGTATGCTGCACCGCACGCAGCTGGATGTAATCACCGGCTGTTTCGGCGAGCAGGGCCAGCAGGACGCCGTTTCGGTCGTTCTCGGCGACCTCGACACTGGCGTCGGCCGCTTCGACCTGACGCCGCACACGCCCCCAGACGTCCAGCTCCCAACCTGCCACCAAGTCACCCTGCCACAGGTTGAAGGCCGATTTACCCGCGTTGCCCGAGGGGTCGCTCAGCCCCTCGGCGCTGTTGCGGGCACGGCTGTAGCCTGCATTGGCGTCCACCGACGGCTGCTGGTCGGCGGCCACAGTACTGCGCAGCGCACGGCTTTGCAGCAAGCGGGCACTGGCGATCTGCAGATCGAGGTTGCGCGTGGCGACCTGCTCGATCAGTGCACTGAGCCGTGGATCGTGAAAGCTGTCCCACCAGCGCAACTGGATGGGCTCGGCCACAGGTTGGCTGGGCGCGTGTTCACCCTGCAACGGGTCCCACTGCTGGGGCGCCTGGGCGTCAGGGCGCTGGAAGTCCGGGCCAAGGGTACAGCCCGTGAGCAGTGCAGCGAGCAGTACGGCTGCAGGGGTCTTTGTCCTGAAACGCGTGACGGGCCGCGATGAACTGACTACTTGTGGGCGGGCGGGTGCAGGGCTCTGCGCGTGAGCGATGTTCATCGGGCTGTCACCCCGCTGCCTGCCAGCTTATCGCCTTGGGTATCGCGGGTCGTGTCGATGGTCGCTTCGACCGACATGCCGACACGCAGGCGGGTCAACAACGGCTGCCCGTCATCGAAGACGATCTTCACCGGAATACGCTGGACCACCTTGGTGAAATTGCCGGTGGCGTTGTCCGGCTTCACAGCGGAGAACGTCACCCCTGTGGCCGGAGCGATGCTTTCGACGTGTCCATGGAGTTGTTCATCGGCAAAGGTATCGACGCTGATGCTGACCGGCTGACCAGGCTGTACGTGGGTCAATTGGGTTTCCTGGAAGTTGCCCACCACATAGGCCTGTTGCAGGGGCACCACCGACAACAGTCGCGCCCCTGGGTTGACGTAGGCCCCGATGCGCAACGCACGCTCACCGACCATGCCGTCGACCGGCGCCGTGATGCGGGTATAGGAGAGGTCCAGCCGGGCCTTTTCCACCCCGGCTTCGGCGCGCTTGAGCTGGCCATCGGCGCTGGCGACCTGGGCGGCGAGGATGTCCACCTGCTTGCGTGCAGCCACCGAAGCTGCGCGGGCATTGGCCAGGCGGGCACGGGCCTGGTCCACGGCGCTGCGCGCTTGCTGAGCGTTTTGCACGGTACCGGCGCCCTGCTCGGCCAGGCGCCCGTAGCGGCGCACCTCATGATCGGCGAACGCCGACTCGGCTTCGGCGGCTTTCACCGCTGCCTGGGCCTGGGCAATCAGCGCGTCCTGGCGGTCGAGGGTGGCGCGGGCATCGGTGCTCTGGGCCTTGGCCACCAGCAGCTGCGCCTGGGCAGCGTCCAGGGCAGCCTGGTAGTCACGGGCATCGATGGTGGCCAACAGTTGTCCGGCCTTGACCTGCTGGTTGTCCTCGACCAGCACCTGCGTGATGAAGCCAGCGACTTTGGGCGCGACCACGGTGTAGTCGGCGGTCACGTAGGCATCGTTGGTGCTCTGCCGGTGATCGCTGCCCACCAGCCATGGGCCGACGAGGGCGGCCAGCACGGCCACGGCCAGCACAGCGCCGATGAACAGGGTTTTACGGTGGATGGTCATTTGGCGTTTCTCGAATTCAGACGGGGGTCAGGCCACCGCGCGCGGCGGATAGACCCGGGTGGGCATGACAGGGATCAGGCAGATCAGGGCCACGGCAATGACGGCCAGGACCAGGTAGAGGTCGGCCGAGGTCAGTACCAGCGCCTGGTCATGAATACGCTTGGCAAGGCTGGCAGCGTGGTCGTCCAGCAACGGGGCATTGCCCAGGCTGTCGACCAGGTGATTGGAATGAAAATGCCGACGCAGCGTGCCCAGGGCATCCAGCAGCCCGCCCGCCACGACGGCGGACAAGCCCTTGACGGTATTGAACCAGGCCGAGGCGAAGGGGCCTTCCTGGGGGCTCATGCCCGTGGTCGAGAGCATCAGCAACGGCAGGACCGCCATCGGCTGGCCGAACACCTGCAACAGGTAGAACGGGTAGAAGTCGGTGCGGATCCACTGGCTGGTGAGCAGGCTGCTGCCGATGCAGGACGCGGCCAGCATTGCCAGGCCGATACCCAGCACCCAGCGGCAGTCGACTGCGCGGATGTTGCAAAGCGCGGCGGTCAGCGGCAGGGCGATCAATTGTGGCATGGCCACCAGCAGCATCAGCGGGCTGGTCTGGGCGGGCCGGTAGCCCTGGAGTTGGGCCAGGTAGGCGGACGGCAGGCTACCCACACCCGACAGCACGATGAGTACGCCTGCGACGGTTAGCAGGGCAAAGGCCAGGTTGCGCCGGCCCAGCAAGCGCAGCTGGAAAAACGGCAGGGGCTCGGACCACTCGTTGAACATGAACAGCACCAACAGCAGCAGCCCACCGCCCAGCAGCCAGCAGATCAACGGCGAATCGAGCCAGCCCCAGCGATCGCCCAGGGACAGCCCCAACACGATACCGCAGATCGCCGGCAACCCAAGCAGCACACCACGCCAGTCGAACTGCCTGAAACGCTCCAGGCGCAATGGGTCCTGCGGCAACCCCCACGCCACGCAGCCACCGGCCACCAGCGACGGCAGGATGATCTGCCAGAACGCCCAGCGCCAGCCGACGTATTCGGTCCACAGGCCAGCCAGCGGTGTACCCAGGTTGGGGCCGAAGGTGGCCGTCAAGGTGTAGCACGCCAGGCCGTAGACCTTGATGCCAGGAGGCAGGAAACGCAGCGCCACGCTCATCAGCATCGGCGGCAGTGCACCCGAGGCGAGCCCTTGCAGCACCCGCAGCAGCATCAGGCTGTGCACGTTGGGGGCGAAGGGTTGCAGCAGACCCAGCACCGCGAAGGTACCAATGGCTGCCAAGGTGAAGCGCCGCAAGGAAAAGGTGGTCGCCAACCAGGGCGAAAAGGCCATTGCCGAGACGGAGGCTGCGCTGTACACCGCCAGCAGCCAGGCCCCTTCATCGGCACCGATGCCCATGGCCCCGCGGATATCGGCCAGGGAAATCTTGGTCACGGACTCGTTAAGGCCCGCACAGAGCACCGCCAGCAACACGCCGAACAGCCCGACCACCACCTGCAGGCCGAACGCGCCCTGTGCGGGGGCGGCCGGTGCAGGCGTGGCAGCCAGCCCACTCGCTGAGGCAGAAACGGCATTCATTTAGAGACATCTCCAGCAACAATTTTACGACTGGAGCGATTTTAGGCAGGGTGAATGCTGACGAAAACTGAATTATTGGCAGTTTTATATTGCGTCAAACGCAATGATCCCATGTTCAAGGGTCGCTTCGGGTACAGGCCTTGATCGTCTGACGCAGCCACTGGTGGGCCGGGTCGTTGTCAAAACGTGGGTGCCAGGCCTGCATCACGTTCACTTTTTCAAGGGGTACGGGAATTTCGAAGGAGCGCAGGGGAAGCTTCAGACGCTGGACGCTGTTCAGGATGTTGGCCGGGATCGGCAGGATCAGGTCCGAGTCAGGTAACGAGAACATCGCCGAGTGGAAGCTGGTGGTAATCAGCGCCACCCGGCGCTCGACCCGATGGTTGGCCAGGGCCACATCGATCGGACCGTTGGCACGGCCCCGGCGCGACACGCTGATCTGCGGGAACGCGGCGAAGCGTTGTGGGGTGATGTCCTGGTCGAAGACCGGATGCTCCATGCGCGCCAGGCCGACGAAGTAGGTGCTGAACAAACTCTGCACCTTGATCTCCGGCCCCAGCTCCACGGAGGAGCTGACGATCAGGTCGATGTGGCCGTTGCGCAGCATGGCATCGTCGTCACTGCTGCCTTCGGGCACGAAACGCAGCACGGTATTGGGCGCGTCGGCCAGCATCATGCGCAGCAGCTTGGCCCCGTAGAGGGCAATGAACAGGTCGTTGGTACGCACATTGAAGGCACGGTGCAGTTTGGACAGGTCGACGCCTTCACGGCTGCGAAACACCTGCCCGGCCTGCTCCACCAGGCCATGCACCTGCTCGCGCAGGGCCAGGGCGCGCGGCGTGGGCACCAGCCCGCGGCCAGCGCGCACCAGGATGGGGTCGCCCATGGCCTCGCGTATGCGCCCCAGCGTGCGGCTCATGGCGGCTGGGCTGAGGTTCATACGTTGTGCCGCGCCCACCACGCTGCCCTCATCGAGCAGCACGTCGAGGGCGACCAGCAGGTTCATGTCAGGCAGTTGCATGGTCGTTTTCCGAGACGACGTTGGGAAAGGGCGATGTTAGCAGGTTGCTCGATTGCGCCCGACGCAATGTGCTCGTGCGTGGCAGGGCCTTTATTCGCAGCCTGGGTGAGGTCGACAATGGCAGCAGCAGGCTCGGCCCTGGCCGGCAGCCCAGCCACCCCCACGATCAAGGATTCCGTATGCCAAGCCCCGTGCTCATCGCCATCGACGCCTCCCCTGCTACCCAAGCGCTGCTCGCCCTGGCCCGCCGCTGGTGTCGTCCTGAAGACCATACCTTGCATGTACTGCTGGCCATCGATACTTCCTTTGCCGTGCACGAACAACCGGCGCCCTACACGGCCGACGAACAAGCGCAGTACCCTGCCGCGTGCGAGGAACAGCAACAGGCCGACCATGCCCTGTGCGAGGCGGTCCGTGACTTGCAGCAGGCGGGTTTCGCCTGCCAGGGCAGCATGGTGGCCGGTCGGCCTGTAGAGGTCATCGTGGCCAAGGCACAGGCCCTGAACTGCGAACTGATCATCATGGGGCACCGTCATCTGTCGCGATTGGGGCGACTGCTGGACCCTTCGATCAGTGCCAAGGTGATCGATCAGGTGCAGGTGCCGGTTTTGGTCGGGCCGGCTGAATGTCCCGCTTGAGGAGCCGGACCTTCAGGTGATTGCGGGACTTGCAGAAACGTGCCGCCCAGGCGCAACGCGCTGCAGCAGCAGGTTGCCGAGTGCTTCACTGCGGATCGACCACCACCGTACAGGTAGTCCCCGCTGCCAGGAAGTAACCTTCGGGCATCTGGTCGATATGGATGCGCACCGGCACCCGCTGGGCCAGGCGCACCCAGTTGAAGGTCGGGTTCACATCGGCAATCAGCTCGCGACTCTGCGGGTTGTCGCGGTCGTAGATGCCCCGGGCGATGCTCTCCACATGGCCCTGCAAGCGTTCCCCGCTCATCATCTGCAGCTCGGCAGGGTCGCCTACCTTCACATGGGGCAGCTTGGTTTCTTCGAAAAACCCGTACACCCAGAATGACGCCTCATCGACCACCGCCATCACCGCCTCGCCGGTACGTGCGTAATCGCCCTTATGAACGTTCAGGTTGGTCACATAGCCATCGACCGTGGCCACGATCCGGGTACGCTTGAGGTTCAACTCGGCAGCCGCCAGCGCCGCCTGGGCCTGCTGGTACTCGGCCAGCGCAGCGCTGGCAATGTTGCTGGCATCGTCGCGGTTTTCCTTGGAGATCACCAGGTTGTCCAGGTCGGCTCGGCGTCTGGCATTGACCCGACGCATCTCCCAGGTGGCCTTGCGGGCGGCCACCAAGGCCTTGGCCTGTTCGACCGCCAACCGGTAGTGTTCCGGGTCGATCTGGATCAACAGGTCGCCCTTGCTGACCCGCTGGTTGTCCTTGACTGGCACATCGACCACGTAGCCAGGCACATCGGCCGCCACGTTGATGATGTCGGCACGCACCCGGCCATCGCGTGTCCAGGGGGTGGTCATGTAATGCAGCCACAGCTGACGACCGATCACCACGGCGGCCGCCAGGACCAGCAACGTAGCGACAAGGCTGAAGAACTTTTTCATCGAAGGATTCTCACCAGTAGAGCGACAGCGCCAGGGCGCCGAACAGGCAGACGAACAGGCTCAAGCGCAGCAGCGCCGGGTGCCAGAAGAAACGGTAGCCATCAACGCTGGCAATGAACCGGTCAAGCCCCCAGGCCAGGCCTAGCGCAAACAGGAACATCACGGTCAGGGTGGGCATGTACACGCCGTGGAAGGCGATTTCACGAGGCATGGGGCAAGCCTTTGGGTGGCGCAAGCGGTGAGTGGGGGTCGAGCAGGGATGAGCGGATAAAGTGCAGGTAGCTCTGGACACGGCGTAACACCGACGTGTCGAAGTGCCGCGCAAACGGCTCGTCGGTGGCCTGCACCCGGGAAATGGCATGGTCCACCGCCACAAGGGCACGCTCATGATTCCCGGCGCTGGGCTGCAAGAACAACCGCGCCAGGGCGCGGCCCATGACCCGGATAGCCTGGCGCCACGGCTGGGACTCGGCATAGGCCGGGTGCACGGGTGCCCGTGCCTGCTCCTTGCGCAGCTCGATGACCGCATGGCCGATTTCAAGCACGCTGAACATCCAGCCCATCAACTGGCTTTGCACCTGCGGCTTGCCGGCCGCCAGGCCATAAGCCTGGTGCAGCAAATCGCGCGTGCGGCTTTCGAAGGCCGTGCCGATGCCGCGCAGACGCCCGCTGATAGCAAACAGCACTTGTTCACGCAGGGCCTGCTCCAGCCGGCTCCACAACCAGCGGCTATTGGGCGGCAGGATGATCGCGCCGGCAGCCGCGCACACGAACATGCCAACGACCATGGCGATGTAGTCGTTGATGAAGCTGTACGGGTCATACACCGTCAGGTTGTTGGGCACCGAGCCGATGGCGAAGAACACCAGCAGGCCAATACCGTAGCCCGAGTAGGCCGGGCGCGACGAGAGAAACGCACCCAGCACGAACACCGGGGCCAGGACCATGCACAGCAAAGGGAAGCCGTCGATCCAGGGAAACACGAAAAAGGTTTCGAAAAACCCGACCACCGCGCCTATCGCCGTGCCGCACGCCATCTGGAACGACAGCCGCTTGGGGTTGGGCGAAGCCGCCGACAGCCCAGCGGTGACCGTGGCGATCAAGGTCATCATGGCGCCGCTTGGCCAGTCGCTGATCAGCCAGTAACTGCCCAGCAGCAACAGCACCGCTGCCGAGCGCAGCCCGGCTGCCAGGCATACCAGGGTGCTGGTCTGCGCCACGTAGGGTTCGTCCCACTGCTCTCGCGCGTGGTTGTGCACCGCCAGGGAGGCGTGGGTTTCGGCGTAGCTGTACATCTCGTCCACGAAGCGGTAGAGCAACTCGAACGCCGTGTGAAAATCCAGCAGGTCGGCTTCGCAGGGCGCGGTGGCCAGGTATTCGGCGCGCAAGCTGCGGACCTGGGCCTGCAACCCTTCGCGGTAGGCACCAAGCTCAAGGGTCAGGCGCAAGGCGTCGGCATCGGTCAACGCGCGTCCCACATAGGGTTCGAGCAGGTCGACGAGGGTGTGCAGGCCAGGCTCGATGGCGCTGACGATCTGCACGGGCCCACGTGCGCGAAGCCGCTCGATCAGGCGGTGCAGGGCGTTGAAGCGTGTGGTGATGGCCATGAATTCGCTGTTCATGCGTACCAACCGGCCACTGCGCCGCCGCATGTGCGGGTCCTCGAAGGCAGTGACGTTGCGCAGGCTTTCCAACCCCACCGCCTCGGCCACGAAGCGCACGTTGCTGCTTTCAAAACGCTCACGCTGGCTGTCGCCACGCAAGGCTTCGACCACCACGGCCGCGAACGCACCGAAACGCTGGTACAGGGCGTTGCGCATGGCAGCACTGGCCGATTGCGGCAAGATGGCGGCGCTGACGAACGTGGACACCAGGATGCCCAAGGCAATCTCCAGCACTCGCCACACCGCCGCCATGAACGCCTGGTCCGGGTGCTGCAACACCGGCAGGCCGATCATCGCCGCCGTGTAGCCGGCAAGCACGAAGCCATACGCCTGAAAAGTGCGGTAGCGCATGGCGCCTGCCGAGCACAGGCCCACCCAGACGGCCAGGCTGGGCAGAAACAGTTCGGTGTTCTGCGGGAACACGGCCATCAATGCGACCATCATCACAGAACCCGCCAAGGTGCCCAGCACCCGGTAGAAGCTCTTGGCGAACACATGCCCGCTTTGCGGCTGCATGACGATGAACACGGTGATCATGGCGGTGCGCGGCTGCGGCAACTCAAGGCGCATGGCCAGCCACAAGGTGATGAAGGCTGCAGCCAGCACCTTGAAGATGTACACCCAGGTGACCCCATCGGTCCGCACCCAGGCCTGGAAACCGCGCCGCCATTGCAGGCTCTGCAACCAGCGCAGGGGTAAACCCCAGGTATTCATGGGCGCTCACTCGGCTTGGCGTTGAGTAGGGCGAGAGGTGCTGGCGTGGCTGGCGGCGCCTGGCGTTCTTCGTCCGGCACATCCGAGCCGGCTTGCAGACCGCCGCCCAGCGCAGTCACCAGCGCGGCGTGAGCGATCAGGCGCGCGGCCTGCACCTGCTGCTGAACCTGCTGCTGACGAAACAGCAGCGTCTGCGCGTTGAGCACGTTCAGGTAGTCGGTTAAGCCCCGCTGGTAGGCGACCATGGCGATGTCGTAGGTTTTCTGCGCCGCGGCGACCGACTCGGCCGCAAAGTGCGCCTGCGCCTGCATCGACTCACGACGCACCAGCTGATCGGAGATGTCCTTGAGCGCGCCGATCACCGTCTGGTTGTAGCGCGCCACGGCCACATCATAGTCGGCGGCGGCGGCCCCCAGTTGCGCGCGCAGACGCCCGCCATCGAAGATCGGCAGGGTGACGGCCGGGCCGACGGTGTAGTTGAACTTGCGCCCGGTGAGAAATGCCAGCGGGCCGCCGCCGGTGGCCACGAAACCCAGGCTGCCGACCAGGTCCACGTTGGGGAAGAAGCCGGCATGGGCCATGTCGATCCCCCGCGCCTGGGCAGCGACCTGCCAGCGGCTGGCGACCACATCGGGGCGCTGGCCGACCAGTTCGGCGGGTAGCCTGGAAGGCAGCGTCAAGGGTGCGGCAAGGGTCAGGCTGGGGCGCTGCAGCTGCGCGCCCTCCCCTGGCCCCTTACCCGCCAGGGCCGCCAGCTGATGAGTGGCCAGGGCGATATCCTCGTCCAAGCTGTCGATCTGGCGATGGGTTTCCGGCAGCGGCGCCTGAGCCTGGCTGACCTCCAGATGAGTACCGATGCCAGCGTCCAGTCGACGCTGGGCCAGGTCCAGAATCTGCTCTTGCTGCGCCAGTTGAGCCTTGATGATGTCGCGCCGGGCGTAGTGCAGGCTCAGCTCGATGTACACGCTCACCACCGTGTGCTGCAGCTCCAACTGGGCCTGCCTGGCCTCTGCGGCCTGTCGATGGGCCTGGTCCACGGCCTGCTCGCTGGCATTGCGCTCGCGCCCCCACAGATCAAGGGCGTAGCTCAGGCCAAGGCTTGCGTTGTTATCCCAGGTGGTGGCACCGGACAAATCACCCGGGCCATAGAAGGGATCGTCAGGCCAATTGTGCCGGTTGAGCGTCGCCCGACCGGTACCTTGCAGGTGTTCGGCCGACTCGGCAAGGCCAGCCAGGGCCCGCGCTTGACGCACCCGTGCTGCGGCGATGGCCAGGCTGGGGTTGGCGGCCAGCGCCAGTGCTATCCAGTGATCGAGTTGGGGGTCGCGGTAGGCGCGCCACCATTGCTGGTCGGGCCAGTGGGCATCGGCGGCGGCCTGCTCGATGGCTGCACTGGGGCTCAGGGTGTTGGCTTGCAGCGTTTGGGTCTGCGGGGCAATGCCCCAGGTTCCGATACAGCCGCTCAAGGTGAGGGCAAGGGCACAGGCACTGAACGCTTGGAGCGTTCCGATGATGCAACGCGGCACAGCTGCGATATCCCGAGGAAGAGGTGGAGGGGCTGGGCAATTCTAGGGGGCGGCCACACTGGCGATAAGCGCTGATTCCTGCGAATCTTTGTTACTGAAACGGCGATAATCAGCCTTTGGTCGAAGGCAACTTTTCATCCTGGTTGCGCGACTTCGTGACACAATTTTGTCCTCTAGATCGAGAGTGACCCATGGACACCCTGCAAAACATGCGTGCCTTCAGTTGCGTGGCCCAGCTCGGCAGCTTCACGGCCGCAGCGGGCCAGCTGGATACCACCACCGCCAACGTGTCGCGGGCCGTCTCCAACCTGGAAGCGCATCTGCAAACACGCCTGCTCAACCGCACCACCCGCCGCATCGCGCTGACCGAAGCCGGCAAGCGCTACCTGATGCGCTGCGAACAGATTCTGACCTACGTCGAAGAAGCCGAGGCCGAGGCCAGCGACGCCCATGCCCGCCCTGCCGGGCAGTTGAAGGTGCACTCGATGACCGGGGTGGGCCAGCATTTCGTAGTCGATGCGATCGCCCGCTACCGCGAATCGCACCCGGACGTGACCTTCGACCTGACCATGGCCAACCGCGTGCCCGACCTGCTCGACGAAGGTTACGACGTGTCCATCGTGCTGGCCACCGAGCTGCCGGACTCAGGCTTCGTGTCACAACGGCTGGGCATCACCTACAGCATCGTCTGCGCGTCGCCGGCCTACATTGCCCGTCATGGCGTGCCGCAGAAGCCGGCCGATCTGCTCAAGCATGCCTGCCTGCGCATGGTCAGCCCGGTGATACCGCTTGAAAAATGGCTGTTCGATGGCCCCGAAGGCCAGGAAATGGTCAACATCACCAGCTCACCCTTCATGGTCAACACGGCCGATGCGATGCGCACGGCCATTCGCAGTGGCATGGGGGTGGGGGTATTGCCGATCTATTCGGCCATCGAAGGCTTGCGCAACGGCACCCTGGTGCGAATCCTGCCGCAATACCGGCTGCAGGAACTCAACCTGTATGCCATTTACCCGTCGCGCCAGTACCTGGACGCCAAGATCAAGACCTGGGTGGAGTACCTGCGCAACTCGCTGCCGGAAATCCTCGCGGCCCATGAAGCCGACCTGAAAGCGCATTGAGCCACCACCGGCAAGGGTTGCAGCCTGCTGCGCACAACCTGTAGCTTCAGGGTTTTGCCTTCAGGTGAACGATGAAAAAGACCGTCCTTGCCTTCAGCCGGATCACCCCGGCCATGGCCGAGCGCTTGCAGCACGATTTCACCGTGATCATGCCCGATCCCAAACGCGGTGACGTCAACGCGCAGTTCAACGAAGCCCTGCCGCATGCCCACGGCCTGATTGGGGTGGGCCGCAAGCTGGGGCGTGCCCAGCTCGAAGGGGCTGGCAAGCTCGAAGTGGTGTCCAGCGTGTCAGTGGGCTACGACAACTACGACCTGGACTACTTCAACGAACGGGGCATCGCCCTCACCAATACACCGGACGTGCTCACTGAAAGTACGGCCGACCTGGGCTTTTCCTTGATCATGGGCTGCGCCAGGCGGACCGCAGAGCTCGACGCCTGGACCAAGGCCGGCCATTGGCAGGCCAGCGTAGGGCCTGCGCTGTTCGGCAGTGACGTACATGGCAAGACCCTGGGCATCGTCGGCATGGGCAACATCGGCGCCGCCATCGCGCGGCGGGGTCGTCTGGGCTTCAACATGTCGGTCATCTACAGCGGCAACAGCCGCAAGACGGCCCTGGAGCAGGAACTGGGTGCGCAGATGCGCAGCCTCGAGCAACTGCTGGGCGAAGCCGACTTCGTCTGCATCGTGGTGCCGCTGTCCGATGCCACGCGCCAGTTGATCGGCGCCCGCGAGCTGAAGCTGATGAAGCCCTCGGCGTTTCTGATCAACATCGCCCGCGGGCCAGTGGTGGACGAAGCGGCATTGATCCAGGCCCTGCAGGACGGCACGATCCGAGGTGCCGGCTTGGACGTGTATGAAAAGGAACCCCTGACCGACTCCCCGCTGTTCAGCCTGCCCAATGCCCTGACCCTGCCCCACATTGGTTCGGCGACCGCCGAGACGCGCGAGGCGATGGCCAACCGCGCCATCGACAACTTGCGCGCGGCGCTGCTAGGCGAGCGGCCGAGGGACCTGGTCAACCCTCAGGTGTGGAAAGGCTGAGCACGGGCGTTGCTGAGCGCACGGGCCGCCACCAGTGCGGCCCGGCTTCATGACCAGGCCTAGGCAGGCCGTGGCACCTCGGAACTACGCGCAGCCTTGGGTTTGCGAAACACCAGCACATTGCCCGCCATCACCGCCACCAGGCCAAGCAAGGCGGTGGGCGTCCATTGATAGCCTTCGACGGCCGCCGACACGTTCAGGGCCACCAGCGGGAAAAGCACCGTGCAGTAGGCCGCGCGTTCCGGCCCCATGCGACCGACCAAGGTCAGATACGCCGTGAACGCGATCACCGAGCCCGGCACCGCCAGGTAGAGCAGTGAGCCCACGTAGCGTGTGCTCCACTCCATCTCGAAGGGAATCCCACCCAACAGGCAGGCGATCGCCAGCATGCCTGCCCCATACGCCATGCCCCAGGCGTTGGTGGTCATGGGCTTGAGCCCGGCCGCCTGCTGCACGCTCGAGAGCATGTTGCCTGCCGAAAAACACAAGGTGCCGAGCAGTGCCAGGCCAAGGCCATAGAGGGTCTGGCGGCTGGCCGCATGGTGCGACAGCTCCGGCCAGAAGAGCAGGCCCAGGCCCAGCAAACCCAGGGCCCCACCGCCAAGTACATGCGGGGCTACCTGCCGGCCAAAAAACAGCCGGGCATTGATCGCGTTCCACAAGGTGGCGGTGGAGAACACCACGGCAATGAGGCCGCTGGCGATCCATTGGCTGGCGCTGAGAAAGCAGATGAAGTTGATGCAGAACAGGCACAACCCCTGGGCCAGGCAAATCTGGTGGCCGCGCCGCCCCATGGGCTGCAGGCGCCGGGTGAGCAACAGCACGGCAAACAGGATCAGCGCTGCCAAGGCAAAGCGATAGACGATGGATACCGGGATGGCGACCCCACCCAGCTGGAATTTCAGGGCAATCCAGGTCGTACCCCAGATCAGCACAGTGAGCAGGTAGAGCGACAGGTTCATGGTGTGTTTCCTTTGGGCCGTCCACGGGTGTCCCGGCCAAGGCAGGCATGCCTGGGTACCGGGCATCGCCAGTATTTCGCTCGGTGTCCCTGCCCTGCTTGCATAAACTTGCGCTTTTGCGCATCAGGGCGCTGTCACCAGTCCTTGGCCGCAGTAGCATGTGCAGCAGAGGTAGGCCCCGATGACGCCATTCACCCAGCTGCAAGTGTTCAATGTCATGCATGCATCACCCAACGCCCGGCTGGAGCTCAGCGCGCACCTGGGCGATGGGCTGGCGGCTGCGCTGTGGCGCAACCGCGACGATGCCCGCGACTACCAGGCACCCAGCCACCACACCCTGTCCTGCTACCTGGCCGACGGTACCGGCACCTTTCGACGCCAACGCCCGGCCGACAAAGGTGCTCCGGACAAGCTGTGCGTATTGCCGGCCGAGCACGAGTCGAACTGGGTGATCAACGGGGCCATCCGCATGGCCCACTTGTATGTGAGCCCAGCGCAGTTTGCGCTGGGGTGCGTACGCCTGCTCGACCGGGAACCGCGGGCGCTGCAACTGCAGGAGGCGACCTTCCTGGACGACCCCGGGCAGGCCCTGCGCTTTCGCCAGTTGTCAGGCCTTGACTGGAACGAGCCGGCCGAGCGTTTGCTGGCCAGCAGCCTGGCGCACGAGATCGTCGACCATGCCGTGCTCAGCCAGGTGGGCCTGCGCCAAGGTCTGCGCCTGAAGGGCGGGCTGGCGCCCAGCCAGCGCCGCCAGTTGATCGACTACATCGAGGCACACCTGGAGCATGCCCTTACCCTTGGCGAGCTGGCCGTGCGGTGCAACCTGTCCGAGTACCATTTCGCACGCATGTTTCGCGTGAGCTTCGGCTTGCCACCCCATCAATACCTGCTGGCCCGGCGCCTGCACCGGGCGTGCCTGCTGCTGCGGCTGGGCCATGCGCCCTTGGGCGAGGTGGCCCTGGCCTGCGGGTTCGCCAGTGCCAGCCATTTCAGCAATCGCTTCCGCCAGGTGCTGGCGGCCACGCCTGGGGAGTATCGCCAAGCCCTGGGCCGAAGGGCCGGTCGCTAGAATTCGAAGGTGCCCGATACGCTCACCTGCCGCGCATCGCCCACCGCCACGAAGTACTGGTTCACCGACGAGCTGTAGTACACCTTGTCGAACAGGTTCTTGACGTTCAGTTGCAGGCGAACGGTGTGCTCGTCCAGTTGGGTCTCGTAGCTGGCGAAGGCGTCGGCCACTGTGTAGGACGGCAGGTCGAAGGTGTTGGTCGCATTGCCGGTACGCTCGCCCACATAACGAGCCCCGGCACCGGCGCGCAGGCTGTCGCCACCGAACAGGCTGCCGAAATCGTAAACGGCGGACAACGAAGCGCCGTGCCGCGCCACGTTCTGCAGGCGGTTGCCCTTGAGGGCCGGGTCCTGGGTGACCTTGGCATCGGTGAAGGCGTAGCTGCCGATCAGGCTCCAGCGCTCGCTCAACTGGCCGGTCAGGTCCAGCTCGACGCCCCGGGAGTTCACTTCACCGGCATTGCTGTAAACCGTCTCGCGGGTACTCGAATCGAAGTTGGACACCAGAACGTTGCGCTTGGTGATGTCGAACAAGGCCAGGGTACCCGTGATACGCCCCGGCACGTCGAGCTTGGCCCCAAGCTCCCACGACTTACCCTCTTCCGGGGCGATGGCGCCGTCGAGCACCACGTTGCCGGCCAGTGGCGCGATGGTCGAGTTGGGCTTGAACGACTCGCTGTAGCTGCCGTAGAACGAGAGTTGCTCATCGACCTTGTACACCACCCCCGCATGGGGGACCCAGGTTTGCCCACTGATGTCGGTGTTGGCATTGAACGGGCGCCCGCGACCGGCGTACTGGTCATATTGCTGGAAGCGCCCACCGGCCACCAAGATCCAGTGATCGTCCAGGTGCAGCGCATCCTGCATGAACAGGGCGTCGGTGCGCAGCTTGTCGGTCTGGTCACTGTCGGAGGCGCGTACCGTGCTGCCTTCCACTTCACGCCCATACACAGGGTTCAGGTAGTTGAAGGAGGTGCGCGGCGTCTGGCGGATCAAGTCGGCGCGGTACACCTTGCGGTCTTCATGGTCCAGGCCCACCAGCAGGTCATGCTGCAGGCCTGCCAACTGGACCGTGCCAGCCAGGCTCGCCGTGACGAACTGGTCCCGGCTCATGGCACCGCGCGTGCCATCGATGCTGCGCGACAGTGTTCCGGTGCGCGGGTTGACCCCGGTCACGCGTACCTGGCTGGCGTCATAGGTTTCCCGGTTGAAGCTGTAGCCCAGGTGCAGTTTCCAGTCGTCGGCAAGCTGATGGTCCAGTTGCAGGCTGTAGAGGTCGGAGCGGCCCTGCATATCGTTGAACGGCTCATCCAGGCGCCGAGTGGCTGGGATGTCAAGCGGATGACCGTCGTTACCGAAGGCCGTGCCGCGGTCGAACGGGTAGAGAAACTCACGGTGCTCGTAGGCCACCACCACTTGGGTATCCTCGCCCAGCCAGGCCAGCGAGGGGGCCAGCAGCGTCTCGCGGCGCACGCCATAGTTGCGCCAGTAGTCTTCGTCCGTATGGTCGGCAATCAGGCGGTAGGCCATGTTGCTGTCCCCCAGCGCGCCGGTGCTATCGAACCCGCCACCGCTGCCGTTCTTGCCATCGCCATAGGTCGAGCCGCGTGCAGTCAGGGCGTTGTAGGCCTGCAACTGCGGCCGCTTGCTGACCACGTTGATCACGCCGCCTGGATCCTGGATGCCGTACAGCAGCGAAGCCGGCCCCTTGAGCACCTCGACCCGCTCAGTGCTGGCACTGAGGCTGCGGCCCTGCACCAACGGCATGCCATCGCGCATGATCGAGCCGTCGCGGTTGTCGCCAAAGCCGCGCTTCATGACGGTGTCGGAGGTACCGCCGAAATTGTTGCCTTGGGTAATGCCGCTGACATTGGCCAGGGCATCGTCAAGGTTGCGCGGCGCCTGGTCGCGCAGCACTTGGGCAGGCACCACGTTGATCGCCTGGGGGATGTCCTGAGTGGGGCCCTGGCCACGCATGATCGAGGTGGTGGCCGGCGGCTGATAGCTTGAGCTGTCGAGCTGCGAAGTCACGGTGGTGGCCTGCAGGTTCAAGGCACCTGCGGTGTCCAGCGCCTCCAGGGTGAAGGTATGGGCATCGACCCGTCGCCAGATCAGCCCGGCATTACCCAACAAGCGTTGCAACGCTCGCTCGGCGCTCAAGGCCCCGCGCAGCGCAGGCGCCTGCACGGCAGGCAGCGTCAGGGTATGGACCACGCTCTGACCGGTGACGCGGCTGAAGGCGTCCAGGGCCTGGAGCAGTGGCTGGGCGGGTTGGTCGAAGGTGTAAGCTTGCGCGCGTTGCGCCGCACTCACCGCTGGGGTGTAGACGAACGGCGGGAGTACTGCAAGACCGAGCCAGAGGGGAACGCAACGCAAGGTAGACTTCATGGACGCTGACCTGAGAGAGGGTGTTGAGTGCGAATGAATCGCACTTCCACGCACTACACGGTTCAGGGGTGGTGATACCTCACCTGCGGGATGAAGTTTTTTTGAGAGCATGGCATCAGGTGCATAACGACCAGCATTCAACGGATAACCGTGAACCGCCCAAGCACCGTCTGACGCGAAAAGCCCAACACTGCACCCAGTGAGTCCAGCGCCTGCAGCGGTTCGGCAATGGGGAAACTACCACTGACTTCACGGTGCCCCAATGCTTCGTTGAGCAGCACGATGTGACCGGGGTAATAGCGACCCAGCTCCTCGACCACTTGCGCCAGCGGCGCCTGGGAGTAGGTCAGCCAACCCTCGCGCCATGCCAGACGCTGCTCGCTGTCGACCGACAACGTGTGGCTGACCTGCCCCGCGCTGTAGCTCACCTGCTGGTTGGCAATCAGCTCACGGGCCACGGCTCCCTTGGATGGGCGGACCGCTACGCGACCGGCGCGTACGGTGACCTGGGTGGCGGCGCCCTGCTCGCGTACTTCGAACTCGGTGCCCAGCACTCGCACCTGCCCATCCGCGGCCTGCACCACAAAGGGCTCGCCAGTGTGGGTGACCTTGAAGAACGCGGCGCCGTGCAGCAACCGCACGCGTCGCTGGCCTTTGTCGAAATGCACGGCAATTGCACTGTGGGCGTCCAGCGTGACCGCCGAGTGGTCCGGCAAGGTCACTTCGCGCCGTTCGGCCGACGTACTGTAGTCGGCGCGCAGATCCAGCAGCCAGTGCCCGGGCTGCCACCCAACGAGCATGCCAATGGCCATGATCAGGCAAGCGGCCATGGCCAGCGCCCCTGCACGCCAACGCCTGGGGCGCCTCGTAGCAGGCGGCGTCATCCGGTCGAGGTAGTGTTGCAGGGCCAGCCGGTCTTCATCGGCCAGGGTCGCGGCAGCGGGAGCACTGTGGTTCCACAGCGCCTGCGCCTGCTCGTACGCAACCGGGTGCCGGGGATCGGCCAGCAGCCAACGCCTGAACGCCGCGCAGCGGGCCTGCTCGGGCTGCCCGTTGATGCGTACAAGCCACTGCAGGGCGGCATCGGATTGTGCCTGGGTGACAGCAGCTAACGTGGTCGTCACGGCGTGCCCCGTGGTCGTCGTGGAATGGGCGCGGCCAGGGCGACACTGGCCTTGCAGGCTTGCAGGGCACGCATCATATGTTTTTCCACGGCGCTTTGGGACAGTTGCATGGCGAGTGCTATTTCGCTGTACGTGCAACCGTGGACACGGTTGAGCAGAAAGATCTGCCGGGTACGCTCGGGTAACGCACGCAAGGCGTTTTCGATACGTTGCAGATCGTCATCCACCTCCAGGGTCTGCTCCAGCGTCTGGCTCACAAGGTGCGCGCTGTCCTGTGAAGCATCAGCGACAGCACGCTGTCGGCTGCTCTCGCTGCGCAAGTGATCGATGGCCAGGTTGCCGGCGCAGCGCATTAAGTAGGTGTCCAGGGCTTCGACCTTGACCTGCGCACGCCCCCAGAAGCGCAAGAACAGTTCCTGGACCAGGTCGGACGCGGTGGCCCGGCAGCCTACCCGGCGACTGACCAGCGCCTCCATGCGCGCGCGCTGGGCCATGAAGACCTGGATAAAGCGGGCACGAGCGCTCGATTCACCGTCCGAGCCATCGTTCTGCGTCGTGGGGCTCATGGCATCACCCGGCTGACAGGACCAGCAACGGCCCCAGCAATGCGCTGACGGCGGCCATGCCGACCAGCAAGCGCGGCAGATACGGCAACGCGAACACCCACAAGGTCACACCTGCCATCACCACGGCCGTCCACTCCACCAGGCCGTGAGCCCAGCCCCGCGACTGCACAGCAAGGACCAACGAGACCAGCAGCATGAGCCAGCCGGTCACGCGTAATAGCTGCGGTTGTCCTGGACCAGGCGTGCGCCCCAACAGCGTTTCGAAGTGCTTGGACATGGCCAGGCACAAGGCGGCGAAACCCGCAAAGGCGATCAAGGCGATACCGAACATCATCGGGCCTGCGCCGTTTCATGGCCAACCTGGCTGGCGCGTGAACGGGAAAGCTTGGCCGAGGCCACCGCAGGGCGCAGCTTCTTGCTTGCCAGCCAGGCCAGGAATACGCCGCAGCCCAGTGCGGTGAGGTCGAACCCCGCCATACTCCAGTCGCCATCGATGATGGCGTGGTCGAGCCCGTGCGCCGTGGTCAGCGCGTTGAGCAGGGGCAACAGCATGAAGGCCAGCGCCCCGAGTGCCAATTGCTCACCCCAGGCCCGGCGACCGCTACGCGCAATGGCATGCGCCAGCGCCAGGCCCCACGTGATGAAAAACGCGTTGACCTCCCAGTCGGCACGGGCTTCAAGCGCCACCGGCAGCAGCCGGTTAGCCCAGAAAAAGCTGGCCACTGCCAACAGCAGCCCACTCATGCTGACGATATTGAGCACTTCCACCAGACGCAGCTCACGTGGAACGCGTGGGGCTTTGGCATGCTTGAGCTGGCGCTTGTCCAACCACATCACCAGGCCGGTCCCGATTACAGCGGTGCCCGCCAGCCCGAAGCAGAAATACAGCCATCGCAGCCAAGGGCCAGCAAAATTGCCCATGTGCAACCCGGCGAAACTGAATGCCGTCAGCATGGCGCCACTTTCGGGCTTGCCTTGTTCGAGCAGCGCGCCTGTGGCGCCGTCGAAGGTCCAGTTGGCACTGCGACGATAGGCAACGTGGTCGGCGGCAGATTGAGTGAAGGTGACCCGGGCGTTGCTGTCGCCCGGGTTCTCGACCCGAATGTTGCCCACCCGCGCCCCTGGTTGCAGCGCCTGGACCTGGGCATACAGACCCGGCAGTGGTGCAAGCGGCGCGGCGACCTGGGCTGCCTTGGGCGCCTCCCCTCCCCCAAACAGATCATTGAAATACTTCGAGGTGTCATCGCCGTAATGCGCCATCAGCCCTGCGGGCATGACCAGGTACATGAACAGCACCAGGCTGCTGTAGCTGATCATCAGGTGAAACGGCAGCACCAGCACGCCAATGGCGTTGTGACCGTCCAGCCAGGAACGCTGGCCTTTGCCAGGACGAAAGGTGAAGAATTCCTTGAAGAGCTTCTTGTGGGTGATGATGCCGGTGACCAGCCCCAGCAGCATGATCAGGGCGCAGAATGTCGACAGCCAGCGGCCATACGGATAAGGCATCTGCAGCTGGAAGTGGAACCGGTAGAAGAACTCACCGCCACGACTGTCGCGCGCCGTGACGGGCTCGCCGGTCTTGGCATCGAGGGTCTGGGTGACGAAACCGCGCGGCCCGCCGTTCGCATCCCGATACCCGACCTTCACACCTGCTTCGCGCTCATTGGGCAAACGAATGAACCAGCTTTGCGAAGCGGGCGCCTGACGTTGCAGGTAGCGCTGCGCCGCCTCCAGTGCGGCCTGCGGGCTGGCGGCGTGATGGCTTATCTCAGGCTGCATCCAGTGGGTGATTTCTTCCTTGAAGTACGACAGGGTGCCGGTGAGGAAGATGGCAAAGAGCAGCCAGCCGAACAGCAGGCCCGTCCAGGTATGCAGCCAGGCCATCGCCTGGCGGAAGCCTTCTTTCATGGCAATTTCATCCAATGGACCAGTGCGCCAAGCAGCCCGAGCACCAGGCTCGGTATCAACACGCCCAGCCACGCTCGCCAGGCATCACGGCAGGCAAAGCAACCGATGAATGCCAGCACGTAGAACACGAACGACAGCATCAGGCCGATCAGCGTGGCGTCGACCGGCGCCACGGGCAGCGACACTGCCACGCAGAAACTGGCCGTAGACGCCAACAGGTAACCGCCGAGCAACGCCGCCAGGCTGCGTGAAGCCACGGCCAGGCGATAGCTGGGCGTGAGGCTGGCGGGTTTACGGGTCATGACGAAGTCCGGAAAGGGTCAGGCCAGCAATAATAATGATATGGATTCTCATATGCAAAGCCTGGCCGACAGCATGCCGGGCAAAAGTGAGCAATCGGCTTTGCTACAAGACATTTATTTTTTCGAGGGGGTTGAATTCGCTGTTCGCTTGCCTGACCTTAGAGTCAAGAGGCGCAGAAATTCCAAGGGTCTCAAGGGCCTGGCGTCTCCACGCGAGCAAGCTGAATAAGGATTGAATCATGCAAATCCAGGTCAACAGCAGCAACCACATCGATGGCAATGCCCGGCTCGACGAGTGGGTCCGCAACACGGTGCAAGACACGCTGGAGCGCTACGAGGAAGACCTCACCCGTATCGAGGTACACCTGCGCGATGAAAACGGCGGCAAACCCGGACCACAGGACAAGCGCTGCCAGATGGAGGCTCGCCCCAAAGGCCATCAGCCGATCTCGGTGACCCATACGGCCAATTCGCTTGACCAGGCGGTGGACGGCGCGGCTATTAAGCTGACCCACGCGCTGGAGCATCTGTACGGCAAGTTGCGCAGCAAGCGTGGCGTGCTGGAGCTGAGCGATCCGGAGGCTTGATCACCTGACCAGAATAGGGCCGCGCAGCGGCCCTTGCCTTATCCAGCCGCAGGGGCTCAGCCTTGCACTACTGCGCCTGTCACGACCGATAAACGGTTGGAACCTGCTCCCGCCCCCGCCAGTCAATTTCTGCATCATCACGTTGCAGAAGCGCCATCATGACCAACCCATTCGATCAGATCAGTGCAGCGTTCAGCCCCCAGTACCGGGTCAACCTGAGCATAGAGGCGCTAGACGGGAGCATCATGCTCACCTTGTCTGACGAGGCGGGCATTGCCGCCAAACGCTTGATCAGCCAGGCGCAACGCAACGACCCTGCTCGTTTGCAACGGGTCATCGACAGCATCCGCCTGGGTCTGGCGATAGACCGCAGCCAGAACCCCATGCAAGTGCTCGCCGCCCTCACGCGCCCCGGTGGCGGCCAAGCACGCAACGTCGTGGCCAACTGAGGGTTACTTGCCCTCTTCCACATCCTTGCCGCTGGCATCCAGGGCCTTGGTCGACGGATAGCGATACGACGCGTAGCGCACCACCAGAATGGCCAATGCCAGCAGCAGAATGCCCCCGCACACGTACAGCAAGCCTACATCCGGCGCCTTGTGGTGCGACACGTCGCCAATCAACAGGCGGGTGAGCGCCGTGATGGCCACGTACAGTAGAAAGCGGATGGGCATGTGGTTGGTCTTGAAATAGATGCCTACCATGGCGCCCAACTCCAGGTAGATGAACAGCAGCAGGATGTCATCCACACTGATCCCACCCTTGCCGAGCATGTCCAGGAAGGTCACCACAGCGGCATAGGCGGTTATCGCACCGATGCCGAACAAGGCCAGGTAGTGAAAGCCTTCGACGCACAGGTTGCCCAGCGAATCGGCTGAACCATGCAAGCCTTTGCGCAGTTTTTCTGCCCATTTGATGTTCACGATCAACGACTCCCCAAAGCTATCCAAAAAATGATGCGCTACCCGTATGACGCTTGTGCCATGCAGTTAAAGGGCCAGGCACAGGGGCTTGGAAGGTGGTCGAGTGACGCAGGACACGCGCAGCACCCGGGAAATTCAGGGTTGCGCGATTCGGAGAATGCCATTACTGTATATAGATACAGTAAATCGTTAACAGCAAAAAGGCATAGAGGTGATGAATGGCCGTCGAAGTGGTGTATCGCAGCAGCCGCGACCCGGAGCGCTTGTTCATGGATAAAGCCGAAGCAGACCGTCACGACAAGATGCTCGAACTGGCTGAGCGCCTGGCAGAAGTGCTGCACAAGGCCGTGCCATCATTGAGCGAGCAGCAGGTAGAAGAAGCTGGTATCTACATGGCGAAGAACCGCGATGTGTTTGCCAGGGCGTTCAAGAGCCAGCCTGACGCGCTGGGTGAACTGCTCGAGGGCGATGCTGCTCAATAGCGATCGCTGGTGCCTTGATTGCCTAAGGGCGCGGAAATCACGCGTACAGCATACGTTCCGCCAGCGCCTGCGCCACACGTGCAGGTGAACGCTTTTCAGCCTGGGCATGGCCGAACACTTCGGTGAGTCGGGCAGGTATACGGGCAATATGGGCGGTGATCGCCTCCGCTCTTTCGCCCTTGTGAGCCAACGCCGAGTAGATCAGGGCGCCTGCGTTGATCACGTAATCAGGCGCATAGAGAATCCCTCGCCCCTCCAACTGATCGGCAACATGCAGCGATGCCAGCTGATTATTCGCAGCGCCTGCCACCGCCGCGCACCTCAACTGCATCACACTTTGCCCATTCAATCCCGGGCCTACGCCGCACGGGGCGAAGATGTCGCACGGTGTACTGGGTAGCGCATCGTGGGCAATCGGTTGTGCGTCGAACTGCTCCACTGCAAGTCGCACCCGGCCTGGCTCCAGGTCGCTGACCAGCAGGTCTGCACCGGATGCATGCAGATGTTCAGCCAGCGCATACCCCACGCTCCCCAGTCCCTGAACGGCAACACGCAGCCCTTCCAGGTTGTGGCTGCCCAGCCGTGCATGGGCGGTGGCGCGCAGGCCCGCGAATACCCCCATCGCCGCATGTGGGGCAGGGTCACCCAGCGCCGTCGTGCTGACAACATGGGGGGTGCCCTGCGCCAGGCAATCCATGTCCAGCGTCGAGGTGCCGCTGTCCAGGGCAATGAGCAGTCGCCCTTGCAAGCTATCGATGCAGCGGCCGAGTGCCTCGAACAGGGCGGCGCGGTCGTTCACATGCGGACTGCGCAAAATGACCGCCATGCCGCCCCCGAACGGCAGGCCCGCCATTGCCGCTTTGTAGCTCATGCCCTGGGCCAGGGTGACTGCATCGGTGATGGCACTCTCATGATCGGTGTAGGCCAGGTAGCGACAACCGCCCATGGCCGGCCCGAACCGCTCGCTGTGAATGACCACGACGGCTTCAAGGCCTGTCTGCGGATCGTTGAACACATGCAGTGACTGAGTACGGGTGCTTTGCATCAGTGCGAACATGGCCTGGCTCCCCCATGAGGTGCAGCATCCAGTATAGGCACCTGAACCGGGCAGGCCGGGCTACCGGACAACTGGACGAAACCGCTCTGGCCGGCTATTACTCAAGGGTGAGTGGAGAAGCCCATGAAGCCACGTCAAGCCTGCCTGGCCTGCCTTGAAAACAAGCCTGCCGCCCTGCTGCAAGCTGCGCTGTGGATCGCCGCCGAACATGACCCAAGCGTCGACCCTGATGCCTGCCAGGCCGTCTGCCAGAACATGCAGCACACCATCAGCATTCACCTGCCCATGGTGGCGGCCACTGAACTTGCCCAGCCGCTTTTGCGCCAGCTCAACGCATTAGGTTTCCAACAGGATGAATACCTGCCGCTGCGTCCGCACGCTGCCTTGATGAACCATGTGCTGACAAGGCGACGCGGCCAACCGTTGGCCTTGGCCATCCTGGCACTGGAGTTTGCGCAACGTTTGTCCATTCCACTCGAAGGTGTCAGCTTCCCGGGGCACTTCCTATTGCGCGTGCCGGGTGCCGACCATTTGCTCGACCCCTGCGGCGGTCGGCGTCTTTACCCCAATGATTGCCGGGAGCTGCTGATCCGCCAGTACGGCCCTGGCACCGCGTTGAGCGCCGAGCACCTGCGCCCGGCCAGCGCGATGCAGATGCTGCAACGGCTGTCACGCAACTTGCGCCACCTGCACACCAGTAATGATGCCCCACTCGCGGCGCTGATCGATGCCGAGCGCGTCATGCAACTGGGGCCCGCCCAGGTTGGCGACTACCTGGCCCGGGCAAGCCTGTACAGGCAACTCGATTGCCCGCACGCCGAACGCTTCGACCTGGAACATGCGTTGCTGCTCACGGAAGACCCTGTGCAGCGACTGGCAGTGAGCGAGCGACTGGGTCAGCTGCCTTCGATCAATCGCTCGATTCACTGACGGCAGATGAGCGGGGGCTAACGTCTTTCTAAAAGTAATAGCGCAGGGGCACAAGTAACTGGATTGGATCACCAGAATTAGTGATGATCTGGCACAACGGACTATCTGCAATGCGCAACCTCACAGGCTCAGCGCACCCATTAGCAAGGAAAGCAAGCTTTGAACATACCGACTCGCATAACTGCCATAACCACTTTGACGCTGACTTTCATGGGATTGCCAGGGTGCGGACAGACGACACAGAGCGAACAGCCGAAAGTGTCTAACGTTCAACTCAGAAAGATCGCCAGTCAACTTGTGGAAGCCAATGCCACACTCAAGGAGCTCAAGGAAATACAGGCTCAAAGCATGGTTATGCAACAGGCTCAGCTTGCAGCTCAGCTATCGCTTAACCAAATCCTCCTGCAGTCGCTCAACGACAGGGCCTACAGGAGCGCAACCAAGGAACGCAAAGCCGATGCGCATGATGAGGCGCCTGAGCAGTCATCCAAGCCACGCTAGGCAATGAACGACTTCTCAGATCAACCGCGGCTTGGTGCGCTCACCGCGGTGTATCGGACTGACGCGAAGGATGAGCCTGCATGAACGCCGGATGCTGCTCCGCCAACGCCGCCACTCTGCGGATGCGCGGGTAACGCCCCAGGTCGATCCCGAATCGCTCGGCGGCATAAAGCTGCGGTATCAGATAGACATCCGCCAGGCCGGGCGTATCGCCCAGGCAGTAGCCATCCTCGCCGATCACCTGCTCGACAGCCCCCAGCCCCTGGCTTATCCAATGACCGATCCATTGGTTGATCTGCACTTCATCCTGGCCCGCTTCACGCAGGCGGTTGAGCACGCTGACGTTGTGCAGGGGGTGGATGTCGCAGCCGATGATCGCCGCCACCCCGCGGGCCTGGGCGCGCTGCGCTGCACCTTCCGGTAGCAGGGCGGGCTGCGGGTAGGCCTCTTCCAGGTACTCGATGATCGCTGGGGATTGCACCAGCAGCTCTCCAACGTCTGTACGCAGGGTGGGTACCCGGCCCTGGGCATTGATACCCAGGTAACCGGCTTGCCGATGCTCGCCTTTCAGCAGATTGACGGGCAGTGCACGGAAGCTCAGCCCTTTGAGGGCCAAGGCAATCCGCACCCGGTAGGACGAGGTGGAACGGTAATAGGTATACAGCTCCATGCCTGCGTCTCCTCAGTTGGCCGCGATGACCCGGCCACGGCACTCGCCGAACCCGATGCTCACCTCGCCGTCGCACACACCCCGTGCCCGCAGGATGACTTCGTCGCCGTCCTCCAGAAACTTGCGCACTTCGCCATTGGGCAACTCCACCGGGTGCTTACCGCCCTCGGTGATTTCCAGCAAGCTGCCATAGGACCCTGGGGTGGCACCTGACAGGGTGCCGGAACCGAACAGGTCGCCGGGTTGCAACTGGCAACCGTTGACACTGTGGTGCGCCACCAGTTGGGCCACCGTCCAGTACATGCTGCGGGTGTTGCTCAGGGCCAGGCGGTGCGGTGTAGCACCGTCCTCGCGCATGCGCTCGGTGAGCAGCAGCACCTCCAGTTCGATGTCGAATGCACCGGCTGCCTGATCACGCTTGTCGAGCAGGTAGGACAGCGGCTGGGGATCCCCGTGCGGCCTGGCCGGCTGAGCGCAGCGCAAGGGCGCCAGCGCCTCGGCCGTGACGACCCAGGGCGAAATCGTGGTCACGAAGCTTTTGGACAGGAACGGCCCCAGTGGCTGGTATTCCCACGCCTGGATGTCTCGCGCCGACCAGTCGTTGAGCAGGCACAGGCCCGCGATGTGCTCGGCGGCATCGCCGATGGGGATGGCCTGGCCCATGTCATTGCCCTGCCCGATCCAGATGCCCAGCTCCAGCTCGTAGTCCAGCCGCGCACAGGGGCCGAAGCTCGGTTCGCTCTGCCCGGCGGGCAATGTCTGGCCCTTGGGCCGGCGAACATCCGTCCCGGAGGGGCGAATGGTCGATGCACGGCCGTGATAGCCGATGGGCACGTACTTGTAGTTGGGAAGCAAGGGGTTGTCGGGGCGGAATAACTTGCCGATGTTGCGGGCGTGCTCGATGCCCACGTAGAAGTCGGTGTAATCGCCGATCTGGGCCGGCACGTGCATCTGGCAAGTGCTGGCGGGGTAAAGCGCCCCTTCCAGCATTGCCTGGTGCTCGGACTGCTCACCGAGCAACTCGAGCAGCCGTTCACGCAGCGCCACGCGCGCTCCGCGCCCCAGTGCGAAGAAACCATTCAAGGTGCCGCCCTGCGTAGCGAGTACCGCCGCCTTGGCCTGACCTTCGAACAAACCCAAGCCCAGCACCGCCTCAAGGTCGAGGATGGCATCGCCGATGGCCACGCCACAGCGTCTGGCCTCGCTGCCACGACTGAAGATACCCAAGGGCAGGTTCTGCAGCGGGAAGTCACTGTGCCCATTGGCATGGCTCACCCAACTGCGGGCGATAGCGTGTTGGTTCATGGGTTATCTCCGGTTCGGGTTGAAGGTGCTGGGCAAGGTGGCCCAGCAGCTGTCGTAGTCGGTCTGCAACTGCGGGCAGGCCATGGCGTACTGGCTCGGGCGCAGCACCTGGCTGGTCTCGAACATGAACGCCATGGTGTTCTCGATCTTGTGCGGGGCAAGCTCGGCGGCGATGGCCCTGTCGCACGTCTCGGCATCCGGGCCATGGGCGCTCATGACGCTGTGCAGGGAGGCGCCACCGGGCACGAAGCCTTCGGCCTTGGCATCGTAGGCACCGTCGATCAGCCCCATGAACTCGTTCATCAGATTGCGGTGGAACCACGGTGGACGGAAGGTGTTCTCGGCCACCATCCAGCGCGGCGGGAAGATCACGAAGTCCATGTTGGCAAGGCCGTGCACACTGGTCGGTGAGGTGAGCACGGTGAAGATCGAGGGGTCCGGGTGGTCGAAGCTGACGGTGCCCAAGGTATTGAAGCGGCGCAGGTCGTATTTGTAAGGCACGTTGCTGCCGTGCCAGGCCACCACGTCCAGCGGCGAATGCTGGAGTTCACATGCCCAGTGCTCCCCCAGGAATTTCTGTACCAGCTGCACCGGCCCGGTGGTTTGTTCATAAGCGGCCACCGGCGTTTCGAAATCGCGAGGGTTGGCCAGGCCATTGCTGCCGATGGGCCCCAGGTCCGGCAGGCGCAGGGGCGCGCCGTGGTTTTCGGCAAGGTAGCCACGCGCCTGGGCATCGACCAGCTCGACGCGAAATTTCATGCCGCGGGGAATCACTGCAATTTCAAGCGGGCCGACCTGCATGACACCCAGCTCGGTGGCGATGCGCAGGCGACCTTGCTCAGGCACCAGCAACAGCTCGCCGTCGGCGTTGAAGAACACGCGCTCCATGGAGCGGTTGGTGCAGTAGATGTAGATGCTCACACCGCCAGGCGCATGAGCAGGGCCATTGGCCGCCATGGGCACCCAACCCTCGATGAAGTCGGTCGGCGTTTGCGGGATGGGCTGCGGGTTCCAGCGCAGGCGGTTGGGCGTAATCGTACCCAACGCCTCGCTCAGAGGCTGGCGCGCAAGGCGCTCGAAACGCGGGTGAGCGGCCGACGGCCGGATGCGGTACATCCAGGTGCGGCGCAGCTCATGACGGGCCATGGTGAACGCTGTGCCGGAGAGCAGCTCGGCATAGAGCCCATAGGGGGTTTTCTGAGGCGAGTTCTGCCCGACCGGCAATGCGCCTGGCAACGCTTCGCTGGTGAATTCGTTGCCGAAACCGCTGAGGTAGTGAGGGTCAGGTGCAGGGTCGCGATTCATCGATGCCTCCGGGCCGGGGCGGCCTGTGGGAGCAGTTGCTGCTGCCCGAGGGAACGGCGGCGCATCTGCATTGTTTTTATCGTAATCAGATTACGAATAACGTAATTTGCTCTGCGCCAGGCGTCAAGCTATAAAGGCGCGACTCGATGACTCGCGGATGACCCTACCGATGGCCAAAGCCAGCTCCCCTACCGACAACGGCAAGCAGAAGGTCCGCTCAGCCGAGGTGGGCACCGACATCCTCAAGGCATTGGCCGAACTCTCGCCTTCTACGTCACTGTCCAGGCTCGCAGAGCATGTCCAGATGCCGGCGAGCAAGGTGCATCGTTACCTGCAAGCCTTGATTGCCAGCGGGTTCGCCGAACAGAATGCGGCCACCAATCATTACGGTCTGGGGCGCGAAGCATTGCGCGTGGGCATGGCCGCGCTGGGCAGCATCGATGTACTGAAAGTCGCCGCGTTGCCGCTCTCCCAGCTGCGTGATGAATTGAACGAGAGTTGCTTCATTGCGGTGTGGGGCAACCAGGGGGCGACCGTGGTAAGCATCGAACCGGCCGTGCGCGCCGTCACCGTGGTGACGCAGATCGGCTCGGTATTGCCGCTGCTGACCTCGTCCACCGGGCTGGTGTTCGCGGCCCATTTGCCTGAGCGGGAAACCGTGGACCTGATGGCGCGCGAGCTGACCCAGCTCAAGCAGCGGCCTGATGATTATCAGCAGGTACTGGCAGGTATACGTGAACGCGGTCTGCATCACATCCACGGGCTGCTGATGCCGGGTGTGGATGCGCTGTCAGCACCGATCTTCAACGCCATGGGGCAGATCGCTGCGGTGATGACGGTGGTGGGGCCCACGTCGATGTTCCAGGCCGATGAACAAGGCCCTGCGGCGCAGCGGCTACTGGCTGCCACGCGCGAGACAAGCTGGCGCATGGGGCACTGCCCAGCGCCTTGAGTACTGCAGACTGTTGCCTGGTATGTAACGGTGAATGTCGCCGTATGCGGTTTTTCCAGCGGATTCAATTGCTTATTATCGGATCACTGGCTGCCACCGAGGGCTCTCCCCCCGCTCGCGGTGTCAGCCAGGTGTATCGACGTAGATTTTGAAGCTCCTTGATCTGACGTCTCGATTGACCGCTGCGAAAGGCAGCGGTTTTTTTTGCCTGCGATTTAGTGCTCAAGGGCCTGGTTGCCGCTTCAACGGGTCAGGACTGGGCCACCTTGAGCGAGCCGAACGCCTGGGCGGGCTCTCTGAACGCCAGGTAATGACGCAACACCTGTTGCGGCGCTTCGGTATGCGGATGATGACCAATACCCTGCAACAGCACGGCATCGGCGGTCGGTACGTGCCGACGGTAGTGTTCGACCATGTGCGCGCCATAAAGGGGATCGACTGCGCCCGCGATCAGACGCAACGGCACCGTCCCTTGCAGCGCCTGTGTCCAGCGATCACGGTGGCGCATGCGTTCAGGCACGTAACCGGCAAGCCTGTGCAGCACGCGCGTGCCGCGATTGGCAGCCAGCATGCTCCAGAAGTCGTCGAGCACGCTTTCGCTCGGGTGGGTACACGGCCCGTAGACACGGGTCAGGTGACGCACCAAGTCATCACGGCTGAACGAACGCGCCACCAACCACCCCAGGTGGCTTAGCAGCAGCTTCTGCAGCAGCAGCATGCGACAGCCTTCAGGAAACAGGCCGCTGTTGAGAAAGACGCAGCTGGCGATACTGGCACGCTGTTCATGATGCCGAGCCAGCAGTTCCTGAGCCACGTTACCGCCGTAGTCATGAGCCAGCACATCCACCGGCTGCTCGATCTGCAGGTGAGCCAGCAAGGCCTGCTGCAAGTCGGCCTGCTCCATTAGGCTATAGACGTGATCAACCGGTTTGGCCGAATCGCCGAACCCTAGCATGTCGCAGGCCACCACCCGATAGCGCTGGGCCAGAGGCCCCCACAGGTAATGCCAGTCCCAGCTCCCTGTAGGAAAACCATGTAGCAAAAGCAGGGGCGTTCCTTGCCCTGCGGTCCAGTAGCGGATGCTCTGACCCCGGAATGTGAAACTCTGTCCCCGGGTACGCCAGACGCACAATGGAATTTCGGCCATGGGCATCGGAAGGCACCGGGTTAAGGAATATGGACGCGATAGGGCAAGGCTGCTGTCATTGCATGTCACCTCGGCACTTGCATGTGCTCTCTATGTCGAGACACAGTCTAGCCAGCGGCCGAGGCGCTTGAACTTGCGTTGCCAGCCAGCTTGATGACTGAGCGAGTCACCTGCACCAGCGGTAGGCGCAGCCTGTCTGGTTGCCGGCTGCGTTCCCGTCCTGCAAAACGTCAGGCGTTCAGTGCCTGGGCCAGTTCAGCCAGCCACGGCTCGGCATCGGTTTCCGGTGTCACGCTCTCGCTGGCATCGAGCCGCAGCATGGGCACCACCTCGTGCACGCCAAGTTCGGCAAACAGTTCGCGCATCTGTTCGCCGCCGCCGCAATACGTATCGCCATAACTGGAATCGCCCAAGGCGATGACTGCACCCGGCAGGCCACGCCAGGCGGCCGGCAGGGTGTCGCGAATGGCGCTGTAGAGAGGCATGAGGTTGTCGGGCAGCTCGCCCATGCCGGTGGTGGAGGTCACCGCCAGCACTGCCTGCGGGCCGAACGCCTGCAGGTCGGGCAAAGAGGCTCGGTTGGCGTGCCAGGCCTCCAGGCCAGCAGCCTTGAGCAGCGATTCGGCGTGACGGGCGACTTCTTCGGCGGTGCCGTACACCGATCCGGAAATAATGACGACTTTCATCAGGGAAAAGGTTTCCGATACTGAGTGAAATCGTAGGATACTAGCACCCAGCGCTGGCACAAGGCCGTGGTAATGCCCGTGGCCCTCATCCCTTCACTGCATGACCTACACATGATCACTGCGCAGTTGCTGCAATCGATGGTCGATGCCTCGGACGACGGTATCGTGGTCGCCGAACAGGAAGGCGACGACACCATCCTCATCTACGTGAATGCGGCTTTCGAGCGCCTCACCGGCTACAGCCGAGATGAAATCCTGTACCAGGACTGCCGATTCCTGCAGGGAGACGACCGCGACCAACTGGGCCGCGCGCGCATCCGCAAGGCGTTGGCAGAAGGCCAGGCCTGCCGTGAAGTGCTGCGTAACTACCGAAAGGATGGCACCGGGTTCTGGAACGAGCTTTCGATTACCCCGTTAAGGCATGCGGCTGACCAGCGCCTGTACTTCATCGGCATTCAGAAGGACGTTACCCGGCAAGTGGAAATGGAACGCGAATTGGCCGAGCTGCGCGTTCGTCAGAAAGCCGGTGACCAGACCTGAACCCCGGTTGTTTTTTGGAGTCAACTGAGTTGTAGAACCCTCCACATCGAGTTTCGAGATGCCCCCCGACACGCTTTTGACCCAGGATGAGCTGGACTATATCCAGGATGTCCAGCACTCCCCGCAGTTCGACATGGCCGAAGCCATGACGAGCCTCCTGGTCAATGGGGACAGCCGCATCCAGGGCCTGTTGACGCGCCTGGTCGCGCATGAGCAAGTCACCTTGCAGGCCCATGTCAACAACCAGCAGATCAGCATTCCGCTGCAGCTGATCGAAGACGAGTTCCATACGCTGCAATTGCAACTGGGCGCGCCCGACATTTTCGAGATAGGCCCCAGGCTGCGACCCTGGCGACTGACCCTTGATCCGCCCTGTGCGCTGCTCGACGCCCATGGTGACGACAGCGGGCTCTGGGTGTGTGACATTTCTGTCAAAGGTGTGCTTGTGCAAGTGCGCGACCTACCTGACGCCCCTGATGTCTTCACGCTCCGATTCGCCCCGGACGGGGTCTGCCCAATCGAGCTTCACGGCAAGCTCGGCCGGCGTATCGACGGATCGAAGGCCGCTTATGACCTGAGTGGCACTGCCCAGGAAGACATCGAACGCCTGCGCGATTTCATTCTCCACAAGCACCGGCTGGCTCACCCTGAGTTGCATACGCAAATGCCCGGCTGAAGCCCACACCCGACGAACGCGCCGTGTTTACCCACCCTATGACTTACGCCTGCCCGGGCGATACGCCATAATCCGCGCCCACTTCTTGCATGCCTAACTGAGTCGACCACCACCCCGGCCGACACAGCCAAGGGGCCAGCTACCCGCCAGCCTCGTCGTCAGGAGATACACGATGTCTAGATCCCCCGTCACCTTGATGGTGTCGCGGCGCGCCGCCGACGGCCGCTACGAAGAATTGCTGGCCTGGCTCCATGAGGGCGAACAGCTGGCCACCGACTTCCCCGGCTACCTGGGCTCAGGGATTCTCGCACCGCCGCGCGACGGCGATGAGTTTCAGATCATCTTCCGCTTCAGTGATGAGCCGACCCTGCATGCCTGGGAACATTCGGCTTCCCGGCGCGCCTGGCTCAAGCGGGGCAACGGGCTGTTCGAGCGCCCCAGAGAGGCACGGGTCAGTGGCATAAACGACTGGTTCGGCACTGCCTTGGTGCGTAAACCACCCCGTTGGAAGCAGGCCACGGCGATCTGGCTGGCGTTCTTTCCGGTGTCACTGGCTTTCAATATGCTGTTCGGTCACTGGTTGGCAGGCATGGACCTGTTGCCACGCGTGCTTGTGAGCACCCTGGCGCTCACCCCCCTGATGGTGTACCTGTTCATCCCCCTTTCAACGCACCTGCTGGCGGGCTGGCTGCAGGGTTCGTCAACACGTGAACACGCCTGGCGTAGCCGGTAGGCGCAGGCCTCACACGCGCTGGGCAGTTGGGGTATGCTGGGCGGCAACCCTCGACAGATACAGTTGACCGCCCCGAACATGAACAGCCCTATCCTGATAACCGGAGCCAGCCAACGCGTCGGGCTGGCCCTGGCCATGGAACTGGCCCAGGCCGGCCATACGGTGGTCAGTGCCAGCCGCAGCGTCCAGCCGCAATCGCCACACCCCAACATCATCCCGTTCACGGCAGACTTGTGCCAGGTGGCCGATCGCCAGGCATTGGTCGACTACCTCTACAGCCATTACGATGGCCTGCGCGCCGTCATCCACAACGCTTCGCTGTGGCTCGACGATGGCCTGGCCAACCTCGAGACCATGTTCCGCCTTCATGTCGAAGCGCCCTATCATCTCAACCTGGCCTTGGGCGAGCTGTTGGCCAAGGTCGACAAGGCTGACATCATCCACGTCTGCGACGAGACATCCTCGCGCGGCAGCAAAAGCCACATCGGCTATGCCGCCACCAAGGCCGCGCTGCAGAACATGGTGTTGTCGTTCGCCGAAAAGTACGCGCCCACGGTGCACGTCAACGGTATTCTGCCTGGGCTGCTGATCCTCAAGGAGGGCGGCGACGAAGCCTATCGCCAACAGACACTGAAGAAGGCACTGCTGGAATTCGAACCGGGCGCCGGGCCGCTGATCGAGACGGTCAAGTACCTGCTTGCCAGTCAGTACAGCACCGGCAGCCAAGTGGTCATCAATGGTGGCCGCCACCTGAAAAACCGCATCATTTGAGAGAAGCCCATGACCCCACAGCAACAGCTTGAACTGGAGGCCGCCGCTTTCCGCCGGCTCGTGGAACACCTGCGTTCACGCACCGACGTGCAGAACATCGACCTGATGAACCTGTCCGGGTTCTGCCGCAACTGCCTGTCCAAGTGGTACAAGGCGGCAGCCGACGAGCGCCAGCTGGACCTGAGCCTGGACGAGGCGCGCGAAGCCGTCTACGGCATGCCTTACGGCGAGTGGAAGGCCCAGTACCAGAAAGAGGCCAGCCCCCAGCAGCAGGCCGCATTCGAACAAGGAAAACCCCGTGACTGATCTGACTACCCTGCGCGCCAGCCTGGACAGTGGTGAACATGTGTTCGCCGACACCCTGGCATTCATTGCCGAACACTATGCCTATCAGCCCCGGGCCTTCAGCAACGGTGACGTCGAAAACGCAGCCGGGCAGAACGAAGGTTCATGCAAGACCTTGGGCCTGGCGTTGCTTGAGGGATTGAGTGATCGTGAAGCGCTGCTGGCTTTTGGCGAGCATTATCGAGCTGTGCAGGCCACACCCGAGGGCCAAGACCATGGGAATATCCGTGCGCTGATCGCGTATGGCCTGGCAGGCGTCAAGTTCGAGACACTGCCGCTGTCGCGCAAGGCTTGATGAGGGGCTGCCATCCAGTGGACTGCGCCCTGGAGGTCGGCATCGCAGCATGAATACCGGGGCTGCCTGGCAGCCCCGGTAATCTGAACCCAGAGCGCTCGATTACAGCTGGACGCAATCGAACTGCACGTCGGTCGCCACATCTGCGTCGTAGTCGACGTCAGTGCGCTCGAAGCCGAACAGGTTCAGGAACTGCTTCTTGTAACCGGCATAGTCGGTCAGCTCGAACAGGTTCTCGGTAGTCACCTGTGGCCACATGGCCTTGCAGGCGTCCTGCACGTCATCGCGCAGTTCCCAGTCGTCCAGGCGCAGACGGCCTTTCTCGTCGACCTGCGCTGGCGCGCCGTCGGTGCGATACATACGGTCACGGAACATGCGATCGAGCTGATCCTGGGTACCTTCGTGGACGCCCTTCTCCTGCATGATCTTGAACACCATCGACAGGTACAGCGGCATCACCGGGATGGCCGAGCTGGCCTGGGTCACGACCGACTTGAGCACAGCCACATTGGCGCCGCCCTTTACGTCAGCCGCCAGCTTCTGGTCCAGGCGCAGAGCAGTGTCGTCCAAGTCCTGCTTGGCCTTGCCCAGGGCGCCGTGCCAGTAGATGGGCCAGGTGATTTCGGTGCCGATGTAGCTGAAGGCGACGGTGCGGGCGCCTTCGGCCAGCACATCGGCACCGGCCAGGGCATCGATCCACAGCTGCCAGTCCTGGCCACCCATGACGGTCACGGTGTCGGCGATTTCCTGCTCGGTGGCCGGCTCGATGCTGGCCTCGATGATGGCGTCCTTGTTGGTGTCGATGGCCGTCGACTTGTACGGCTGGCCAATCGGCTTGAGCGCCGAGCGCACCAGTTCGCCTGTCTGTGGCAGCTTGCGCACCGGTGAGGCGAGCGAATAGATGACCAGGTCGACCTTGCCGCCCATGTCGTTCTTGATCAGCTCGATGACCTTGGCCCGCGCTTCGTCGGAGAAGGCGTCACCGTTGATCGACTTGCTGTACAGGCCCTCGGCCTTGGCGAACTTGTCGAACGCCGCCGCGTTGTACCAGCCGGCGGTGCCGACTTTGGTTTCGGTGCCTGGCTTTTCGAAGAACACGCCCAGGGTGTCGGCCTTGAAACCGAAGGCGGCAGTGATGCGCGCCGCCAGGCCGTAGCCACTGGAGGCACCGATGACCAACACCTTCTTCGGACCATCCTCGCGTACGCCCCGTTTGCGGGTGGCTTCGATCTGGTCACGGACGTTGAGCTCGCAGCCCTTGGGATGAGTCGTGGTGCAGATGAAACCGCGGACCTTAGGATGAATGATGGCCAATGTCTGTACCTCGTCTGGTTTATGCACGATAACGCCACGCAGGGCGTTTTCAAAAGTGGACTGAGGGGTAAGACTCACCCCGCAGGTCAGGCGACACATCTTAAGGGTTGAGCGCAGCGATGCAAAATCGGTGGCCGACTGGCGACGGAGCGCCCTGTCCGGACGCCCTCTTCCTGCGCCTAGGCATTGATTCGGTTTTCCTATCAATAGGCAACAAAAACAAACTTAACAAATGAGCAAAATGCGCCGATGCTGGGTGCCCTCACCTTCAGACGGAGAACAACAACATGAACGAAGTGGTGATCGTCGCCGCGACCCGCACCGCCATCGGCAGCTTCCAGGGCGCCCTGGCTGGCGTCCCGGCCGTCGACCTGGGGGCAGCCGTGATCAAGCGTCTGTTGGAGCAAACTGGGCTGGATCCGGCGCAGGTCGACGAGGTGATCATGGGCCAGGTGCTGACGGCCGGCGCCGGGCAGAACCCTGCTCGTCAGGCAGCCATCAAGGCAGGCCTGCCGTTCAGCGTGCCTGCCTTGACCCTGAACAAGGTCTGCGGCTCGGGGCTCAAGGCACTGCACCTGGGCGCCCAGGCCATTCGCTGCGGCGATGCCGAGGTGGTGATCGCCGGCGGCCAGGAAAACATGAGCCTTGCCCCTTATGTCATGCCTTCTGCCCGCACCGGCCAGCGCATGGGCCATGGTCAGCTGATCGACAGCATGATCAGCGACGGCCTGTGGGACGCGTTCAACGATTACCACATGGGCATCACTGCCGAAAACCTGGTGCAAGAGTACGGGCTGAGCCGCGAACAGCAGGACGCTTTTGCGGCTGAGTCGCAGCGCAAGGCGGTGGCAGCCATCGCCGCTGGCCGCTTCGAGGCTGAAATCACCCCGATCCTGCTGCCCCAGAAAAAAGGCGAGCCCAAGGTTTTCGCCCAAGACGAACAGCCACGCTCGGACACCACGGTCGAATCCCTCGCCAAACTGCGTCCTGCCTTCAAGAAGGATGGCAGCGTGACGGCAGGGAATGCCTCCAGCCTCAACGATGGGGCTGCGGCAGTGCTGCTGATGAACGCTCAAAAGGCCCAGGCATTGGGCTTGCCCGTGCTGGCCAGGATCACGGCCTATGCCAGCGCTGGAGTCGACCCTGCCGTAATGGGGATCGCCCCTGTCTCTGCGACTGAACGCTGCCTGGGCAAGGCAGGCTGGCACTTGGCCGACCTGGATCTGATCGAAGCCAACGAGGCGTTTGCGGCCCAGGCGCTGGCGGTTGGAAAGGCGCTTGCGTGGGATGCTTCGCGGGTCAACGTGAACGGTGGGGCGATTGCGCTGGGTCATCCCATCGGTGCATCCGGATGCCGCGTGCTGGTCACCTTGCTGCACGAGATGATCAAGCGCGATGCCAAGAAAGGCCTGGCCACGCTGTGTATCGGTGGTGGACAAGGCGTGGCCCTGGCGATCGAGCGCTGATCAACCGAGCCACGGGCACCCGGGGCCGCTAAGCACGCCAGTGCGCAGCGGCACCTGCCATGCACGATCAGGCGCTGGCCACCTGCAGGGCATCGAACGTGGGTGGCGTCCCCTTGATCGGGTCATTGAGCGCCTTGGCCAGCCGGGCGACATCCTCACAGGCCTGCACGGCGACGCCCAGCGGGCTGTGCAGCAGTGAACAGGCCGTACCGATCCACAGTCGCTCCCCCAGACGCTCATTGGCTTCACACAGCCAGTGCCACTTGCTGTCCAGGGCATGCTGGGCATCGTTTTCTGCATCGACCAGGCCCAGCGACAGCACCTTGTAGGCAGGCAGACGGTCCAGGGTGGTCGTCAGCTGTTCAGGGTCACTCACCAGGTCGATGTGCAAGCCGTCCACCGGCAAGTTCGCGGCCAGGCCAAGGTTGCCCTGCAAGCCACCGGCCCATGTCGCGATCAGCTTCTTCAACGGGGCACGCTGCAGAATGTTGTAAACCCGCTCGTAGGCGTTTTTCCAGTCCTGCGGCAGCGCCTGGGCAAGGATCGGTTCATCGATCTGCACCCACTGCACGCCTAGTTCGGCCAGACGATTGAGAACGTCGTCATAGTGCGGAAGCAGTTCGTCTACACATTCCAGCACCAGGCTGTGCCCATCTTGCGCCGCGCTTTGCCACAAATAGGTCAAAGGGCCGACAAGAACAGGTTTGACGGTGTGGCCAAGCGCACTGGCCTGGGCCACTTCCTTCAGCAGCTGATCGGCAAGCTGGGTGAAAGGCTGCGTCACTGGCGTGCGAGGGTCGCGCACGGCCCCACCCTGCCAGTCCACATCGCCCACAGGCAACAGCTCGATCCCGGCGTCTTTCTGCATTTGCCAATGACGTGCGCGCAGCGCGTGGTCGTTGCCAGTGCGTGGAAAGCCCAGGTTGTGCGCCAGTGCCATGTGTGTTCCCCAGTGTGCAGAAATGATGGCGGCATTTTCAGATCGATTGGCGTTTGAAACAAACTCAATAAATTTGAGATCAACCCAAGTTTTTCTCATGTTCACTCACATTGGGCGCGCCCGCGGCTCATTGCCATGTCTTGATCAGATCAGTGCCCTGCGCACCCGGGCATGACCCGCTCGCAGGGCTGGCGCACAATGCCAGCCTGCCCACACCCGGTGTCCGTCATGAGCGTGCTCAAAACCGCCCTGCAAGAGCAGCAATTCGCTTGCGTCATGGAGTTCGTTCCCAAACCGTCAGCAGAGCGTTTTGCGGCGATGGACGCAATAATGGCCCGTGGGCAAGTGTGTGGCTGGCCGATGACACTTGCCATCGGTGACCGAGTGAGCAGCCCGCTGGACATGTCTCCCCTGGACGCCTTGGCCTGTTTCGAGCACCCGGTGCCCGCCCTGCCTCACTTCTCCGGCAAGGACCGGGAGCGCCACCATTTGCTCGCCCAGATGCGGCGCATGGACGCTGCAGGCCAGCACCAGCTGCTGATGCTGACAGGGGATCGCCTGCCAGGCCATACGCCAGGCGAGCGCCCGGTGCGGTACCTGGAATCGGTCGCAGCGTTGCAGATCGCCCGCCAGGCCTATCCACACTGGTGGCTGGGCGCAGCACTCAACCCGTTCAAGTACCGAGAGGAGGAAGGTGCCGCTCAGTACCTGAAGGCTGAAAAGAAATTGGCAGCCGGTGCCGACTTTTTCATCCTGCAGCTAGGTTTCGATGCCGCCAAGCATCAGGAGGCCATGCACTGGATGCGCCGCCAACGCGCGCCTAAACCCCTGCTGGCCTGTCTCATGAGCCTTACCCAAGGCCGCGCGGGCATGCTCGATCATGTCGCAGGCGTGACCGTCACCCCGTCGATGCGGCAAATGCTGGCAGCCGAGACGGCGCAATCCAAGGCCTTTGCCCAGGCGCGCAGCATCGACCGCCTGGCCCTCCAGGTCATTGGGGTGAAGCTGATGGGCTACGCCGGCGTGCACCTGTCGGGCATTCATGAGCCCAGCCAGCTGCTTGCCTTGGAGGCACGCCTTGAGCACTGGCAGGCGCACGTGACCACGCTGGAGCAATGGGCGCCTGCCTGGCAGGCCAGCTGGCAAATGCCTGGCCTACCGGCGGTGACGTTTCATCCACCGCAGGCGGCGTGGCGCGAGGGAGAGTCACGTGTCGTGGCCACGTTTGCGCAGAAAGCCCGCTACCACGCCATGCATGGCATGCATGGCCTGCTGTTCAGCCGTAGCAATCCGGTGAGTCAGCTGTTCGGGTGGGCGGTTCGCCAGCCGATGTGGACGACAGGCCTGGGCGCCCAGGTGCTGCACAGCCTGGAGCGGGCCGTAAAGCGGCCCCTGCTTGGCTGCGACACCTGCGGTCGTTGCCGCCTTGAAGACACCTTGTACACCTGCCCCGAGACCTGCCCCAAGGGCCTGGCGAACGGGCCCTGCGGCGGTACCACGTTGAACCGGTGCGAGTTTGGCGATCGTGAGTGCATCCACAGTGCCAAGTACCGCACGGCCAAGGCGGTGCGGCAAACCGACGTGCTGGCCCAGCGCCTGATCCCTTGCGTGGAGCAGCACACCCGCCATCGAAGCTCCTGGCCGGGTTGGTTCGGCGCCCAGGCTCAGCCCGTCACTCGGCCGTCAGCGCCTCGAAGCCGGCCCGAATCGTAGCTTCGGGAAGGTCGTCGGCAATGAACACCATGACGCTCTCGCGCGGTTCGGCCTCTGCCCATTCAGCGTCCCAATCGAACCCGTAGAGCTTGAGCACGCCCTGAAACACCAGCTTGCGGTCCTCGCCCGCGATATTGAGCACGCCCTTGTAACGCAACAACTGCGTGCCATGGGTTTCCAACAGGCCATTCATGAAGTCGCTGAGGCGGTCGATATCCAGCGCCTTGTCGGTGCGCAACACCAAGGTGGCGATACGGTCCGGGGTGGCGGGTTTGAGCACTGGACGCAGGGTGGGTTTGAGGTTGACGCCCAGGTCTGGGTTGAGGTTGAAGCCGCGTACATCGAGCAGTGCACCCAGGTCGATGCAGCCTTGTTCGACCACATGCAGGGCTGCCCGCCCATTGATGCGGGCCAGGCGCTCGCGCAGGGCTTGCACGGTGGCCGGCTCCACCAGGTCGGTCTTGCTCAGCAGCAGGCGATCGGCAAAGCCCACCTGGGCCTGGGCGATGGTCTGGGTCAGATGGACGTCGGCATGGGCGGCGTCGACCAGGGTGATGATGCCGTCCAGGATGTACCGCTCGCGCAGCTCTTCGTCGATGAAGAACGTTTGTGCCACTGGCGCAGGGTCGGCCAACCCTGTGCACTCGATCACCAGCCGATCAAAGGCGATTTCGCCGGCGTCGAGCCGCTCCAGCAGCAGGAACAGAGCACGGGTAAGGTCGCCATGAATGCTGCAGCACACACAGCCGTTGGCCAGGGTCATGACCTGCACCGGCTCGTCGCCGAGCAACTGGCTGTCGATGCCTGCTTCGCTGAACTCGTTTTCGATCACGGCCAGCCTCAGGCCATGCTCGGCCTTGAGCATGTGCTTGAGCAGCGTGGTCTTGCCGGCACCGAGAAAGCCGGTCAGTACGGTTACGGGAATCGGGGTCTGCACGCAGAACATCTCCTGTTCGGAAAAAACACAGGCCCCACCGCGACAGGCCTGCGTTGACCGCCAGTGGCTGCCCCCAAGGGGAGCAGGCTGGTCGATGAACGCAGGCTGCCGACGGTGAGGCCGGTACAGCTCAACGCTTGTGGCTTAACAGCATTTGGGCCCGGACTTGCCACCATAACGCGCTTCCTGGCGCTCTCGGAAGAACGCTTCGTACGTCATGACCGGTTTGTCCGGATGCGTCTTGTTCATGTGTTCGACGTAATTGTCGTAATCAGGCATGCCCACCATAAGGCGTGCAGCCTGCCCCAGGTATTTGCCCAGCCGACCCAGGTCATTGAACATCGCAGCAGTCCTCTCAAGCGTCAGGCAGTGCCTGGAACGGGGTTTCCTTGTCGGTCCGCTCTTTGCGACCCCAGGCGGCGTAACCCACCTTGATCGCGAAGAACAGAATGCTGAACACCACCAGCAGGAACAGGATGGTCAGCCCGGCGTTGGTATAAGCGTTGTAGATCACGTGCTGCATCTGCCCGATGTCCTTGGCCGGTGCCAGTACCTGCCCAGCGTCCAGCGCGGTGCTGTATTTCTTGGCCAAGGCCAGGAAACCCACGGCTGGGTTGGGATCGAACAGCTTGATCAGGCCGGCCGCCGTGGTGCAGATCAGCAACCAGGTGGCTGGCAGCAGGGTGACCCAGATGTAGCGCTGGCGCTTCATCTTGATCAGCACCACGGTGCCCAGCATCAATGCGATACCGGCCAGCATCTGGTTGGAAATGCCGAACAGCGGCCACAGGGTGTTGATACCCCCGAGTGGGTCGATCACGCCTTGATAGAGCAAGTAGCCCCACATGGCCACGCAACCGGCAGTAGCCAGCAGGTTCGCGCCCCACGACTCGGTGCGCTTGAGCGCCGGCACGAAACTGCCCAGCAAATCCTGCAACATGAAGCGCCCGGCACGGGTACCGGCGTCCACGGCGGTGAGGATGAACAAGGCCTCGAACAAAATGGCGAAGTGGTACCAGAACGCCATGGTGTTCTCGCCTGGCAACACTTGGTGAAGAATCTGCGCGATACCCACGGCCAATGTCGGCGCACCGCCGGCGCGGGCCAGAATGGTGTGCTCGCCAATGTCACGGGCAACCGCCTCAAGCTGCTCAGGCGTAATCAAGAAGCCCCAGCTGCTGACCGTCTGCGCCACCGAAACCGTGTCTGCACCTACCACGGCAGCCGGGCTGTTCATGGCGAAATACACGCCCGGCTCGATCACCGAAGCCGCGACCATGGCCATGATCGCCACGAACGATTCCATCAGCATGCCACCGTAGCCGATGTAGCGGGCGTTGGTTTCGTTATCCAGCAGCTTGGGCGTGGTGCCCGACGAGATCAGGGCATGGAACCCCGATACCGCGCCACAAGCGATGGTGATGAACAGGAACGGGAACAGCGTGCCCTTCCAGACCGGGCCGGTGCCATCGGTGAACTGGGTCAACGCTGGCATCTTGAGCTCAGGGGCGATGATCAGGATGCCGATGGCAAGGCCCACGATGGTGCCGATCTTGAGGAAGGTCGACAGGTAGTCACGCGGGGCCAACACCAGCCAGACCGGCAGCACGGCGGCGACGAAGCCGTAGCCCACCAGCATCCAGGTGATCTGTACACCGGTAAAGGTGAAAGCTGGGCCCCAGACCGGATCCGCAGCAATCTGGCCGCCCAGCCAGATGGAAGCAAGCAGCAGCACTACGCCGATGATGGAAATCTCACCGATGCGGCCGGGGCGGATATAGCGCATGTAGACGCCCATGAACATGGCGATCGGGATGGTCGCCATCACCGTGAACATGCCCCAGGGGCTCTCGGCCAAGGCCTTGACCACGATCAGCGCCAGCACCGCGAGGATGATGATCATGATCAGGAAACAGCCGAACAGGGCGATGGTGCCCGGTATGCGGCCCATCTCTTCACGCACCATGTCGCCCAGTGAACGGCCGTTGCGGCGGGTGGACAGGAACAGGACCATGAAGTCCTGGACGGCACCGGCCAGTACCACACCGGCAATCAGCCACAGGGTGCCGGGCAGGTAGCCCATCTGCGCCGCCAGTACTGGCCCGACCAAGGGACCTGCGCCGGCGATGGCCGCGAAGTGGTGGCCGAAGAGGATGTGCTTGTTGGTTGGAACATAGTCCAGACCGTCATTGTTGAGCACCGCAGGGGTGGCGCGGCGCGGATCGAGTTGCATCACCTTGGTGGCGATGAACAGGCTGTAATAGCGGTAGGCGACCAGGTAAATGGCCACTGCCGCGACCACGATCCACAAGGCATTGATCGCTTCGCCACGGCGCAGGGCGACGACACCCAGCGCGCAGGCTCCCAGGACTGCCAGCACCAGCCACGGGAGGTGGCGTAGCAGGCTGTTGTTATTGTTCATAGTTGGCTTCCAGCTGAGAGGTTGGAATTGATGGCCCTTTGAGTCTAGGGCCTGCCTGCCGGCTTTACCATCTCCAATTACACCAGATGCCGCTGGCCAGAACCCGCTCTAGTGCGGGGTTCATCCTCGGTTGCCAGCGCCCTTCAGCGCACGGCTGAATTTGGCAACTGGCATTCCTGACAGTTGTGAGGGAGTCGGCTGCCGCCTTTCAATGGTCGTGCAGCCATTGTGAACCCCAGGTCCGGGAGATACGAAAACTTGTCCAGGGCCTTGCACAACTTGTCAGCACACTATGAGGACTTCGTCATGACACAAAAAAACCAACCTGGCAGTCAACCAATCACCCCCGCTCATGGCGGTATTTCAACGCCTGAATCGCGGGCCTTCATTGCAGAGAAGACCGGCAAGATCGAGGGCAACCTGCAGTACGGCATAGAGGGCGGTAAATTCTTCCCCGCTACCCAGGGAGGGCTTCAGGACCCGGATGCGAAGGATGACGTGCGCAATATCGCGCCACCTGCCGATGGCAAGATTGCAAGCGCGGAGAGGCCTGGAGCAGCTTATCTGGATACCCCCGGCCAACATTGGGATAAGCACCAGGTCAAGAGCGGCTCTACCCTGGAATTTAAATGGACGTTCAGCGCACAGCATAAATATCGCCGGTTCAATTACTTCATCACCAAAGCGGGCTGGGATTCCAATAAACCTTTGGCACGCGACGCCTTCGAAGCCACACCATTTGCTACTTTCCTGAACTCGCATCAACCTTACTGGGGCTACAGCGAACGAGAGATGTGGCCTAGCAACCCAACGGTTCATAACCTGCAATTGCCGGAGCGCGAAGGCTACCATGTGCTGCTTGGTGTCTGGGAGATTGCCGAAACCGATAAAGCTTTTTATCAGGTAGTGGACCTGGACTTCATCAAGTAGCCTTGCATGGCAAACAATGACGCGATCATGGCTGGTCTATAGTCTGAACATCAGATGAGGACTCGCCATGACCCCGCCACCTTCCGAACGCCGCCGCTTCCAACGCATCGATTTCGACGCACCTGCCGAACTTCGCCAAGGCGAACAGTGCTGGCCTGCCAGACTCATCGACCTCTCCCTCAAAGGCCTGTTGGTCGAGCGCCCAACCCACTGGACCCCGGACCCTACCCAGAACTACGAGGCCGTTATTCAGCTCGACGCCGATACCTGGGTGAAAATGCAGGTCGAACTGCGCCATGAAGAACCCACGCGGCTGGGCTTCGTGTGCCTGTACATCGACATCGACTCCATGAGCCACCTGCACCGTCTTGTGGAACTGAACATTGCCGACAGCACCGAAATGATGCGTGAGCTGCGCGAACTGATCGAATAACAGGATCTATTAGCTGGCTATCTTCTTGACCGTTAGTCCTTTCCTGTCCATCTAGACAGCTTCCTGCCTAGTGCAGGCATCGTTGTATACACCCTTTTCTCATAAGCGCTTCGGGTTGGTATGCCTCCTGCAACAAGGATGCATACGCCCTGAGGCTTTACCCTGCGGCGCTTGGATCAAAATATTGTATACAATTTGTGTAGTACCTGTAGGCAATAAGTGACTACAGTAGCTCCACAACAATAAACAGAGAGCCTGCGCCATGACTACGTCCACAAGCACGTCTCCCGCCCAGCGACCAGAGGACGAAAACCTCGGCCTGGGTGCCAACCTGGCCTATGGCCTGCAGCATGTGTTGACCATGTATGGGGGAATTGTCGCCGTACCCTTGATTCTGGGGCAGGCCGCAGGCCTCAATGGCGCAGAAATCGGCATGCTTATCGCCGCTTCGCTGTTTGCAGGTGGCTTGGCGACCTTGCTTCAGACCCTGGGTCTGCCATTTTTCGGCTGCCAGCTCCCTTTGGTACAGGGGGTGTCGTTTGCCGGCGTCGCCACCATGGGCGCCATTCTCAGCAGTGAAAGTGGGGGCGGGCTGCCGGGGGTGCTCGGCGCGGTAATGGCCGCCTCGCTGATAGGGCTGCTGATCACCCCGGTATTCTCGCGCATCACCAAGTTCTTCCCACCGCTGGTAACCGGCATCGTGATCACCACCATCGGCCTGACGCTGATGCCGGTAGCCGCGCGTTGGGTAATGGGTGGCAACAGCGCCTCACCTGATTTCGGCAGCATGGCCAACATCGGCTTGGCGGCGCTTACCTTTGCCATCGTGCTGCTGCTGAGCAAACTGGGTAGCGCGACCATATCCCGGTTGTCCATCCTGCTGGCGATGGTGGTCGGTACGCTGATCGCCTGGGCACTGGGCATGACCGACTTCAGCAAGGTTACCGAAGGCCCTGTTTTCGCCTTCCCCACGCCCTTTCACTTCGGCATGCCGGAGTTCCACATCGCGGCCATCCTGTCGATGTGCATCGTCATCATGGTGACGCTGGTCGAAACCTCGGCCGACATCCTGGCCGTGGGTGAGATCATCGGTACCAAGGTCGACTCCAAGCGCCTGGGCAATGGCCTGCGCGCCGACATGGCCTCAAGCATCCTGGCACCGGTGTTCGGCTCGTTCACGCAAAGTGCTTTCGCCCAAAACGTCGGCCTGGTGGCGGTTACTGGCGTGCGCAGCCGCTACGTGGTGGCCACCGGCGGTCTGATCCTGGTGGTACTGGGCTTGCTGCCAATCATGGGGCGCATCATCGCCGCAGTGCCTACCCCCGTGCTGGGCGGCGCGGGCATCGTGTTGTTCGGCACGGTGGCAGCCAGCGGCATCCGCACCTTGTCCAAGGTCAGCTACCAGAACAATGTCAACCTGATCATCGTTGCCGCTTCCCTGGGCTTTGGCATGATTCCGATCGCCGCACCGGCCTTCTATCACCAGTTCCCCACCTGGTTCGAAACCATCTTCCACTCAGGCATCAGTTCGGCGGCGATCATGGCCATCCTGCTGAACCTGATCTTCAACCATTTCACGGCAGGCAATTCGGACCAGCAGTCGGTGTTCGCTGCCGGCTACGAACGCACCATTCGCTATTCGGATATCTCCGCACTGCGCGACGGTGACTATTTCAAGGATGGCAGGCTGTTCGATGCCGAAGGCCACGAGGTGCCGATGAGGGGCCAGGACGAGCATGGCAGTGAGCCGGTCAAGCGCGCAGCAGTCGCCGAGCACTGACCTATCACGTGGGTGTTGTACCGGGCCGATGCGCATCGTCGGCCCTTTTTTTCGTCTGTGAACTATTCGAACAAGGCATCCAGCGCTTGCTCAAGGCGCGTCACAGCGATGACCTGCAACCCTGCAGGCGCCTCCTTGGGTGCATTGCCCTTGGGCACGATGGCACGCTTGAAGCCGTGCTTGGCAGCCTCCTTGAGCCGCTCCTGGCCACTGGGTACAGGCCGCACCTCACCCGACAGGCCGATTTCCCCGAACACCAGCAGGCCATGGGCCAGCGGCCGATTGCGCAGGCTGGACATGACCGCAGCGAGTAACGCCAGGTCCGAAGCCGTTTCCAACACTTTCACACCGCCCACCACGTTCAGGAACACATCCTGATCGTGGGTCGGGATGCCCCCGTGCCGGTGCAGAACGGCCAGCAGCATGGCCAGACGGTTCTGATCCAGGCCCAGGGTGACGCGGCGCGGGTTGGCCAGGTGGCTGTCATCGACCAGGGCCTGGACCTCGACCAGCATCGGCCGGGTACCTTCCCAAGTGGCCATCACGACGCTGCCAGGGACTTCTTCCTGGGTGCGATTGAGAAAGATCGCCGAGGGGTTGGAGACCTCTTTCAAACCCCGGTCGGTCATGCCGAACACGCCCAGCTCGTTTACCGCGCCGAAGCGGTTCTTCACCGCTCGCAGCAGCCGCAGGCGACCGTCGGATTCGCCCTCGAAATACAACACGGTATCGACCATGTGCTCCAGCACCCGCGGGCCTGCCAGCGAGCCCTCCTTGGTCACGTGGCCCACCAGGAAGATCGCTGTGCCACTTTGCTTGGCATAACGCACCAGCAGCGCCGTACTTTCACGCACCTGCGCCACCCCGCCCGGGGCGGATTGCAACTGTTCGGTGAAAATGGTCTGGATGGAGTCGATCACCATTACCCGTGGCTTTTCCTGACGGGCGGTGGCGATGATGGTTTCGATGCAGGTTTCGGTCATGACCTTGAGCTGGTCCTGGGGAAGGCCCAGACGCCGGGAGCGCATAGCCACCTGCTGCTGGGATTCCTCGCCAGTGACGTACAACGCCGGCATGCCGACGGCGATATTGCACAGGGTCTGCAGCAGAATCGTCGATTTGCCGATCCCAGGGTCGCCACCGATCAAGACCACGGAGCCATCGACCAGGCCACCGCCCAGCACACGGTCGAGCTCGGTGCTGCTGGTGGTGAAGCGCGGTATCTCCTCGACGCTGACCTCAGCCAGGGTCTTGATCTGCGCCTGCTGCCCCGTCCAGCCGGCGCGGCCCGTGCTGGGGGCTGCGGCGCCGCCGCTCTCGATCATGGTTTCGACCAGCGTGTTCCAGGCGCCACACTCGCCACACTGGCCAGCCCATTTCGGAAAAGTCGCGCCGCACTCGGTGCAGCCATACAAGCGCTTGGCCTTGGCCATGGGTGAGTGCCTCCGGGCAAAACCTGCATGATACCCGAGCCTGACCGTGTCCCGAATGCCCTGGGATGCGACAAAACTATTCGGTGCGACAGAAGTCACTACCCCTGAATGCAGCGCATGAAGCGTTTAAGTGGCTTACACTGCGTTTACCTCACCATTTGTTACAAAGGAATCGAAACATGGGCATGATCAGTGAGTTCAAGGCCTTCGCGGTCAAAGGCAATGTCGTCGACATGGCGGTAGGTATCATCATCGGCGCGGCCTTCGGCAAGATCGTCTCGTCCTTCGTCGGCGACGTGGTCATGCCACCACTGGGCCTGCTGATCGGCGGCGTTGACTTCAGCGACCTGGCCATCACCTTGAAGGCGGCGCAAGGCGACGTCCCGGCCGTGGTGCTGGCCTATGGCAAGTTCATCCAGACCGTGATCGATTTCGTGATCATCGCCTTTGCGATCTTCATGGGCGTCAAAGCCATCAATCGGCTCAAGCGCGAAGAGGCCGTGGCGCCAAGCGTGCCGCCTGCGCCGTCGCCCGAGCAGAGCCTGCTCACCGAGATCCGCGACCTGCTCAAGGCTCAGAACCGGCCCTGAATCTCACCGTTACAGGCTGCAGGAAGCGGCGAAGCTCCATGCACCGCTTCACCCCTGTAGCCTGTAGCGGCACGTCGGCTACCAGTACGTCTCGACGGCCACCTGGCCCGGCCGTTTGCTAAGGCTCAACTGCAGATGGCGGGCCTTGAGCACCTTGCGCGTTTCATCGACCATCTCAGGGTTGCCGCACAGCATGATTCGCGAGTGCTCGGGTGACAGCTCAAGCCCCGCGGCTTTTTCCAGCTCGCCGTTTTCGATCAATGTGGTGATGCGCTGATTCAGGGCGCCTGGATGTCGCTCACGCGTCACGACCGGGATGAACTGCAACTTGCCGGCATGCTCGGCCAGGTACTCACGCTGTTCCAAGCCAGCGATTTCATTCAGATAGGCCAACTCCCTGGCCTCTCGCACCGAATACACCAGTTTGATGTTGTCGAAGCGTTCCCAGGCTTCGAAGTCCTGCAGAATCGACATGAAAGGCGCAATGCCTGTACCCGTGGCCAGCAACCACAGGTCGCGTCCGTCGACAAAGCGGTCAAGGGTGAGAAAGCCGAAGGCCTGACGCTCCACCAATAGCGTATCGCCCTCACCCAGTCGGCTAAGCTCACTGGTGAACTCACCGCCCGGCACTACGATTGAAAAGAAATCCAGGTATTCATCGTGGGGTGCGCTGACCATGGAATAGGCGCGCCAAACCACACTGCCATCCGCCTTGGCCACGCCCAGGCGTGCAAATTGACCGGAGCGAAAGCGAAAACCCGCATCCCGGGTAACCCGCAGGCTGAAGAGGTTCGGCGTGAGCGGCTGAACATCGAGCAAGGTCTGGCGGGTGAATTTTTCGTCGCTGGCGGTCATGTCGGGCTCCATGTCTTGGGTCCCTACAGTGTCGCGCAAAGCGCCCGGGATAAAAACCACTGGGTTTTTGCGGCTTCGAAAGCTGTACAAAGGTAATCAGAAATACAGCACAGTTATAGCGAAAAAGATGAACACAGTTATCTGGATCTATCTACACTGGTCACGTACCCATATGGACTGGGCCGCGTCGCCCTTGGAGATTGCCATGTTTCACTGGAACCCCGAGCACCTGCACGCCCTGGTGAGCGAGCGTAGTCCTCGGAAGCTGTTCGACATCGCGGTGCATCTCGCTCAGGACATGGATTTCGAATTTTTGGGCCTCAAGCTTCGCATCCAGATCGCCACCCAGACACCTCGCCATTACTTGTACAGCAATTATCCCAAGGTCTGGATCGAACGCTACCAGCACGAAGAGTTCTACAAGCAGGACGCCGCGGCTGCGCTCAGCCACAACTCGACCAATCCTGTGGTATGGAGCGACGAGGTCTACCGCGAGGCACCGCATTTTCGCGAAGCGGCCTGCGAGCATGGCCTGCGTCATGGCTGGACCCAGTCCTTGCATGATCTGCAGCACAACGAAAGCCAAATGAGTGTGTCCCGGCCGCTACGCAAGGTCGAGACCGCCGAGCTGTTCGAAAAAGCCGGTGCCATCCAGTGGTTGTGCCATACCGTACATGCGGTGCTGAGCGCCCATCACCTCGATGCACTGTGCCCATCCCAACCCAAGATGAGCGAACGGGAACTGGAAGTGCTGAAGTGGTCTGCGGCCGGCAAGACGGCTGCCGATGTCGCCTGCATCCTGTCCCTGTCGCAGAGTACGGTGAACTTTCATATTCGCAGCGTGATCACCAAGACCAATGCCGCCAACAAGGCAGGCGCCGTCGCCATTGCCGCGTTGCGCGGCTGGATCTGACGCCAGGGCCTGCGAGCCCAGCCAAAGCCCTGTAGAATCGCTCGACCAGGCCTGCAGCGAACGGTTGCGGGCAGCTTTGTACCCGAGCCAGATTGCCATGCCCCTGTTGACCACGCCCTTCGCCGAACTCGATCTGATCCGCCAGCCAGACCAGGCCAACGACCCCTTGCAGGCCTTTGACGCCGCCGATGAGTACCTGCTTGAACAATTGCATGCCCAGGCATTGCCAGGCGGCAGCCGTGTGCTGGTGCTCAACGACAGTTTCGGGGCGCTGGCGGTGAGCCTTGCCGGGCACATGCAGGTGACCAGCAGCGGTGACTCCTACCTTGCCCAACTCGCGCTAGGCAAGAACCTGGCACGTAACGGCCTGCCTACGGACAGCGTTTCGTTCGTGCCTGCCTGCCACACCTGGCAAGGCCCCTTTGATCGGGTAGTGATCAGAGTGCCCAAGACGCTTGCCTTGCTCGAAGAGCAACTCATTCGGCTGCAAGGGCACCTGGCCCCAGAAGCGCTGGTGATCGCCGGGGCCATGATCAAGCACCTTCCCCATGCCGCCGGCGACCTGCTGGAGAAGTATGTCGGGCCTATGCAAGCCTCGCTGGCACGTAAAAAAGCCCGGCTGCTGACCGCCACGGTGGAGGCGCGTCCCGCCTTCACCTCGCCCTACCCCAGCCGCTATCGCCTGGAATCGCCACCGCTGGAACTGCTCAACCATGCCAATGTCTTCTGCCGTGAAGGCCTGGACATTGGTACGCGGGCGTTTCTTCCGCATTTGCCGGACAACCTGGGCAATGCCCGGGTCGCAGACCTGGGTTGCGGCAACGGCGTGCTGGCCATTGCCAGCGCCCTGAAAAATCCAGACGCCCAGTACACCCTGGTGGACGAGTCTTACATGGCCGTACAGTCGGCACGGGAAAACTGGCAGCGTGCGCTGGGCGATCGGCCAGCCGATTTTCTGGCCGCAGACGGCTTGGCCGGCATCGAAAAACAGTCACTGGACGTAGTGCTGTGCAACCCGCCCTTCCACCAGCAGCAAGTGGTGGGTGATGTGCTGGCCTGGCGCATGTTCCAGCAGGCCCGCGAGGCGCTGGTGGTCGGTGGCGCCTTGTATATCGTGGGCAACCGCCACCTGGGCTATCACAGCAAGCTTGCCCGCCTGTTCCGAGGCGTGGAGCAGGTGGCGGCAACGCCCAAGTTCGTGGTGCTCAAGGCACGCAAGTAACTGTCCACAGGTAGCGCACCGCACGGCGTCAGGGTCAGCAGACGCGTACAGCGCGCTACCTGTCGATGCCAGGGCTCAGTGGGTAGTCAACCCGGCTGCGCTCATGAACAGGCGCATCAACCAGGCCGCCACACCCAGCGCGGCCACACTCAACGCCCAGATCAACACCAACCAGCCCAGGCGCTGCCACAGCGGTTTCTTGCCTGCCACGTCCTGCTCATGGGTCATGGTGCAGCCTCCTAGTGATAGCCCTGGTCATGGGTGACCTTGCCGCGGAACACGTAGTAGCTCCAGAAGGTGTAACCCAGGATCAGCGGAAGAATGAACAGCGTTCCCACCAACATGAAGCCCTGGCTTTGCGGCGGCGCGGCAGCCTCCCAGATCGAGATCGATGGCGGGATGATATTGGGCCACAGGCTGATGCCCAAGCCGCTGTAACCCAGGAAGATCAGCCCCAGCGTCAGCAAAAACGGCGTGTAGTTCGCGCTACGGGCTACTGCCTTGAACAGGTTGTAGAAGGTCAACAGCACCAGGATCGGCACCGGCATGAACCACACCAGGTTGGGCATGCTGAACCAGCGATCGGCAATCTGCGGATAGGCGATTGGCGTCCACAGGCTGACCACACCCATTACAGCCAGCAGCACAAGCGCCAACGGCCGTCCAAGCTTGTGCATCTGTTCCTGAAGCGGCCCCTCGGTCTTCATGATCAGCCAGGTACACCCTAACAGCGCGTAGGCCACGATCAGCCCCAAGCCGCAGAACAGGCTGAAGGGTGTCAGCCAGTCCAGCGAGCCACCGGCGTAATGCCGATCCACGACCTTGAAGCCTTCGATGAAGGCGCCCAGCGCCACGCCCTGGAAGAACGTTGCCACCAGAGAGCCCCAGATGAACGCCTTGTCCCACAGATGGCGACCAGCGTCGGTGGCCTTGAAGCGGAACTCGAAGGCCACGCCCCGGAAGATCAGACCGATCAGCATCAGAATCAGTGGCAGATAGAGCGCCTCGAGCACGACGGCATACGCCATCGGGAACGCGCCGAACAGCCCCGCGCCACCCAGCACGAGCCAGGTCTCGTTGCCGTCCCAGACTGGTGCGACCGTGTTCATCATCACGTCGCGGTCGCGCTCGTGTTTGACGAAGGGGAAGAGCATGCCAATGCCCAGGTCGAAGCCGTCCATCACCACGTACATCATGACGCCGAAGATGATGATGCCGGCCCAGATCAGTGGAAGATCGATACCCATGGCTCAGTTCCCCTTGCTCAGGTCTGCAGTGGTGGCATCGCTGCCTTCGTCGGCGGCGGACAATGGCCGCGCCGGCGTGCGTTTGCGGCCAGGACCGCCCGGACGCTGCTGATCGCCTTCACCGGTATGCGGGCCCTTGCGCACCAGGCGCATCATGTAGGCGAACCCTGTGCCGAACAGGGCGAAGTACACCACCACGAACGCCACCAGGGTGAACCCCAGTTGGGCATAGCTGTGGTTGGAGACGCCGTCGGCCGTGCGCATCAGCCCGTAGACCACCCAGGGCTGGCGGCCGATTTCGGTGGTGAACCAGCCGGCGAGGATTGCCAGCAATCCTGAAGGCCCCATCCAGGTCACGAAATGCAGGAACGGCCGCGAGGTGTACAGCTTGCCGCCTTTGCGCAATACAAGGCTCCACACGCCAGCGGCGATCATCAACATGCCCAGCGCCACCATGATGCGGAAGGACCAGAAGATGATGGTGGAGTTGGGCCGGTCTTCAGGCGGGAACTCCTTCAATGCCGGCACCTGCTTGTCCAGGCTGTGGGTGAGAATGAGGCTCCCGAGCACTGGGATCTCGATCTTGAACCGTGTCGTTTCAGCTTGCATGTCCGGGATGCCAAAGAGGATCAACGGGGTAGGCTCGCCAGGAGGGTTCTCCCAATGCCCTTCGATGGCAGCGATTTTCGCCGGTTGATGCTTGAGGGTATTGAGCCCGTGGAAGTCGCCGATCACTGCCTGGATGGGCGCGACGATCAGCGCCATCCACATGGCCATGGAAAGCATCTTGCGCACCGAGGGGTTGTCGCGTCCACGCAGCAGGTGCCAGGCAGCCGATGCCCCCACGAAGAAGGCGGTGGCGACGAATGCCGCCGTGGCCATGTGCATCAGGCGGAACGGGAACGAAGGGTTGAAGATGACCGCCAACCAGTCGACCGGAATCACGCGACCATCGATGATTTCGTGACCTTGCGGGGTATGCATCCAGCTGTTCGAGGCCAGAATCCAGAAAGTGGAAATCAGCGTTCCGAGCGCCACCATGCAGGTGGCGAAGAAATGCAGGCCACGGCCTACGCGGTTCCAGCCAAAGAGCATCACCCCCAGGAAACCTGCCTCGAGGAAGAAGGCGGTCAGCACCTCGTAGGTCAACAGGGGCCCGGTGACCGAACCTGCGAACTCGGAAAAACGGCTCCAGTTGGTGCCGAACTGATAGGCCATGACCAGGCCCGAGACCACGCCCATGCCGAAGTTGACTGCGAAGATTTTCGACCAGAAGTGGTACAGGTCCCGATAGACCTGCCTGTCTGTCTTGAGCCACAACCCTTCGAGCACCGCCAGGTAACTGGCCAGGCCGATAGTGATGGCAGGGAACAGGATATGGAAGGACACGGTAAACGCGAACTGGATCCGGGCAAGATCCAGTGCCTCCAGACCGAACATAGGTGCTACCTCATCAGATAATCCGGCGGTCGGGCACTCGGCCCTGTCGCCCACTGCCCCCACATAGTCGAGTACGGCGTGTTGGAATTGTTCTGTTCGATGTGCAGGGATTGCGGCCAAAGGCCGAAATCGTTGGGGATCGTTGCAAACGCAACGATTGATCCAGGTCAACGATATGAATCAAGCATAGCCCCGAATAGCCCGGTGCGAGGTGTGGTTGTTTGCCGCGTGACCGGTTGCCCCACCCCCTGTTCAGCGGCACCGAAACGGTGTCGGACACGGTAAACAGCAACTATTTGTTACATGCAGATGATAGGCTGCGGAGCTTCCCCTGCATCGAGGTCACAGGTGTCCGATGTCCGAGACTGAACCGCCGCTGTTGCGTCACCATCGCCCTTTTCTGGCGTTCTGGCTGGCACGGGTCTTCACCGCCAGCGGATTCCAGATGTTGACCGTGGCGATTGGCTGGCACCTGTATCAGCTGACCGGCAACGTGCTGGACCTGGGACTTGTCGGACTGGTGGAGTTCGCACCCCGTGTGCTGTTCATGCTGCACACCGGCCATGTGGCAGACCGCTATGACCGGCGCAAGGTTGCCGCCCTGTGCCAATGCCTGCAAGGGCTGATCGCACTGGCCCTGGCGCTGGGCAGCGCCACGGATCAGGTCAGCCGCGAACTGATTTTCGTGCTGGCGTTTCTGCTCGGCGCCACCCGTTCGTTCGAGATGCCGGCGACCCAGGCGCTGCTGCCCAACGTCGTGCCCGCGGGCCTGTTTCCACGGGCGGTCGCCGCGTCGGCCTCTGCGACCCAGTCGGCTACCATTGTGGCGCCCGCCGTGGGCGGCTTCCTGTACGCATTCGGCAGCGGCTGGGTCTACGGCCCGACCGTGGCGTTGTATGCCATAGCCTGTGTGCTGACCCTGAGCCTGCAGGCGCGAGGACAAGTCGTTCAACGGGGCCGTGCCACCGTCGAGTCGCTGCTGGCCGGCATTCGTTTCATTCGCAGCCGGCCGGATATCCTGGGCGCCATCTCGCTGGACCTGTTCGCCGTGCTGCTGGGCGGGGCCACAGCGCTGCTGCCGGTATTTGCCAAGGACATCCTGCTGACAGGGCCGCTGGGGCTCGGGCTGCTGCGTTCGGCGCCCGCAGTAGGCGCGTTGCTGATGTCGGTGTGGTTGGCGCGCTTTCCCTTCGAGCGCAAGGTGGGCCGAACCATGTTCACGGCGGTGGGCGTCTTTGGCGTGGCCACTATCGCGTTCGGCCTGTCCACATCCTTCTGGTTTTCCCTGGCGGTCCTTGTGGTACTGGGCGCTGCCGACATGATTAGCATGGTCATTCGAGGCGCTTTCGTGCAGTTGCATACCCCGGACGAAATGCGCGGGCGCGTCAGCGCCGTCAACGGGCTGTTCATCGGTGCCTCCAATCAGCTCGGCGAATTCGAATCGGGGGTCACCGCGCACTGGTTTGGTACGGTGCCAGCCGTCGTCATGGGTGGGGTGGGCACCTTGGTGGTGACGGGAGTGTGGATAAAACTGTTCCCCACGTTGGCCAACCGGGACCGTTTGCACGAAGACTGAAAGGCCGCCCCAGCGGCCCTGTACGCCAGGCGCACCGGGCGCGGCCAGCCTATTCCCAGACGGCCATAGGCCCCTGCCCGGCATGCTGGTATGATGCGCGGCTTTTTTCTGCCCCATAGAAATCACGGCAGCCGGTACGGTCTGTGCTTTGCTGATGGGGTCGACATATTCATGGCGCCGGGGGCGCCTCGGGGAGCGGGCATGCTGGAAAGGCTGTTTCAACTAAAAGCACACAACACCAATGTGCGCACCGAGATACTGGCGGGCGTCACCACCTTCCTGGCCATGGCCTACATTCTCTTCGTCAACCCGAGCATCCTCGGCGAGACGGGCATGGACAAGGGTGCGCTGTTCGTCGCCACCTGCCTGGCGGCGGCCATTGGCTCGACCACCATGGGCCTGATCGCCAACTACCCGATCGCCTTGGCGCCGGGCATGGGCCTGAACGCGTTCTTCACCTACACCGTGGTGCTGCACATGGGGCACACCTGGCAAGTAGCCCTGGGTGCGGTATTCCTGTCGGCGGTGATGTTCTTCCTGCTGTCGATCTTCCGAATCCGGGAATGGATCGTGAACAGCATTCCCCTGCCCCTGCGCTCGGCCATTGCTGCGGGCATCGGGCTGTTCCTAGCGCTGATCGCGCTGCACAATGCGGGCATCGTCGTCGATAACCCTGCAACCCTAGTGGGCATGGGCGACTTGCGTCAGCCGGCACCGATTCTGGCCACACTGGGCTTCTTCCTGATCGTTGGCCTGGAAGCGTTGAAGGTGCGCGGCGCCGTGTTGATCGGCATCCTGGCCGTGACCGTGGCAGCCATTGCCATGGGCGTCACGCCATTCGGGGGCATCGTGTCCATGCCGCCTTCGCTGGCGCCGACCTTCCTGCAACTGGACATCGCCGGCGCGCTGGACGTGGGCCTGGTGAGCGTCATCTTCGCCTTCCTGTTCGTCGACCTGTTCGACAACTCCGGCACCCTGATCGGCGTGGCCAAACGTGCAGGGCTGATGGGCAAGGATGGCCACATGCCGAAGATGGGCCGTGCCCTGATTGCCGACAGCACCGCCGCCATGGCCGGCTCGCTGCTGGGCACCTCGACCACCACCAGCTATATCGAGTCGGCGGCTGGCGTGAGCGCCGGGGGGCGTACGGGCCTTACGGCCATCGTGGTCGCCGTGCTGTTCCTGCTGGCCCTGTTCTTCGCACCGCTGGCTGGCAGCGTACCGGCCTTCGCCACCGCGCCGGCGTTGCTGTTCGTCGCCGTGCTGATGGCCTCGGGCCTGGCGGAAATCAATTGGGACGACGTCACCGAAGCAGCCCCAGTGGTGGTCACCGCGTTGGCCATGCCGCTGACCTATTCGATCGCCAACGGCATTGCCTTCGGCTTCATTGCCTGGACCGCCGTGAAACTCATTTCCGGGCGTCGCCATGACCTGAACGCGGCCCTGGTGATTCTTTCCATCCTGTTCGTCATCAAACTGGGTTGGTTCAACGCATGAGTGCTGCATTCGACCCTAGCGCCTATGACGCGCAACTGCAGGATAAGACCGCCCGCCTGCGCGAGCTGCTCGCACCTTTCGGTGCGCCGGAGCCCGCCGTCTTCGACTCGCCGCGCGCGCACTATCGCCTGCGTGCGGAATTCCGCCTCTGGCGCGAGGACGGCCAGCGCCACTATGCGATGTTCGCCCCGGGCGAGAAGCACAAGGCTATCCTGATCGACGACTTCCCGATTGCCAGCCAGCGCATCAACGACCTGATGCCGCGCCTGAAGGCGGCCTGGCAGGCCAGCGAGGCTTTGAGCAATCGCCTGTTCCAGGTGGAATTCCTCACCACCCTGGCGGGTGATGCGATGGTCACGCTGTGCTACCACCGCCCACTGGACGAAGCGTGGGAAGTGGCCGCGCGGCAACTGGCCCAAGATCTGGGCGTGAGCCTGATCGGCCGCTCCAAGGGCAAGCGCCTGGTCATCGGTCGTGACTATGCGGTTGAAAAGCTCGACGTGGCCGGCCGTGTGTTCAGCTATCGCCAGCCTGAAGGCGCATTCACCCAGCCCAACGGCGCCGTGAACCAGAAGATGCTGAGCTGGGCCTTCGAGGCCATGGGCGATCGCGATGACGACCTGCTGGAACTGTACTGCGGCAACGGCAACTTCACCTTGCCGCTGGCCACCCGCGTGCGCCAGGTGCTGGCTACCGAGATCAGCAAGACCTCGGTCAACGCCGCACTGAGCAACCTGGCCGAGAACGCTGTGGATAACGTGCGCCTGGTGCGCTTGTCGGCTGAAGAGCTGACCCAGGCGCTGAACGAAGTGCGCCCTTTCCGCCGCCTCGAAGGCATCGATCTGAAAAGCTACGCATTCGGCACGGTCTTCGTTGATCCGCCGCGCGCCGGCATGGACCCGGACACCTGCGAGCTGACCCGACGTTTCGAGCGGATCCTGTACATTTCGTGCAACCCGGAAACACTCGCGGCGAACATTGCCCAGCTCCACGACACCCACCGGATCGAACGCTGCGCGTTGTTCGATCAATTCCCCTACACCCACCACATGGAAAGCGGTGTGCTGCTGGTGCGGCGCTGAGCCTGGACCCTGTGCAGGCCGGGGACGATGAAATTGAATTCAGGCGCCCCGGCCATCTCCAATGCGCTAGACAGCCGCAGGTGCCCTGACACCTGAGGCTGTGTTGAACTAATATTTGTCTTCTTGTTTCACGCTCTGGAGAGCACTCATGGAATGGCGAAAAGGCCGGCGTAGCGACAATGTGGTCGATGCACGGGGCGCAGGTGGCGGTGGCGGTGGTATGCGCTTTGGCGGTGGCAAAGGACTGGGACTTGGCGCCATCTTGCTGATTGTCGGGATCGGCTGGCTGACGGGCCAGGACCCTTTGCAGATCCTTGGTCAATTGACCGGCCAGATGCAGCAGCAAGCGCCTGCCGTGACCGATGGCAAGGCGCCTCCGGCCAATGACCAGCAGGCGGAATTCGTCGCCTCCGTATTGGGCGACACCGAAGACACCTGGCAAGCATTGTTCGCCCAGTCCGGCAAACAGTACAAGGACCCCAAGCTGGTGCTGTTCAACGGTCAGGTGAATTCTGCCTGCGGCTTTGCCACAGCGGCGGTCGGGCCGTTCTACTGCCCGGCGGATCAGCAGGTGTACCTGGACATGTCGTTCTTCCGAGAAATGGAAACACGCTTCTCGGCTGCTGGCGACTTCGCCCAGGCGTACGTGATCGCCCATGAAATCGGCCACCATGTGCAGACGCTGCTTGGCGTGTCGGCCAAGGTGGACGCGGCACGGCGTAGCGGCCAGCGCATGGAAGGCAGCAATGGCCTACTGGTGCGCCAGGAACTGCAAGCCGACTGCTTTGCTGGCGTGTGGGCCTACCAGGCACAGAAACGCCTGAACTGGTTGGAACCTGGCGATGTGGAGGAAGCGCTCAATGCCGCCAACGCCATCGGTGACGACCGACTGCAGCAGCAGGGTCAAGGGCGCGTGGTGCCGGACTCGTTCACCCATGGCACCTCGGCCCAACGCGTGCGCTGGTTCAAGGCCGGGTTCGCCGAAGGCGACGTCGACAGCTGCGACACCTTCAGCGCGCGTACTCTCTGAAGGTGCTCAGCGTTGCGTCCTGATTGATTCGTCCATTGCAGCACCTGTGGTCGCTGAAACGCGCCGTATCGCCCCTACGGCTGAAAAAGCGTTTCAGCTTCCTCGCCAACGGCCGATAACTCCAGCACGATTGAGCGGGCAGCCAGAATAACAACGCCTTGCGATCGGAGATCAAGAGAGCGAAAACAACTTCTGGAGTGCGTGCATGAACAGCTGGTTTGCCAATATCAGCGTCAACCTCAAACTCGGCCTGGGCTTCGCCCTGGTGCTGATCCTGACCGGCCTGCTGGCCCTGGTGGGCTGGACGAGCCTGGGCGGTCTCATCGACCGCAGCAACTGGATGAGCGACATCGGCCAGTTGAACAAGGACCTTACCGACCTGCGTATCGCCCGCCTGCAATACATGATCGCCAACGGCGATGATGCCGCGGCTGCCAATACCCTGGCCAAGCTCGATACCTTCAGCAAGCAGCAAGCTTACCTGGAGCACACGTTCAAGAGCCCCGAAAACGTCAAGCTGCTGGGCGAACTGGGCGACATCATCAGTGCCTACAAGGTATCGCTGTCCAAGATGCGCCAGGGTTACGACGCCAGTCGTGCCGCACGCGCCGCCATGACCCGCGCCGGTAGCCAGGCGGACCAGGCCATGGAAGCCTTGAGCCAGGAAGTCATGGCTCGGCCCGAGGCCGACAGCGTGCGCCTTGCGCAGTACCAACTGATCAGCAAGGCCCGCCAGCAATTGATGCAGGTGCGCATCGATGTGCGCGGCTACATCGCCGACAACACGGCGGACAATGAACAGGCGGCTCTGCGCCAGCTCGATGCGGCGCTCGCGGTGGTCGATAGTCTCAAGCGCGAGCTGTCCGGCCCAAGCGACCGGGTGCAACAGCTCGAGCGCGCAGTCACCGACTACCGTGAAGCTACGCGTCAATTCCGCGATGCCGTGACCACCATTACCGGTGCTCGCGCCGAGATGACGGTCCAGGGCGCGGACATCGTCAAGCACAGCGATGCGCTGTACAAGATCCAGCTGGAGCGTCGCGATGTCGAAAGCAGCCAGGCGCGCACCTTGCAGACCATCGCTACCCTGCTGGCGTTGCTGGTGGGTATCGTGGCCGCCGTCCTGATCACCCGGCAGATCACCCGGCCGTTGCAGGACACCTTGGCGGCGGTCGAGAAAATCGCCAGCGGCGACCTGACCCAACAGTTGCATGTCACCCGCCGCGACGAGTTGGGGGTGCTGCAGCAAGGCATTGCCCGCATGGGCACGACCCTGCGCGAGCTGATCGGGGGCATTCGCGATAGTGTGACCCAGATCGCCAGCGCTGCCGAGGAGCTGTCGGCCGTGACCGAACAGACCAGTGCCGGTGCCAATAGCCAGAAAGTCGAGACCGACCAAGTGGCCACCGCAATGCATGAGATGGCCGCCACGGTTCAGGAGGTGGCACGCAATGCCGAACAGGCTTCGCAGGCGGCGACAGGTGCCGATGGCGAGGCGCGGGCCGGGGATCGGGTGGTGGGCGAGGCGATCAGCCAGATCGAGCGCCTGGCGCAGGACATGCACCGCTCCACCGAGGCCATGACTGCGTTGCAGCAGGAAAGCCAGAAGATCGGCAGCGTCATGGACGTGATCAAATCGGTGGCCGAGCAGACCAACCTGCTGGCCCTCAACGCGGCTATCGAGGCGGCACGTGCAGGCGAAGCCGGACGCGGTTTTGCCGTGGTGGCAGACGAAGTGCGCGGGCTGGCTCAGCGCACGCAGAAGTCGACCGAGGAAATCGAGGAGCTGATCGCCAGCCTGCAGCACGGCACCCAGCAGGTAGCCAATGCCATGCAGGGCAGCCGCGCCTTGACCGACAGCAGTGTCGACCTGGCGCGCAAGGCCGGTGAGTCGCTGGAGAACATCACGGGCACCGTGTCGAGCATCCAGTCGATGAACCAGCAGATTGCCGCCGCAGCCGAGCAGCAGAGCGCGGTTGCCGAAGAGATCAGCCGCAGCATTCTGAATGTGCGTGATGTGTCGGAGCAGACGGCCTCTGCCAGCGACGAGACGGCGGCGTCGAGCGTTGAGCTGGCGCGCCTGGGGGGCGAGTTGCAGATGCTGGTCAGCCGGTTCCGCGTTTGACCTGAGGCAGTGGGTTGGGCGTGGTGGCCCGTAGCAGAGGCCGCACAACGGCCTCTGCTGTTGCCGCAAGCCTCAGCCATTGGCTGAGTGCTCGCACTTCGGCGCGCCAGCAACCGGCGCGCCATCAGCCCTTCACTTCACCACCATCCCTACTCCACGGCCACGCGGGTCGGACGCGGTCTCAAGCGTCTGTCCGTTGACCCGAATGGCCTGGATGTCGCCCATCTCCCAGCCTTGGTCCTCCAGCACGTAACCCATCTTTTTCAGATCAGCAGCCACCTGCCCGGTTAGCGGCGCATAGCTGTCGAAATAGATCGTGTCCTTGGGCAGCAACTGGTGGTGGACCCGCTGCGCAGCCACTGCCTTGTCCAGCGGCATGCCGTAGTCATACAGGTTGTTCATCACCTGGAAGATCGAGGTGAAAATGCGCGACCCACCCGGTGTGCCGATCACCAGCTCCACTTTGCCGTCACGGGTCATGAGGCTGGGGCTCATGGAAGACAGCATGCGCTTGCCCGGCTCGATGGCATTGGCATCGCCACCGATCACGCCGAACGCATTGGCGGCACCCGGCTTGGCGCTGAAGTCGTCCATCTCGTCATTGAGCAGGAACCCGGCACCTTTGACCACCACGCCACTGCCGTAGTCGAGGTTGAGCGTGTAGGTGTTGCTGACCGCATTGCCGGCCTTGTCGACGATGGAAAAATGCGTGGTCTGGTGCGGCTCCAGCCCGGGCTTGACCTGATCGGTAGCGGAAATGGCCTTGGGATTGACCTGAGCCGCACGCTTGGCCAGGTAATCCTTGGCCACCAACTGGTCCACGGGCACTTTTATGAAAGCCGGGTCACCGAGGTAGTCGGCCCGGTCGGCGAAAACGCGTTTTTCAATTTCGGCCAACAGGTGGATGTACTGCGCAGAGTTGTGCGTCACACCCTTGAAATCGGCGGCACGGTCCTCCTTGATGCCCAGCAGCTGGGCCAGGGCAACGCCACCGGAACTGGGCGGGGGCGCGGTGTACACGACATTGCCGCGCCAGCTGACGGCCATGGGCTCACGCCACACGGCCTTGTAGTCCTTGAGGTCCTGCTTGGTGATCAGCCCCTTGTCGGCCTGCATCTGCGCCACCAGCAGGTCGGCGGTCTTGCCCTGGTAGAACTCGCTCACGCCCTTGTCGGCGATGCGCTCGAGGGTCTGGGCCATCTCGGGTTGCTTGAACAGCTCGCCCACCTTCATGCTGCCGAAGTAGTCGTTGAAGTTGGTGGCGGTCTTGAACATGCCTTGGGCATCGTTGCGGTACTGATACTGCTTGTCGGCGACCTTGAAGCCGTTTTTGGCGTAGCCGATGGCCGGTGTCAGCAGCTCGCTCCACGGTAGCTTGCCGAACTTGCGATGGGCCTCCCACAAGCCCATCACCGTGCCTGGCACGCCTGCAGCACGGGCACCCACCAGGCTCAGGTTCTCGATCACTTCGCCTTTGTCATCCAGGTACATGTTGCGCGTGGCCGCCTTGGGCGCCACTTCACGGTAGTCAAGGAAGTAGGGCTTGCCGTCCACGAACAACGTCATGAAGCCCCCACCGCCAATGTTGCCGGCTTCGGGGTAAGTCACTGCCAGCGTGAATGCGGTGGCTACCGCGGCATCGACCGCGTTGCCGCCTTTTTTCAGGATATCGGCGGCTACCTGGGCGCCGTACTGATCAGGCGCGGCGACAGCCCCGCCCTCCAGGGCAACGGCGTACACCGATGAGCTGCCCAACAGCGCGGCTGCCAGAGCCAGGTACTGGAAAGGGACGCTACGCATGACACATTCCTTGGGTGTTGTTCTTGTGGGACCGTCAGTAAGACCCAAGCGTCAGGCCTGTGCAATCTCATCGTCCATGACGCGCCGCCCCTAGGCAGCAGATGTCGCGTTCAGGCAACTGAACAGGCGTAGATGGCCAACTTGCGCTGGATGAAATCCAGGAAGCATTGAATGCGCAGGGCCAGCTGGGTATTGCGGTAGTACACCGCATGGATGGGCTGACGATGGCCGTTGTTGGCCTGGGGCAGCACGACCTGAAGGCGGCCGCTGCGAATGTCTTCGTGGGTCATGAAGTGCGACAGGCTGACGATGCCCTCCCCGGCCAGCGCCAGTTGTCGCAGCGTCTCGCCGCTGGAAGCGACCAGCGTAGGCCGAATGGTCCAGTGTTCGCCCTGGGCATGGCGCAGGGGCCACTGGTTCAGCGTCTCGGGTTGACTGAAGCCAAGCAGGCAGTGATCGGCCAGATCCTCGACCCGCTGGGGGGTGCCGTAACGCGCCAGATAAGCCGGGCTGGCGAGCACCTGCACCGGGCTGCAACCCAGGTTGCGCGCGTGCAGGCTGGAATCGGCCAGCTCACCGATGCGGATAGCCACGTCGGTACTGTGCTCAAGCAGGTCGATGATCAAATCGTCGGTGTTGAGCTCCAGGTCGATGCCGGGGTACTGCTGCCGGAACTCGCCTATCCAGGGCACGATGGCGTGAAGCATGAATGGCGTGGCCGCGTTGACCCGCAGGCGACCGATGGGCGTCTGCCGGTTCATCGCCAGGCGCTCTTCCAGCTCGTCCATCTGCCGCAGCACCTGCCTTGCCTGTTCGAGAAAGAACCGCCCCTCCTCGGTCAGGTCCATGCGCCGGGTGGTGCGGTTGACCAGCGTGGTGCCCAGCTTGGCCTCAAGGCGCGCCAGGGTTCGGCTGACCGCCGAGGGCGTCTGGCCCATTTGGGCGGCCGCTGCAGAGATCGACCCACAGTCGATGACGGCGACGAACACCTGGAGTTCTTCGGATCGGGTTTTCACATCAAGGCCTGCGGGTAGAGTTGCCAGGGTCTAGATAGCCGCTTGCGCAAGGGAAGTCCAGCAGAGCCATCAAGGCAGAGGTCTACCGAGCCCTGCCAAACACCCGCTCCAGGTGCACTTGATAGGCCGCCAGCGCTGCCGGGACATCCGGGCGCTTCATGACGTCGGTGGCCAGGAAGGTCGGCAAGCCGCTCATGCCCAGGAACTGCTGCGCCTTGTGGAAGGGGAAGTACACCGCATCCACACCTTTGCCCTCGAAGAAGTCGTCAGCCTCGTCGAACGCCTGCTGCGGTGCATTCCACGTGAGCGACAGCATGTACTGTTTGCCTTGAATGAGCCCACCACTGCCGTACTTCTGCGTGTGATCCGAGCGGGTACGACCATCGCTGGCATACAGGCTGCCGTGCCCGGCAGTGAAGACCTCATCGATGTACTTCTTGACGGTCCAGGGCGCGCCCATCCACCAGCCTGGCATCTGGTAGATCACCACGTCAGCCCAGAGGAATTTCTCCACCTCCTCCTGGACGTCATAGCCCCCGTCGATGAAGGTCTGGCGCACGTCGAAACCTGCACGGTCAAGGTGCGCCAGTGCGGCCTCATGCAGGGTGCTATTGAGCTGGCCTGCGGAATGGGCAAACTGTTTGCCGCCGTTGAGTAGCAAGATGTTTTTCATGGGGGCCTCCCGGACCTGATCACTGATTGCAGGCAGGTTAAGGTCAGGCGCAGTTGGGAAACAGCCAATCAACAGCAAAATACATTTGACTCAAGATCACGAATCGACCGGGATTATTGCTTAATCTTTGGCACTTACGAAGCAGGAGACCCTCATGAACGAGCAATACGCCTTCATTCTCAAAGCCAAGACACGCCCGGAAATGGCAGAAGCCTTCGAGCAACTGTTCCGGCCCTATGTCGAGCCCAGCCGACAAGAACCCGGCTGTGTCGAATACCACATGCTGCGCGATCAGCAGGACCCGAGCCTGTTCGTGTTCTTCGAAGTCTGGGCGAACAAGGCGGCACTGGATGTGCACTCGGCCCTGCCGCACATGGCTGCTTTTTTCGACCGGCGCATGGATTACCTGGAGCGCGACTTCGAGGTCCAACGGGTCGACATGCTCAGCGACTCATCCGCTAACCGTTGATCAGCAAATGCACGCCCAGCAGCATCAGGCCCACCAAGAAACAGCGGCGGAACACCTGTGCGCTGACGCGTCGGCGCAGCCACTGGCCCGCCTGCATGCCAAGCAGGGCGGGCACCACCAGCAGTAAAGAAGCACCCAGCGCCGGGCCGCCGAGTGCGCCTTGCCCGGCAAGGCCCACAGCCAGCGCCAGGGTGGACACCGTAAATGCCAGCCCAAGGGCCTGAATCATCTCGTCACGGCTAAGCCCAAGGCTTTGCAGGTACGGCACTGCCGGCATCACGAACACACCCGTGGCCGCACTGATCACTCCGGTAGCCAGGCCGCAGACAGGGCCGAGCCACCCTTCGCGTTTCCGGGCAATGCGCAAGGCCGGCCCAGCCAGTCCATAAACGGCATAGAGAATCAGTGCGCCTCCCAGTGCATGCGCGGCCCAGGGGCCACTGCTGATGCCCAGCCACGCACTGCCCAGCAAGGTGCCGATAAAGATCATGGCCAGCATCGGGCCCAGCCTGCGTAGCAACGCTCGCAAATGCCCTCCTGCCGCCAATTGCCAGAGATTGGTCACGGTGGATGGGACGATCAGTAACGCAGCAGCCTGCGCGGGCGGCAGAGCCAGGCCCAGCAGCCCCATGGCCACGGTCGGCAGGCCGAGCCCGATCACGCCCTTGACGGCACCTGCCAGAACAAAGGTGGCAAACACCAACGCAGTCAGCAGTGGGCCAAGGTCTTGGTAAAACGCTGTAAATGTCATCATGTGCCCATCATGGCCAATGCATGACGCGCTGAACATCTGTCATATTCGTGGTCAGCCTCTTGCCTGGATAGAGCCACGTGCATTTTGATCTTGTTGACCTGACCCTATTCCGGCACGCCGTCGAGTGTGGAAACATCACCGCCGGTGCTGGGCGTAGCCACTTGTCGCTGCCAGCAGCCAGCGCCCGGATTCGTGCCATGGAGGCGTCCCTGGGCGTTGCGCTCCTGCTGCGCAATCGCCGAGGTGTCAGCCCCACGCCCGCCGGGCAGGCATTGCTGCAACATGCCCGGCTCATCGCCCAGCAGGTCGAGCGCTTGCAATTCGACCTGGGTCAGTACGCGCAGGGGCATCAAGGCCAGGTGCGCTTGCTGTGCAACACCGCGGCCCTGACCCAATACCTGCCCGAACTGCTGGCGGCCTACCTTGCCCAGAACCCAGGCATGAGCGTGGATGTGCAGGAATACCCGAGCTTGCGCATCGTGCAGGCCATCACCCAGGGCATGGCCGACCTGGGCATCATCTCCAGCGCAGCACCTAGCGAGCATCTACAGACGCAGCCCTTTCGCGACGACCCGTTGGTACTGGTGACGCCAACGGATCACCCGCTCGTCAACCTTCCCTCGCCGCGCTTCGTCGACAGCCTGGCCCATGGTCACGTCGGCCTCGGGCCGGCCAGTGCCCTGGCGCTTTACCTGGAAGAGCAGGCGCTGCGTGCAGGCCAGCGCATGCGCGTCAGGGTTCGTGCCGAGGGCTTCGAAGGCGTGTTGCGCATGGTCGCAGGCGGTGCCGGCGTCGGGGTCGTGCCCTTGGCGGCGGTGCAGCGCTGGCAAGGGATGTTGCCGCTGCGGGCCATGGCACTGCAGGAACCCTGGGCTAACCGGAAGTTGCTGTTGTGCGCGCGCGACTTTGCGGCCCTGCCAGGCTACGCAGCGGCATTGGTCAGCGTATTCGCCGGGTGTGCCTGAAACTTCTTGTCGCGCAGCCAGGTCAGTGGCAAGAGCGCCGGTGCCTGCGGCTTTACCGGCCACCAAGACTGCAACAGAATGCGCGACAACGCCCCACCAAAAAGGACTTGCCAGTGGCCTCGATCTACCAGCTCAAACCCCGTTTCCAGGCCCTGCTGCGGCCTCTGGTGCAGCGCCTGTACGACAGGGGCGTGACGGCCAACCAGGTCACGCTCACCGCTGCCGTCATCTCCGTTGCGCTAGGGCTGCTGCTGGCGGCCCTGCCCCACCTTCACGGGTTGTTCATCCTGGTGCCCATATGGATGCTGCTGCGCATGGCGCTCAACGCCATCGACGGCATGCTGGCACGGGAATTTGGCCAGCAATCCACCCTTGGCGCCTATCTGAACGAGCTGTGCGACGTGATCGCCGATGCCGCCCTGTACCTGCCGTTCGCCCTCTTGGTAGGCGTGTGGCCGCCGCTGGTGGTGATGGTGGTGCTACTGGCGACGATCAGCGAATACGCTGGCGTGATGGGGCCCTTGGCAGGTGCCTCGCGCCGCTATGACGGGCCCATGGGCAAGAGCGACCGCGCCTTCGCCTTTGGCGTACTGGGTACCGGTGTCGCCCTGGATGTGCTTGACGGTACCTGGATCAATGGTTTGCTGCTTGTGGTCCTGGCGCTCTGCCTCTATACCCTCTACAACCGGGTGCGTCGCGGGCTGGCTGAAACCCGCTGAGTCTTCGCCCGTCGCATAAGGATATCGACCATGCGCCAAGCGCAAAGCCTGCATTTTTCCACCCATGACGGTGTCGAGCTGCATTACCGCCACTGGCCCGCCACGCGCAACGAACACCAGCCGCGTCGGGCGGTGGTGATGTTCCACCGTGGCCATGAACACGGCGGGCGAATCGCCCACTTGGCCGATGAGCTGGACATGCCGGGCTATGACTTTTTCGCCTGGGATGCCCGCGGTCATGGCCTGTCGCCCGGCGCACGCGGGGACAGCCCGAGCTTCGCGACCAGCGTGCGCGACGTGCAGGCGTTCATCGAGCACATTCAGGCCCGTCACGGGCTGGCCGAACAGGACCTGGTGGTGCTGGCGCAGAGCGTCGGCGCGGTGCTGGTGGCCACCTGGGCGCATGACTATGCACCCAAGGTGCGTTGCCTGGTGCTGGCGTCTCCGGCGTTCAAGGTCAAGCTGTACGTCCCCTTGGCACGCCCTGGCCTGAAGCTGCTCAAGGCCGTGCGCGGCAATTTCTTCGTCAACAGCTACGTCAAGCCACAACTGCTGACCCATGACCCGGAACGGGTCATGTCGTACAAGGCAGACCCGCTGATCAGCCGGCCCATTTCGGTGACCATGCTGCTAGGGCTGTACGAAGCCGCCGATCGTGTGGTGGCCGACGCCCAGGCCATCCAGCTACCCACGCAACTGCTGGTCTCCGGTACAGACCTGGTGGTCGAGCGAGCACCCCAGCAGCGCTTCTTCGACCGTCTGGGCAGTGCGCGCAAGGAGATGCACGTGCTGCCGGGGTTCTTCCACGACACCTTGGGCGAGCGTGAGCGAGCACACGCTTTACGGCGTATCGAGCGTTTCGTCGAGCACTGCTTCGCCTGCCCTGCCGAGCGGCCTTCGCTGCTCGATGCGGACAAGACCGGCGCCAGTTGCGCCGAGGCCGAAAGCTTGGCCGCGCCTTTGCCCCGCCACTCGCTGCGCGGGCTTTACTGGCGCGCCACCCGAGCCGGTCTGCGCCTGGGCAGCAAGGTAGCGGACGGCGTGCGGCTAGGCTTCGACACGGGTTTCGATTCGGGCAGCACACTGGACTACGTGTACCGCAACCAGCCTGCAGGCAAAGGCGCGCTGGGCCGCCTGGTCGACCAGAACTACCTCAATGCCATCGGCTGGCGTGGCATTCGCCAGCGCAAGCTGAATGTGGAAGCACTGCTGCGCCTGGCCATGGATCGTCTACGCGAGGCCGGCCGACCCGTGCACATCGTGGATATCGCAGCCGGCCATGGCCGCTACATTCTAGAAGCCCTGCAACAGGTCGATCAACGCCCAGAATCAATCCTGCTGCGCGATTACAGCCCGCTCAACGTGCAACAAGGCACCGCGCTGATCCAGGAAAAGGGCCTGGGGGACATTGCCCGTTTCGTCCAGGGCGATGCCTTCGACCGCCCTAGCCTGGCGACGCTGGAACAGCCTCCGACGCTGGCAGTGGTATCAGGCCTGTACGAACTGTTCGCCAGCAACACCCTGGTGAGCAACTCATTGGCTGGCCTGGCACAGGCAATGGAGGATGGCGGTTACCTGGTCTACACCGGTCAACCGTGGCACCCGCAACTGGAGATGATTGCGCGTGCCTTGACCAGCCACCGGGGTGGCGAGGCCTGGGTGATGCGTCGTCGCAGCCAGGCAGAAATGGACCAGCTGGTGGAGGCGGCAGGCTTTCGCAAGGTGACCCAGCGCATCGACGAGTGGGGAATTTTCAGTGTCAGCCTCGCTCAACGGGTGCGCTGAGTGGACCTTGTGTTGGTCGCCAGCCTGCTGCGCCGGGGCCGGCAACTGGCAGGGCTCTCGGACGGCATGACCCTGCTGGCGCTCGGGTTCGGCCTGGTGCCGCTGCTTGGCGCGGCGCTGTCACCCTGGTCGCTTGTGCCGTGCCTGCTGCTCATCGGCCTGGGCATGCTGCACAAGTACTGGGCCATCCGCGTTGCACTCGATGCCGACCTGTTCGCGCACCTGGCCAACAGCCAGGACCTGGCAGCAGACACCCAGGCACTGGACCGCGCGTTGTTCGACCACGGGCTCAAGCCGCAGCCAGTCGATGCGCGCACCTGGCCGGTCCGCAGCCGGGCTGCGCTTGCTCTGCTGCGTCGCCAGGGCCTGTGCCTGGGCCTGCAACTCACGGTGGCCTTGGCTACCCTGCTGATACTGTCTATCAAAGGATGATGAACGTTCCATGCTCGCCAACCTGACCGCCTACCTGATCACCTCGGCCGCGCGCCTGATTACCGGGGCGCGAGCCCTCTGGCTGGGGTGCACGCCCCTTCCGGTGCAGCGCCTGTACTTTGCCAATCACAGCAGCCACGGCGATTTCGTCCTGCTATGGGCATCGCTGCCCCAGACGCTGCGGCGTCGCACTCGGCCGGTAGCCGGTGCCGACTACTGGGCCAAGCCGGGGATTCGCGATTTTCTCATCCGCAAGGTATTCAATGGCGTGCTAATCCAGCGACATCGCGACGAAGGCCAGGGCCACCCCTTGCAACCGGTACTCGACGCCGTGGCCCAGGGCGATTCGCTGATCTTCTTTCCGGAAGGCACGCGCAACCTCAGCGATGAGCCCTTGTTGCCGTTGCGAAGTGGCCTGTATCACCTGGCGGCGGCCCACCCGCAGGTCGAGCTGGTGCCGGTATGGATCGCCAACCTCAATCGGGTGATGCCCAAGGGACGCGCCTTGCCGTTGCCGTTGCTATGCACCCTGAGTTTCGGCGAACCCTTGCACCTGCAGGCCGACGAAAGCAAGCAAGCCTTTCTGGAGCGGGCTGGCCAAGCCCTGCTCGATCTAGCCCCCAAGGACGTTTGACATGCACGACAATACCCTCGCGCTGTTCGCCGGCATCGGCGCCCTGCTGCTGCTCGCCAGTGTGATCGGCCGTGTGCTGAAGTGGCGCGCAGGCCCCGGGCCCCATGCGGTGATCGACAACCTCAACGCCCGCATCAATGCCTGGTGGGTCATGGTGCTGGTAATCGGCATCGCCTTCGTCTTCGGCAAATACGGCGTGATCGTGCTGTTCTATGGTGTGTCGTTCTATGCCTTGCGCGAGTTCATGACCCTCACGCCCACCCGGCGCAGTGACTACCCCGCCCTGGCGGCGGCGTTCTACATCGCGCTGCCCGTCCAGTACGTGCTCATCGCCATGGACTGGTATGGCCTGTTCAGCATCTTCATTCCGGTCTACCTGTTCCTGTTGCTGCCGATCCTGGCCAGCCTTGGGGGCGACACCACGCGCTTTCTGGAGCGGGCTTCGAAGGTCCAGTGGGGCTTGATGATCGCGGTGTACTGCGTATCGTCGGTGCCGGCGCTGATGACCCTGGAGATCCCCGGCTTCGAGGGGCGCAACCTGTTGCTCATCGCCTGGCTGATCGTGGTGGTGCAGCTCAGCGATGTGCTGCAATACGTGTGCGGCAAGCTGTTCGGCAAGCGCAAGGTGGCGCCCAACTTGTCGCCTTCCAAAACCCTCGAGGGCCTGGTCGGCGGCGTGGCACTGGCCACGCTGATCGGCGCGCTGCTGTGCTGGATCACGCCGTTCAGCTTCTGGCAGGCCGCCTTGATGGCCCTGGCGGTCAATACCATGGGCTTCTTTGGTGGGCTGGTGATGTCGGCGATCAAGCGCGACCGTGGCGTCAAGGACTGGGGGCACATGATCGAAGGCCATGGCGGCATGCTCGACCGCATCGACTCGGTCTGCTTCGCTGCACCGGTGTTTTTCCACTTCGTGCGCTACTGGTGGGCTTGAAACGGCGCCAAGGCCTGGTAGCGCGTTAGCCGGTAGTTTGGGCTGACCCTGCGCGAACAGCGCGGCCAGACACCTGGACGTCGACTTCAGGCAACTGCGCGGGCGCTTCAACGCCTATGGTGACGGGTCATTCAACCAGTCACAGGAGTTGTGCCATGTCCGATTTCATCACCGTGCTGCGTGAAACCTGCCCCACCCCGGTCGTGGACGCGACCAAGTGGAAACGCATCGGGGGCGACCCGCACACCGTGAACCTGAACGCCTACCTGTCGGCCGACGGCAGCAAGATCATGGGCACCTGGATCTGCACCCCGGGCAAGTTCGAAGTCAACTACGACAAGTGGGAATACTGCCACTTCCTCGACGGCTACTGCATCGTCACCCCGGAAGGCGAGGAACCGAAACACCTCAAGGCAGGTGACGTGTTCGTGATCGAGCCAGGGATGAAGGGGACCTGGGAGGTGGTCGAGACGGTGCGCAAATACTTCGTCTTCGCCTGATTGGCAGACGCAGGGGGCGCAATGAGCGGCCCCCTGTACAACGATGACGGCACCCTTTGATCATTGTGGCTTGCGGTAGGCCTCGATGATGGCCGAGAAGTCCTTGCCACCCTCCCCGCGCAGGCTCATGGCCTGGTACAGCTGTTGCGCGAGGGCGCCGAGGATCACGGGCTGGCGGGCCTGACGCGCAGCTTCGGTGGCCAGCCCCAGGTCCTTGAGCATCAATTCGGCGCCGAAGCCGCCGGTGTAGCCACGCGAGGACGGCGCCGTCTCGATCACGCCAGGCCAGGGGTTGTAGGTGTCGGAGCTCCAGCAGCGTCCGGTGGAGCTGTTGATGATGCCTGCCAGCACCTGAGTGTCGATACCCAGAGCATTGCCCAGCGCCATGGCTTCGGACACACCGATCATCGAAATGCCCAACAGCAAGTTGTTGCAGATCTTGGCGATCTGCCCCGTCCCCACTTCGCCGCAGTGCACGATATTGCGGCCCATGTGCTCGAGCACCGGCTTGAGCGCTGCGAACAGTTCGTCGCTGGCTCCAACCATGAAGGTCAGCGTACCGGCCGCCGCCCCACCCGTGCCTCCGGAGACAGGCGCATCGCCCATGTCCACGCCCTTGGCGGCCGCCGCCTTGGACACCTCGCGCGCGGTCTGTGGGTCGATGGTGCTGCAATCGACGGTGGGCGTGCCAGCTCGGATCCCGGCCAGTACCCCATCGTCATCGAGGTAGACGCTGCGCACGTGCGCGGCTGCCGGCAACATGGTGATGACCAGGTCGCTTTCGGCTACCGCCTCGCGTGGTGAGGCGCTGACCTGCCCACCCAGGGCGCCGAGTTCTGCCAGTACCTCCTTGTTCAAGTCAAACAGGGCAAGCGCGTGACCGGCCTTGATCAGGTTGCGGGCCATGGGGGCGCCCATGTTGCCCAAGCCAATGAATGCGATACGCATGACGTGCTCCTTAGCGCAGGCTGATGGTGGTGTTCACGCCGTCGTTGATACTGTCGTCATCGAACCAGCGGGCGGTAACCGTCTTGGTCTGAGTGTAGAACTGCACCACCTGCTTGCCGTACGGCCCCAGATCTCCCAGCTTGGAGCCGCGCGAGCCGGTGAAGCTGAAGAACGGTACGGGCACCGGGATCGGGATGTTGATGCCCACCTGCCCGACGTCGATCTCGCTCTGGAACTTGCGTGCCGCCGCGCCGCTCTGGGTGAACAGACCGGTGCCGTTGCCGAACGGATTGGCGTTGACCAGGGCGATGGCCTCATCGAGGGTGTCGACCTCGAGCGTGACCAGAACCGGACCGAAGATTTCCTGGGTATAGACCTGCATGTCGGTGGTCACGCCCGAGAACAACGTGGGGCCGACGAAGTTGCCGTGCTCATAGCCCGGCACCTTGACGTCGCGGCCATCGAGTTCCAAGGTGGCGCCCTCTCGGATGCCGCTCTCGATCAGGCTCAGTACACGCTCCTTTGCCCGCTTGGACACCACCGGCCCCACATCGGTACCTGGCTCGCTGCCGGCGTTCACGCTGAGCTTGCTCGCCGCTTGCTTGATGTCTGGCAGCCATTCGCGGGCCTTGCCCACCAGCACCGCAACCGAGGTGGCCATGCAGCGCTGGCCTGCAGCGCCAAAGGCCGCCCCTACGAGGGCATTCACGGTTTGCGTACGGTTGGCGTCCGGCAGCACCACGGCATGGTTCTTGGCGCCCATCATCGACTGCACACGCTTGCCATGCTGGCTGGCCAGGTTGTAGACATGGGTACCTACCTCGGTCGAGCCGACGAAGGAAATCGCCTTGATGTCCTGGTGTGTGCACAGGGCATCGACCACGGCCTTGCCCCCATGGACCACATTGAGCACACCGGCGGGCACCCCGGCCTCCACGGCCAGCTCGACCAGCAACAAGGTCGACAACGGGTCCTGCTCGGAGGGCTTGAGCACGAAGGTGTTGCCGCAGACGATGGCCATGGGGAACATCCACAGCGGGATCATCGCGGGGAAGTTGAACGGCGTGATGCCAGCGCATACCCCAATCGGCTGACGCAAGGTATAGGTATCGACACCGCCTGCCACGTTTTCGGCGAATTCGCCCATTTGCAGGGTGCCGATGGAAGCCGCGTGCTCGACCACTTCCAGGCCACGGAAGATATCGCCCTCGGCGTCGGCCAGGGTCTTGCCCTGTTCGGCGCTCAGCACCTGGGCAATGCGCTTGCTGTGTTCACGGATCAGCGCCTGGAGCTTGAGCATGATGCGCATGCGCGCGCCAATCGGCGTATGGCGCCAGGTCAGAAAGGCACGCTGGGCCGCCGCCACGGCGGCGTCCACCTCCTCGGCGGTGGCGAACGGAACACGCGCCAGCACGGCCTGGGTGGCCGGGTTGACGATATCGCGCCACTCGCTCGTTCGGGACTCCACCCATTGACCATCGATCAGCAGCTTGGCCTGCTCGACCTTGGTCTGGTCAGGGGACTGGGGTGCGTTCATCTGCGTTCTCCTTGGAATTATTGTCAGGACGAGATCGCCAGCGCCGTCGCTAACGCGGGGTGGCGTAAGAGGGCATGTTTCGAGTATAGATGTGCAAACATCCTACAAGAACGTATAAAAATTCCGGATCATCATGCAAAAAGACCTCACATCCCTGAGCGCGCTCAACTGGGACGACTTGAAGTTCTTTCTCGAAGTGGCCCGCACGCGCAAGGCCAGCAGCGCGGCCAAACGGCTGAGCGTGGACTACACCACCGTCTCGCGGCGCATCACTTCGCTGGAAGGCGCGCTTGGCACCTTGCTGTTCGAAAAATCGCGCACCAGCGGCTTCGTGCTGACGGCAGAAGGTCAACGTCTGCTCAGTTATGCCGAGGCCATCGAAAGCACGCTGCACATGGCGTGCGAGCAGGTATCCGGCTCGGGGGTGGCGCTGTCGGGGCATGTGCGCATGGGCTGCACCGAGGGCTTCGGTAGTTTCTTCATCACCCCGCAGCTGAGCCACTTCGTCGATGCCTACCCGGCGATTTCAGTGGATATCCTGCCGCTGCCGCATTTCATCAGCCTTTCCAAACGCGAGGCGGACATCGTCATCGCCCTGGAACGCCCGGAACACGGGCCCTACGTATGCTGCAAGCTGTGCGACTACCGACTGCGCCTGTACGCCACGCAGGCATACCTGGACAGCCATGCGCCGATCCAGGCCGTGGCCGACCTGGCCGGGCATCCCTTTATCAGCTATGTCGACGATCTGGCCTTCAGCTCCGAGCTGCTGTATCTGGCCAACCTGATCCCTGGGGCCACGGCCCACCTGCGCAGTACCAGTGTGATTGCCCAGTACACCGCTGCGCTTCAAGGCCGCGGGCTGGCGATTTTGCCGTGTTTCCTGGCCGCGCAGGACCCGCGGCTGGTGACGGTGCTGCCCGAGCAGGTGGAAGTGACGCGGCAATTCTGGATGTATTGCCGCGAAGACCTGCGCAAGCTCAAGCGCATCACCTTGTTGTGGGACTACATCCGCGAGGTGACCGAAGCCAATGCCCCACTGATGATGGGGCATGACACGGTGATGCGCTTTACCAAGGCCTGCAACCAGGCCTGACGGCGCTGGCGAGCGTCGCCCTCACACCTGCTCGAGCATCAACCCCGAAATACGTCGAACCTTGCGCCCCACGGCTTCCTCGAAAATGCCCTGGCGAGGTTCCACCAGGCTGAAGCAGTGCTTGGCACGGGTGATGCCGGTGTAGACCAGTTCCTTGGTCAGGACCGGGTTGAGCGCGTCGGGCAGGACCAGTGCGGTATGGCCGAATTCCGAGCCCTGGGACTTGTGCACGGTCATGGCGAACACGGTTTCCACCTCGTTCAGGCGGCTGGGGAGCACGAAGCGTACGCCACCCTTGCCATCGTTGCGGGGAAAGGCCACGCGCAGCAATGGCTTGCCCTGCTCATCCGGCAGGCACAGGGCGATACCGATGTCGCCGTTCATCAAACCCAGCCCATAGTCGTTGCGGGTGACCAACACCGGCCGGCCCTCGTACCAAGGCTGCTGGCTGTCGATCAGGCCGGCGCTGTGCAGCACCCGCGCCACCCGCTCGTTCAACCCCTCTACACCCCAGGCGCCACGGCGCACGGCGCACAACAGCTGGAAATCCTCGAAACGGTGCAGGACCTTGGCGGCCCAGCGTTCCCAGGCAGGGTCGTCGAATGGAGTGTCTAGTGCCGGACGCTGACTGCCCAAGGTACGCAAGTAGCTGCGATAGCCCTGGGGGCCTTCCGCGCCGCGGTCCAGGCCGTCGAGCAGCAGGCGATCGAAGGCGCGGTCATGCTCCTGTTTCAGGGCCAGGCTGTGGACGTCGGGCGGCGGCATGGCCAATAAGTCGCGCGCCGCATGGCTTTGCTGACGGTTGACCAATCGGGCGAGCTGACCGATGCCGCTGCCTTCGCCGAAGCGTCGGGAAAAACGCAGCATGACCACTTGCTGAGCCAGCGGATGGCGCTGTTCATCACCAGGCTCAAGACCGCTTTCAGACAGCGATTGCCCGCCGATATGCTCCAGCCATGCCTGGGTCGCTGGGGAGTAGCGGCCCTGCTCGGCATCCCGGCACAAATCACCCAGCACCGCCCCGGCCTCCACCGAGGCCAGCTGGTCCTTGTCACCGAGCAGCACCAGGCGTGCTTTTGGCGGCATGGCATCGAGCAGGTTGGCCATCATCTCCAGGTCGATCATCGAAGCTTCGTCGACCACCAGTACATCCAGAGGCAGGGGGTTGGCGGCATTGTGACGGAAGTGTCGCGAGCCTGGACGGCTACCGAGCAGGCGGTGCACGGTACTGACTTCGGTGGGGATATGGCCACGCACGTCGCTGCTGACATGCAGGCGTTCGACTTGCTGGCCAATGGATTCGGTCAGGCGAGCAGCTGCCTTGCCCGTGGGCGCCGCCAGGCGAATGCGCAACGGCCTGCCCGCTTCCACTGCCGGGGCCTGGAGCAAGGCAAGCAGGCGTACCACGGTGGTGGTCTTGCCGGTGCCAGGCCCACCGGTGATGATGCTGAACCCGGCGCGAGTGGCCAGGGCGCAGGCAAGCTTCTGCCAGTCCACCTGCCCTGCGAGGCTGCCGCCCTCGAACAGGGCATCCAGACGCTTCGTCAGGTCTGACGGTACGGCGTCGGCCTGGGTCAGGCGTTGGCGCAGGGTGCGGTCGATGCGCCGCTCATAACTCCAGTAGCGGCGCAGGTAAAGGCGTTCGCCGCTGAGGACCAAGGGCCGGGTGTGCTGCCCTGGCGTATCGGCGGCTGCCACCAGCGGGCTTGCGGCGATGCGCTGGCGCCAGGCGTCCAGGTCAAGGCCGGCCAGCAGTTGGGAGGGCAACAGCAGCGGGCCGGTCAGCGCATCCCCCTCAGGCGGTAACGAGAGCGCGAAGTCAGGTTCGGCCAAGGTCTGCTGCAAGTCCAGGCAGACGTGCCCATGCCCCAGTTGATGGCTGGCAAGGGCGGCTGCCAACAGCAACAGCGGGTCACTGCCCGGCGCAAGCGTCTCCAGAAAGGATACGAAAGCACGGTCCAGCGCCCGCAACCAGCCGCGTTCGACCCAGCGATCGAGCAGTTGCAGCAGGTCACTGCTGCGGTGTTGAGGGGCCAGGGCCAGCAGGTGCTCGGCCTGCAGGGGGGTGGGCAGCAGGTCGACGAGGCTTCGGCTCATGGGGCGTCTCCGGCAAACAGGTCATGCGCAACAGGTGCGTGCTCGCCGCGAAACAGGGCATCGAGGGTTTCGATCAGCTCGCGCGGGGGCTTGGCGTGATAAATACCATGCCCGCTGCTGTTGGCCCCTCGCAGGAAAATGAAAAGGGCCCCGCCGACATGCAGGTCATAGTCATAGTCCGCCAGGCGGGCGCGCAGCTGTCGGTGCAGGGCCAACAGGTACAGCACGTATTGCAGGTCATAACGATGCTCAAGGATGGCCCGCTGCATCGCGGCAGGGTCATACGCCTGAATGTCGGGGCCCAGCCAATTGGATTTGTAATCGGTCACGTAGTAGCGCCCCTCCAGCTCGAACGCCAGGTCGATGAAACCCTTGAACATGCCGTTGAGCAGCGTCGGCTGCGCGGCTGGGCGCAGTAGCCCTGGATGGGTGTAGTGGGCCACCAGGCGGTCGAGCTGTTGGGCATCGACCTGGTGACTGGCAAACCAGAACTCCATTTCGACCTGGTAGCGGGTGAGCTGGCTGAGGGTCACGGTCAGGCCGTTTTGTGCCACGGGCATCGGTGTGTCGAGCAGGCCTGTGAGCCACTGGGTCAGCGTCGGTATCCAGCCTTCCCAGCCGCGCCGGTTACAGCGCTGGCCCACGGTGCGGGCCAGCGCTTGCGGGTTATCGTGTACCTGGGCAAAGCCTTCACGCCCGGCCCACTCCAGCAACCCGTGAAGGAACGTGCCGGGGTTCGGGCCGCGCGGGAAGCGGTGGATGTCTCCGCTGTCCGCGGGGACCTCGCGCAGTACCTGGGTATCGACGGGCTCATCGTCGAGCAGTTGTTGCGCCAGCGAGCTGTCGACGCCCAGTGCCTGCTCACCGATCCGCAGCGCGCTGTAGGAGGCGATCCACCACTGTTCGGCCGCCGCGCGCCGGGGCATACGGGCTGGGACCAGTTGGTGCTGCAACTGCGGGGTGTGGTAGAGCGCTCGGTCCTCTTCCGGAAGCCCAGGGCAGGTTATGTGCGCGCTGGTATCGGCCAGTGCTTGCAACCAGCCTGTCAGTTGCTTGGAATCGGCAAGTTCGGCGCCGCCGCCTAGCAGGTAGCCGAGCGCCGAGCGATGCAGGCTCGAGCGCTTGTGATTACCGCGCTTGAGGTCGGCCACCCCCAGCCAGCAGGCATGCTGGGCACGGGTAAGCGCCACATACAAAAGGCGCAAGTCTTCGGCCAGGCGTTCGTCATCGGCGCGCTCGACCTGCGTGGCGTCCGGCGTCAGGGTCAGGTGCGCATTGCCCTGGCTGTCGTGCCAGGCGAGCGGCAGGCGGCTGCCGTCCACCGGTTTGCTGGAGCAGATGAACGGAAGATAGACCAATGGGTACTCCAGGCCCTTGGACTTGTGGATGGTGACCACCTTGACCAGTTGCTCGTCGCTCTCCAGGCGCAGGATCTGCTCCTCGCCGGCCTGGCCTGAACTGGCCAGATGATCGGCCAGGTGGCGGATCAGCGCCTGCTCACCGTCCAACTCGCCTGCGGCCTGCTGGAGCAACTCGGCCAGGTGCAACAGGTTGGTGAGCACGCGCTCGCCGTCCGTGCGACGAATGAGCGTTCGCGGCAGCTCGAAGTCATGCAGCAACTGACGCAGCATGGGCAGCACGCCCTGGCGCTGCCAGGTGTCGCGGTAGGCGCGAAACCGCATCACCCAGCTTTCCCACACCCGTTCGTCCTGGTTCAGGCGATCAAGCGCCGGCAGCGACAGGTCAAGCGTCAAGCTGGCCAACGCCGCCTTGAGCAGGCGCTCGGAGTCCGGCTCTGCGCAGGCTTTGAGCCAGGCCAGCAGGTCATGGGCCTCCTGGGCGGCGAACACCGAGTCCTTGTCGGAGAGGTAGACGCTGCGCACGCCTCGGGCAGCGAGCTCTGCGCGGATACGTTGCGCCTCGTGGCCATCGCGCACCAGGATGGCGATGTCCGATGGCAGGCACGGGCGCAAATGGCCATTGGCGTGCGCAAAGCCTGCCGTGCCGTGTTGACTGGCGTTGAGCAGGCCCACGATGTGACTCGCGCAACTGGTGGCCATCTGCTGCCGGTAAACGCCCATCGAAACCGGCTCGTCGCTGGGGAGTTGCCAGCACTGGAGTGCGGCCCAGGGCTGACCCTGGAGCATCAGTTGTTCGCTGCGGCCCTGGGCGCGCACGGCAACGAAGGGCAGAGGGTTGTCGTCCGCCTCCCGAAAGAGGAAGGCGCCACGCCCGTTGGGACGCGCCTCGGCCTGCTGGAATACCTGGTTGACCGCCGCGACCATGCCTTCGCTGGAGCGGTAGTTGGTGTCCAGGCTGTGCAACCGCCCTTGGGTCGCGCGCCGGGCCGCCAGGTAGGTGTAGATATCGGCGCCCCGGAAGGCGTAAATCGCCTGCTTGGGGTCGCCGATCATGAACAGGCCGGTGTCGCCGTGGTTCTCGCTGATGCGGTAGATGCGTTCGAAAATACCGTACTGGATCGGGTCGGTGTCCTGGAATTCATCGATCATCGCCACCGGGAACTGCTCGCGGATCAATCCGGCCAGTCGCTCGCCTGCCTCGCTGTACAGTGCCTGCTGCAACCGCAGGAGCATGTCGTCGAACCCCATCTCCGCGCGGCGCCGCTTCTCCACTTCGAACTGCGCCGAAACCCAGCTGGCGGCATGTTCGAGTAGCGCTGCGTCCGGGCTGGCCAGGGCCTGCAGGTCTTGTTGCAATGTTTGCATGGCATCGAGTGCAGGGTGCGCTGGCGGCTCGCCGACTTTCCAGGCCTCGGCGAGGCCCGCAGGGGTCAGGCGGGTGAAGCCTGTACCCAGGTCAAGTTCCACGCACTGTTCGTCGTTGCACCACTGGGATAATTTGTCGAACCAGGGTTCGAAGTAGCGGGCCTGCATCTTCCTGCCGTCTACCTGTTTGGCGGCCACGGCGTCATGACAGAGCTGTCGCAGCTCCTGGACCCAGACCGCCCAGGGCCCCTTGAGCCGGGCCAGCTGCTCGTCGCGGGCCTGCAACGCCTCAAGGATCAGTGCCTCGGGCTCGGGCCCTTGGTGGGCGGCACGCACCCTGCCAAACAGCGGGCGAATGCGGGGCAAGAGCGCGGCAGGGCTGACCCAGTGGCTACGCACCCACGTCAGGGCCTGGCTTTGCATGCCGTAGCAGAAACGTCGCCAGTAATCGCGCACCACCTGCCCCAGCAGTTCACTGTGGTCGGTTTCGAGGGTCTGGGTAAACAGGCTGCCGCTGTCGAATGCGTGCTCACGCAACATGCGCTGGCACCAGCCGTGAATGGTCGATACGGCTGCTTCGTCCATCCACTGCACAGCGGTTTCCAGCCGGGCGGCACTGCTGGCCCACGCGTGCTGTGGATAATCGTCACGCAATTGCGCCAGCAGCGGGTCGACGGCTTCGAGTTCACCGCGGAAAAACCGCGCCGCCTCAGCCAGCCGAGTCCGGATACGCTCGCGCAACTCCTTGGTGGCAGCGTCTGTGAACGTCACTACCAGAATCTGCGGCGGCAGCAGCTCTCGTTCGAAACCCTGCTCGCCACCGTGGCCGAGGATAAGGCGCAGGTACAACGCTGAAATGGTGAACGTCTTGCCCGTTCCCGCGCTGGCCTCGATCAGCTGGCTGCCGTGCAAGGGAAAATTCAAGGCCAGTGGCCGAGCCTGGGTCATGCGCTTTTCTCCGGGTTGCCCAGGGTTTGCCAGGGGGCGTCGAACAGGGGGCGGTACAAGGCCTCACACCACCCCTCGAAGGTTTCGTCGGCCGTGAGCGCGGCGAAATCGCGGAACTGTCGGGCCAGGGCAACGCTTTCACCGCGCTCGCCGGCACTGGTGCGTTCGTCGCCTTCGTAAGCACGGGCGGCCGCAGCCATGGCTTTGTCCGGATCGTCCTGGGCGAGCCAGGCGAATGCCGTCTTGGGCGCCACCGGGAGCGGTGCACACATGCCCGCCTGTCGTGCCACCAGCAGTTCTCCCAACAGGTCCGCTGCCGCTTGCTGGTCAACAGGCGCCAGTAGCAGGGTCACGTCACTGGCCACCAGCGCACTGTGATAGGCGTAACCTGCCGCGCAGGCGGCAAGGTGTGTCACCCACGGCGCGATGAGGCGATGCCATTTTAGGCTGTTGCGCCCTGCACTGATGGTGTTGGGGACCGTGTTGATGCTCAGCACGCTCTGGTCATCGCCTTGGAACACGCGACCCAGCCAGCCCTCCAGCCGATGGGGGCCGTGCTCGAAATGCACAGGCAGTGCACCCTCAACCTGCCGCGGCCAGCGCTCGAGCAACTGCCCATGGCGTTGCAGCAAGTCGGGCAGCGGCTCGATCAGGTCATGCTGCAAGAGTTCGCCAAAACCGGCCAAGGGCAGCAAGCCCTGGGCCTGCAGGCGACGTGCCTGCTGATGCAGGGCGCGCGGAACATCCTCGGGTGTGCTCAAGGCTGCGCTGAGTAACGCCTCACTTGCACCATAACGCTGCAAGGCGTCGAGTACGAAAGGCTCTTCGTCCGGCGTGGGCGCTTCGAGCGCTTCGAAATAGACCTTGAGCCGCTGACTGAAGAAATGCCGCACCGGATGCCTGAGAAAATCGGCCAGCTGATTCAATGTCAGCGGCTCATCATCCTGATAGGGCGGCAGCTCGGCCAGGTCGTGAGGGACATCGCTGTGGGCCTGGTGCAGCACTTGCCACTCGTGTGCGTAGCTGAACAGCGCGCTGCCCTGTTCGAAATAGCGCAGGCTGAAGGGCTGCAAGGGGTGTTCCTGGGTCAAGGCATGAAGCAGTTGCTGGCCCGGATCGTGTTTGACATCGGCTTGCGCATCGGCCAGTTGCCACCCCGCAGCGATGTGATCGCGAAGCTGGCCGATCAGTACCGAGGCAGGCCGCTCGCTGTTGTCGCGGATACTGCGCCCCACCCAACTCACGTAGAGCTGGTCCTGGGCCGACAGTACGGCTTCGAGCAACAGGTAACGATCATCTTCCCGACGCGAACGATCACCTGGGCGGTAATCGGTGGCCATCAGGTCGAAATCCAGCGGTGGCTGCGCGCGTGGATAATCACCGTCGTTCATGCCCAGCAGGCAGACCACGCGAAACGGGATGGCGCGCATGGGCATGAGCGTACAGAAGTTCACCGAGCCGGCCAGGAAGCGCTGGGACAATTTGCCTTGGTCCAGGCCCGACAGCCAGGCTTCGCGCACCACCGTTAGCGGCAGTGGGTCTTGCAGGTCCACGGTTTCGCAGACATCCAGCCAAGATTCGCGCAGGTCCTGCAACTGGATCAGCAGAAACTCATCCTGCTCATCCTCGGCCAGGAAGAAGACGTGCAGCAGGGCATTGAGGCGTTCGCTCCATTCGCCGGCGTTGGCCGGGCAAGACAAGGTTTGGCACGCCACTTCAAGCGCATCGAGCAACGCGACAAGCGGCCCAATCAGTGCAGCGTCCAGCCCGCCTATCTCGTCGTAAGGCTCGATGCCATCGCAGGCATCACCCACACCCACGGCATAACCCAGCAGCATCCGCCGCAAACCAAAGCGCCAGGAGTTCTGCTCGAGCCCGTCCGGCAAGCCCAGGCTGGCCCGTTGCTCGGCATTGAGCCCCCAGCGAATGCCGGCACCTTCGATCCAGCGGTGCAGGGTTGGCAAGTCACCTTCGCGAATGCCGAACCGAGCCCGCACTGCCGGTACGTCCAGCAGGTCCAGCACTTCGCTGACGGCAAAACGACTTTCGGGGAGTTTGAGCAGGTGCTCCAAGGCGATCAGCAGCGGCTCGCGGCCACGTTGGCCCTGGTCGGTCAAGGTGTACGGGATGTAGCGAGGGTCTTTGCGCTGCAATTGGCCGAAGACGGCCCGTATGTGCGGTGCGTAGCTATCGACGTCGGGCAACATGACGATGACGTCACGTGGGCGCAGCGTGGGATCTGCGCTGAAGCGGGCCAACAACTGGTCGTGGAGAATCTCGACTTCCCGTTGCGGGCTGTGCGCAACGTGGAAGCGCACCGAACGGTCGCGGCGTGCATTGACCGGCGGCCATTGCTCACGGGATTCGGCCAGCGGACGCAATTGAAGGATATCGTCCTGTAGCTGGTTGAGCAGCGTGATGGGTGAACCTTCGGTAAACAGGTCGATTCGTCCATCGCTGAAGACACCCTGGTAACTGCCTGGGTCGTCGTAGCTGTCGAGCAGGTTGATGTAGTCGCGGCCTTGCTTGCCCCAGGCTGCCAGCAGGGGATGCGCATGTTGGTGCAGCGACTGGTCATCCAGTTCCAATGGCATGCCGGGCCGGCGTTGCTGACGCTTGTACTGGTGCCGCAGCAAGTCCTTGTCGGCCACAATGTCGGCCCAGTGATGGCGGCAAGGGTTGTGCACGCATAACAGGACCTGGCTGAAACGGGCGAGACCGGCCAGCGCTTCGAGTGTCTGGGCAGGCAGCGAGGAGATACCGAACACGATCACCCGTGCGGGCAGGTTTGCCGGAGCCTGCTCCAGGTCGTCGATGCAGGCCATGAACCGCTGGTGTACGCCGGCACGGCTCTGGGCCATGCCTTCCTCGCCTACATCCTCCAGCAGGGCACGCCACAGTTCTGCCTGCCAGCAGTTGTCGACAGGCAATGGCTTGCGTTCGCCGCGGGCAGTGTTGAGCACATGCCGCCCTGCGGCCCACTCTTTCAACCAGTCGGCGCGGTACACCTGATATTGGTCGAACAGATCGGCCAGGCGCTCGGCGAGCTGGTAGCGTTTGCGTAGATCGCTGTCGTCAGTCAAAAAACGCCGCAAGGGCTCGAAGTGCGGCCGCTCGACCAGTTCGGGTAACAGGCGCATCAGGCGCCAGGTGAGCGGCGCCTTGTCGAGCAGCGACACTTCCGGTATCTGATCGCGGCCCAGCACGGTGCGGTACAACTGCCACATGAAGCTACCCGGCAGCTGCATCTCGATGGCAGCGGCAATGCCACAACCGCCCTGGTCATCTTCAAGAGGATCCTCGGCCAAGGCAAGCTTGAGCCATTGGGCGATACCATTGCTCTGGACCAGCGCGATTTCATTCTCCAAAGGCGCCAGAGGGTAACGGCGCATCCAGCTCACCACCAGGCTGCGCAGGTCGTCTGGGCGATTGCCGTGGACGATCATGAAGCCAGGCTGGAGGTGGGTACTGGACATCGGCAGGTCTCTTTCGGGCGCGTTTACTTGGGGAGGAACGATATCACGGAGCGGGTCGAGGGCGGGGTTGTAGAGATGTTTCGAGGCGTTGGTGTGGGGTAGGCAGTCGCGCGCCTGCCCCGGCTCGCCCACGGCGGTTGCTCGTTTGACGGTACAAACACGGGTACGTCATTTTTTCCAGCCTAAAGACAAAACCCCTACCTGCATACGCAGATAGGGGTTTTGCGAAATGAATCTTGACGATGACCTACTCTCACATGGGGAAACCCCACACTACCATCGGCGATGCATCGTTTCACTACTGAGTTCGGGATGGGATCAGGTGGTTCCAATGCTCTATGGTCGTCAAGAAATTCTGTAGCCAGAATGTCCTGTTGGACAGCCCAGCGAATTCGGATATGTGATGTTTGTGATGCGTTGCGAACTTTCGGTTCATGTCATCTTCACCACCGCAATCTGCAAGAGCAAATTGCTTGGGTGTTATATGGTCAAGCCTCACGGGCAATTAGTATTGGTTAGCTCAACGCCTCACAGCGCTTACACACCCAACCTATCAACGTCGTAGTCTTCGACGGCCCTTTAGGGGATTCAAGATCCCAGTGAGATCTCATCTTGAGGCAAGTTTCCCGCTTAGATGCTTTCAGCGGTTATCTCTTCCGAACATAGCTACCCGGCAATGCCACTGGCGTGACAACCGGAACACCAGAGGTTCGTCCACTCCGGTCCTCTCGTACTAGGAGCAGCCCCTCTCAAATCTCAAACGTCCACGGCAGATAGGGACCGAACTGTCTCACGACGTTCTAAACCCAGCTCGCGTACCACTTTAAATGGCGAACAGCCATACCCTTGGGACCGGCTTCAGCCCCAGGATGTGATGAGCCGACATCGAGGTGCCAAACACCGCCGTCGATATGAACTCTTGGGCGGTATCAGCCTGTTATCCCCGGAGTACCTTTTATCCGTTGAGCGATGGCCCTTCCATACAGAACCACCGGATCACTAAGACCTACTTTCGTACCTGCTCGACGTGTGTGTCTCGCAGTCAAGCGCGCTTTTGCCTTTATACTCTACGACCGATTTCCGACCGGTCTGAGCGCACCTTCGTACTCCTCCGTTACTCTTTGGGAGGAGACCGCCCCAGTCAAACTACCCACCATACACTGTCCTCGATCCGGATAACGGACCTGAGTTAGAACCTCAAAGTTGCCAGGGTGGTATTTCAAGGATGGCTCCATGAGAACTGGCGTCCCCACTTCAAAGCCTCCCACCTATCCTACACAAGCAAATTCAAAGTCCAGTGCAAAGCTATAGTAAAGGTTCACGGGGTCTTTCCGTCTAGCCGCGGATACACTGCATCTTCACAGCGATTTCAATTTCACTGAGTCTCGGGTGGAGACAGCGCCGCCATCGTTACGCCATTCGTGCAGGTCGGAACTTACCCGACAAGGAATTTCGCTACCTTAGGACCGTTATAGTTACGGCCGCCGTTTACCGGGGCTTCGATCAAGAGCTTCGCTTGCGCTAACCCCATCAATTAACCTTCCGGCACCGGGCAGGCGTCACACCCTATACGTCCACTTTCGTGTTTGCAGAGTGCTGTGTTTTTAATAAACAGTCGCAGCGGCCTGGTATCTTCGACCAGCAAAAGCTTACGGGGCAAGCCCTTCACCTTCGCCGGCGCACCTTCTCCCGAAGTTACGGTGCCATTTTGCCTAGTTCCTTCACCCGAGTTCTCTCAAGCGCCTTGGTATTCTCTACCTAACCACCTGTGTCGGTTTGGGGTACGGTTCCCAGTTATCTGAAGCTTAGGAGCTTTTCTTGGAAGCATGGTATCAACCACTTCATCGCCTAAAGGCAACTCGTCATCAGCTCTCGGCCTTGAAATCCCGGATTTGCCTAAGATTTCAGCCTACCACCTTAAACCTGGACAACCAACGCCAGGCTGGCCTAACCTTCTCCGTCCCTCCATCGCAATAACTGGAAGTACAGGAATATTAACCTGTTTTCCATCGACTACGCTTTTCAGCCTCGCCTTAGGGACCGACTAACCCTGCGTCGATTAACGTTGCGCAGGAAACCTTGGTCTTTCGGCGTGCGAGTTTTTCACTCGCATTGTCGTTACTCATGTCAGCATTCGCACTTCTGATACCTCCAGCAAGCTTCTCAACTCACCTTCACAGGCTTACAGAACGCTCCTCTACCGCATCACCATAAGGTGATACCCGTAGCTTCGGTGCATGGTTTGAGCCCCGTTACATCTTCCGCGCAGGCCGACTCGACTAGTGAGCTATTACGCTTTCTTTAAAGGGTGGCTGCTTCTAAGCCAACCTCCTAGCTGTCTAAGCCTTCCCACATCGTTTCCCACTTAACCATGACTTTGGGACCTTAGCTGACGGTCTGGGTTGTTTCCCTTTTCACGACGGACGTTAGCACCCGCCGTGTGTCTCCCATGCTCGGCACTTGTAGGTATTCGGAGTTTGCATCGGTTTGGTAAGTCGGGATGACCCCCTAGCCGAAACAGTGCTCTACCCCCTACAGTGATACATGAGGCGCTACCTAAATAGCTTTCGAGGAGAACCAGCTATCTCCGAGCTTGATTAGCCTTTCACTCCGATCCACAGGTCATCCGCTAACTTTTCAACGGTAGTCGGTTCGGTCCTCCAGTCAGTGTTACCTAACCTTCAACCTGCCCATGGATAGATCGCCCGGTTTCGGGTCTATACCCAGCGACTAAACGCCCTATTAAGACTCGCTTTCGCTACGCCTCCCCTATTCGGTTAAGCTCGCCACTGAATATAAGTCGCTGACCCATTATACAAAAGGTACGCAGTCACCTAACAAAGTAGGCTCCCACTGCTTGTACGCATACGGTTTCAGGTTCTATTTCACTCCCCTCTCCGGGGTTCTTTTCGCCTTTCCCTCACGGTACTGGTTCACTATCGGTCAGTCAGTAGTATTTAGCCTTGGAGGATGGTCCCCCCATATTCAGACAAAGTTTCTCGTGCTCCGTCCTACTCGATTTCATTGATAAGAGATTTTCGTGTACGGGGCTATCACCCACTATGGCCACACTTTCCAGAGCGTTCCACTAATCTCAAATCAACTTAAGGGCTGGTCCCCGTTCGCTCGCCACTACTAAGGGAATCTCGGTTGATTTCTTTTCCTCAGGGTACTTAGATGTTTCAGTTCCCCTGGTTCGCCTCTTGCACCTATGTATTCAGTACAAGATAACCAGCTTGTGCTGGCTGGGTTCCCCCATTCAGAGATCTCTGGATCACAGTCTGTTTGCCGACTCCCCAAAGCTTTTCGCAGGCTACCACGTCTTTCATCGCCTCTGACTGCCAAGGCATCCACCGTATGCGCTTCTTCACTTGACCATATAACCCCAAGCAATCTGGTTATACTGTGAAGACGACATTCGCCGAAAATTCGCACGTCGCTCTTACGAGCAGAACTCACAAATTTTACCTTAGCCTGAATTCCAGCAGTGAAACTGGTCTTCAGTCTATTTCTATCACATATCCGAATTTTTAAAGAACGGTCTGACAAAAGTCAGAAATCAACATTCACACCGGAATGTTCATTTCTGATTTCTCATCAGCAAATGAATCAAGCAATTCGTGTGGGAGCTCATCAGCAGGCTGATGTCGTCGATTAAGGAGGTGATCCAGCCGCAGGTTCCCCTACGGCTACCTTGTTACGACTTCACCCCAGTCATGAATCACACCGTGGTAACCGTCCCCCCGAAGGTTAGACTAGCTACTTCTGGTGCAACCCACTCCCATGGTGTGACGGGCGGTGTGTACAAGGCCCGGGAACGTATTCACCGCGACATTCTGATTCGCGATTACTAGCGATTCCGACTTCACGCAGTCGAGTTGCAGACTGCGATCCGGACTACGATCGGTTTTGTGAGATTAGCTCCACCTCGCGGCTTGGCAACCCTCTGTACCGACCATTGTAGCACGTGTGTAGCCCAGGCCGTAAGGGCCATGATGACTTGACGTCATCCCCACCTTCCTCCGGTTTGTCACCGGCAGTCTCCTTAGAGTGCCCACCATAATGTGCTGGTAACTAAGGACAAGGGTTGCGCTCGTTACGGGACTTAACCCAACATCTCACGACACGAGCTGACGACAGCCATGCAGCACCTGTGTCAGAGTTCCCGAAGGCACCAATCCATCTCTGGAAAGTTCTCTGCATGTCAAGGCCTGGTAAGGTTCTTCGCGTTGCTTCGAATTAAACCACATGCTCCACCGCTTGTGCGGGCCCCCGTCAATTCATTTGAGTTTTAACCTTGCGGCCGTACTCCCCAGGCGGTCAACTTAATGCGTTAGCTGCGCCACTAAAATCTCAAGGATTCCAACGGCTAGTTGACATCGTTTACGGCGTGGACTACCAGGGTATCTAATCCTGTTTGCTCCCCACGCTTTCGCACCTCAGTGTCAGTATCAGTCCAGGTGGTCGCCTTCGCCACTGGTGTTCCTTCCTATATCTACGCATTTCACCGCTACACAGGAAATTCCACCACCCTCTACCGTACTCTAGCTTGCCAGTTTTGGATGCAGTTCCCAGGTTGAGCCCGGGGCTTTCACATCCAACTTAACAAACCACCTACGCGCGCTTTACGCCCAGTAATTCCGATTAACGCTTGCACCCTCTGTATTACCGCGGCTGCTGGCACAGAGTTAGCCGGTGCTTATTCTGTCGGTAACGTCAAAATTGCAGAGTATTAATCTACAACCCTTCCTCCCAACTTAAAGTGCTTTACAATCCGAAGACCTTCTTCACACACGCGGCATGGCTGGATCAGGCTTTCGCCCATTGTCCAATATTCCCCACTGCTGCCTCCCGTAGGAGTCTGGACCGTGTCTCAGTTCCAGTGTGACTGATCATCCTCTCAGACCAGTTACGGATCGTCGCCTTGGTGAGCCATTACCTCACCAACAAGCTAATCCGACCTAGGCTCATCTGATAGCGCAAGGCCCGAAGGTCCCCTGCTTTCTCCCGTAGGACGTATGCGGTATTAGCGTTCCTTTCGAAACGTTGTCCCCCACTACCAGGCAGATTCCTAGGCATTACTCACCCGTCCGCCGCTGAATCCAGGAGCAAGCTCCTGTCATCCGCTCGACTTGCATGTGTTAGGCCTGCCGCCAGCGTTCAATCTGAGCCATGATCAAACTCTTCAGTTCAATACTGCTTGGGTTTTTAAGAAACCCTAAACTTGGCTCAGCAATCTCAAATGACTATGTGATTTCTCGCATGGTCACTTGTGATGCTGATAATCTTTCTGACTATCAGTCCGTACTCACAAGCACCCACACGAATTGCTTGATTCGATTTGTTAAAGAGCGTTTGGCTGAGAGTGCTTCATCTCAACCGAGGCGCGCATTCTACGCTTTCCTCACTGCCTGTCAAGCGTTTATTTTGAAGTTTGTTTCGAGAAACTCGTTCAACTTCAACCACTTGACTCGCTTCGATCTCTCGTAACGGGAGGCGAATTCTACAGCGTTTCAACACGCTGTCAACCTTCTTCTCAACCGCCTTCGATCTATTCGATCGCAGTCCTTTCAGCACCACCCGAACTAGCTAACCCATTGAATCTCAAGGAGTTTCGCGTTCCGATGTCGCTGGAAGTGGGGCGCATTATAAGGGGATTAGGAACTGCGTCAACCACTATTTTCAGAAATCGCGAGACAAGCACCTATTACCCCAATGCCAACTCAAGCCGACCTTCCCTGTCGGCGGTGTACGCGGGGAAGCGAACGGGCAACAGCCGGTATCCTCAGCACTATCAATAGCAGCCCAATAAAGGCATAGACAGCCCACTCCCGCAGGTCAGATCGCACAATCCATAGGAAATGCAGCAGCCCCAAGCCCAGTACCGCGTAGACCAGCCTGTGCAGCTTTTTCCATCGCGCGCCCAGGCGGCGCTGACTGTAGCGATTGGAGGTGACCGCCAACACCAGCAAACCCACCAAGCCAAGCGCACCGACGATGATGTACGGCCGCTTGCGCAGCTCTACCGTCAACTGTCCCCAGTCCAACCCCAGGATAAAGAACAGATACGCCAGCACGTGCAACACGATGTAGGCAAACACCCACAGCCCAAGTTGACGTCGCACCACGATCCAGCCCGGCCAACCCGTAACCCGCTGCAATGGCGTCATGCACAGGCTGATCAATAGAAACACCAAGACGCCCAACCCCAATCGATCCATCAACACCTTGCCCGGATCAGGGCCCAACAGGTTGACCGAGGCCTCATAGAGCCACCAGGCCGGAAACGAGCAGCCTGCCATGAATATGCCCAGACGAAACCAGGGGTATCGCATCAGTAGTTCTTCCGCAGATCGAGCCCGTCATATAGCGACGCCACCTCATCGGCATAGCCGTTGAACATCTGTGTCTCCCGCACGTTGGGACTGAACAGCCCGCTAGGTAACCTGCGTTCACGAGCCTGGCTCCAGCGCGGGTGATCGACCGTTGGGTTCACATTGGCATAGAAACCATACTCGTCCGGGGCCAACCCCTGCCACGTGGTTTTCGGTTGTTCTGCCACCAGGCTGATGCGCACGATCGACTTGATGCTTTTGAAACCATACTTCCAAGGCACGACCAACCTGAGCGGCGCCCCGTTCTGGTTCGGCAGCTCCCGGCCATACATACCGAGTGCCAGGATGGCCAACGGATGCATCGCCTCATCCAGGCGCAGCCCCTCTTCATAAGGCCAATCGATCAATGCAAAGCCAGAACGTTGGCCGGGCATGCTCTTGGGATCCTCGAGCGTTTCGAAACGGACATAACGGGCCTTGGAGGTGGGCTCGACCTGCTTGAGCACGTACGCCAATGGAAAACCCAGCCACGGAATGACCATCGACCACGCCTCCACGCAGCGAAGCCGGTAGACACGCTCTTCAAGTTGGTAGGGTTTGACGAAGTCCTCCAGTGCATAGCGACCGGGTTTACCCACTTCCCCATCGATGACAACGCTCCAGGGTTCGGTCTTGAGGCTGTCTGCGTTGGCAGCCGGGTCGCCCTTGTCGGGCCCGAACTCATAGAAGTTGTTGTAGTGGGTGGCATCCTTGAAGGGGGTCACGGCTTCGTTCTGGACCGTCACCGCCTGCCAGCGGGTATCGGGCAGCTTTTCGGCAAACCAGGCAGGCGCCTTGCCAGCCTGTACGTCAGGATAGCGAGACGGCTCGCCAGCCAGGACATTGCCCGGCAACGTACCCAGTGCCAGACCCGCGAGCGAACCGCCCATCAGGGCGCGGCGCGATAGATAGAGACCTTCAGGGGTGATCTCCGACGCCTTGCATTCGGAAGACCTGGAAAGCTTGATAAGCATGAGCGGCTCCACAGCACTGGATAACGGATGTACCAGTAAGACTATGGAGCCGGAGGGTTATTCCACAATTAAGCGATTGTCACCCTTTTCGGCGACGCGAGCGCAGCAGGAACTGAATGGGGCCGGAAGCCGCATAGGCCAGGAAGGCCAGCAGCAGAATGCGCGGTGGATCGCTGAAGACCACCGCGAACACCAGCACCACGGCAAGGATCGCCACGAAAGGTACACGCCCCTTGAGGTCAAGCTCCTTGAAACTGTTGTACTTGATGTTGCTGACCATCAGCATGCCCGCAGCCGCCACCAACAGCGCCACCAGGAACGAGAGCTTCGAGCCCTGGATGCCATAGTCGCTGAACGCCCATACGGTACCGGCTACCACACCGGCTGCAGCCGGGCTGGCCAGGCCGATGAAATAGCGTTTGTCGGCGGTTCCCACCTGTGTATTGAACCGCGCCAGGCGAAGCGCGGCACCGGCCACATAAATGAAGGCCACCATCCAGCCGACCTTGCCCATGTCACCCAGCGCCCAGCCAAAGGCCAGCAGGGCCGGGGCGACGCCGAAGGCGACCATGTCCGACAGCGAATCGTACTCGGCGCCGAAGGCGCTCTGGGTATTGGTCATGCGCGCCACCCGGCCATCGAGGCCATCGAGCACCATGGCCACGAAGATGGCGATGGCAGCAAAGGCAAAATACTTGCTCGCTTCGCGTGGATCGCCAGCGCTCAGGGCACTCTGCGCGTTCATTGAACTGATGATGGAATAGAAACCGGCGAACAGGTTCGCGGTGGTGAACAGGTTGGGCAGCAGATAAATGCCGCGATGACGCACCTTGCGCCCTTCGTCGTCATGCCCCTCTTCAATGTGCTCATCGACAGGTAGCAGGCTTTCGGCGTCGGAGGGCTTGTTCGGCTCTTCGGGACGTTCGCTCATGGAGGGTACCTTGCAACAGGATGGAAAAAGTTCGACACGGGCCCGCTAAACAGGTTCTGACGGCGGGCCACTGGTCTGCTTTATACCAGAAGCTGGCTGCCAGAACGAAAAAACGCGGCCTAAGCCGCGTTTTTCATCGTTCGACGAACCTTAGTTCTTGGTCTTGTCGACGATCTTGTTGGCCGAGATCCACGGCATCATCGAACGCAGTTTCTCGCCGATGACTTCGATGCCGTGCGCGGCGTTGTTACGGCGCTTGGCGGTCATCGATGGGTAGTTGGTAGCACCTTCGGAGATGAACATCTTCGCGTACTCGCCGTCCTGGATGCGCTTGAGTGCATTGCGCATGGCTTTACGGGATTCTTCGTTGATGACTTCCGGACCGGTCACGTACTCGCCGTATTCGGCGTTGTTGGAGATCGAGTAGTTCATGTTGGCGATACCGCCTTCGTACATGAGGTCAACGATCAGCTTCAGCTCGTGCAAGCACTCGAAGTAGGCCATTTCAGGGGCATAGCCCGCTTCGACCAGAGTCTCGAAACCAGCCTTGACCAGTTCGACGGTACCGCCACACAGCACGGCCTGCTCGCCGAACAGGTCGGTTTCGGTCTCGTCCTTGAAGGTGGTTTCGATGATACCGGTACGGCCACCACCCACACCCGAGGCGTAGGACAGGGCAACGTTCTTGGCATTGCCAGAAGCATCCTGATAGATGGCGATCAGGTCAGGGATACCGCCACCTTTGACGAACTCGGAGCGCACGGTGTGACCCGGGGCTTTCGGTGCGATCATGATCACGTCGAGGTCGCCGCGTGGAACCACCTGGTTGTAGTGAATCGCGAAGCCATGGGAGAACGCCAGGGTAGCGCCCTTCTTGATGTTCGGTTCGATTTCCTGCTTGTACAGCTGGCCCTGGAATTCGTCCGGGGTCAGGATCATGACCAGGTCGGCAGCGGCGACCGCCGAGGCTACGTCGGTCACTTTCAGGCCGTGGGCTTCTGCCTTGGCAACGGTGGCCGAACCTTTACGCAGACCGATAGTGACGTCCACACCGGAGTCTTTCAGGTTGCACGCCTGAGCGTGGCCTTGGGAGCCGTAGCCGATGATGGCGACTTTCTTACCTTGGATGATGGAAAGGTCGCAGTCTTTATCGTAGAAAACTTTCATGAAATACCCCTGGTTATATCCCGGCCCCAAAGGAGCCATCGCTAATTTATTGTTGAATTCAGATGCTGAGCACTTTGTCGCCACGGGCAATGCCGGTAACGCCGCTGCGCACGGTTTCGAGAATCGATGCGGTGCCGATGGCCTGGATGAAGCTGTCCAGCTTGTCGCTGGTGCCGCTCAGTTGCACGGTGTACACGCTGGCGGTCACATCGACGATCTGGCCACGGAAGATATCCGTGGTGCGCTTGATCTCGGCACGCTGGGCACCGGTGGCCTTGACCTTGACCAACATCAGCTCGCGTTCGATATGAGCGCTTTCCGACAGGTCGACAAGCTTGACCACTTCGACCAGCTTGTTCAGGTTCTTGGTGATCTGTTCGATCACTTCGTCATGGCCAACGGTGGTCAACGTCAGACGCGACAGGGTCGGGTCTTCAGTCGGCGCCACGGTCAGGCTTTCAATGTTGTAGTTGCGCTGGGAGAACAGGCCGACCACACGGGACAAGGCACCCGGTTCGTTTTCCAGCAGCAGGGAGATGATGTGCCGCATATCAGGTACGCTCCGTCTTGCTCAGCCACATGTCACGCATCGAACCGTCCTTGATCTGCATCGGATAGACATGCTCGCTACGGTCAACCGCGATGTCGATGAACACCAGGCGATCCTTCATCGCGAAGGCTTCCTCGAGCTTGGGCTTGAGGTCCTTCAGGCTGGTAATACGGATACCCACATGGCCATAGGCCTCGGCCAGCTTGATGAAGTCAGGCAGCGACTCGACATAAGAGTGCGAGTGACGGCCGTTGTAGGCCATGTCCTGCCACTGGCGAACCATGCCCAGCACACCGTTGTTCATGTTGACGATCTTGACCGGCAGGCCGTACTGCATGCAGGTCGACAGCTCCTGGATGTTCATCTGGATGCTGCCTTCACCGGTTACACAGGCCACGTCCTGGTCCGGGAAATTGAGCTTGATGCCCATCGCTGCCGGGAAGCCGAAGCCCATGGTGCCCAGGCCACCGGAGTTGATCCAGCGGTTGGGTTTGTTGAAGCGGTAGTACTGGGCAGCGAACATCTGGTGCTGGCCCACGTCCGAGGTCACAAAGGCATCGCCGTTGGTAACTTCGCACAGGGTCTCGATGACTTTCTGCGGCTTGATGACATTGCCGTCGCCCTTGTCATAAGGGAACAGCTCGCCATTGCCACGCCATTCGTCGATCTGCTTCCACCAGGCATCCAGCGACGCCTTCTCAGGCTGCTCGCCGATTTCCTTGAGAATGCCGATCATCTCGGACAACACGCTGTCCACTGGGCCAACGATCGGTACGTCGGCCTTGATCATCTTGGAGATCGACGCCGGGTCGATGTCGATGTGGATGATCTTGGCGTTCGGGCAGAACTTGGCCGGGCCGTTGACCACACGGTCGTCGAAACGCGCGCCTACGGCGAAGATGACATCGGCGTTGTGCATGGCCATGTTGGCGGTGAAGCTGCCATGCATGCCCAGCATGCCAAGGAACTGGCGATCGGTACCCGGGAAGCAGCCCAACCCCATGAGGGTATTGGTGACGGGCAAGTTCAGCGACTTGGCGATCTCGGTCAGGGACTCGGATCCACCACCCAGGATCACGCCGCCGCCGGCGTAGACGATCGGGCGCTTGGCAGCCAGCAGCATTTCTGCTGCCTTGCGAATCTGCCCGGAATGACCGCGCACGGCCGGGCTGTAGGAGCGCAGCTTGACCTTCTTGGGGTACACGTACTCGAATTTTTCAGCCGGGTTGGTCATGTCCTTGGGGATATCGACCACCACCGGGCCTGGGCGGCCGGATTGCGCCAGGTAGAACGCTTTTTTCAGGATTTCCGGAATCTCGGTCGGGTTCTTGATCATGAAACTGTGCTTCACGATAGGCCGGGAGATACCGATCATGTCGGTTTCCTGGAAGGCATCGGTACCTACCATGGTGCTAGGCACCTGGCCGGACAGAATGACCATCGGAATGGAGTCCATGTAGGCAGTGGCAATGCCCGTGATGGCATTGGTCGCACCCGGGCCGGACGTCACCAGCACCACGCCGGCTTTGCCGGTAGCGCGGGCGTAGCCGTCGGCCATGTGGGTCGCCGCCTGTTCGTGGCGAACCAGGATGTGCTCGACTTCCGGTTCCTTGAACAGCGCGTCGTAGACGTGCAGGAGAGCACCACCAGGGTACCCGTAGATGTGCTTAACGCCTTCGTCACGCAAGAAGCGGACGACCATCTCAGCGCCAGATAAAAGCTCCACGTTGTTCACCTCTAAAACGCCAGAATACCGCCCCAACAGGCGGGTCTTAATAGGTTTACTGCCAAGCAGAGCATGAGCGAACGTCAGCACTGACTGAGCAAGTATTGGGAGCTCCCCAGAGTGTTGCGGGGGTTTCCCACCCAGCGCGAGGTAACGCGTTGCGGGGTGTAACAGGTCGGCGCGGGTGTGCGCCTCATGATCTGCTTAGCGGGTCTGCTTCTGGCAGTCCCACTACAGCGGAAGTTGGATTCTTGTGATTTGGCGGCGACAAGTCAAGAAAAATTATTGCCAATTTTCAGCCAAGATGAATTCCTGGCACCACTAAAAATCACTAAAGCAGCAGGAAAATTAAGATTTCCATAAAAAAGGGCCACAATCTGCGGCCCTTGAAGGAAAATTGGAAGAAATCAGGCGGTCGGGGCGATCAATTGGTCGAATGCTGCCAACAGTCGGCGCAGCTCCCGGCTCTGCTCCGGCCGGTTCACGAACACGGTTTCAGCCATGGTGAGGATCCCCGACGCGTTGGGCAATGGATGCCCCAACTCGATGATAATCTTCATGCGCGGCAGAAAAATCCACTGCAGCCACTGCTCGAAACGCAAGGTGTCGACCGCAAAGGGCACCGTGCTCTCCAGGGCATCGTCGTCAGGCGCCTCGTCGTCCCACCAACCTTGCACCTGCAACTCACGCTCGATCAGCATCAGGTGATCGGCAATGGCCAGTACCCGCGGTTCCACCGTCACGAGCTCACCCGTGCCTTTTGCCGTGCCTGCGCTGCCCCGGCACTGTCGCCTTGCTTTTCACGCGCCTGGGCGATCGTATTCCACAACTCGGCCTGCAAGCTCGGACGACCATTGGCATAGGTCAGCGCACGGCGCGCCAACTGCTCGGCCTGCGGGGCGTCGCCCTGGGACAGCCTTACCTGCGCCAACCGGTAGAGCACCTGCGGCTCGCGCGGTGCGATCCGCTGGGCCCGCTCCAGGCTCGACGCCGCGCCGTTGAAATCGCCGCTGCCCTGCTGCGTCTGGGCGGTGGTCAGCAGTGCCAGCACCGGCCCATCGAGCTGTTCGTCAGCGGACAACCCGCCGCCAGCGCCGCTACGCGGAATGCCGGTAGGCGCGCTGTTGGCCTTGGGGGCCGATGCGCTGTTCATTGACGCGATATCGAAAGGCTCGTCCGCAATGGGGTTAGGGTCAGTGGTAATCGGTTGGGCGTTAACCGGCTCGGTGGTGATCGGCGTCGTGCTGATAGGCGCCGCGCCATTACCAGCAGGGAACGTCTGGATGCCGGACGCCCCGGCCCCCTGGGGAATCATCACCGTGACGCCGGAATCCTCCGGCAGGGTCTGCGCCTGGGGCGTGCCGGCATTGATGCCAGGTGTCTGGCGCTTGGCCGTGACGCGCTCGCTGTTGGACACGCGGGTACTGGAGTCGACCACCGGTATATTGCCGCGAGGCACGCTGGAGCACCCCTGGAGCACCACCAGCGCCGTCACGGCAGGAAACAGCCACTTGTTCACGTCACACCTCTTCAATGCAGCCTGTGCTTAATTCATCCAGCCCTTGACCCAGTCCATGACCGATTCAGCTGGATTCTGCTCGCCGCCACAGGTCGCGCCGGCAGGCGGTTCACTCCCGCGAATATACGGCATCTGCACGGCGCCCGGACAGCTGCTGTCAGACCCCTGGCCGCTGTACGGATCGATCCAGGCCTGCACAACGTTGTCGGGCTGGGGCATGTCGAGCGGCAGTGGGTCGGCTTTTTTCATGAAGCTGGTCCACACCTGCAGCGCGCCGGTAGCGCCGGTGAAGGGCGTTTTGCCGTTGTCGTCGCGGCCCATCCAGACCACTGCCAGCAGGTCCTGGCTGAAGCCTGAGAACCAGCTGTCACGTGAATCGTTGCTGGTACCGGTCTTGCCCGCCAGGGTGAGGGTGCGCGGCAAGGTGTTGTATACCGAGCGCCCGGTGCCTTCACGCATGACCCGCTGCATGGCGTTCTGGACCAGGTAGATGGCCGCCGGGTCGAACGTCTGCTGGATCTGGAACGGGTAGCGCTTGAGCGGTTCGCCTTCGGCTGTCAGTACACTGCGAATACCGCGCATCGGCGTGTTGAAGCCGCCGTTGGCCAGGGTCTGGTACATGGTCGCGACCTGCATCGGCGACATCCCGCCTGCACCCAGCAACATCGATGGGAACGCCGGCCAGTCCACATCCACACCCAGGCGCCCGATGGTCTTGATCACGTTCGGCACACCCACTTCCAGGCCGAGCTTGGCGGTGGAGAGGTTGTACGAGTGCGCCAGCCCCTGGTACAGGTAGATGGTGCCGTGCGAACGCCTGTCGTAGTTCTGCGGGCGCCATACCTGTCCGTTGGCAGCCTTGACCGAGAACGGTTCGTCCTGCACCCAGCTGGTCAGGGTGTACTTGCTCGGCTGCTCGAGGGCCGTCAGGTACACCGCCGGCTTGACCAGGGAACCAATCGGGCGCACGGCATCGATGGCTCGGTTGAAGCCGGCAAAGCCCGACTGGCGGCTGCCGATCAGTGCCTGCACCTCGCCGGTCTCCGGGTTGGTCACGACCATCGCCGATTCCACCTCGTCGGCGCCCTTGCGCCCGGCCAGGCGCTTGAACGTCTCGTTCATCGAGGTTTCGGCTTTCATCTGCAGGATCGGGTCGAAGCTGGTGAAAATGCGCAGCCCTTCTTCGGTCAAGTCTTCGTCGCGGTAGTCCTGACGCAGCTGGCGCTTGACCAGGTCGAGGAAGGCCGGGAACGAACTGTCGGCCAGACTGCCGCGCTTGGTGACGCCCAGCGGCATCTTCTTCGCCGCATCCACTTCGGCCTGGCTGGCCACACCCTGCTCGGCGACCAGGTCCAGTACCAGGTTACGCCTGGCCAACGCACGTTCCGGGTAACGGCGCGGGTTGTAGTAGGACGGGCCCTTGACCATGCCGACCAGCAACGCAATTTGATGCAGCTTGAGCTCGGACAACGGCTGGCTGAAGAAGAACTGGCTGGCCAGGCCGAAACCGTGCACGGCACGCTGACCGTCCTGGCCGACGAACACCTCGTTAAGGTAGGCCTCCAGGATTTCGCGCTTGTCGTAATGCAGTTCCAGCAATACCGCCATCATCGCCTCGGTCAGCTTGCGGCTCAGGCTGCGCTCACTGGTGAGGTAGAAGTTCTTGACCAACTGCTGGGTCAGGGTACTGCCACCCTGGCGCATCGATCCGGACGAGGTATTGACCCACATGGCCCGGGCGATGGATTTGGGCGACACGCCCAAGTGACTGTAGAAATCGCGGTCTTCGGTGGCCACAAGGGTTTCGAGCAGGTACTTGGGCACCTGGTCGATCTTGATCAGGATGCGATCCTCCAGGTTCTTGGGGTAGATGCCGCCGATCATCAGCGGCTCCAGCCGCACCACATCCAAGGCCTTGCCGTCGGCGCCCGCCAGTCCCGCCACGTAATCACCGGAGAACCGTACACGGACGAACTGGGCAGGCTCCATGCCCTCATAGAACTGGAACCCACGTGTATTGAGGTCCACCGTGTTGCCGTTCACCGCTGCCGCGCCTGGCCCATTGGCGGCACTTTCACGGCGATAACCCAGCGCGTCGAGTTCGGTGAGGAAGTCGTTCTTGCTCAGTTTCTGGCCGGTGAACAGCTCCAGCGGCCTGGCATACACCTTGGCGGGGATAGTCCAGCGCTTGCCGGAAAACTTTTCCTGCACGACGGCATCGAGGTAGACCGCGAAGCCAGCGATGATCACCAAGCCGACCAGGCTGAGCTTCAAAGCCCAGCCCAGCCAGGCACGGGAGCGGCCGGTCGGGCGTTTTTTGGGGGTACGGGAATTTCGAGATCGAGTCATGGCGGCGGATTATACGCACTTTACTGAGGCTGGGCAGGCGGCCCGGCGGTAGGCAGGGACGGCACCATTGACCATAATGGCCGATTCGAATTCCCTGCCCCCGGAAGGATTTCCCGTGAGCCAAGCCCTCATCACTGCGTTGCAGAACCCTGCCCTGTACCCCCACCCCGTGGATGGGTTCCACCTCATCGAGACGCATATCTCCTGGGTATTGCTCACGGGTGAGTATGCCTACAAGATCAAGAAGCCGATGAACTTCGGCTTCCTCGACTTCACCCACCTGGATCAGCGCCAGCACTTCTGCAACGAAGAACTGCGCCTGAATCAGCGCCTGACCGACGGTCTGTACCTGGAGGTGCTGCCAATCACCGGCACCGCCGACGCCCCGCAGATCGGTGGAGAGGGCCAGGCCATCGAATTCGCCTTGAAAATGCGCCAGTTCCCACAGGGACAGATGCTGTCAACTCTCCAGGCCAACGGTGAGCTGACCGCTGCCCATGTCGACCAGATGGCCCGCCAGATCGCCGAGTTCCACATGCAGGCGCCTCGCGTGCCGGTGGAGCACCCGCTGGGTACGCCAGAAAGCGTGATGGCACCGGTGGAGCAGAACTTCGAACAGATCCGTCCGTTTCTGAGCGACAAGGCCGACCTGCAACAGCTCGACGCCCTGCAAGCTTGGGCGCGCAGCAGTTTCGATCGCTTGCATGGGCTGCTCGAACGCCGCAAGGCCGAAGGTTTCATTCGCGAATGCCACGGCGACATTCACCTGGGCAACGCGACCCTGATCGATGGCCAGGTGGTGATCTTCGATTGCATCGAATTCAATGAGCCCTTCCGCCTGACCGACGTCTATGCCGATACCGGCTTCCTGGCCATGGACCTCGAGGACCGCGGGCTCAAGTGCCTGGCCCGGCGTTTCATCAGCCAGTACCTGGAACTGACCGGCGACTATGAAGGGCTGGAGTTGCTCAACTTCTACAAGGCCTACCGCGCCCTGGTGCGTGCCAAGGTCGCGCTGTTCAGCATGCCTGCCGACGCCGATGGCGTACAGAAGGCCACGACCCTGCGTACCTACCGCAACTACGCCAATCTCGCAGAAAGCTACAGCGCCATTCCTTCACGCCTGCTGGCCATTACCCATGGGGTTTCGGCAGTCGGCAAGAGCCATGTCGCCATGCGTCTGGTCGAAGCGCTGGGCGCCGTGCGCGTGCGCTCGGATGTGGAACGCAAACGTCTGTTCGGCGAACAGGCGCAAGACACGACAGGCCAGTTGAGCGCAGGCATCTACGACCAAGAGGCCAGTGCAGCCACTTACCAGCGCCTTCACCAGATTGCAGGTACCGTGCTGCGGGCAGGCTTGCCGGTGGTACTCGACGCCACCTACCTCAAGCATGCACAGCGCCAAGCCGCCGCCGACGTCGCGAGCCAAACAGGCGTCCCCTTCCTGATCCTCGATTGTCATGCCCCGGATGCCGTGATCAGCAGCTGGCTGCAGCAACGCCAGGCGCAGAACCAGGATCCGTCGGATGCCACCCTGGAGGTCGTTCAGGCCCAACAGGCAAGCCGTGAGCCGTTGGCTGCCGAGGAAGTCGCCTTGAGCACGCCGGTAGACACCCAGGCGAGCAGCAGCATGGACCATGTCATCGAGCAAATCCGTCAGCGCCTGCCAGGGCTCTGATACCTGAAGCGGCAAGACGCCGTTTCAAGCGACGCGCCTCCGACCTGCGGCCTTGTCAAAAGGCCGCGCACGTGTAGGGCCCCGCTACACTTGCTCCAGCGCCATGCGCTCTTTCCTCAACCATCGCAAGGAGGCGTGATGACCGAGGATCTGCAATGCCTGAAAAACCTTGGCAAGACGTCAGTCCAGTGGCTTAAGGCCGCCGGCGTGCAAACCCCGTCGGATCTGCGCCGCCTTGGCGCAGTCCAGGCCTACTTGACGGTGAAGGCTCGCGGTTTTCGCGCTACCAAGGTACTGCTGTTCGCCATCGAAGGCGCCCTGCTGGATGTTGCCTGGAGAGCGCTGCCGCACCCGCGCAAGACGGCACTGCTCGAGCTGCTGGAAGCCGCCACTCGGCGCGAGGCAAAAATAAAGTGTAATAAGCTATTGACCCATGAATGAGAATCGTTATGATTATCACAACTGGTCGCGAGACTGGTTGGATAACCTCAGAGCCCTTGGTTCGGACTCTCAGATTATCTCCTCATCAGGCTAATCACGGTTATTGACCCGGCACTTTGCCGGGTCTTTTTTTGCCTGGCTGTTCAGGTCGAGTACCCGACCGACGTCATGAACACGCCTGCTTCTCTTTCAGCGGGCGATGACCAACGGATGCCCACGCTCAGGGTGCGCCTGCACGATGACATCGATTCCGAAGACAGCCTTGAGCGCCTCTGGGGTGAGCACACCGGCAGGGCTGGCCAAGGCGTAACTGCGCCCCTGTTCCAGCAACAGGATCTGGTCGCAGAACCGCGCTGCCAGGTTAAGGTCATGCAGAATGAGCAAAACGGCAGCGCCACGATCTGCGAAACGACGCACCGCCTCCAGGGTCGTGTGCTGGTGCAGCGGGTCGAGCATGGAGGTGGGCTCGTCGAGCAACAACGTCACGCCCTCTTCGCCCGGCCACAACTGCGCCATCACCCGTGCCAGATGCACCCGCTGGCGCTCGCCACCCGACAGCGCCAGGTAACTGCGCTGTGCAAGGTGGGCTGCATCTGCTGCCTGCAATGCCGCCTCCACAATCTGTGCGTCACGCAGGCGCCCTGTGGCATGCGGCATGCGCCCCATCCCCACAACGTCCTGCACCTGGAACGCAAAACCGAGGCTGGCCACCTGTGGCAACACCGCCAATCGCTGCGCGCGCTCGGGGCCGGCCCAGCCCGACAGCGGTCGCCCTTGCAGTGTCACTCGCCCCTGCGCAGGCACGAGTTCGCCACTGAGCGCTCCCAACAGACTGCTTTTGCCCGCACCATTCGGGCCCAATACACCGACGATCTGCCCAGGCGGTAGCTGCAGATCGATACCCCGCAGAACGTCCTGTTGACCACGGCGCAGGTAGAGGCCTTCGGTTTGCAGCATCACGCGCGCCCTCGGATCAGCAGGTACAAGAAAAACGGCGCGCCAATGAAAGCGGTGACGATACCAATGGGAAGCTCGGCAGGGGCCAGCAGCAGCCGCGCCACCAGATCGGCCATCAGCATCAAAGCGCCACCTGCCAACAACGAGGCAGGTAATACCACCCGGTGGTCAGGGCCGGCCAGCATTCGCACCAAATGCGGCACCACCAGGCCGATGAAACCGATCAAGCCGGCTGCGGCCACCGCCGCCCCGACACCCAATGCCGTGCAGAACACCAACTCGCGCTTCAGGCGCTCGACGTCGATACCCAGATGGCGGGCTTCGGACTCCCCCAGCATCAGCACGTTGAGCGCCCTCGCCCGGCGAGGTAGCCAGAGCGAAACGCCCGTCGCGACCAGCAGCAGAGGCCAGATCCGCGCGTAACTTGCGCCATTGAGGCTGCCCAGGTTCCAGAACGTCAAGGTGCGCAGGGTGGCGTCATCTGCCAGGTAGCTGAAGAGCCCCACGGTCGCGCCGCCCAGTGCGGTCATGGCCACCCCGACCAGCAGCATGGTGGCCACATTGGTCTGCCCGTCGCGCCTGCCTAGCCGGTATACCAGCGCGGTCACACCCAGTCCGCCCAGAAACGCACACAGCGACAACAGATACGGTGACAAACCCTCGGGTATGTTACCCAGCCATTGACTCCCAACGATCGCAACTGCGGCGCCAACCGCCGCACCGGCCGCCACGCCTACCAGCCCAGGGTCTGCCAGCGGGTTGCGAAACAACCCCTGCATGGCCACCCCCGACAAGGCCAGCACTGCGCCCACAGCCAGCCCCAGTAGCGTTCGCGGGAGGCGGATCTGGCCAATGATCATCTGCGCCTGCTGCAAACCCTCTGCTGCAAGCGGTACACCCAAAAGCCGCAAGCTGGCCTGCAGGGTATCGGTCAGCGGCAGACTCACGGGCCCCAGCGACAAGGAAAGCAGGATGGCGAGCACGCATGCACAGCCCAGCCAGATGAACAACGTGCGCGGTCGAACCCGTGGCCTCATGGCGCGAAGCGGATAGTGGCCGACGGATAGAACGCAGCGGCCAGCACCCTAAGCGTGGCTGGCAAGCGCGGCCCCAGCCCACCGACCAGCAAGGTCGGGTCAAGCTGAACCAGGCGCTGATCGTGCACTGCACGCGAGGCGGCCAGTGCAGGGTTTTCCTTCAACAGCGCCTGCAAGGCTGCTTGATCGGTGAGCACGCGGTCCGAGAACACGATGACGTCCGGGTCCAGCGCCGCGAGCGCCTCGCTGGAAAAGTCCTTGTAGCCCTGATGGGTTGCAAGGTTACGCCCCCCGGCCTGCTGCAAGACCCAATCCCCTGCCGTGCCGGTACCTGCCAACAGCGGCTTGGCACCGGCATGCCCCACGAGCAACACCACGCCGGGCGCGGGCTGCTCGGCTTGTGCCTGGCGTACCTTGTCGTGCAGTTCATCGAGCTGATGGCGAAAGTCTTCAGTCGCACGTGCGGCCTGCGCCTGGGCCCCAAGCAGCTCGCCCAGGCGCTTGAGGGTCTGCCCGAGGGCATCGATATCGGGCTGGCTGGAGAACACCTCGACGGGCACGCCGGCCCTGGTGATCTGTGCCAACACCGGCGGTGGGCCCATTTCATCCGTACCTATCAACCTGTCAGGGCGCAGGCTCAGAATGCCTTCGGCGGACAACTGGCGCTGATAACCAATACTGGGCAGTGCTTTCAAGGAGGCTGGATGTTGGCTGGTGGTATCGACGCCGACCAACCGCCGCTCAGCGCCCAACGCGACCACCCACTCGCTCAAGGCACCGCCAGCACTGACCCAACGGCTTGACTGTTCGGCTGCCAGGGCCTTGGTGCACAGCAGTGGGCAGGCGGCAAGAACAAGCACGGCGGCAAGGCGACGCATCATTGGATTTCCTTTATTGGATTGGCCCCCACACCTTGTAGCAGCCGGCAGAACTGCGCACCATGCAACGCCAGGCGCAGCGAATGACAGCCATTTGATAATTGTTCGCATTGACGCGTCAAGTCGACCACCGTTCCAAGAGTCAGGCCTGCCATGCACTTTCTTTGCCCCTCCCACAGCTTGCCCGAAGGCCAGAGCCGCCCGTTCGATGTAGACGGCGTTCTCCTGCTGGGCGTTCGCCGCCAAGGCAGCGTCTACCTCTACCGCAACCGCTGCCCGCACCGTGGCATTGCATTGAACGGGCCGCAGGAACGTTTTCTGGACGACAGCAACAGCCTTATTCACTGTAGCCACCACGGCGCACTCTTTTTGATCGAGACGGGCGAATGTGTGTCCGGGCCTTGCGAAGGCGAGTCGTTGCAGGCCCTGGACTGCCTCGAAGACAGTCAGGGCATCTGGCTCAAGGCGTGAGGATCACCGGCAGGCGCCGGTCAATGACGATGCCCTCGGCATCCAGCCGGGTCCCATAGGCCAGCACTTCGACCCCCTCGGCCGCCGCCACCTTCAGCGCTTGGGCATAGGCCATGTCGATCTCATCGGCCGGTCGTACGGCCTCGATTCCCGTCAGGTTCACGCAATACAGCTGAACCGCGCGTATGCCTTGACGCGCCAGCTTGGCCAGCTCGCGCAGGTGCTTGGCACCGCGCTGGGTGACGGCGTCCGGAAACGCCGCCGTGGTGCTGTCGGCGTAACCCAGGGTTACGCTTTTCACTTCCACGTAAGCCGGTGCACCGTCGAATTCCAGACGAAAATCGATGCGACTGCCTTCTTCACCGTAGGCCACCTCCCGCTTGAGTGCAGTGAAACCTGCCATTTCGGTGATGATCCCCGCCCGCAGCGCCTCCTCCACCAATGCGTTGGCGCGGCCGGTGTTGACGCACGCCAGCCTACCTTGCGGGGTTTCGCTGATTTCCCAGGTGCCTGGCAGTTTGCGTTTCGGGTCACTTGAGCGACTGAACCACACCAGGCCACCCTCGCGCATGCAATTGAGCATGGAGCCGGTGTTGGGGCAATGGATGGTCAGCTGCTCGCCAGTGGCCAGTTCGATGTCGGCCAGAAAGCGCTTGTACCGGCGCAGCAGCCGACCTTGTTCAAGGGCAGGAGAAAAGCGCATCAGCCCTGCCAGCTCTGCAGGCCACGGGCAATCCGCTGGACCGCTTGCTCCAGGCGCGGCAGGCTTTGGGTGTAGGCGAAGCGCACATGATGGCCGGCCAGGTGGCGACCAAAGTCCAGCCCAGGGGTAAACGCCACGTGCTCGGTTTCCAGGAAATGTCGGCAGAAGCCGAAGGCATCACCCCCGAATGCGCTGATATCGGCGTACAGATAAAACGCGCCCTGGGGCTCCACGGCGATTTTGAAACCCAGGCTGCGCAGGGCTGGCAGCAGGTAATCACGGCGTTTGGCAAATTCTGCCCGGCGCGCCTCGAAGATCCCGAGCGCCTCCGGCTGGAAGCAGGCCAGCGCGGCGTGCTGGGCCATGCTGGGTGCGCTGATGTAGAGGTTTTGCGCCAATTTCTCAAGGTCAGCCACCGCATCTTCGGGTGCCACCAACCAACCCAGGCGCCAACCGGTCATGCCGAAATATTTGGAAAAGCTATTTAGCACAAACGCCGAATCGTCCACCTCGAGCACGCTGGGCGCGTCCATGCCATAGGTCAGGCCGTGGTAGATCTCGTCCACGACCAGGTGACCGGCGCGGGCGCGCGTGGCTTGGGCAAGGCTGGCCAACGCCTCGCGCCCCAGCACCGTCCCCGTCGGGTTGGCAGGTGATGCCACCAAGGCGCCGACCGTATCGGCATTCCAGTGTTTATGCACCAGCTCTGCATCGAGCTGATAGTTCACCTCAGGCCCTACGGGCACCAACTGCGCCCCGCCCTCGACCAGGCGCAAGAAGTGGCGATTGCACGGGTAGCCCGGGTCGGCCAGCAACCAATGCTTGCCGGGATCGACCAGCAGGCTGCTGGCCAGCAGCAGCGCCCCGGAACCACCTGGCGTGATCAGGATGCGCTCCGGATCGACGTCAAGGCCGTAGCGCTGACCATAGAAACCGGCGATTGCCTGGCGCAGTGCCGGCAGACCACGGGCGGCCGTGTACCGGGTGTGGCCTTCGGCAAGCGCGGCTTGCCCAGCGGCAACGATGGGCGCCGCCGTGGTGAAGTCCGGCTCGCCGATCTCGAGGTGGATCACGTCATGCCCGGCTGCCTGCAGCTCATTGGCACGCGCCAGCAGCGCCATGACATGGAAGGGTTCGATGGCGCGACTGCGCGCACTGTAGGGTTGGGCCATGTCCTTCTCTCAATCGGGTCTAAACTTGGGATTCTACCCTTGCGCGCAATCGAACGTACGGTTCGCGCCGGTGTCAGTAAGCAGGATCGGGCGGGCTAGCGCACCCCCGATCTATCTGGTAAGTTCGGCGGCTCGCAGTCGCAGGGCCGGCGGTCGCCGGAGATGGAGCATCCTGCGCATAGGATCAGATGAGTGAGAGGCGGTCTATTCATGTCCACCGTAGAAAAGCAAAAAACCGGTCAAACCATGTACGGTGTCGAGCCCTATCAAGAGACCAAGGGCGAAGAATACATGGGTGAGCCCATGAAGAAGCACTTCACCAAGCTTCTCAATGCCTGGAAAGGCGAGCTCATGCAGAGCGTGGACCGCACCGTGGACCACATGAAGGACGAAGCGGCGAACTTCCCCGACCCGGCCGACCGTGCCAGCCAGGAAGAAGAATTCGCCCTCGAGCTGCGCAACCGCGACCGCGAGCGCAAGCTGATCAAGAAAATCGACAAGACCCTGCAAAAGATTCAGGACGAAGAATACGGCTGGTGCGATTCCTGCGGGATCGAGATTGGCTTGCGCCGTCTGGAGGCCCGTCCTACCGCCGACCTGTGCTTTGACTGCAAGGAAATTGCCGAGAAGAAAGAAAAGACCGTCGGCAAAGGCTGATCGTCTTCTTCTCCAAACGGGGCGCATCATGCGCCCCGCTTCATTTATATGCCCTGCCCGATCATGACCCAGTCCCGTTACATCGGCCGCTTTGCCCCCACCCCCAGCGGTTTCCTGCATTTTGGCTCCCTGGTAGCCGCCCTGGCGTCCTGGCTGGACGCCCGAGCCGTGGGCGGGCGTTGGCTGCTGCGCATGGAGGACACCGACCCGCCACGGGAAATGCCCGGCGCGCGCGATGCCATCCTGCAAACCCTGGAGCGCTACGGCCTGGAATGGGATGGCGAAGTGGCTTTCCAGAGCCTGCGCTTTGATGTTTATGCCAGCGTGGTCGACCGCCTGTTCAACATGGGCCTGGCATACGCCTGCACCTGTTCGCGCAAGCAGCTGGAAGCGTACGGCGGCATCTACCCCGGCTTTTGTCGCAACGCCGGGCACGCCCGCGAAGGTGCGGCGATTCGTATCCGGGTACCGGAGCTGACCTACCGCTTCACCGACCGGGTTCAAGGTGAGTACGAGCAGCACCTGGGCCGCGACGTCGGCGACTTCGTCATTCAGCGCCGCGACGGGCTCTATGCCTATCAGTTGGCGGTGGTGCTCGATGACGCCTGGCAAGGCATCACCGACATCGTGCGCGGCGCCGACTTGCTCGACAACACTCCCCGTCAACTGTACCTGCAGGAGTTGCTCGGCTTCACGCAGCCGCGCTACCTGCATGTCCCGCTGATCGTCCAGCCTGACGGCCACAAGCTGGGCAAGTCGTACCGCGCCCCGCCCTTGCAGGCCGACCAGGCCACCCCGCTGCTGCTGCGCGCGCTCAGGGCACTGGGCCAGGACACGCCCGCGCAGCTCGCAAGTGCCACCCCGGCCGAAGTGCTGGCCCTGGCACGTGCGCAGTGGCGGCCCGAACGCATTGCCCAGCGCACCACGGTCCCTGAGGCCGACTTGCGCTAGGCCGGGTTTCGATAACCCGCCAACCTGAATCAAAAGGCCATGAAATTCAAACCCTTGGCCAACGCTGCCGATTCCCGCTAGCATCCGCCACGCCATATGCGCCAATAATAGATCCACACCCGCAGCGCCCAACCGTCGAGGCCCGCATGTACATCTATCGTTTGGTCCTGCTTCTGGTCGTGGGGATCTACCTGTTCTCCCCGGCCATCATGGACTGGTGGATCGAGCCCACCGGAGCCTGGTACCGCCCGTACCTGCTCTGGCTCATCCTGATCGTCGTCACTTTCATCCTGCAGAGCCAACGAGATGCCGATGAGCTTTAGCCTGACCCAGATGATCCTGATCAGTGCCGGCTACCTGCTGGTGCTGTTCGGCGTGGCCTGGGTCAGCGAACGCGGCTTGATACCGCGCTCGATCATCCGCCACCCCCTTACCTACACCTTGTCGCTGGGGGTTTATGCCAGCGCCTGGGCGTTCTACGGATCGGTCGGGCTGGCCTACCAGTACGGCTACGGCTTTCTGGCCTGTTACCTGGGGGTATCAGGGGCGTTCCTGCTGGCACCGGTGTTGCTGTATCCGATCCTGAAGATCACCCGGACCTACCAGCTATCGTCCCTGGCCGATCTGCTGGCTTTTCGCTTTCGCAGCACCTGGGCCGGGGCTCTGACCACGGTGATCATGCTGATCGGGGTGTTGCCGCTGCTTGCCCTGCAGATCCAGGCCGTGGCCGACTCCATCAGCATCCTCACCGGGGAGCCGGTCAAGGCCCGGGTAGCGTTCGCCTTCTGTGCCCTCATCATCCTGTTCACCATCTTCTTCGGTTCAAGGCACATCGCTACCCGTGAGAAGCACGAGGGGCTGGTCTTCGCCATCGCCTTCGAGTCGGTGATCAAGCTCATCTCCCTGGGCGGCATCGGCCTTTATGCCCTGTATGGTGTCTTTGGCGGGCCCCACGGCCTGGAGGTCTGGCTGCTGCAGAACCAGACGGCGCTCGCGGCCCTGCACACGCCCTTGCAGGAAGGCCCGTGGCGCACCTTGCTGCTGGTGTTCTTCGCCTCGGCGATCGTCATGCCGCACATGTACCACATGGCGTTCACCGAAAACCTCAACCCGCGTTCGCTGGTCAGCGCCAGCTGGGGGCTGCCGCTGTTCCTGCTGCTGATGAGCCTGGCCGTGCCCCTGGTGCTGTGGGCCGGCTTGCGCCTGGGCGCCAGTACCAACCCGGAATACTTCACCTTGGGGTTGGGCATCGCGGCCAACAACCAAGCCTTGGCCCTGCTGGCCTATGTCGGCGGGCTTTCGGCAGCCAGCGGGTTGATCATCGTGACCACCCTCGCCCTCTCGGGCATGGCGCTCAATCACCTGGTCCTGCCGCTGTACCAGCCGCCTGCCGAGGGCAACATCTACCGCTGGCTGAAGTGGACACGCCGGGCCTTGATCGTGGCCATCATCACCGCCGGCTTCATGTTCTACCTCACCCAGAGCAACCACCAGAGCCTGGCCAACCTGGGCATCGTCGCGTTCGTGGCCACCTTGCAGTTCCTGCCAGGGGTCCTGTCGGTGCTGTACTGGCCCACGGCGAATAGGCGGGGGTTCATTGCCGGCTTAGTGGCGGGCACCCTGGTGTGGATGGGCACCATGCTGCTGCCGCTGCTGGGTAACCTGCAGGGTTTCTACATCCCCTTGCTGGACATGATCTACGTGCTCGACGACACCAGCTGGCACATGGCAGCCATTGCATCGCTGGCCGCCAACGTGCTGCTGTTCACCTTGATCTCCCTGTTCACCAATGCCAGCAACGAAGAGGTGGCCGCCGCCGAAGCCTGCGCCGTCGACAACGTCCGCCGTCCCCAGCGCCGCGAACTGCACGCCGCCTCGCCACAGGAGTTCGCCACCCAGCTGGCCAAGCCACTGGGCGCCAAGGCCGCGCAGAAAGAAGTGGAGCAAGCCCTGCGCGACCTGTATCTGCCCTTCGACGAGCGGCGCCCCTACGCCCTGCGTCGGTTGCGCGACCGCATCGAGGCCAACCTGTCCGGCCTGATGGGCCCAAGCGTGGCCCAGGACATGGTGGAGACCTTCCTGCCCTACAAGTCGGGCAATGAAAACTATGTGACCGAAGACATCCACTTCATCGAAAGCCGGTTGGAAGACTATCACTCGCGCCTGACCGGCCTGGCTGCCGAACTCGACGCGTTGCGCCGCTATCACCGCCAGACGCTTCAGGAGCTGCCGATGGGGGTATGTTCCCTGGCCAAGGACCAGGAAATCCTCATGTGGAACAAGGCCATGGAAGAGCTGACCGGCATTGCGGCCAAGCACGTGGTCGGTTCGCGCCTGATCACCATTGCCGAACCCTGGCGGGGCCTGCTGCAAGGCTTCATCAATGTGCCGGATGAGCACTTGCACAAGCAGCGCCTGGCCCTGGACGGCCAGCCGCGCTGGCTGAACCTGCACAAGGCCGCCATCGACGAACCGCTGGCCCCAGGCAACAGTGGCCTGGTGCTGCTGGTGGAAGACCTGACCGACACCCAGGCCCTGGAGGACAAGCTGGTGCACTCCGAACGCCTGGCCAGCATCGGCCGCCTGGCGGCGGGTGTGGCCCACGAGATCGGCAACCCGATCACCGGCATCGCCTGCCTTGCGCAGAACCTTCGCGAGGAGCGCGAAGGGGATGGGGAAATCATCGAGCTGTCCAGCCAGATCCTCGAACAGACCAAGCGGGTGTCGCGCATCGTGCAGTCGCTGATGAGCTTCGCCCATGCAGGCGGCAGTCATCAGAACAGCGAAGAACCCGTGTGCCTGGCCGAAGTGGCCCAGGACGCCATTGGCCTGCTGGCCTTGAATCGGCGCAACTTCGACGTGCAGTTCTTCAACCTGTGCGACCCCGACCACTGGGCAGAGGGCGACCCGCAGCGCCTGGCCCAGGTGCTGATCAACCTGCTGTCCAATGCGCGGGACGCTTCCCCACCCGGCAGCGCGATCCGCGTGCGCACCGTGGGCTGCGAGCACACGGTCGACCTGATCGTGGAGGATGAGGGCAGCGGCATTCCGAAGAACATCATGGATCGCTTGTTCGAACCCTTCTTCACCACCAAGGACCCTGGCGAGGGAACCGGGCTGGGCCTTGCGCTGGTCTATTCCATCGTGGAAGAGCATTATGGACAAATCACCATCGACAGCCCGGCCGATATCGAACGGCAACGTGGCACACGGATCCGCGTGACCCTGCCCCGGCATGTCGTAGCGACGTCCCCTGAAAATCGAGACCGTCGAGAGAATTGAATCAATGCCGCATATTCTGATCGTCGAAGACGAAACCATCATCCGCTCGGCCCTGCGACGCCTGCTCGAACGGAACCAGTACCAGGTCAGCGAAGCCGGCTCGGTGCAGGAAGCACAGGAACGCTTCAGCATTGCGACCTTCGACCTGATCGTCAGCGACCTGCGCCTGCCGGGTGCCCCTGGCACCGAGTTGATCAAGCTCGGCGAGGGCAGGCCTGTGCTGATCATGACCAGCTACGCCAGCCTGCGCTCGGCCGTGGACTCGATGAAAATGGGCGCGGTCGACTACATCGCCAAGCCGTTCGATCATGATGAGATGCTCCAGGCGGTTGCGCGCATCCTGCGTGATCGGCCGAGCGCGCCTCCCGCAGCCCCTGAGCCACGCCCGGTTTCCGGCAAGTCTGCCCCGGCGGACAAAGCCAGCGCACCGGCGACCAACGGAGATATCGGCATCATCGGTTCCTGCGCCCCCATGCAGGACATGTTCAACAAGATCCGCAAGGTCGCCCCTACCGATTCCAATGTGCTGATCCAGGGTGAATCAGGCACCGGCAAGGAACTGGTCGCCCGCGCGCTGCACAACTTGTCTCGGCGGGCCAAGGCACCGATGATTTCGGTCAACTGCGCGGCGATTCCCGAAACGCTCATCGAGTCCGAGCTGTTCGGTCACGAAAAGGGCGCCTTTACCGGCGCCAGCGCAGGCCGGGCCGGGCTGGTGGAGGCTGCTGACGGCGGCACCTTGTTCCTTGACGAGATCGGCGAACTGCCACTCGAAGCTCAGGCGCGCCTGTTGCGCGTGCTTCAGGAAGGGGAAATTCGCCGGGTGGGTTCGGTGCAGTCGCAAAAGGTCGACGTGCGCCTGATCGCGGCCACTCACCGAGACCTGAAAAACCTGGCCAAGGCCGGTCAGTTCCGTGAAGACTTGTATTACCGCTTGCACGTGATCGCGCTCAAGCTACCTGCCCTGCGCGAGCGTGGCAGCGATGTGAACGAAATTGCCAGTGCCTTCCTGGCCCGCCAGTGCGCGCGGATCGGGCGCGACGATCTGCACTTCTCTTCCGAGGCAGAGCAGGCCATTCGTCACTACAGCTGGCCCGGCAACGTGCGAGAACTGGAAAACGCCGTGGAGCGCGCGGTGATCCTGAGCGAGAGCCCGGAAATTTCGGCGGAGCTATTGGGCATCGACATCGAGCTCAGCGAGCTGGACGAGGACGAGCTGCTCGACAGTACGCTGACCGTGGCCGGTGCCGCCACGGCCAGTCATGAGCCGACCGAAGACCTGTCGCTGGAGGACTACTTCCAGCATTTCGTGTTGGAGCATCAGGACCACATGACCGAGACCGAGCTGGCACGCAAGCTGGGCGTCAGCCGTAAATGCCTTTGGGAGCGCAGGCAGCGCCTGGGCATTCCACGCCGTAAAACCAACGCCACCAGCGAGAACTGATTCAACCGGGCAGGCGTCATCTCCTGCCCGTCTTCGGTCACCCTGCAAAGCCCTTCCTCGTAATAGGGCTCAAACCCATTCCCCGCACCCTCCCCCTCTGCAAAAATCTGTTACCTGCCTGCTGGCACGTAACAGTTACCGAGGCAAACGGTAACGAAAAACACGTTGCGCCCCTGGGATGCAACCCTGCAGAAATGACCAAACCCCCGGATTTGCTGGGCCAGCCAAAGTTGGCACGCCTTCTGCTATATGCTTAGTACAAAAACAATAACAAGCACTGCAACCCACAATAAGAACAAGACGAAACGACTCACGCACAATAAGAACAAGACGGCGGAGGCGCAGCTAACTGATTCTTTTGGAGAGGATGCATGTTTGGGGCTTGCCCCACACCCAGGCAGAGAACAACAAAAACTGCACTAAAAAGCAGCACCTGAACTGGATGGATCGACGATCAACGTGACATCAGCGGCCAAAGCAATCCGTTTGCTCTTTACCCCTGGCTTGGGGGTCGTCCACAAGCTTCGCGCTTAGTGGCAGGGCGCTCAACAAAAACAAGAAGCCCGCAAAAAAAACAATAAGAGCACACGCAACGACTTCTTGGGGAGCTTAGGCTCCCCTTGTCGTTTCTGCCTTTGGGCAGGCATTCTGCGACCGCCTACACCATCCCGCGAGTAAATGCTAGAATCCCCGCCCATCATGCGGCCATTCTCATATTCTTGGCCGAACATTCCTTCAAACAGTGCATCCCATGCTGAAGAAGCTGTTCCAGTCGTTCCGCCCGCCCGTACCGGGCCAGCACCACCGGCGTACCACGCCCGAGGTGATCAACAAAAGCCAGCATTCGCTGCAGCGCCACCAGTTCAGCCGCCATGCGGTAAACATCGTGGAGCGCCTGCAGAGCGCCGGTTACCAGGCTTATCTGGTCGGTGGTTGTGTCCGCGACCTGATGCTGGGCATCACGCCGAAAGACTTCGACGTGGCCACCAGCGCCACCCCCGAACAGGTACGCGCCGAGTTCCGTAACGCGCGGATCATCGGCCGCCGCTTCAAGTTGGTTCACGTGCATTTCGGCCGTGAAATCATTGAAGTCGCCACCTTCCGTGCCCCTCACTCCGAGGACGATCAGGGCGACAGCCACCGCTCGTCCCATAATGCCAGCGGGCGAATCTTGCGCGACAACGTATATGGCACCTTGGAAGAAGACGCGCAGCGCCGCGACTTCACCATCAACGCGCTGTATTACGATCCGGTCAGCGAGCGCATCCTCGATTACGCCAACGGCGTGCACGATGTGCGCAATCGCCTGTTGCGCCTGATCGGCGATCCTACCCATCGCTACCAGGAAGACCCAGTACGCATGCTGCGTGCGGTGCGTTTCGCAGCCAAGCTCGACTTCGGTATCGAAAAGCACACCGTACAGCCGATTCGCGAACTGGCGCCGTTGCTGCGCGAAATACCGCCGGCGCGGCTGTTCGAAGAGAGCCTGAAGCTGTTCCTTTCGGGCCAGGGCGCCATGGTGTTCGAAATGCTGGTCGACCTGCAGCTGTTCGAGCCCCTGTTCCCCGCCAGTGCCCAGGCGCTGGAAGACCGCCCCACTTATACCCACACGCTGATCAGCCAGGCGCTGAGCAACACGGACCTGCGCGTCAAGCAAGGCAAGCCGGTAACGCCTGCCTTCATGTTCGCAGCCCTGTTGTGGCCTGCCCTGCCAGCACGCGTTCTGCACCTGCAGAATCAAGGGGTGCCACCGATTCCGGCCATGAACGGCGCAGCCCATGACCTGATCGCCGAGCAATGCGCGCGCATCGCCATCCCCAAGCGCTTCACGCTGCCGATCCGCGAAATCTGGGACATGCAGGAACGCCTGCCGCGCCGCAGCGGTAAACGCGCCGACATGCTGCTGGACAATCCGCGCTTCCGTGCCGGTTACGATTTCCTGCTGCTGCGCGAAAGCGCTGGCGAAGAAACCGATGACCTTGGCCAGTGGTGGACCGAGTATCAGGAAGCCAATGACAGCGAGCGCCGCGACATGATTCGCGACTTGGGCAGCCGTGATGAAGGCGGTGCGTCCCGCAAACGCAAGCGCAGCAACAGCAAGCGCAAGCGCGGTGGTGAAGAGGCCTTCGAGTGAGCATCCGCGTGTACGTCGGCTTGGGCAGCAATCTGGATGCCCCGGCCGAGCAGTTGCGCAGCGCCCTGGACGCCCTCGATCAGGTCCAGGCAACGCGACTGGTGGCTGCTTCGGCGCTGTATACCAGCGATTCGCTACTGCCGGGTCAGCCCCGCTACACCAATGCGGTCGCCGCGCTCGACAGCGCCTTGGCGCCACTTGACCTGCTCGATGCCTTGCAGGCCATCGAAAACGACCAGGGCCGGGTGCGCAAGGAACGCTGGGGGCCGCGCACCCTCGACCTGGACATCCTGCTGTACGGCGACCAGGTGCTGGACCTGCCGCGCCTGCAGGTACCGCACTACCACATGCATGCCAGGCCCTTCGTGCTTTATCCGCTGGCCGAACTGGTACCTGCAGACTTCCGGCTTGCCGATGGCCGCCAACTGTCCCAACTGCTCGCCGCCTGCCCTTGCATTGGCCTCGAACGCCTGTAACCGGCCGTTCGTTAGGGCAGTAACGCCAGTAACACCCTGATCGTAACAATGCGGTAACAGGGTGATTGACTTCCCTCATTCCGCTCACGACTATAGGCGACCTGCGTGGCACCCCCGTGTTGCGCACCCCTATCGAGGCCCGGACGGACCTGTGCCAGAACATCACGCGCGATGATGTGCCGCTGCGGAAGATGACTACTCAGGTTGCATGCAGTCGTTTCCCCTGGCGCCAGAATGAGGAACTCTCTACATGCCTGAAGTAACCCTTTCCACCCTCAATGGCCTGAAGGCCAAGGGTGAAAAAATCGCCATGCTGACCTGCTATGACGCGACGTTCGCCAAGGCAGCCAGCCAGGCTGGCGTCGACGTCCTGCTGGTGGGCGACTCCTTGGGCATGGTCTTGCAAGGCCATGACAGCACCTTGCCGGTCACCACGGCAGACATGGCCTACCACACCGCCTCGGTCAAGCGCGGCAATCACGGCGCATTGATTCTCGCCGACTTGCCTTTCATGGCCCACGCCACGCCCGAATCGGCCTTTGCCAACAGCGCGGCGCTGATGCAGGCCGGCGCCCACATGGTCAAAATCGAAGGTGCAGCCTGGCTGGCCGAGACCATTCGGCTGCTGGCCGAGCGCGGCGTGCCTGTGTGCGCCCACCTGGGCCTGACACCTCAGACCGTAAACGTGCTCGGCGGCTATAAAGTACAAGGCCGCCTTGAGGCACAAGCCCGGCAGATGCAGGCCGATGCCATCGCCCTTGAAGCCGCGGGCGCCGCGATGCTGTTGCTCGAGTGCGTGCCGAGCGATCTGGCCGCAGCGATCACCCAGGCCGTGCGCATCCCGGTCATCGGCATTGGTGCCGGCAACGCCACCGATGGTCAGGTACTGGTGCTGCACGACATGCTCGGCCTGTCTCTCAGCGGTCGGGTGCCCAAGTTCGTGAAGAACTTCATGGACGGCCAACCTGACATCGCCAGCGCCCTTGCCGCTTATGTCCAGGCCGTCAAGCAGGTCACCTTCCCCGCCAGTGAACACGGGTTCAGCGCATGAATACAGTCAAGACCGTGCGGGAGCTGCGCGCCGCCGTAGCCCGCGCCCGCAACGAAGGCAAGCGCATCGGCTTCGTGCCGACAATGGGCAACCTGCACAGCGGCCATGCGGCCCTGGTGGTCAAGGCCGCGCAATGCACCGACTTCGTCGTTGCCAGCATCTTCGTCAACCCGCTACAGTTCGGGGCCAATGAAGACCTGGACAAATACCCTCGCACGTTGGCAGCCGACCAGCAGCTGTTGGTCGAATCGGGCTGCAACCTGCTGTTTGCCCCTGGCGTGGATGAAATGTATCCGGACGGGATGAGCGTGCAGACGCGGGTCAGCGTGCCCACCCTGTCGCAAGGGCTGTGCGGCGCCAGTCGGCCAGGGCACTTCGAAGGCGTGGCCACCGTGGTCAGCAAATTGTTCAACATGGTGCAGCCTGACCTCGCGGTCTTTGGCGAAAAGGACTATCAGCAGCTGGCAGTCATCCGCGCCATGGTGCGCGACCTGAACATGCCGATCCAGGTGATGGGCCTGCCTACGGTGCGCGCCGCAGACGGTTTGGCACTGTCATCGCGCAATGGCTACCTCACCCCAGAGCAGCGGGCAACAGCGCCAGTGCTGTATCGGGTACTCCAGACACTGGCAGCTGCCATCGCCCATGGCCAAAAGGACTTCGCCACGCTGGTGGCCGACGGCCAGGCCCAGTTGAGCACAGCCGGTCTGCGCACCGATTACCTGGAAGTACGGCATGCCCTGACCCTGCGCCCGGCCGTGGTCGATGACCGAGACCTGGTGGTCATCGCGGCGGCTTACCTGGGCAACACCCGCCTGATCGACAACCTGTACGTGCAAGTGCAGGACACGACTGCCTGAACGGCCTGGGGTGCCCAGGCACCTCATCTACTTGAACGCCCCCCATTCCCAGCGCCGGACCTTTGCCTATAATGATGCCAGCCTGAACCCGGCAATGACTGCCGTGTCCAACGCATCACCACGGACCAAGGGACCCCCGCGCAATGGCGTATTACCGTACCCCCCACGATGTCACGGCTCTACCCGCCTGGCAGGCGCTCAAGCAGCACCGCGATGCCATGCAAGGCTTCAGCATGCGTGAAGCCTTCGCCGCCGATCCTCAGCGCTTCGAACAATTCTCCCTGAGCTCCTGTGGCCTGTTCCTGGATTATTCCAAGAACCTGATCACCGAACAGACACGTGACCTGCTGGTAAACCTGGCCGACGAAGTGGGCCTCAAGGACGCCATCACCTCGATGTTCAGCGGCGAGATCATCAACGCCTCCGAAGGCCGGCCGGTGCTGCACACCGCCCTGCGCCGCCCGGTGGGTGACAAGCTCAGCGTCAACGGCGTGAACGTCATGCCGGAAGTGCACAAGGTGCTCAACCAGATCACCGAGCTGGTAGGCCGCATACATGATGGCCTGTGGCGTGGCTACAGCGAAAAGCCCATCACCGACGTAGTCAACATTGGTATCGGTGGCTCGTTCCTGGGCCCGGAACTGGTATCCGAAGCGCTGATGCCTTACGCCCAGCGCGGTGTACGCTGCCATTACCTGGCGAACATCGACGGTAGCGAGTTCCACGAACTGTCGGCCAGCCTGCGCGCCGAAACCACCCTGTTCATCGTCTCGTCCAAGTCGTTCAACACCCTCGAGACCCTGAAGAACGCAATGGCCGCGCGTACCTGGTACCTGGCCCAGGGCGGCTCGGAAGCCGAGCTGTACCGCCACTTCATCGCCGTTTCCAGCAACAAGGCCGCCGCCGTGGCGTTTGGCATCCGCGAAGAGAACATCTTCCCGATGTGGGACTGGGTCGGTGGGCGCTATTCGCTGTGGTCCGCCATCGGCCTGCCGATTGCGCTTGCCATCGGCACCGCCAACTTCAAGGAACTGCTCTCCGGTGCCTACACCATGGACCAGCATTTCCAGAGCGCGCCGTTCGAGAAGAACATGCCCGTGCTGCTGGCGCTGCTGGGCGTGTGGTACGGCAATTTCTGGGGTGCCAGCAGCCACGCGATCCTGCCGTACGACCACTACCTGCGCAACATCACCAAGCACCTGCAACAGCTGGACATGGAGTCCAACGGCAAGAGCGTGCTGCAGGACGGCACCCCGGTGAAAACCGAGACCGGCCCGGTGATCTGGGGCGGCGTGGGCTGCAACGGCCAGCATGCCTATCACCAATTGCTGCACCAGGGCACACAGCTGATCCCGGCCGACTTCATCGTGCCGGTCGTCAGCTTCAACCCGGTGGCCGACCACCACCAGTGGCTGTACGCCAACTGCCTGTCCCAGAGCCAGGCGCTGATGCTGGGGAAGACGCGCGAGGAAGCCGAGACCGAACTGCGTGCCAAGGGCATGAGCGAAGCCGATGTGCAAAAGCTCGCCCCGCACAAGGTCATTCCGGGCAATCGTCCGAGCAACACCTTGGTGGTCGAGCGTATCAGCCCACGCCGGCTGGGCGCCCTGGTGGCCATGTATGAGCACAAGGTGTTCGTGCAGAGCGTGGTCTGGGGTATCAATGCCTTCGACCAATGGGGCGTGGAATTGGGCAAGGAGCTGGGCAAGGGTGTGTACCAGCGTCTTGTGGGCAGCCAGGAAGAGGTTGCCGAGGACGGTTCTACCCAGGGCCTGATCAATTACTTCCGCGGCCGCCATCGCGGCTGATCCCACCCTCTGCCTGGCAGTGCATCCTGCTCGTCAGGCAGGGCGTGAAAAAAGTGCGCCGTAGCTTCTGCAGTTCGCTTCCGGGCGATTGGCGGGGCTGCCGCGCAGCGCCTATCGCACGTGAGTGAAGCCTGCGCAGCAAGCCAGTCTGCAGCTCCACTGTCCCTGTAGCCCGTGACCGCCCAATCGCCGGACCGGTTGAACACCCCTCCCCCCAAAACTGTCCTACTCAATAGCCGTTGCCGTGCCTCGCCCCTTACAAGAGCAGGACCACCGCCATGTTCGATCTCCAACATTACCCGCACGCCCTCGCCGTCAGTCAGGCGGCAGCCCTTTCCCAGGACGACTATGACCGCCTGTACCGCCAGTCGGTCGAAGACCCGGATACCTTCTGGACCGCTCAAGCGCAACGCCTGACCTGGATGAAGCCATGGTCCCAGGTTCAACGGTCGGACCTGCGCACCGGCCAGGCCCGTTGGTTCGACGGAAGCCAACTGAACGTCAGCTACAACTGCATCGATCGCCACCTGGCCACGCGGGCCGAGCAGACCGCCCTGCTGTGGGAAGGCGACGACCCTAGCGACACCAAGGCCATCAGCTACCGTGAACTGCACCGCCAGGTATGTCGCCTGGCCAATGTATTGAAGTCGCGAGGCGTGGCCAAAGGTGACCGGGTATGCATCTACATGCCGATGATCCCCGAAGCCGCGTTCGCCATGCTCGCGTGCGCGCGCATAGGCGCTGTTCACTCCGTGGTGTTCGGTGGTTTTTCCCCCGACGCGCTGCGTGACCGTATCCTCGATGCCGACTGCCGCACCGTCATCACCGCTGACGAAGGCGTACGCGGCGGCAAGCGCATCGCCCTCAAACAGAATGTCGACAAGGCGCTGGCCAGTTGCCCAGCCGTCAGCACCGTCGTGGTCGTGCGGCGCACTGGGGGTGATGTCGCGTGGGACGACGGTCGTGACCTCTGGTACCACCACGCCATCGAGCAGGTCGACGAGACTTGCCCGCCCGAACCGATGGAGGCAGAGGCGCCGCTGTTCATCCTCTACACATCCGGCAGCACCGGCAAACCCAAAGGCGTGCTGCACACCACGGCGGGGTACTTGCTGCAAGCGGCCATGACATTCGACGTGGTGTTCGACTACCGGCAGGGGGAAGTCTTCTGGTGCACCGCCGACGTCGGCTGGGTCACCGGCCACAGTTACATCGTGTATGGCCCTCTGGCCAATGGCGCCATCTCGCTGATGTTCGAGGGCGTGCCCAACTACCCCGACAGCTCGCGGTTCTGGCAAGTGGTGGACAAGCATCAGGTCAACATCTTCTACACCGCACCCACCGCCCTGCGCGCCCTGATGCGCGAAGGGCTTGCGCCCCTGCAAAGTACCTCCCGTGCGAGCCTGCGCTTGCTGGGCAGCGTGGGTGAACCGATCAACCCGGAAGCCTGGCATTGGTATTTCGATGAGGTCGGACAGCGCCGCTGCCCCATCGTCGACACTTGGTGGCAGACCGAAACCGGCGGCATCATGCTCACGCCACTGCCCGGCACCCAGACCCTCAAGCCTGGCTGCGCCACCCAACCCATGTTCGGCGTGCAGCCGGTGCTGCTTGACGACAAGGGCCAGGTCATCGAGGGTCCAGGGGCTGGGCTGCTGGCGATCAAGGCCAGCTGGCCGGGGCAGATTCGCAGCGTCCATGGCGATCACCAACGCATGGTCGACACCTACTTCAAGCCCATGCCCGGCTACTACTTCACCGGGGATGGCGCCAGGCGCGATGCCGACGGGCATTACTGGATCACTGGGCGCGTGGACGATGTGATCAACGTGTCCGGACATCGCATCGGCACGGCGGAGGTCGAAAGCGCCCTGGTGCTTCACGACAGCGTGGCCGAAGCAGCCGTGGTGGGTTACCCCCACGATCTCAAGGGCCAGGGTGTATACGCCTTCGTGACCACCATGAACGGTGTCAGCCCCGATGAAGACCTCAAGGCCCAGTTACTGGCGCTCGTCGGCAAGGAGATCGGCAGCTTCGCCAAGCCCGAGCTGCTGCAATGGGCTCCGGCTCTGCCCAAGACACGGTCGGGTAAGATCATGCGGCGTATACTGCGCAAGATCGCCTGTAACGAGCTCGACAGCCTGGGCGACACCTCTACCCTGGCCGACCCGAGCGTCGTCCAAGGGTTGATCGACACTCGCCTGAACCGATAACCGGCGGCCGCTACCCAGGCTGCCCAGCCCTGCAGGTCACCATGGAAGCGCTTCGCCGCCGTATCGAACAACAAGCCATGAGCCTCACCGGCCTGGCGTTGGGGCAGCTCGACCTGGAGTCGCCCAAGGGCGACCCTGGCCTGTTCGGGCCCGACAGTGTCAGTTGGCGGGTGCATGGCGACTTCCCCAGCATGCTGGTCGGCGGCATCAGCGCACTGATGCTGCAGTTGCTGCACCCGCTGGCGCTCGCTGGGGTCTGGGACCATTCCAACTTTCGCCATGACTTGATCGGGCGCCTGCGGCGCACCAGCCAGTTCATTTCAGGGACCACGTTCGGTGCGACCGAAGATGCGCACTGGCTGATCGAAAAAGTGCGCCGGATACACCTGCAAGTCGAAGGCACCGCGCCGGATGGCCGCCCCTATGCGGCCAGCGACCCTCACCTGCTGACCTGGGTGCATGTGGCCGAGGTCAGCAGCTTTCTGGCCGCTCACTTGCGTTACCGCAACCCCCGCTTGTCCCTGGCCGACCAAGACGCTTACTACCAGGAAATCGCCCTGATCGCCGAACGCCTGGGCGCCCTGGACGTGCCACGCTCGCGCCGTGAGGTCGAACACTACCTGCATGCGATGCGCCCACAACTGAGCTGCGATGCCCGCAGTCAGGAAGTCATGAGTATTCTGCTCGACGCCCCTGCGCCCAGCCGGCTGGCAAAACCGGTGGGCAAGCTGATGCTGCACGCCGGTATCGAGCTGCTGCCCCAGTGGGCACAACAGCAGCTTGGCCTCGAACCGGGCCATTGGCAAAAACGGTTGATCCGCCTGGGCGTGCAAGGCACCGCACCGGTATTGCGCTGGGCCATGCGCGACGGGTCTGCGCACCGGGCCAGGCGCCGCATGGGCATCGAATAAGCACTGAGCGCACCTCAGCGGAACTGATTTAACGTGCCATACTCCAAGGCATCCCGGCCCGGACAGACGAAGCGATTCATGTACAAAGGACTGACTCGCGCCATCGGCGCACTGCTGGCGTTGCTCGCCCTGTACAGCCTGCTTGGCTTTTTCATTCTTCCGGGCGTCGCGCTGCGTATCGCCAACCAGCAGCTCGCCCACTACGCCACGGTGCCGGCCCACCTCCAGCGGGCCGAGTTCAACCCCTTCAGCCTTGAGTTGACCTTGTGGGGCTTGCAGATCGGCGAGCCCGGTAAAGAGCAGGTTGGCTTCGAAAAACTGTACGCCAACCTGTCGCTGGACAGCCTATGGACCGGCGCGCTGCACCTTGACGCCCTCGAGTTGGTCAAACCACGCACCGAAGTGCTATTTGCCAAAGATGGCACGCTCAACCTCGCTCGCCTTTTCCAACTGCCTGCCAGCAAAAGCGAGCCCGATACACCCCCAGGCGATCCTTTCCCGCTGCGTATCGGCAGCATCAAGCTTGAGCAGGGTTTCGTGCGTTTCGAAGACCTGCGTCCCAGCGAGCCGATCGAGTTTCTCTACGACAACCTTGGCCTGGAATTGAAGAACCTCAGCACCCTCGCCAATGACAATGCCGACATGACCATGGTGGCCAACGGTCCCAACGGTGGGCGCATCGACTGGCAGGGCACGTTGAGCCTAGCGCCTATCGCGTCCGAAGGCACGCTTAAGGTCACCGACAGCAAGATGAAGCTGTTCTGGCCCTATGTGCGCGATGCGGTGCCCTTGGTGCTGGAAGACGGCAAGCTCAGCCTGAGCACGCATTATCGGCTCAACCTGGCAGACAAGACCGAACTGCGTCTGGAAAAAGCCTCGGTGCGGGTGGCGCCCTTTGCCATCAAGGCTCCGGATGGTCGTCCGTTGGCAAGGCTCGCCAATCTGGAGTTGAGTGATGCCTCCGTCGACCTGGTCAAGCAGCAGGTCACGATCGGCAAGGTACGCAGTGAAAAACTGGAAACCTGGGCAGCGCTGGAGAAGGACGGTCAGCTCGATTGGCAGGTGCTGTTTGCCGGCGAGCCTGGCAAGCCAACACCAGCTGAAAAGGCCGAGCCGCCCACTGCAGGGGCTTCAGCTGCACCGCAGACGCCAGCGGCCCCAAGCAAGCCCTGGCAGGTGTTGCTTAATGATGTCCAGCTCAGGAACTACCGTGTTCACCTGGCAGACCGCACGCAAAAAGAACCGGTCACCCTGGACGTAGGCCCCTTGAACGCTGACTTGAAGGGCTTCGACAGCCTCAACCAGAAGCCCTTCACGGTCAAGTTCGACACCGGCATCGGCAAGCAAGGCACCCTGCAGGGCCAGGGCCAGGTCAACCTGGCGCCGGTGTGGGCCAAGCTGGATGTCGGCACCCGGGACATCGACCTGCGGTTAGCCCAAGCCTACATCAGCCCCTTCATTCTGTTGGAGCTGCGCAGCGGTATGCTCGACAGCGACCTGAAGGTGGACCTGAAAAGCACCTCGCCGTTGGCCTTGACGGTAAGCGGCAAAGCGCAGGTGAATCAGTTGCACACCCTCGACACCATCAAGAGCCGGGACTTCGTCAAATGGCAGCAGGTCAACCTCGATGGCCTGACGTATGTGCATGGCGATGCCCTGTCGATCGACAAGGTGACACTGCAACAGCCTTATGCACGCTTCATCATCAACGAAGACCGTACTACCAACATCAATGACCTGTTGATCCCACAGCCAAACGATGCCCCTTCCAAGGCCCAGCCCCAGCCTGCAAGCGCCACCGAGGAAAAGCCGCTCGGTATCCACATTGGCCAGATCGTGATCAAGGACGGTTCGGCCAACTTCGCCGACCTGTCGCTCACGCCCAATTTCGCCACGGCCGTGCAACAGCTCAACGGCCAGGTGGGGACCATCGATAACCGCAAGCCCCTCCCTGCCCAGGTGGATGTGCAAGGCAAGGTCGACCGGTACGCACCCGTCACTATCAAAGGTGGCCTCAACCCATTCGACCCACTCGCGAGCCTGGATATCGCCGCCGTGTTCAAACGCGTCGAACTGACCACCCTGACGCCCTACTCGGGCAAGTTTGCCGGCTACCGCATCCGCAAAGGCCGGCTGAACCTGGACCTGCACTACCTGATCACCAAGGGCCAACTCAAAGCCGAGAACAAGGTGGTCGTTGAGCAGTTGCAACTTGGGGAGAAAGTGGACAGCCCGGACGCGGTCGATCTGCCGATTCGCCTCGCAGTGGCGCTGCTCAAAGACACTCACGGCAAGATTTCCATCGAGTTGCCCGTTGCGGGCGATCTGAACAACCCGCAGTTCAGCGTGATGCCGATCGTGTGGCAAACCTTGCGCAACCTGGTGCTGCGCGCCGCGCAGGCACCGTTCAAGCTCATCGGTGGCCTTGTTGCCGGAGGCGGCGCCGAAGACTTGGGCACTGTGGCCTTTGCACCCGGGTCCAGCGAGCTGGCAGGCGATGCCCAAGCATCCTTGGATAAACTTGCCGAAGGGCTGAGAAAGCGGCCGGAACTGCGCCTGGAAATCGAAGGCACCAGCGCTCAGGCAAGCGACGGCCCCATTCTTGCCCAACAGCGTCTGGAGCGGGAATATCAGGCCACCTGGTACAAGATTCTGCAGCGGCGCGGTGACAAGGTACCGGCCAGTGCGTCCCTGATGGTGGTCGACGAGGCCGACAAGCCAGCGATGCTCGAAGGCATTTACCGCAGCCGCCTCAAGCAGCAACCGCCTGCCGAATGGGAGCAGCTTGACCGCGACGCGCGCACTGCCAACCTTCGCAACGCCGTGCTCAAGTTCTGGGCCGAAAGCACGGCTCTGTTACGCACTCTGGGGCAGGAGCGGGCCAGCAGTATCAAGGATTACCTGGTGGACAAAGCCAAGCTTGAAGACGATAGGGTGTACTTCATCGACACCCACCTGGGGCAGCCCGAAAAAGATGGCCGCGTTGTCACGCCAATGCACCTGGATGCCGACTGATCGTGACTCCTAAGGCTTGATGCCAAGCCTATGCGGCTCAATGAAAGCTTCCACGAAAAAGCCCCGGCACAGGCCGGGGCTTTTGTTGTAGCTGGCCAAATCCATTTGGCCGACAGGACGATCCTTATTCAGCTTTCAGGCCGTCAGCCATTACGCTCTTGACGCCTTTGATGTTCTTGGCAACGCGCACGGCCACTTCTTTTTGCGACTCGGTCACTTTGACGTCCGAGGACAGAGAGACTACGCCGTGGCTGGTTTCTACTTTGATGTCGCTGCCTGGTACGCCTTTCTCGGTCAGCAGATCCGCTTTGACCTTGGTGGTGATCCAGGTGTCAGAGCCTTCTTGCTTAGCGTCATCCATAGTGTTGGCAGCCAGCATTACCGGAGCCTGGGTGGCCTGGGCTGCGAAAGCGGCGTTGGCCATGGTCAGGGTCAGAGCGGTAGCAGTAGCGGCAGCAATGGCGAACTTCTTCATGTGAGTCACTCCTGTTTTTCGAAAGGTCTGCGCCATGTGTCTGGCGGCAGGTAAACAGGTAGTTGCATGGCTTGTGCCAGGTTTTACGCTTCGCTTGATTCCTTTTAAATCAATGACTTACGTATCATCGCATCATTCACGACTCGTGCATTCTGCAACCTGCGCGATAAACCTGCATGCAAGATGCAAGTCCGCTAAAAGTTCCGTGTCTGTTTTTGTATTTACACGGGCACAGCCCAGTATAGATCCAAAAAAAAGGGCTCCCGCGGGAGCCCTTTGTGAAGCGCTAGGCGATCAGACGCCAGAAGCCTTCGCAGCCGCGACGTCCTTGATGGACAGCTTGATACGGCCGCGGTTATCCACGTCCAGTACCAGCACTTCAACTTCCTGACCTTCCTTGAGGATGTCGGTGACTTTCTCGACGCGCGCATCGCTCAGCATGGAGATGTGCACCAGGCCATCCTTGCCAGGCAGGATGTTGACGAAGGCGCCGAAGTCGACAATACGCTCGACCTTGCCCACGTAGATCTTGCCAATCTCGGCCTCGGCAGTGATGCCCAGGATGCGCTGCTTGGCAGCGTCTGCCGCTTCCTTGGTTTCGCCGAAGATCTTGATCGAGCCGTCATCTTCGATATCGATCGAAGCCTTGGTCTCTTCGCAGATGGCGCGAATGGTGGCGCCGCCCTTGCCGATCACGTCGCGGATCTTGTCCGAGTCGATTTTCATGGCGATCATGGTCGGCGCGTTGGCCGACAGCTCGGTACGCGACTGGGCAATGATCTGGTTCATCTGGCCGAGGATGTTCAGGCGCGCTTCCAGGGCCTGGCCCAGGGCGATTTCCATGATCTCTTCGGTGATGCCGTTGATCTTGATGTCCATCTGCAGGGCGGTGACGCCCTTGGCGGTACCGGCTACCTTGAAGTCCATGTCGCCAAGGTGGTCTTCGTCACCCAGGATGTCGGTCAGAACGGCAAACTTCTCGCCTTCCTTGACCAGACCCATAGCGATACCGGCAACCGGTGCTTTCATCGGTACACCGGCATCCATCAGGGCCAGCGAGGCACCGCAGACCGAAGCCATGGAGCTGGAACCGTTGGACTCGGTGATTTCCGAGACGACACGGATAGTGTACGGGAACTCGCTGTCGCTTGGCAGCATCGCCTGCACGCCGCGACGCGCCAGACGACCGTGGCCGATTTCACGACGGCCAGCGCCGCCCATGCGACCACACTCACCGACCGAGAACGGTGGGAAGTTGTAGTGCAGCATGAAGGGGTCTTTCTTTTCGCCTTCCAGGGTGTCCAGCAACTGTGCGTCACGGGCAGTACCGAGGGTGGCAACGACCAGCGCCTGGGTTTCGCCACGGGTGAACAATGCCGAGCCGTGGGTTTTGGGCAGAACACCGACTTCGATGTTCAGCGGGCGCACGGTGCGGGTGTCACGGCCGTCGATGCGCGGCTTGCCGTTCACGATGTTCTCGCGCACGGTGCGGTATTCCAGCTCGCCGAAGATTTCCTTGATCTGGCCAGCGGTCGGGCCGGCTTCTTCGTTGCTCAGGCGGGCGATGGCTTCATCGCGCAGCTGGCCCAGGCGGGTGTAGCGGTCCGCTTTCTGGGTGATGGTGTAGGCCTGTGAAACCTGCTCGCCGAACTCGGCGCGTACCAGGTTCATCAGCTCGGTGTTGGCGGCGGCGGGCTGCCAGTCCCACGTTGGCTTGCCGGCTTCGGCAGCCAGTTCCTTGACGGCCTGGATGACGGCCTGGAACTCATCGTGGGCGAACAGCACGGCGCCCAGCATCTGGTCTTCGGTGAGCTCTTTGGCTTCCGATTCAACCATCAACACGGCGGTTTCGGTACCGGCGACAACCATGTCCAGGCTAGAAGCCGCCAGTTGCTCGTACGTTGGGTTCAGCAGGTAGCCGGTGCTTTCGTGGAAGGCAACGCGTGCCGCGCCAATCGGGCCTTCGAATGGAATGCCGGAGATGGCCAGAGCCGCCGAGGTACCGATCATCGCGGCGACATCGGGGTCGGTCTTCTTGCTGGTGGAAACCACGGTGCAGACGACCTGCACTTCGTTCATGAACCCTTCAGGGAACAGCGGACGGATCGGACGGTCGATCAGGCGCGAGGTCAGGGTTTCTTTCTCGGAAGGACGGCCTTCACGCTTGAAGAAACCACCGGGGATCTTGCCGGCAGCGTAGGTTTTTTCCTGGTAGTGAACCGACAGCGGGAAGAAGCCCTTGCCTGGATCAGCTTGCTTGGCACCGACCACGGTCACCAGCACGGTGACGTCGTTGTCGACGGTGACCAGCACGGCGCCGGTTGCCTGACGGGCAATGCGGCCCGTTTCGAGAGTAACGGTCGATTGACCGAACTGGAATGTCTTGATTACCGGGTTCACGGTTTCCTACCTTCTTCAGTGGCTCTTGGGGGAACTGTTTTCTTGCGAATGCTTGGGCAGTGCAGGGAATCGGCCCTGTCTACCGTCCAGATACAACTCGAGGCCGGGAGCCTGGAACCGAGCGAAAAACCGCTCGAGTTACCAGGCTGCCAGCCTCGAAGTCATGCGTGGCGTGCCCCACGACAAGGCTGTGAAACAGCCCTGTCGAAGCCAGCGGCACGCCATGCACACCACCAACCAGGCCGCTATTAGCGACGCAGGCCCAGGCGAGCGATCAGCGCGCTGTAACGGGTGGTGTCTTTGCCCTTCAGGTAGTCCAGCAGCTTACGACGCTGGTTGACCATGCGAATCAGACCACGACGGGAGTGGTGGTCTTTGTCGTTGGCCTTGAAGTGGCCTTGCAGCTTGTTGATGTTGGCGGTCAGCAGAGCAACCTGTACTTCCGGGCTACCGGTGTCGCCGGCGGCTTGCTGGTGTTCGGCAACGATCTTAGCTTTTTCTTCAACGCTGAGGGCCATGAGGCTTCTCCTGATTAAACGGACCCCGCGAACGGGTTCCAATAGGCCAGGGACTTATCCCTGTATCAATAGAAAGAGGTGTGACCGTGCCTACTGACAGCCACCCTCTGCTCCACGGACCTCGGCACCTGCCTGGGCCCATGGTTTCGGTCATTCCGACCGAATCAGTCGACGTGGCGCGATCCGCCCGTCTTCGCTCACCTCACCGATACCGATGAAGCGGGCATTGTGATCCTGTACACGAACCATGCCGAATTGCGGCGCGTCCGGTGCACGCACTGCCTGCCCATGCAGCCAGTAGAACGCGCTGTGCTCGGACAGACTCACCATCGGCCAATCCTGCAGCCCGCTGTCCGACGGCATGAGGAAACGATCGAGCGCTTCGTTGCCGCCTTCGGCGTGGGCCTGCTCGAGCTCCTCGAGGGTGACCGTCTGTGCCAGCGCGAAAGGCCCGGCCTGCGTCCTGCGCAGCTCTGCGACATACGCACCGCAGCCCAGCACTTCACCGATATCCTCCACCAGGGTACGAATATAGGTGCCTTTGCTGCAGCCAACGCTCAAGCGTGCACGGGTGCCTTCGCACTCGAGCAGTTCAAGACGGCTAATAGTAACAGAACGCGCCTCGCGCTCCACTACCTCTCCTGCACGCGCCAGCTTGTACAACGGCTGACCGTCACGCTTGAGAGCCGAGTACATGGGCGGTATCTGGCTGATCGGGCCACGAAAACCGGGCAATGCGGCTTCCAGTTCGGTGCGACCAACGGTCACCTCGCGGGTGCGCAGCACCTCGCCCTCGGCGTCGCCGGTGTTGGTCGTCTGGCCCAGTTGCATGACCGTCTCGTAACCCTTGTCGGAGTCGAGCAGGTATTGCGAAAACTTGGTGGCCTCGCCGAAGCACAGCGGCAAGACGCCAGTGGCCAGCGGGTCGAGGCTACCGGTGTGACCGGCCTTCTCTGCATTGAGCAACCAGCGCACCTTTTGCAAGGCAGCGTTGGAGGTGAAGCCCAAGGGCTTGTCCAGCAGGATGATGCCGCTGACATTGCGGCGAATGCGTTTGACCTGGGCCACCGATTACTCCTTGGTGCCAGACTCGTCGGCATCCTTGTGCAGGCGGTCTTCGGCCACTGCACGCTCGATCAATGCCGACAGGTGCACGCCACGGCTGACGCTTTCGTCGAAGTGGAAATGCAGTTGCGGCACGCTGCGCAGCTGCATGGAGCGACCCAGGTGCAGGCGCAGGAAGCTGGCGGCGCTGTTCAGGGCCTTGAGCGACTGCTGCACGGCATCGGGGGTTTCTTCACCCATCACGGTGATGAACACCTTGGCATGGCCCAGGTCGCGGCTCACATCCACGGCAGTGATGGTGACCAGACCGACACGCGGATCCTTGACTTCACGACGGATCAGCTCAGCCAGCTCGCGCTGCATCTGATCGCCAATGCGTTGGGTACGGCTATATTCTTTGGCCATTCTTGTTACCTGTAACGTAAAGCGGCAAACGCCCGGTCAGAACGATGCCTGACCGGGCGCTGCCTGAAGAGGTGCTGCAAAGCGCCCGCCAAGGCGCTTGCAACCTGCTCACCCTTAGAGGGTACGAGCCACCTGGACTTTCTCGAACACTTCGATCTTGTCGCCGACCTTGACGTCGTTGTAGCTCTTCACGCCGATACCACACTCCATGCCGTTACGCACTTCGGCGGCATCGTCCTTGAAGCGGCGCAGCGATTCCAGCTCGCCCTCGAAGATGACCACGTCGTCGCGCAGTACGCGGATCGGACGGTTACGGTAGACGGTACCTTCGATGACCATACAGCCAGCGATGGCGCCGAACTTCGGCGAACGGAACACGTCACGCACTTCGGCGACGCCCAGGATGTTCTCGCGAACATCGCTGCCGAGCATGCCGGTCAGGGCTTTCTTGACGTCTTCGATGATGTCGTAGATCACGTTGTAGTAACGCATATCCAGACCTTCCTGCTCGACGATCTTGCGCGCACCGGCATCGGCACGCACGTTGAAGCCGAACAGTACTGCGTTCGAAGCCAGCGCCAGGTTGGCATCGCTCTCGGTGATACCACCTACGCCGCCACCAATGACACGGACCTGCACTTCGTCGTTGCCCAGGCCGCCGAGCGAACCCTGCAGCGCTTCGAGAGAACCGCGCACATCGGTCTTGAGAACGATGTTGAGCGTTTTCTTCTCTTCCTGACCCATGGTCTCGAAGATGTTTTCCAGCTTGCCTGCGTGAGCACGGGCCAGCTTGACCTCGCGATACTTGCCTTGACGGAACATGGCAACTTCGCGGGCTTTCTTCTCGTCAGCCACTACCGACAGCTCGTCGCCGGCTTCCGGTGTGCCGTCCAGGCCAAGGATTTCGACCGGGATGGACGGGCCAGCTTCCTTCACAGGCTTGCCGTTCTCGTCCAGCATGGCGCGAACGCGGCCATAGTTGGAGCCGCACAGCACCATGTCGCCCTGACGCAGCGTACCGTCCTGAACCAGGATGGTAGCGACTGGGCCGCGGCCCTTGTCCAGACGCGATTCGACGACCACACCGCGCCCTGGGGCGGTCGGCGTAGCGGTCAACTCGAGGATCTCGGCCTGCAGCAGCACCGCTTCGAGCAGCTCGTCCACGCCGGTACCCATCTTGGCCGAAACCTTGACGAATGGCGTGTCACCACCCCAGTCCTCGGAGGTCACGCCTTCGACGGACAGCTCGTTACGGATGCGATCAAGGTCAGCACCAGGCTTGTCGATCTTGTTGACCGCAACCACCAGCGGTACGCCAGCTGCCTTGGCATGCTGAACGGCTTCGCGGGTTTGTGGCATCACGCCGTCGTCCGCCGCCACCACCAGGATGACGATGTCGGTCGCCTTGGCACCACGGGCACGCATCTGGGTAAACGCAGCGTGGCCAGGGGTGTCGAGGAAGGTGACCATGCCGCGGTCGGTTTCCACGTGGTAGGCACCGATGTGCTGGGTGATACCACCGGCTTCGCCAGCAGCAACCTTGGCACGACGGATGTAGTCGAGCAGCGAGGTCTTGCCATGGTCGACGTGACCCATGACAGTGACGACCGGCGCACGGGACTCGGTCTGGCCTTCGAACTTCAGGGATTCGGCCAGGGAGTCTTCCAGGGCGGAATCGCTGATCAGCGTGACCTTGTGGCCCAGCTCTTCGGCGATCAGCTGAGCGGTTTCCTGATCGAGCACCTGGTTGATGGTCACCGGGGTGCCCATCTTGAACATGAACTTGACCACTTCAGCGCCCTTGACGGACATCTGGTTGGCAAGCTCGGAGACGGTGATGGTCTCGCCGATGGTCACGTCACGAATGACCGGACCGGTCGGGTTCTGGAAGCCGTGCTGGTTACGCTTCTTCAGCTTGCTCTTGCCACCACGACCACGACGAGCGCCATCGCTCTCTTCGTCGGTGGTACGCGGCGCGGCACGAGGCGTCGGAGCCTTTTCCTTTTCCTTGACCTTGACCTTGATCGACACACGTGGCGCCTCGCCACGACGACGGTCGTCATCACGGGTGCGGCTTTCGTTGCGACGGGTCTCGTCTTTCTTGCGCTCGGCCGCACGGGCGGCAGCGTCTTCCGACGTCGGCGCATTGGCTACGACCGGCGCAGCGGCAGGGGCAGAAGCCTGTTCTGCCTTAGCAGCCGGAGCCGGAGCGGAAGCGGCGGCATCAGCAGCCTGGCGACGCGCCTGCTCTTCGTTGCGCTGACGCACTTCAGCGTCAACCTTGTCGCGGGCAGCGTTTTCAGCTGCACGGCGCTCTTCGAGCTCACGCTTCTGCTCAGCCTGGATTTCTTCCGGGCTGCGCTGCACGAATACTTTCTTCTTGCGTACTTCTACGCTGATACTCTTGCTACCGGCGACACGCAGGGTGCTGGTGGTTTTGCGCTGCAAGGTAATCTTGCGCGGTTCTTCCGCCTTGCTCTTGTGGCTGCTCTTCAAATGAGTCAGCAAGGTCTGCTTCTCATTGTCGGTCACTACCTGACCGGCGTCGGTGTGCGGCAGACCTGCCTCACGCATCTGCTGCAGCAGGCGCTCTACCGGTGCCTCGACCTCTTGGGCCAGTTCTTTCACCGTGACTTGCGTCATGCACTTCTCTCCTCAGGCCGCGCCTAATTACTCGAACCAGTGGGCTCGGGCGGCCATGATCAACTTGCCGGCACGCTCTTCGTCGATGCCGTCGATGTCGAGCAGGTCGTCGATCGACTGCTCGGCCAGGTCTTCGCGGTTAACCACGCCGCGCACCGCCAGTTCCGCCGCCAGGTCCTTGTCCATGCCCTCAAGGGAGAGCAGGTCTTCGGCCGGATGGGCGTCTGCCAGTTTTTCTTCGGTAGCGATGGCCTTGGTCAACAAACGGTCCTTGGCTCGAGCGCGGAGCTCATTGACGATATCTTCGTCAAAGCCATCGATGTTGAGCATTTCTTCCAACGGTACGTAGGCAATTTCTTCAAGGCTGGTGAAGCCTTCGTCGACCAGCACTTGGGCCAGCTCCTCGTCGACTTCCAGTTCATCGATGAAATTGCGCAGGATGTCGCCAGTTTCGGCTTGCTGCTTGGCCTGGATGTCCTTCTCGGTCATCACGTTCAGGGTCCAGCCAGTCAACTGACTGGCCAGGCGAACGTTCTGACCGCCACGGCCAATGGCTTGAGCCAGGTTGTCTTCGGCGACGGCGATGTCCATGGCATGGGCATCTTCATCAACGATGATCGCCGCGACTTCAGCCGGCGACATGGCGTTGATGACGAACTGCGCCGGGTTATCGTCCCAGAGAACGATATCCACACGCTCACCACCCAACTCTCCGGATACGGCCTGGACGCGCGACCCACGCATGCCGATGCAGGCGCCTTGCGGGTCGATGCGCTTGTCCTTGGAGCGGACGGCGATCTTGGCTCGCGAACCCGGATCACGGGAAGCGGCCATGACTTCGATGAGGCCTTCAGCGATTTCCGGCACTTCGATGCGGAAAAGCTCGATCAGCATCTGCGGCGCGGTGCGCGACAGGATCAGCTGAGGACCACGGTTTTCGGTGCGAATTTCCTTGAGCAGTGCACGCAGGCGCACACCCACACGGAAAGTTTCGCGGGCAATGATGTCTTCGCGGGCCAGCAACGCCTCGGCATTGTTGCCCAGGTCGACGATGACGTTGTCGCGGGTGACCTTCTTGACGGTACCGGAGATGATTTCGCCCACACGCTCACGGTAGGCATCGACCACCTGCGCACGCTCGGCCTCACGGACCTTCTGCACGATGACCTGCTTGGCGGTCTGCGCGGCGATGCGGCCGAACTCGATGGATTCGATCTTTTCTTCGATCACGTCGCCAATCTTGGCTTCGGGATGCGTGTCCTTGATCTTGTCCAGCCAGGTTTCGATGGCCGGATCATCGAGGTCGGCTTCATCGACCACGGTCCAACGACGGAAAGTCTCGTAGCTACCGGTGTGGCGGTTGATTTCCACACGCAGGTCGACTTCGTCTTCAAAACGTTTTTTGGTTGCGGTGGCCAGGGCCACCTCCAGCGCTTCGAAAATGACGCCGGGCGGTACACCTTTTTCGTTGGATACCGATTCAACAACCAGCAGTACTTCTTTGCTCATCGTACGCCTCGCCTTGCGCAAGCCATTGGGCCCGGATAATCCGTCGGGCCCGGCACGTCTCAGTCAAAACTGGGAATAATATTGGCCTTGTCGATCGAATCGATCGGCAGTAGGAACTCCTGGTCGTCCACCTGGACCACCACATCCTGCTCCTCCACACCGCGGAGAAGGCCCTGGAAGTTACGACGACCCTCGAAGGGTGAGCGCAGCTTGATCTTCACTTGTTCGCCGGCATGCGAGGCAAACTGTTCCAGTGTGAACAGTGGGCGATCCATGCCTGGAGAAGACACCTCGAGGGTGTACTCGCTGCTGATCGGATCCTCGACATCCAGGATGGCGCTGGCTTGACGGCTGACAGCTTCGCAGTCCTCCACCAGAATGCCGCCTTCCTTGTCGATGTAGATACGCAATACCGAATGCTTGCCCTGGGAAACGAATTCGATCCCCCAGCATTGATAGCCCAGACCCTCGACAACCGGGGCCAACAAGGCCTGCAACTGTTCTAGCTTGCTCGACACCTGAACCCCCTCGTGCATGCTGTGCAAATAAAAAATGGGCGAAGCGCCCATCCCTGAAAGCGCCGTTGGACAACGACGCCTGAACTGTTCGGTTAGCAAAAAGCCCCTGAAAAGGGGCTTCGCTGAAGCTGGTTGCGGGGGCTGGATTTGAACCAACGACCTTCGGGTTATGAGCCCGACGAGCTACCAAGCTGCTCCACCCCGCGACAAAGCTGGGGCGAAAGTATAAGACCGAACCCACTTGAGGGTCAAATCCAAACCTTCACCTGCAAGAAAGCCCGCCAAGGCGGGCTCTCAAGCTTTAAATGGTACCGAGAAGGGGACTCGAACCCCTACACCCTATGGGCACAACCACCTCAAGGTTGCGTGTCTACCAATTCCACCACCTCGGCAATACTACTTTGAAACCCGTTACTTCTGCTCTTCTGCCGGAGGAGGTACATCACCCGAATTAGGAGTGGCTTCGCTCTTCTGTTCTTGGAGCACCGGTACATCATCATTGATGGCCGGTTTTGGCTGCTCTTTCACTTCTAGCACGGCTGGATCTGGAAGACCTGCTTGGCTAAGCTGGTGAGCTTGTTGCTTCGCGAAGTATCCTAACCCAAGTGCTGTCAAAAAGAAAGTGGCAGCGAGTATTGCAGTGAATTTACTTAGGAAGGTGGCAGAGCCCTGACTTCCGAAGACGGTATTGGAAGCACCCGCACCAAAAGATGCACCGGCTTCCGCCCCCTTACCCTGTTGCAACAGTACCAGCACTACCAGCGAAAGCGCTGCCAACAGATGAAAAACAACGATGACTGTTTCCAGCATTTGTTCAGTTTCCTGCGGCGCGACAAATTGCACCGAATTCGTCTGCGTTCAGGGAAGCCCCACCAATGAGACCCCCATCGATATCCGGCATGCCGAACAGTTCGGCCGCATTGGCCGCCTTCACGCTGCCGCCGTAGAGCAACTGCACCTTCGCAGCCACTTCAGCATCTTTTGCCGCCAGCTGGCCGCGGATGGCGGCGTGCACATCCTGGGCCTGCTGAGGCGTGGCCGTTAGGCCAGTGCCGATGGCCCATACAGGCTCATAGGCAATTACCGCATTGGCAAACACACTAACACCGAAAGCTTCGATGATACTGTTGAGTTGACGCCCAACAACTTCGAGCGTTTTGCCGGCCTCGCGCTCTTCAAGGGTTTCCCCAATACAGAGCACGGGCTTCAAACCTTTGGCCTGAGCCGCTGCAAACTTGCGATTCAGCACTTCGTCATCTTCGCCGATTACCTGGCGACGTTCCGAATGGCCAATCAACACCAACTTGCAACCTGCTTCAACCAGCTGTTCCGGAGCAACTTCACCGGTCAGCGCGCCCTGTTCGGGCATTACCGCAGAATTCTGTGCGCCGACGATAATACCCTTGCCGTCGAGTTCGGCAACCACTTGGTTGATGAACAAGGTTGGCGGGAATACCGCGACTTCCACTCCGCTCGGCAGGGCAAGATTGCGCAAACCCTCGGTCAGCTCAGCGACGCTGGCGCGGGTACCGTGCATCTTCCAGTTACCAGCAACCATAGGGCGACGCATGCTTTACCTCGTCGGTCAAAGTGGGCGCAGATCTTACCCAACCAGATTCGCGCTGGCAAGCGGCTTCAGGCACAAACTTCTGCGACGCGCTTTGCCAGTGCTTCGGCATGCAGACGCACCTGGTGTTCATCCTCACCTTCGACCATGACGCGCAACAGCGGCTCGGTCCCGGATTTACGCAGCAACACCCGCCCACGGCCTGCCAGGGCCTCTGTGACCTGCGCGCTGGCTTGCTTGACGTCCGGGTGCTCGAGGGGGTCCACGTCGCCTGCACTGAAGCGCACATTGATCAGCACTTGCGGGCATTTGCGCAGCGCCTGGCGCGCCTGGGCCAGGGTCTCGCCACGGCGCTTGAGCGCCATCAGCACCTGCAGCGCAGCGATGATCGCATCCCCCGTGGTGGTGTAGCTGCAGCACACCACGTGGCCGGAATTCTCCCCACCCACCAGCCACTCGCGCTCGAGCAGCTCGGCCATGACGTAGCGGTCACCGACCTTGGCACGCACGAATGGGATATCCAGGTCCTTGAGCGCAAGCTCCAGCCCCAGGTTGCTCATGAGCGTACCCACCACGCCCCCTTGCAGCTTGCCGCGGTCGTGCAGGTCGCGCGCGATGATGAACAGCAGCTCGTCACCGTCGACGATCGCGCCGGTGTGATCGACCATCAACACACGGTCGCCATCACCGTCGAAAGCGATGCCAAGGTCTGCGTGGCCGACCAGCACAGCGGCCTGCAGCGACTCGATGTGGGTCGAACCACAGCCCTCGTTGATGTTCAGGCCATCTGGCTGGGCGTGCAGCACCGTCACATCGGCACCCAACTCACGGAACACGCTGGGCGCCACCTTGTACGTGGCGCCATGGGCGCAGTCGACCACCAGCTTGAGGCCGGCGAAGCTGGTGCTGCTGGGCACGCTGCTCTTGCAGAACTCGATGTAGCGACCGGCTGCGTCGTTGATGCGCGAAACCTTGCCCAGCTTGCTCGACTCCACGACGGTCATGGGCTGATCGAGCAGTTCCTCGATCATCAGCTCCACTTCGTCCGGCAGCTTGGTGCCCTGCCCCGAGAAGAATTTGATGCCATTGTCATCGTGCGGGTTGTGCGAGGCACTGATGACGATACCGGCTTCGGCATGGAAGGTGCGGGTCAGGTAGGCGATGGCAGGCGTGGGCATCGGGCCCAGCAGCATCACATCGGCCCCTGCGGCCGAAAGACCAGCTTCGAGCGCGGATTCGAACATGTAGCCGGAGATCCGCGTGTCCTTGCCCACCAGCACGCGGCAATGGCCTTGTTTGCGAAACGCCATGCCAGCCGCCCAGCCAAGCTTGAGCATGAACTCTGGGGTGATCGGGTATTCGCCGACGCGGCCACGAATGCCGTCGGTACCAAAATATTTTCTGCTCATAGGGACTCCAATGTTCTTATTCGGCGTGCTGAACGGCGGCGATCATGCGGACCACGTCAACAGTTTGCGCTACATCATGCACGCGCAGGATACTTGCGCCCTTGGTCACGGCCAGCGCCGCGAGCGCCAGGCTGCCATAAAGACGCTCATCCACAGGACGCTCGAGCGTCAGGCCGATCATGCTTTTACGGGAAACGCCTACCAGCAGCGGACGCCCCAGGCGATGGAGCGCTTCGAGGTGCTTGAACAGGCTGAGATTGTGGGCCAGGGTCTTGGCGAAACCGAAGCCTGGATCGAGCACGACGCGGTCGGCCTCGATGCCCGCGTCCGCACAGGCCACCATGCGCTGCTGGAGGTAGCGCGCCACGTCCTGGGTGACATTCTCATAATGCGGGTCGTCCTGCATGGTGCCCGGCTCGCCGCGCATGTGCATCAGGCACACCGGCAGCCCGGTTGCAGCAGCGGCATCCAGCGCCCCATCGCGCTCGAGGGCGCGCACATCGTTGATCAGGCCAGCGCCCAGGCGGGCGGCTTCGCGCATGACGGCAGGCGTGGACGTATCGACCGACACCACCACATCGAGATGACGGTGGATGGCCTCGACCATCGGCGCCACGCGCTCAAGCTCTTCTGTGACCGAAACGGGCCGCGCACCCGGGCGGGTGGACTCGCCGCCCACATCGATCAGCGTGGCGCCTGCGGCCACCATTGCCTCGGCGTGGCGCAAAGCCTCGTCGCGCTGACTGAAGCGGCCACCGTCGGAGAAGGAATCGGGCGTGACATTGAGAATACCCATGACATGGGTACGCGACAAATCAAGAACCCGATTGCCGCAAGGCAATCGGGTCGGGTGCTGCACTGAGCTCATAGGTGCCCTTAGTGTTGAGCCGCTGGACCACCGATGGGCGATTCCGGGCGGTCACCCTGGGCAGCCGGTGTACCGGAAGCCGAATCATCATCCCAATCGCGAGGTTCGCGAGGCGTACGGCCGGCCATGATATCGTCGATCTGCTCGGCGTCGATGGTTTCGTACTTCATCAAGGCTTCGGCCATTGCATCGAGCTTGTCGCGGTTCTCGGTCAGCAGCTGCTTGGCAGTGGCGTAGCACTGGTCGATGATGCTGCGCACTTCGGAGTCGATTAGCTTGGCCGTCTCACCGGAAACACTGGTCTGCTGGCTGCCTGCGCTACGACCCAGGAACACTTCGCCGTCTTCTTCGGCATACATCAGCGGGCCCAGCTTCTCGGACAGGCCCCACTTGGTGACCATATTCCGCGCGATCTGGCTGGCACGCATGATGTCGTTGGAAGCGCCGGTGGTGACGCCGTCGAAGCCCAGGGTCATCTCCTCGGCGATACGACCGCCGTAGAGGGAGCAGATCTGGCTGATCAGCGCACGCTTGGACAGGCTGTAGCGGTCTTCTTCGGGCAGGAACATGGTCACACCCAGTGCACGACCCCGCGGGATGATCGACACCTTGTAGACCGGATCGTGCTCGGGCACCAGGCGACCGACGATCGCGTGACCCGCTTCGTGGTAGGCCGTGTTCTGCTTTTCCTTTTCGGACATGACCATGGTCTTGCGCTCAGCGCCCATCATGATCTTGTCCTTGGCCAGCTCGAACTCCTTCATGTCGACCAGGCGCTTGTTGGCGCGAGCGGCGAACAGTGCGGCTTCGTTGACCAGGTTGGCAAGGTCTGCACCGGAGAAGCCCGGCGTACCACGGGCAATGACGGCCGGGTTGACGTTGTCGCCGATCGGCGCCTTGCGCATGTGCACTTTAAGAATCTGCTCACGACCCCGAATGTCCGGCAGGCCAACGACGACCTGACGGTCGAAGCGACCGGGGCGCAGCAGCGCAGGGTCGAGGACGTCAGGGCGGTTGGTCGCGGCGATGACGATGATGCCATCGTTCATCTCGAAGCCGTCCATCTCTACCAGCAACTGGTTGAGGGTCTGCTCACGCTCGTCGTGGCCCCCGCCCATGCCAGCACCACGGTGACGGCCGACGGCGTCGATCTCGTCGATGAAGATGATGCACGGGGCGTGCTTCTTGGCCTGCTCGAACATGTCGCGTACACGGCTGGCACCGACACCGACGAACATTTCAACGAAGTCCGAACCGGAAATGGTGAAGAACGGCACCTTGGCCTCGCCTGCAATGGCCTTGGCCAGCAGGGTCTTACCGGTACCGGGCGGGCCCACCATCAGCACACCGCGCGGAATGCGGCCGCCCAAGCGCTGGAACTTGCCCGGGTCGCGCAGGAACTCGACCAGCTCGCCCACTTCTTCCTTGGCCTCGTCGCAACCGGCGACGTCAGCCAGGGTGGTCTTGACCTGGTCCTCGGAGAGCAGGCGCGCCTTGCTCTTGCCAAAGCTCATGGGGCCACCCTTGCCACCTGCCCCGCCTTGCATCTGGCGCATGAAGAACATGAACACGGCAATGATGACCAGGATCGGGAAGCTGGCAACCAGCAACTGGGTCCAGATGCTCTGCTGCTCGGGCTGCTTGCCCTCGACGGTAACGTGGTTGTCCACCAGGTCGCCGATCAGGCCGTTATCGGTGATCGCCGGGCGCACGGTCTTGAAGCTGTCGCCGTCGGAGCGCTTGCCGGTGATGATGTAACCGTCGACGGTCACTCGCTCGACCTTGCCATCCTTGACCTGCTGGATGAAGTCGGAGTAGTTGAGGGTCTGCGGCTCGTTAGGGCTGGAGAAGTTGTTCATCACCGTCACCAGGACAGCTGCGATGATCAACCACAGGATCAGATTCTTTGCCATGTCGTTCAATTCGCTACCCTCTGAGGCCGGCGCACGACGCAGCCGTGCCTCGCATGATATTCATCGCCCTAACTTACTACATTGCCCACGCAACCGCAGGCACCGTCTGTAACCCTTTGTGAAATCCAGACTACACGAAGTTCGGACGATCCTGACGCCGTGGCCGATTGGAATTAACTATCGGCCGCTGCGCTTAGTACCGTTCACGCGCCCTTGAACCCCTTGCCAAGCAGGTACTGCTCGCGGGAGCGATCCCGCGATGAAGACGGTTTGCGCATCTGTACCTTGTCGAACTTGGTGCGCACGTCCTTGAGGTACACATCGAAACCTTCACCCTGGAAGATCTTGATCAGGAAATCACCGCCGGGCCGAAGCACGCGGGTTGCCAAATCCAGGGCCAGCTCGCAAAGGAACATGGCTCGCGGTATGTCGACCGCGGGCGTACCACTCATATTGGGGGCCATGTCCGAAATCACAAGGTCTACGTGTGAATCGCCGACGGCTTCGAGAATTTGCCGTAGCACCTCGTCCTGGGTGAAGTCCCCCTGAATGAAGGTGACATCGGGGATTGAGTCCATCTCCAGGATGTCGGAGGCGATCAGTCGACCCTGACCACCAATCAGACGACTGGTCACCTGGGACCAGCCGCCCGGCGCTGCGCCCAAGTCGATGACACTCATGCCAGGACGGATCAGGCGGTCCTTTTCCTGGATCTCAAGCAGCTTGTAGCTTGCTCGCGAGCGGTAGCCGTCCTTCTGCGCCTGTTTGACGAAAGGGTCGTTGAAATGCTCTCGCAGCCAGTTTGCGCTGCTTTTGGAACGTTGTACCACGGGGCACCTCGATGATATGCGTGGTGATTGACTGGGCGGAGCCGGTGGCCCTCGGGTAAAATGCCGGTCAATTTTACAGAATCAGACGGAAAGGGTCAGATTATGCCGCTCAATAACGAGCAGAAGAAGCAATACAAATCCATTGGTCATGACCTCAAGCCGGTCCTGATCGTTGCTGGCAACGGTTTGAATGAAGGTGTCGTCGCCGAATTGGAACGCGCATTGGCCGACCACGAGCTGATCAAGGTCGAGATTCGTTCCGAAGACCGCGAAGAGCGTGCCGAGACCATTGCCGCGCTGTGCAAGGCCGGCCGCGCCGAGCTGGTTCAGACCATCGGCAAGAAGGCGCTGATCTACCGCAAGAACCCTCAGCCGAACAAGCAGCTGTCCAACGTCCACCGTTACAAGTAACGGTGGCGCCGCTCAGTGGCGCGAATGTCGCGCCCTGAGTGGAACGGGCTGGGCGACCAGCACGATGCCGGAAAAGCCCAGCACCAGGAAACAGAACATCTGCCAGCGCTCGCCCACGGAGATCCCGTAGCGCAAGGTGTAGTAGCCGATGCAGGCCCCAAGGCCCAGCAACAGCATCTGGCCACGGAACTGGCGCCACCAGGCAGCCAGGCCTTCCACCCTCGCCAATACCGCCAGCTGGGTGATCAAGCCGAGCAGTGCCACGCCGATCAACCAACGGTCGATCTGCCCGGCAATGTCCTGGACAAGCAATGGCGCAAGGCCGCTGACTTTCAACGCAGGCACCAACCCCACGTGGAACACCCACAGGCCACCGACCCAGAATACCTGGGCCAGCTGCCAGAGGATCCCCTCGAGGGAAGGCGCCCGCAGGCGCCGGTCAGATGTGCTTGACTTCGACAATCTCGTACTCGACCGTACCGTTTGGCGTCTTAACGACAACGGTGTCACCCTCTTCCTTGCCAATGATGGCGCGAGCGATCGGCGCACTGCTGGACAGCTTGCCTTTCTTCACGTCGGCTTCATCCTCGCCAACGATCTGGTAGGTGACCTGATCACCCGTCTCGGTGTTTTCCAGATCGACGGTAGTGCCGAAAATGACCTTGCCCGTATGGGCAATGGTGGTCACGTCGATCACGACCGAGTTCTGCAAACGGCCTTCGATGTCGCGGATACGGGCCTCGACCATGCCCTGCTCCTCGCGGGCGGCATGGTACTCGGCGTTCTCCTTCAAGTCGCCCAGCTCACGCGCTTCACCAATGGCTTGGCTCAGGCGCGGGCGCTCGGTCTTGCTCAGAAAGAGCAGTTCTTCTTCCAGGGCGCGAGCGCCCTGGACGGTCATCGGGTATTTGGTCATGCTCATGCTTTGAGTCCTGCGTGCAGATCCTGCAGGCGGCGAACGGTTTTTTCCGGACCGAATTTCAGCGCCTCGCAGATGGCTTCACCGGCCGCAATGGTCGTGGTGCAGTAGATCTTGTGCTGCAGCGCATTGCGGCGAATCGAGTAGGAATCGGCGATCGACTGACGGCCTTCGGTGGTGTTGATGATCAACGACACTTCGTCGTTCTTGATCATGTCGACCACATGAGGACGGCCTTCGGTCACCTTGTTCACGCGGCGCACCTTCAAGCCGGCCGCCTCGATGACCTTGGCGGTACCTGCGGTTGCCACCACTTCGAAGCCCAGGGCGATCAGGTCGCGGGCAACGCCGGCCACTTGCGGCTTGTCGTCGTCGCGCACGCTGATGAACGCAGTGCCACCGGTCGGCAGTACTTCGCTGGCACCCATCTGGGCCTTGGCGAAGGCTTCACCGAAGCTGTCACCAACACCCATTACTTCACCGGTCGATTTCATCTCAGGGCCGAGGATCGGGTCAACCCCTGGGAACTTGGCGAACGGGAAGACGGCTTCCTTCACGCTGTAGAAGTTGGGGATGATTTCCTGGGTGAAGCCCAGCTCCTTCAGGGTTTTGCCTGCCATGACGCGGGCGGCGATCATGGCCAGCGACGTGCCGATGCACTTGGACACGAACGGTACGGTACGCGAGGCACGCGGGTTGACTTCGATCACGTAGATCTTGTCGCCCTGCAGGGCCAGTTGCACGTTCATCAGGCCAACTACGCCCAGCTCCAGGGCCATTTTCTTGACCTGCACACGCACTTCATCCTGCACTTCCTTGCTCAGCGAGTAAGGTGGCAGCGAACATGCCGAGTCACCGGAGTGAACGCCGGCCTGCTCGATGTGCTGCATGATGGCGCCGATGACCACATCGGTACCGTCGCAGACCGCATCCACGTCCATCTCGATGGCGCAGTTGAGGAAGTGGTCCAGCAGCACCGGGCTGTCGTTGGACACCTGAACGGCTTCGCGCAGGTAGCGCTTGAGCTCGTCCAGTTCGTAGACGATCTCCATGGCACGACCACCCAGGACGTAGGATGGACGCACGACCAGCGGGTAGCCGATGGTGCCAGCGGCGCTGATGGCCTCTTCTTCGCTGCGCACGGTGGCGTTTGGCGGCTGCAGCAGGTTCAGGCGCTGTACCATCTGCTGGAAGCGCTCACGGTCTTCGGCACGGTCGATGGCGTCGGGGCTGGTGCCGATGATCGGCACGCCGGCTTCTTCCAGGGCGCGGGCAAGCTTGAGCGGGGTCTGGCCGCCGTAGTGCACGATCACGCCCTTGGGCTTCTCGACGCGGCAGACTTCCAGCACGTCTTCCAGCGTCAGCGGCTCGAAGTACAGACGGTCGGAGGTGTCGTAGTCGGTGGAAACGGTTTCCGGGTTGCAGTTGACCATGATGGTCTCGTAACCGTCGTCACGCAGCGCCAAGGCGGCGTGCACGCAGCAGTAGTCGAACTCGATGCCCTGCCCGATGCGGTTGGGGCCACCGCCGAGGATCATGATCTTGTCGCGGGTCGACGGGTTCGCCTCGCACTCCTCCTCGTAGGTGGAATACAGGTAGGCGGTGTCGGTGGCGAACTCGGCGGCGCAGGTGTCGACGCGCTTGTACACCGGGAACACTTCCAGCTTGTGGCGGTGACGGCGCAGGGTCTTGTCGGTGATGCCCAGCAGCTTGGCCAGACGCTGGTCCGAGAAGCCCTTGCGCTTGAGGCGCAGCATGCAGTCCTTGTCGATCGCGGTGAGGGCCAGGGTCTTGACCTTTTCCTCTTCCTTGATCAGGTCTTCCATCTGCACCAGGAACCACATGTCGATGCCGGTCAGGTCGAAGATCTGCTCGCAGGTCATGCCCGAACGCATGGCGTCGGCCACATACCAGATGCGCTCGGCGCCCGGCACGGTCAGCTCGCGCTTGAGGATGCTGGCAGCCTCGGGGCTGGCCAGGTCGACTTTCGGGTCGAGGCCGCAGGCGCCGACTTCCAGGCCGCGCAGGGCTTTCTGCAAGGATTCCTGGAAAGTACGGCCGATGGCCATGACTTCACCGACCGATTTCATCTGGGTCGTCAGGCGAGCGTCGGCCTTCGGGAATTTCTCGAAAGCAAAGCGTGGCAGCTTGGTCACAACGTAGTCGATCGACGGCTCGAATGAAGCCGGGGTGCGGCCACCGGTGATGTCGTTCTGCAGCTCGTCCAAGGTGTAGCCGATGGCCAGCTTGGCGGCGATCTTGGCGATCGGGAAGCCGGTAGCTTTCGAAGCCAGGGCCGAGGAGCGCGACACACGCGGGTTCATCTCGATGACGACCATGCGGCCGGTGTTCGGGCAAATGCCGAACTGCACGTTGGAACCGCCGGTCTCGACACCGATTTCACGCAGCACCGCCAGGGAGGCGTTGCGCATGATCTGGTATTCCTTGTCGGTCAGGGTCTGCGCCGGGGCGACGGTGATCGAGTCGCCGGTGTGCACGCCCATCGGGTCGAAGTTTTCGATGGAGCAGACGATGATGCAGTTGTCCTTCTTGTCGCGGACCACCTCCATCTCGTATTCCTTCCAGCCGATCAGCGACTCGTCGATCAGCAGTTCCTTGGTCGGCGACAGGTCCAGGCCACGGGTGCAGATTTCTTCGAATTCTTCGCGGTTATAGGCGATGCCGCCGCCAGTGCCGCCCATGGTGAACGACGGACGAATGATGCAAGGGAAGCCAAGCTTCTCGAGCACCGCATTGGCCTCTTCCATGCTGTGGGCGATACCGGAGCGCGGGCACTCCAGGCCGATGTCCTTCATGGCCTTGTCAAAGCGCGAACGGTCTTCGGCCTTGTCGATGGTGTCGGCATTGGCGCCGATCATTTCCACGCCGAACTTCTCCAGAACGCCATGGCGCTCAAGATCCAGGGCGCAGTTCAGCGCAGTCTGGCCACCCATGGTCGGCAGGACGGCGTCAGGGCGCTCTTTCTCGATGATCTTGGCCACCGACTGCCACTTGATCGGCTCGATGTAGGTGGCGTCGGCCATGGCCGGGTCGGTCATGATGGTGGCTGGGTTGGAGTTCACCAGGATGACGCGGAACCCCTCCTCGCGCAGGGCTTTGCAAGCCTGGGCGCCGGAGTAGTCGAATTCGCAGGCCTGGCCGATCACGATCGGGCCAGCGCCGAGAATCAGGATGCTTTTGATGTCTGTACGTTTTGGCATGGTTGTCACTCAAATCCGGGGTCAGTCGGCAAGCCGCATTGAACAATCTGGGTCAGGCGCATCCGGGCATGGCACATGCCGCCCGGGGCCTTGAAGCAGGAGACTCAGCGGCGCTTGGCCATGGCATCGGTGAAACGATCAAACAGGGGCGCGACGTCGGTCGGGCCTGGGCTCGCTTCAGGGTGGCCCTGGAAGCTGAACGCGCTCTTGTCGGTGCGCTCGATACCCTGCAGGGTGCCGTCGAACAACGACTTGTGAATGGCGCGCACGTTGCCAGGCAAGGTCGCTTCGTCTACCGCAAAGCCGTGGTTCTGGCTGGTGATCATGACCACACCGGTATCGAGGTCCTGAACCGGGTGGTTGGCACCGTGGTGGCCGTGGCCCATCTTCACGGTCTTGGCGCCGGAGGCCAAGGCCAGCAGCTGGTGACCCAGGCAGATGCCGAAGACCGGGATGTCGGTTTCCAGGATTTCCTTGATCGCCTGAATGGCGTAGTCGCAAGGCTCAGGGTCGCCCGGGCCGTTGGACAGGAAAACGCCGTCCGGGTTGAGGGCCAGCACTTCGCTCGCCGGCGTCTGGGCCGGTACCACGGTGACGCGGCAGCCACGGGCAACCAGCATGCGCAGGATGTTCAGCTTGACGCCGTAGTCGAACGCAACCACATGGTAAGGCAGGTCGGCAGCTTCGAGGGTGGGGTGGCTGTCGGTCTTGAGCTCCCACACGCTGGAGCGCCATTCGTAGCGTTCCTTGGTGGAAACCACCTTGGCCAGGTCCATGCCTTTGAGGCCTGGGAAGCCGCGCGCAGCAGCGATCGCGGCTTCTTCGCTGATGTCGTCACCGGCCAGGATGCAGCCGTTCTGAGCGCCCTTTTCACGCAGGATTCGGGTCAGGCGGCGGGTGTCGATACCCGCAATGGCCACCACATTGTTGGCCTTGAGGTACTCGGGCAGCGACTGAGTGTTACGCCAGTTGCTGGCCAGCAGCGGGAGATCGCGAATGACCAGGCCGGCCGACCAGACGCGGTTGGATTCTGCGTCCTCCGGCGTGGTGCCGGTGTTGCCGATGTGCGGGTAGGTCAGGGTAACGATTTGCTGCGCGTAGGAAGGGTCTGTAAGGATTTCCTGGTAGCCGGTCATAGCGGTGTTGAATACCACCTCACCAACGGTCTGGCCGTCGGCACCGATTGCCTCACCGCGGAAAATACTGCCGTCGGCAAGGGCGAGTATGGCTGGCTTTGTCAAGAAGACCTCCCGAAAATCAAGCATGAAAGGGCGATCGCAGGTTGCAAAAAAGCGGAGTGACGTATGGACACGTCACCCCGCTTTTATGTGCTGAATTCAATTCGCTGCGCGCTTTTAGTGGACACACTAAAGCTGTAGCTTACAGAAAAGTGCGTTTTGGGTCTACCGCATATGTGCCTCTTAAACACATGAATGCGACAGACCGCTGTCAGAGCCACGCGCCAGAAGCGAGCCCCACCGCCTAGACCCGCACAGGTGCGCGTCAGCGGCGGCAGGTTGCCCTGGTCACGACCGATGGCTCAGTGCAGCTCGAGCACATCCTGCATGTCGTACAGGCCAGGCTCGCGCCCGTCCAGCCACAAAGCCGCTCGCACGGCACCCTTGGCGAATGTCATGCGGCTGGAGGCCTTGTGGGTGATCTCCAGGCGCTCGCCCTCGGCAGCGAACAGCACCGTGTGATCACCGACCACATCGCCGGCGCGCACCGTGGCAAAGCCGATGGTCTTGCGATCACGTGCACCGGTCTGCCCTTCGCGGCCATACACCGCCACTTCCTGCAGGTCGCGCCCCAGCGCATTGGCCACCACTTCACCCATGCGCAGCGCGGTGCCCGAAGGCGCATCGACCTTATGGCGGTGATGCGCCTCGAGGATCTCGATATCGACGTCATCGCCCAGCACACGCGCCGCGATGTCCAGCAGCTTGAGGCTGAGGTTGACGCCCACACTGAAGTTGGCCGCGAACACGATCGGGATGTCTTTGCCCGCTTCGGCCAGCAGGTGCTTTTCTTCCACGGTGAACCCGGTGGTGCCGATGACCATGGCCTTGCCATGCTTGCGGCAGAACGCCAGGTTCTTCAGGGTGACCGATGGATGGGTGAAGTCGATCAGCACGTCGAAGTCATCGGCAACCTTGGCCAGGTCGTCTGACAGCAGCACGCCAATGCGCCCCAGGGCCGCCAACTCGCCTGCATCCGCACCCACCAGCGTGCTGTCCGGGCGGTCGATGGCAGCCGTGAGTCCGGCACCTGCGGTTTGCTGCACGGCTTCGACGAGGGTCTTGCCCATTCGCCCTGCCGCGCCCATCACTGCAATACGTCGCATAGCCTTTTCCTTGTCAGAGATCGCCGAAGAAACGCTTCACGCCATCGAACCAGCCATTGGCCTTGGGCGAATGGGAGCTGTCGCCTTCGAGCGAATCACGCAGCTCTTCAAGCAGCTCGCGCTGGCGACGGCTGAGGTTGACCGGCGTCTCCACCGCCACGCGGCACAGTAGATCGCCCGCACCACCACCGCGCACAGGCGCCACGCCCTTGCCACGCAGGCGGAACTGCTTGCCGGTCTGGGTGCCTTCGGGAATGCGCAGCTTGACCCGACCGTCGAGGGTTGGCACCTCGAGTTCGCCACCGAGCGCAGCATCGGTGAAGCTGATCGGCACTTCGCAGTACAAGTGCTTGCCATCACGCTGGAAGATCTCGTGCTCACGCACGTTGATCACCACGTACAGGTCGCCGGTCGGCCCACCGTGCGCGCCGGCTTCGCCCTCGCCCGACAGGCGTATGCGATCACCGGTGTCGACGCCTGCTGGCACCTTGACCGACAGGGTCTTGTATTCCTCGACGCGGCCTTCGCCATGGCAGGCGCCACAAGGGTCGGTGATGATCTTGCCCTGGCCATGGCAGCGCGGGCAGGTCTGCTGCACCGAGAAGAAGCCCTGCTGCATGCGCACCTGGCCGATGCCGCCGCAGGTCGGGCACGTCGACGGGGTGGAGCCTTTCTTCGCACCGCTGCCATCGCACGGCTGGCAGTTGACCAGCGTCGGCACGCGAATGCTGACCGTGGTGCCGCGTACGGCTTCTTCCAGGTTCAGCTCCAGGGTGTAGCGCAGGTCGCTGCCGCGCTGGGCGCCACCGCGTCCACCACCCCGGCCACCGCCGAAGAAATCGCTGAACACATCACCGAAGATATCGGAGAAGTTGGCGCCCCCGAAACCGGCCCCGCCGCCACCCATGCTCGGGTCGACACCGGCATGGCCATACTGGTCGAACGCTGCGCGCTTGCTGGCGTCCGACAGGACCTCGTAGGCCTCGTTGGCTTCCTTGAATTTGTCTTCGGACTCTTTGTCACCCGGGTTGCGGTCAGGGTGGTACTTCATCGCCAACCGGCGATAGGCTTTCTTGAGGTCAGCATCCGTGGCGCCGCGCTCGACACCCAGGACCTCATAATAATCACGCTTGGACATAGGTCATTTGCACCTTGTTGGGCGTCCGGCATCTGCGCCGCGCCGTCAGCACCTGCTCCCCATGAGGGGCTGACAAATGCTGCAAAAATTCTCGAATTCCAGATACGTCAACGCGGGAGCAAGCCCCCGCGCGGCGACATCCTACCAGTTCACCGCCAAACGGCGGTGCACTGGCCGACAACTTGCAGGAATTACTGCTTGTTGTTGTCTTTCACTTCTTCGAACTCGGCGTCCACCACGTCATCGTGCTTGGCTTCCGGCTCGGCCTGCTGCGCGCCGCCCTGAGGCTGTTCAGCCGACTGCTCGGCGTACATCTTCTGGGCAACCGGTGCAGAGACCTTGGACAGCTCTTCGACCTTGGCGTCGATGGCAGCCTTGTCGTCGCCTTTGACGGCGGTTTCCAGGGCGACCACGGCCGCTTCGATGGCAGTCTTTTCTTCGGCGGTGACCTTGTCACCCGCGTCGGCGACCATCTTGCGGGTCGAGTGAACCAGTGCATCACCCTGGTTACGGGCAGCGGCCAGCTCTTCGAACTTGCGGTCTTCCTCGGCGTTGGCCTCGGCGTCACGCACCATGCGCTCGATTTCGTCGTCCGACAGGCCGGAGTTGGCCTTGATGACGATGGACTGCGACTTGCCAGTGGCCTTGTCTTTGGCGCTGACGTGCAGGATGCCGTTGGCGTCGATGTCGAAGGTCACTTCGATCTGCGGCACGCCACGTGGTGCTGGCGGAATGTCAGCCAGGTCGAACTTGCCCAGCGACTTGTTCTGTGCCGCCTGCTTGCGCTCGCCTTGCAGCACGTGAATGGTCACGGCGCCCTGGTTGTCGTCGGCCGTCGAGAACACCTGCGACTTCTTGGTCGGGATGGTGGTGTTCTTCTCGATCAGCGAGGTCATCACGCCGCCCATGGTTTCGATACCCAGGGTCAGCGGGCTGACGTCCAGCAGCAGAACGTCCTTCACGTCACCGGCCAATACTGCGCCCTGGATGGCGGCACCCATGGCAACGGCTTCGTCCGGGTTCACGTCCTTGCGCGCTTCCTTGCCGAAGAAGTCGGCAACGGCTTTCTGAACCAGCGGCATACGGGTCTGGCCACCGACCAGGATCACGTCGTCGATCTTGCTGGCGTCGATACCGGCGTCCTTGAGCGCAATGCGGCAAGGCTCGATGGTGCGGCTGACCAGGTCTTCGACCAGCGATTCCAGCTTGGCGCGGGAAATCTTCACGTTCAAGTGCTTCGGACCGGTTGCATCTGCAGTGATGTACGGCAGGTTGACGTCGGTCGACTGGGCCGAGGACAGCTCGATCTTGGCCTTTTCAGCAGCTTCCTTCAGGCGCTGCAGGGCCAGCGGGTCGTTCTTCAGGTCCATGCCGGACTCTTTCTTGAACTCGTCGACGAGGTAGTCGATCAGGCGCATGTCGAAGTCTTCGCCACCCAGGAAGGTGTCGCCGTTGGTGGCCAGTACTTCGAACTGATGCTCGCCGTCGACTTCGGCAATTTCGATGACCGATACGTCGAAGGTACCACCACCCAGGTCATAGACGATGACAGTGTGGTCGCCCTTGGCCTTGTCCATGCCGTAGGCCAGTGCAGCGGCGGTCGGCTCGTTGATGATGCGCTTGACGTCCAGACCGGCGATGCGGCCGGCGTCCTTGGTGGCCTGACGCTGGCTGTCGTTGAAGTAGGCCGGCACAGTGATGACCGCTTCGGTCACAGGCTCGCCGAGGTAGTCTTCGGCGGTCTTCTTCATTTTCTTCAGCACTTCAGCGCTGATCTGCGGCGGCGCCATGTCTTTGCCGCTGGCCTGAACCCAGGCGTCGCCGTTGTTGGCCTTGACGATCTTGTAAGGCACCAGCTTGATGTCTTTCTGCACGACGTCTTCTTCGAAGCGACGGCCGATCAGGCGCTTGACGGCAAACAGCGTGTTGTGCGGGTTGGTCACGGCCTGGCGCTTGGCCGACTGGCCGACCAGGATTTCGCCGTCGTTGGCGTAGGCCACGATCGAGGGGGTGGTACGCGCACCCTCGGCGTTCTCGATGACTTTGACGTTACCGTTTTCCAGCACAGAGACGCACGAGTTGGTGGTCCCCAGGTCGATACCGATGATCTTGCCCATGTTAACTCTCCCGAAACTTGAATGAGGTAGCAGCGGCTACTGTGGCCAACTGCGGTAATACTTGAAGGCTTGACACCTAGATGGGGATGCCCGGAAGGATTTCAAGCCTTTTCATCGATAGAAGGTTGCGCTGCGCTCGGCGCCTTGCTGACCACCACCATGGCGGGGCGCAGCAGGCGGCCGTTGAGCAGGTAGCCCTTCTGGAACACGTTCAATACGCTGTTGGGTTCGACCTCGGCGTTTTCCTGCATGGCCATGGCCTGATGATGCTCAGGGTTGAACGGCTGGCCGTGCGGGTCGATGGCTTCGAGGTTGTAGCGCTTGAGGGTGTCCTGGAACATCTTCAGGGTCAGCTCGACGCCTTCGCGGATCTGCTTGACGTGTTCGTCCTGGGCGCTGGAGTGAGCCAGGGCCAGTTCCAGGCTGTCGATCACAGGCAGCAGGTCGGTGGAGAATTTTTCCAGGGCGAACTTGTGCGCCTTTTCCACATCCTGCTCGGCACGACGGCGGATGTTCTGCAGTTCGGCCACGGTACGCAGCGACTGGTCCTTGGCCGCGGCCAGCTGTTCTTCGAGTTCCAGCACGCGGGCATCAGCTGCGTTGTCGGCACCGGTTTGCTCGACGTTGAGGTCTTTCTCGTTCAGCTGCTCATCAGCCATGGGATATCTCCTGCGCAATTTGGTGGACTGCGAGCCAGGCTCGCCGGTGATGTGGCGTATATGGGGCCGGAAAATACAGCTTCAAGGGGCAACCCGGTTTTTACGCCTTCAAGCGTTTGCGCCAAAAGGGCATTGGCAGGCTGGAAAAAACTACTGTATAAATAACCAGACATGACTTTCTGGAGTCGCCCTCATGCTGGTGCACCTGTCCATTCACAACTACGCCATCGTCGAACACCTCGACCTGGAAATCGCCCGCGGCATGTCCGTGATCACGGGCGAGACAGGTGCGGGCAAGTCGATCATGCTCGATGCCCTGGGCCTGGCCCTGGGCGACCGCGCCGACAGCGGTGTGGTACGCCCCGGCACCGACAAGGCCGACATCCTCGCCACGTTCGACCTGGTCGACATTCCCGAAGCCCACACCTGGCTGGCCGAACGCGACCTCGCCAGCGACGGGCTGTGCATCCTGCGGCGTGTCATCACTGCCGAAGGCCGCAGCCGTGGCTACATCAACGGCACGCCCTGCCCGCTCGGCGACCTCAAGGCCCTGGGCGAGCTGCTGATAGACATCCACAGCCAGCATGAGCACCAGTCCCTGCTCAAGGCCGACACCCACCGGCGCCTGCTCGACGAGTACGCCGGGGCCATCGACCTGGCCCGGCAGGTGCAAATGGCGGCCAAGCGCTGGAACCAGACGCGACTCGAACTGGAGCGCCTGTCCAATTCCGGCGACGAACAGCGGGCCCGTCACCAGCTGCTCAGCTACCAGCTCGAAGAGCTGGACAACCTGGGCCTGGGCGAAAACGAGCTGGAGCACCTGGAGCAGGAGCACAAGAACCTCACCAGCGCCGAGGCCCTGTTCGGCATTTGCCGCCAGGTCATCGACCAGTGCAGTGAAAGCGATTCGGGCAATGTGCTTGGCGCGCTCACCTCCAGCCTCAACCGGTTGGGCGCTGCCAGCAATGCCCCCAAGGCACTGTCGGAAGCGGCCAACCTGATTGCCAGCGCGCAGATTCAGGTGGAAGAGGCCGTGGGCGAGCTCAACCGTTTCCTCGACAACTTCGATGCCGACCCCATGCGGCTGCAGGCCCTGGAAGAACGCCTCGACACCATCTATACCCTGGCGCGCAAGCACCGGGTGCACCCCACGGAGCTACCCCACCTGCAGCAGCAGTTGATGGAGGAACTCGAAGGACTCAACGCCAGCGACGAATCGCTGGAACGCCTGGGCGAAGAGATGGCTGCATTCGCTCAGCACTATAAAGAGAAGGCCCGCGAACTGAGCGGGCTGCGTCAGCATGCCGCCAAGCAGCTGGCAGAGGCTGTCGAGCAGGAAATCCAGCGCCTGGGCATGCCCGGCGGTCGCTTCTGCATTCAGCTCACGCCCAATGAGACGGCCGACCTTTCACCCAATGGGCTCGAGCAGATCGAATTGCTGGTCAGCGCCAACCCCGGCCAACCCCTCAAGGCGCTGTCCAAAGTCGCCTCGGGCGGCGAACTGTCCCGGATCAGCCTGGCGATCCAGGTCATCACGGCCCAGACCTCGCGCATCCCTACCCTGGTGTTCGACGAAGTGGACGTAGGCATCGGCGGGCCGACGGCGGAAATCGTGGGCCAACTGTTGCGTCGCCTGGGCGAACGCGGCCAGGTATTGACCGTCACCCACCTGCCCCAGGTGGCCGCTCAAGGCCATCATCACCTGTTCGTGCACAAGGTCCGCGAGAGCGATACCACGCACACGGCTGTGGCCAGCCTTGGCAAACGCGAGCGGGTCGAGGAAGTGGCGCGCATGCTGGGTGGCATCGACCTGACCAAGGAATCGCTGGCCCATGCGCGCAAGATGGTGGTCAGCGGCAAGGCCTGAAGTCATTCGGCAAAGGGCCGGGGTAACGGCCAACACCACCGCTTGCAGAAAAAACAAAGGCGACCCTAGGGCCGCCTTTGCTGTTTAAGAACGAAGTAATCGTTACTTCTTCTTACGCACATAAAGGACCAGGTTGTGGTCCACCAGCTCGAAACCGTGCTCTTCGACAATTTCACGCTGACGCTTCTCGATCTCGGCGTCCATGAACTCGATGACTTCACTGGTATCCACGTTGACCATATGGTCGTGGTGACCGCCATCGGCCAGTTCAAACACCGCATGACCGCCGTCGAAGTTGTGGCGAACCACCAGACCTGCTGCTTCGAACTGGGTCAGTACACGGTACACGGTGGCCAGGCCAACATCCTCGCCTGCCTCCATGAGGGCCTTGTACACATCTTCGGCGCTCATGTGACGCTGCTCGGCAGAGTCGAGCATTTGAAGGATCTTGACTCGAGGCAGGGTCACCTTGAGACCGGCTTTGCGCAATTCGCTATTTTCAACCATGGTCAGCTTTCTCGCCGATGCTGCTTCGCAGCTTCTCTTAATACGGGTATGATCGGTGTTTACGTTGTCCAGCCAAGATAGTGGAAGTCGCCCACCGATGCAAAACACCAAGCTCTTGCTAACCAGCCTCACCTTCGTGGGACTGCTCGCACTCGCCGGTTGCTCGTTTCCCGGGGTTTACAAAATCGACATCCAGCAGGGCAATGTCGTCACGCAAGACATGATAGACCAATTGCGTCCGGGAATGACCCGGCGGCAAGTGCGGTTTATCATGGGTAACCCTCTGATTCAGGATACGTTCCACACCAACCGGTGGGATTACCTCTACAGCCTGCAACCTGGTGGCGGTCAGCGCCAACAGGAACGCATGAGCATTTTCTTCAATGAAAGCGATCAGCTGGTAAGCCTGTCTGGCGACTTCATGCCGGGCGTCAGCCGCGACCAGGAAATCCTCGGTGGCAGCGGTGACACCACGGTCAGCCCAGGCGCCAACGGCGAGCAGCCGGCAGCCCAACCGGAAGAAAAACCGGCCAAACCAGGCTCGGTCGAGGAATCCATCCAGCGCGAAATCGACACCATCGAAACCACGCCAGTGCCTACACCGGCACCGCTGGAAACGCGCTAAACGCGCTGATACAAAAAAGCCCGGACAGTGTCCGGGCTTTTTCATTGCTGCAATAAACGCTGCCAATCAAACGTCACCGCCTCCTGCCACTGGAGGCGCGTGGCGATACCTCGATTGCAGACCTTACGAAGCAGCGTACAACTGCTTGGCACGCTCGCAGAACGCATCCACCAGGGTATTGGCTGCCTGATTGAACAGCGGCCCCAGCGTGGCGCGCACAAATGAGCCGGCATAGTCGAACGACAGGTCCAAGCTGATCTTGCAGGCCTTCTCGCCCAGCGGCTTGAACACCCAGATGCCATGCAGCTGGGTGAACGGCCCCTCCTCCAGGTTCATCTCGATGGATTCCCCCGGCACCAGCACATTGCGGGTAACGAAGTGCTGGCTGATACCGCCTTTGGCCACCTCGAGCTTGGCGCGCATGTGGGTTTCGCTGGCTTCGAGCACCGTCGAGTCGGAACACCAGGGCAAGAAGTCCGGGTAGCTGGCTACATCGTTTACCAGGTCGTACAAGGCCTGGGCAGGATACGGCAGCAGGGCGGAGCGTTGAATATGGGTAGTCATCCAGGCGTCACTTCCTAGGCTGGGTGGCGGTGCTTCGCAGCATTCCGATTACAGGTTCTGTACCTATGACAGTGCCTGCATTGTCCGGTATTCATTCCAGTGGCTCAAGCACGCAGAAATCCCATAGCGGACGACGCGCGGACTTGCCTATAATGCCGACCCTATGGCTAAGCAAAAAAAACATCCGACCGGGACCATCGCGCAGAACAAGAAAGCGCGACACGATTACTTCATCGAACACAAGTTCGAGGCCGGGCTGGTCCTGTCCGGCTGGGAAGTAAAAAGCCTGCGAGCCGGCAAGGCGCACCTCGTTGACAGCTACGTGCTGCTCAAGGACGGTGAGGCCTGGCTGTTCGGCAGCCACATCACCCCGCTGACCACCGCCAGCACCCACGTCATCGCAGACCCCATCCGCACCCGCAAGCTGCTGCTCAACAAGCGTGAGCTCGAGCGGCTCGAAGCGGCCGTGGCGCAAAAGGGTTATACCTGCGTGGCATTGGCGCTGTATTGGAGCAAGCACCTGATCAAGTGCGAAATCGCACTGGGTAAGGGCAAGAAGGAATACGACAAGCGCGATACCGTGCGCGAACGCGATTCCAACCGCGAGCTGCAGCGGGCCGTGCGCAACAAGGGCAAGGAAGACTAGCGCTTGCCCCTCTTCCCCGCCGAGTGATGATACGGGCAACTAGTTGCCCGATCGTTTCATCAAGGGGAAGCTTACCTGCCGTGAACAGCGCGCCGCCCACAGCGGCCACCTGTTCATGCGTACACTCGCCCGCACACATACCCTCAGTGCCCGTTGCGCCGCTCCGCCCGTGCGACCCGCTGCGCCTCTTCATGCGCCTCTTCGAGCACCTCCTGCACGTACAGAATGTGCCGGCTGGACACCTCACGCGCATCCTCGGCCCTGCCCTCGACAATCGCCAGGTACAACTCCCGGTGCTGGCTGATCAGCATGTCGCGCGTTTCGCTGCGTTGCTGGTACATGCCACCGATGTTGGTGACCACGTTGCGCTTGAGCAGGTCGAACAAGCCACGAATGGTGTGCAGCAGCACGGCATTGTGACTGGCCTCGGCAATGGCCAGGTGAAAGCGCGCATCGGCGGCGCCTTCTTCGGCCCGCGTGACTTCCCCCACCCGTGCGTAGCAGTCCTGCAGCACGTCGAACGCCTCCTTCAAGCGAGCCCGGTCGGGTGCGGTGGCGCGCTGGGCCGCGTAGTAGGCACAAGACGCCTCCAGGGTATGGCGAAACTCCAGCAGGTCGTGTTGCGCCTGAGGGCTGTGTTCGAGCAGTTGCAACAACGGGTCACTGAACGTGGAGCCCAGCGACTGCGCCACATAGTTGCCGCCGCCTTGCTTGCTGACCAGCAACCCCTTGGCCACCAGCTTCTGGATCGCTTCGCGCAACGACGGGCGTGATACCCCAAACTGCTCGGCCAGCACGCGTTCGGCTGGCAGCCGCTGGCCCGACGTCAACGTGCCTTCCAGAATCATCCCTTCCAACCGATCGACAATGTCGTCGGACAGGCGCCGCTGGCGGACCTGATCAAAAACCATCACACGCTCTCCACGAATCCCGGCTGATATCCGGGGCATCCATTCTCGCCGATCCACAGCCGGCCGACACCCACCAGCGCTCGATTTTCACGCCACATCACCTGCCCGCCCATCGGCATTCGACCAAAGTGCTGCCTCGGACAAATTGACACACCCCCGTGTGCGCTTTTAACCTAGCGGCGAGCCATTGTAAATTGGTCTTACCAATTATCCAGGGCCGGCGCATGACCAACAACAATTAGGGGCCACCCCATATGCAAACCTGGCAACAACTCTACAGCCCGCTGGGCAGTCTCGGCCTGTCCGCACTGGCGGCAGTCATCCCCATCGTCTTCTTCTTCCTGGCCCTGGCCGTCTTCCGTCTCAAGGGCCATGTCGCCGGCAGCATCACCTTGGGCTTGTCGATCCTGGTGGCGATCTTCGCTTTCCAGATGCCTGTCGACATGGCCCTGGCGGCTGCCGGCTACGGCTTCCTCTATGGTCTGTGGCCCATCGCCTGGATCATCGTCGCGGCCGTGTTCCTGTACAAACTCACGGTCAAGAGCGGCCAGTTCGAGGTGATCCGCAGTTCGGTGCTGTCGATCACCGACGACCAGCGCCTGCAGGTGTTGCTGATCGGCTTCTGCTTCGGCGCCTTCCTGGAAGGGGCGGCCGGCTTTGGTGCACCGGTGGCGATCACCGCCGCGCTGCTGGTGGGCCTTGGCTTCAACCCGCTGTACGCCGCAGGCCTGTGCCTGATCGCCAACACCGCACCGGTCGCCTTCGGCGCGCTGGGCATCCCGATCATCGTGGCAGGCCAGGTCACCGGCATCGACGCCTTCCACATTGGCGCCATGACTGGTCGCCAGCTGCCGTTGCTGTCGCTGTTCGTGCCGTTCTGGCTGGTGTTCATGATGGACGGCCTGCGCGGCGTGAAGGAAACCTGGCCTGCTGCCCTGGTGGCCGGCTTGAGCTTCGCCGTCACCCAGTACTTCACCTCGAACTTCATCGGCCCGGAACTCCCTGACATCACCTCGGCCCTGGCCAGCCTGATCGCCCTGACCTTGTTCCTGAAAGTGTGGCAGCCCAAGCGTTCGTTCGCGGCGGCCACCGGCAGCGTCGGCGCGGCCGTGGTGCAAACCGGTGGCAGCCAGCCAAGCCCCTACAGCCTGGGTGAAATCTTCAAGGCCTGGTCGCCGTTCCTGATCCTCACGGTGCTGGTGACGATCTGGACCCTCAAGCCCTTCAAGGCCGCGTTCGCCCCGGGCGGTGCGATGTACAACTTCGTGTTCAACTTCGCCATCCCGCACCTCGACCAACTGGTGATCAAGACCGCCCCCATCGTGGCTGCGCCTACCGCCATGCCGGCCGTGTTCAAGCTCGACCCGATTTCTGCCACGGGCACCGCGATCTTCCTGTCGGCACTGATCTCCATGGCCGTGCTCAAGATCAACGTCAAGACTGGTCTGACCACTTTCAAGGAAACACTCTTCGAGCTGCGCTGGCCCATTCTGTCCATCGGCATGGTGCTGGCCTTCGCCTTCGTGACCAACTATTCCGGCATGTCCTCGACCATGGCCCTGGTACTGGCCGGCACCGGCGCGGCGTTCCCGTTCTTCTCGCCGTTCCTGGGCTGGCTGGGGGTGTTCCTGACCGGTTCGGACACCTCCTCCAACGCCCTGTTCAGCTCGTTGCAAGCCACCACCGCGCACCAGATCGGCGTGAACGACACCCTGCTGGTTGCAGCCAACACCAGCGGCGGCGTGACCGGAAAGATGATTTCGCCGCAGTCGATCGCCGTGGCGTGCGCCGCCACCGGCCTTGTGGGTAAGGAGTCCGACCTGTTCCGCTTCACCGTCAAGCACAGCCTGTTCTTCGCCACCATCGTCGGCCTGATCACCTTGGTGCAGGCCTACTGGCTGACCGGCATGCTGGTTCATCACTAAAGTGAAAGGGGCCGGGCAGCCCACATCGCCCGGCCTTACTCACCTGCCAAGCTGCGAGAGCCCATGATCATTTCTGCCTCTACCGATTACCGCGCCGCCGCCCAACGCAAGTTGCCGCCCTTCCTGTTCCACTATGCCGATGGCGGCGCCTACGCCGAGCACACCCTGCGCCATAACGTTTCGGACCTGGCCAGCATCGCCCTGCGCCAGCGCGTGCTGAAGAACATGTCCGAACTCAGCCTGCAGACCGAGCTGTTCGGTGAAACCCTGAGCATGCCTGTGGCCCTGGCCCCGGTCGGCCTGACCGGCATGTACGCCCGCCGTGGCGAAGTGCAGGCGGCGCGTGCGGCTGCTGCCCACGGCATCCCGTTCACCATGTCCACCGTTTCGGTCTGCCCCATCGAAGAAGTGGCCCCGGCCATCGACCGGCCGATGTGGTTCCAGCTGTACGTGCTCAAGGACCGCGGGTTCATGCGCAATGCCCTGGAGCGCGCCAAGGCTGCCGGCGTTCGCACCCTGGTGTTCACCGTCGACATGCCCACCCCCGGCGCCCGCTACCGCGATGCCCACTCGGGCATGAGCGGCAAGAACGGCCCGCTGCGGCGTATGCTGCAAGCCATGACCCACCCGCAGTGGGCATGGGACGTGGGCGTCATGGGCCGCCCGCACGATCTGGGCAACATCTCCACCTACCGGGGCAACCCTACGGGCCTGGCCGACTACATCGGCTGGCTGGCCAACAATTTCGACCCGTCCATTTCCTGGCGCGACCTGGAATGGATCCGCGAATTCTGGGACGGCCCGATGATCATCAAGGGCATCCTCGATGCCGACGATGCCCGCGATGCGGTCAAGTTCGGCGCCGACGGTATCGTCGTGTCCAACCACGGTGGCCGCCAGCTCGACGGCGTGCTGTCCAGCGCCCGCGCCTTGCCGGCGATTGCCGACGCGGTGAAGGGCGACCTGAAGATCCTGGCCGACTCGGGCATTCGCAGCGGCCTGGACGTGGTGCGCATGATCGCCCTGGGCGCCGACACCGTGCTGATCGGCCGGGCCTTCCTGTATGCCCTGGCCGTTCATGGCCAGGCCGGGGTGAAGAACCTGCTGGAGCTGTTCGAGAAAGAAATGCGCGTGGCCATGGTGCTGACCGGCACCAAGTCCATCGGCGAGATCACCCGCGACTCGCTGGTACGCGAACTCGGCGCCTGAGCGCCTGCCTGAAACACCGCCTGATTACCGGGGCACGCGCCGCACCAGACGCCGCGGCCCCGCGAGGAGACTGCATGAGCCTGCCTGCTGCGTTTCTGCGCGATGCCGAGCGCCTGATACCTGCCGAGCGTCGCTTCGACGACCCGACCTCTACCCTGGCCTTCGGCACCGATGCCAGCTTCTATCGCCTGATCCCCAAGCTGGTGGTGCGGGTGGAGTCCGAGGACGAGGTGGTCGGGCTGATCAAGCTGGCCCAGCGCGAGCGGGTGCCCATCACCTTCCGCGCCGCCGGCACCAGCTTGTCCGGCCAGGCCATCAGCGATTCGGTCCTGATCGTGCTGGGCGATAACTGGAACGGGCGCGAGGTGCGCGGCCAGGGCGAACAGATTAGGCTGCAGCCGGGTGTCATCGGCGCCCAGGCCAACGCCTGGCTGGCGCCGTTCGGGCGCAAGATCGGCCCCGACCCTGCCTCGATCAATGCCTGCAAGATTGGCGGTATCGTCGCCAACAACGCCAGCGGCATGTGCTGCGGCACGGCGCAGAACACCTACCACACCCTGGCCGGCCTGCGCCTGGTGCTGGCCGACGGCACCTGCCTGGACAGCGAGGACCCGGCCAGCGTCGCGGCCTTCCAGAACAGCCACGCCCCCTTGCTCGACGCCCTCGCCCGCCTGGGTCGGGAGACCCGCGCCAATACGGCCCTGGCCGAGCGCATCCGGCACAAGTACCGGCTCAAGAACACCACCGGCCTGTCGCTCAATGCCCTGGTGGATTTTGACCAGCCGCTCGACATCCTGCAGCACCTGCTGGTCGGCTCCGAGGGCACCCTGGGCTTCATCAGCGCGGTGACCTACGACACCGTGCCCGACCACCCGCACAAGGCCAGCGCCCTGCTGGTGTTCCCCAGTGTCGAAAGCTGCTGCCGCGCCGTGCCGATCCTCAAGCGCCAGCCCGTATCGGCCGTGGAGTTGCTGGACCGGCGCAGCCTGCGCTCGGTGCAGGACATGGCCGGCATGCCGGTGTGGGTCAAGGGCCTGTCGGCCAACGCCTGCGCCCTGTTGATCGAATCCCGCGCCGCCAGCCAGACCCTGCTGCACGAGCAAGTGCACCAAGTGATGGCCTCGATTGCCGAGTTCCCCCTGGAACAGCAAGTGGATTTCAGCGAAGACCCGGTGGTGTACAACCAGCTGTGGAAGATCCGCAAGGACACCTTCCCCGCCGTGGGCGCCGTGCGCCAGACCGGCACCACGGTCATCATCGAAGACGTCACCTTCCCCGTCGAGCAACTGGCCGAAGGCGTCAACCGGCTGATCCAGCTGTTCGACCAGCACCGCTACGACGAGGCAATCATTTTCGGCCATGCGCTGGAAGGCAACCTGCACTTCGTCTTCACCCAGGGTTTCAACAGCGCCGAGGAAGTGGCGCGCTACCAGGCCTTCATGGACGACGTGGCGCAGTTGGTGGCCGTGGAGTTCGGCGGCTCGCTCAAGGCCGAGCACGGCACCGGCCGCAACATGGCGCCCTTCGTGGCGCTCGAATGGGGCCAGGATGCCTACCAGCTGATGTGGCAGCTCAAGCGCCTGCTCGACCCCAACGGCATTCTCAACCCCGATGTGGTGCTCAGCGAAGACCCGGCCATCCACCTCAAGCACCTCAAGCCGCTGCCGGCTGCCGACGCGATCGTCGACAAATGCATCGAATGCGGGTTCTGCGAACCGGTGTGCCCGTCCAAGGGGCTGACCCTCAGCCCACGCCAGCGCATCGTCATGTGGCGGGATATCCAAGCCAGGGAGCGCGACGGCCAGGACACCCGCGCGCTGCGCGACACCTTCCAGTACCAGGGCATGGACACCTGCGCCGCCACGGGGCTGTGTGCCCAGCGCTGCCCGGTGGGCATCAACACCGGCGAGCTGGTCAAGAAGCTGCGCGCCCAGGCGGCCGAACATGGCAAGGCCGCCGACTGGTTGGCCGAACACTTCAAGACGGCCATGGGCGGCGCGCGCCTGTCCCTGACCGCCGCCAATACCGCCCGCAAGCTGCTGGGCGCGCCGCGCCTGAACCGCTTGAGCGCCGCCCTGAGCAAGACCAGCAAAGGGCGCATGCCCCGCTGGACCCCGACCATGCCCCAGCCTGTGCGCCCTGTGCGCGTGGGTGAGGCGAGCAACGACCCGCGCCCTCGCGTGGTTTACCTGGCTGCCTGCGTGTCCAAGGTCATGGGCCCGGCGTATGCCGATCGCGAGCAGAGCTCGTTGCTGGACAAGACCCGCAGCCTGCTGGAGAAGGCAGGGTATCAGGTGGTCTTCCCTGACAATGCCGAAAGCCTGTGCTGCGGCCAGCCCTTCGCCTCCAAAGGCTACCCTGAGCAGGCTGAACACAAGCGCCAGGAGCTGATCAATGCCCTGCTGCACGCCAGCCGGGGCGGTCTGGACCCGATCTATTGCGACACCAGCCCCTGCACCCTGCGCCTGGTCCAGGACCTGGGGGATACCCGTTTGGACCTGTACGACCCGGTGCGTTTCATCCGTACGCACCTGGTCGATCGGCTCACCTTCACTCCTCAGGATGAACCGGTCGCCGTGCATGTGACCTGCAGTACGCAGCACCTAGGCGAAAGCCAGGCGCTGATCGACCTGGCGCGGCGGTGCAGCACGCAGGTGGTGATACCTGAAGGGATTCATTGCTGCGGGTTTGCCGGCGACAAGGGCTTCACCACCCCGGAGCTCAATGCCCATGCCTTGCGCAGCCTGAAGGATGCGGTGCAGTACTGCGGTGAAGGCATCTCCACCAGCCGCACCTGTGAAATTGGCTTGTCGACCCACAGTGGCATCGATTATCACGGGCTGGTGTATCTGGTGGATCGGGTCACTCGGGCGCGGTAGTTGGGGCCGCTGTGCGGCCCATCGCGGCACAAGGCCGCTTGTGTCTTGATTAGAGATTAGAATCTGGAGTGAGAGCGGTGAATGGCAAGCTGAAGGCCGCAGGTGCCTTGAGCACGAGTGGGAGCACAAGCTGCCATTCACCGTTCCACTTTGGCGAGAGCCCGAACAGTTGGACGCGGCTCTGATCTCGAATCACAAGCGTGGGCCAAGCCAAAGTCCTCTCACAGTGTTGAGTTTAGGAGATTTAGGCGATGGTTTCCTACCTGGGTATCGATGTTTCTAGTCTTTCGCTTGATGCTGCGGTACGGCCTCAGGGCACCAGACTTCATGTAAGCAATGATCCGGCGGGATTCGAAGCGTTGCTCGATGGCCTTTGCGGTCTCAGCATAAAGCGTGTTCTGCTGGAGGCCACAGGTGGCTATGAGCGTAATATCCTGAGGTTCTTGCAGGACGCGGGCTACAAGGTCATACGCGTCAATCCCAGGCGAGCCCGAGCGTTCGCAGAATCCATCGGAGTCAAAGCCAAGACCGACGCCATCGATGCCGAAGTACTGGCCCACTACGCTGAGGTCATTCCAGACCAGCCCACCCTGCGGATCAGCCCGGAGCGTGCGCTGTTGCGAGAATTGCTGCAGCAACGTGATCGGCTGGTTCAGCAGCGTGATGACGACCGCAGGCGCCTGAAACAGGCGCAGTTCAGCGCGGTGTCCGACTTTCTGAAAGCCAACCTTCAGCACTTCAAGTCGCAGATCAAGCTGATTGAGCAAGCGATCAGCCAGCAAACGGAAGCCCTGAAAGATGAACGGGTTACTCAGCTGGTCCAGGTCAAAGGCATTGGGCTGGTAACGGCGGGCAAGCTGATAACACTTCTGCCAGAACTGGGGCGTGTAGAGTCCAAAGAAATAGCCTCGTTGGTCGGGGTGGCGCCTTTTAACCACGACAGCGGAAAATCCGTGGGCAAACGCTCTATCTCGGGCGGGCGGTTTGAGGCCAGGCGATCGTTGTATATGTCATGCCTTGTGGCGATAAAGTACAACCCAGCACTCAAGGCTCGTTATGAGGCGCTGCGCGGACGCGGAAAAGTTGCCAAGGTCGCCCTCGTAGCCTGTATGCGGGTATTGATCGTACGGCTCAATGCCATGCTAAGGACGGGCAAGCCTTGGCTTGATCTGGTCTTGCCACAGCCTATGCGGACCTAGAGCAGGAAGCCGACGTAACTCATACAGGAGCGGGCTTGCCCATCAATCCAATACCGCGCTGGATGGCACGGGCTTCGCCCGTGGCCGCGCGACAAGCGCGCCCCCTGGGGGGCGGGCTAGATTTTAAATAAATCGGGCAAGACAGTTGCTCCCACAGGGATTTGCGTATTCGAAAGGTACCGGGATCTACTGTGGGAGTGGCCTCGTGCCGCGATGGGCCGCATAGCGGCCCCGGCGGTCTTCATCCCGGACTCGACGGCACAGCAAACCCAGCAACAAAAAAGGGCTGCCAGGCAGCCCTTTCACACAGGTCAAAAAACCTGCCTCAAACACCCCGACACCGCCGGTGCCAGGCCCCCATCCTCTCAACCATAAACCGGATAACGACGGCACAGCGCAACCACCTGCTCACGCACATGGTGCCCCACCTCGTCACTGCGCCCGGTTTCCAGGGCATCGAGCACATCACACAGCCACCCCGCCACCTGCTCGCACGCCTCTACATCGAACCCTCGCGTGGTCACCGCCGGTGTACCGATGCGCAGCCCCGAGGTCACGAACGGCGAACGCGGGTCGTTGGGCACCGAGTTCTTGTTGGCCGTGATATAGGCGCTGCTCAAGGCCGCATCGGCTTCCTTACCCGTGTAGGGCTTGGCCGACAGGTCGATCAGCATCATGTGGTTGTCGGTCCCGTCCGACACGATCTTGTACCCGCGCGCCTGCAACACCTTGGCCATGGCCCGGGCATTGGTCACCACCTGGGTCTGGTAACTGCGAAATGCCGGCGACAGCGCTTCCTTGAAGGCCACGGCCTTGGCCGCGATCTGGTGCATCAGTGGGCCACCCTGGACACCCGGGAATACCGCCGAGTCGAGCTTCTTGTAGAAACTTTCGTCCTGCCCCTTGGACAGGATCAGGCCGCCGCGCGGGCCGCGCAGGGTCTTGTGGGTGGTGCTGGTGACCACATGGGCGTGGGGCAGCGGGTCTGGGTATTCGCCTGCGGCAACCAGCCCGGCCACGTGGGCCATGTCCACCCAGAAGATCGCCCCGACCTTGTCGGCGATGCTGCGCATGCGTGCCCAGTCCTTGTAGCGCGAGTAGGCCGAGAAACCACCGATGAGCATCTTCGGGCGGGTTTCCAGCGCGATGCGCTCCATCTCGTCATAGTCGAGAAAGCCCGTTTCAGGGTCCAGGCCGTAGGGCACGATCTTGTAGTGGCGGCCCGAGAAGTTGGCCGGGTTGCCGTGGGTCAGGTGCCCGCCCTGGGCCAGGTTCATGCCCATCACGGTGTCGCCTGGCTGGATCAGCGCCAGGAACACCGCCGCGTTGGCCTGGGCGCCGGCGTGGGGCTGCACGTTGGCGTAGTCGCAGTTGAACAGGGCCTTGACCCGCTCGATGGCCAGGCTTTCGGCCACGTCCACGTATTCGCAGCCACTGTAGTAGCGCTTGCCGGGATAGCCTTCGGCGTACTTGTTGGTGAGCACCGTGCTCTGGATCTGCATCACCAAGGGGCTTGCATAGTTTTCCGAGGCGATCAGCTCGATGTGGTCTTCCTGGCGATTCACTTCGTTGCGAATCGAGGCGTGCAGCTCTGGATCGAAGGCGTTGAGGGTCAGCGTCGAGTCGTACATGGGTTAAGCGTCCTTGTTCTGAATCAGGCTTGGGGTGACAGCAAGCGGGTGAGGCGTGCAGCGATGTCGTCGATCTGCACCTCGGAGCAGATCAGGGGCGGCAGCAGGCGCACGGTGGTACCGCGGGTGACGGTGATCAGCAGGTGTTGCTCGTCCCGGGCCCGGTCCACCAGCTCGGCGCAGGGGCGGTTGAGCTCGATGCCGACCATCAGGCCCAGGCCGCGCACCGACACCACTTCAGGGTGCCCGCCCAGCGCCAGCTGCAAGGCCGCCAGCAAACGCTGGCCCAGCACCGCAGCGCGCTGCGGCAGCTGATCGCGCTGCATGATGTCCACCACCGTGCAGCCCACGCGGCAAGCCAGCGGGTTGCCGCCGAAGGTGGAGGCATGGTGGCCGGGGGAAAACAGCTCGGCGGCCTTGCCTCGGGCCAGGCACGCGCCGATGGGGAAGCCATTGCCCAGGGCCTTGGCCAGGGTGATGACGTCGGGCTCGATGCCGGCGTGCTGGAAACCGAACCAGGTGCCGGTACGGCCCATGCCGGTCTGCACCTCGTCGATCATCATCAGCCAGTCGTGCGCGTCGCACAGCTGGCGCAGCGCTTGCAGATAGCCCGCCGATGCCGGGTGCACACCGCCCTCGCCCTGCACGGGCTCGACCAGCACGGCCACCACGTTGGGCGAGTTGGCCGCCACCTGGCGCACCGCCTCGATGTCATCGTAGGGCACGCGGATGAAGCCTGGCATCAGCGGCTCGAAACCGCGGTGAACGGCCGGGTTGCCGGTGGCGGCCAGGGTTGCCAGGGTACGCCCATGGAAGCTGTTTTCCATCACCAGCACCTGGGGTTGGGCAACGCTCCGGGCCGTGGCGTGCAAGCGCGCCAGCTTGAGCGCGGCCTCGTTGGCCTCGGCGCCGGAGTTGCAGAAGAACGCCCGCTCCATGCCCGAGAGCCGGCACAGGCGCTCGCCTAGCTGTTCCTGCCATGGGATACGAAACATGTTGGTGGTGTGCAGCAGCACGTCGGCCTGTTCGGCCAGGGCCGAGGCGATCTCGGGGTTGGCGTGCCCCAGGCTGGTCACGGCCACCCCGGCGATGGCATCGAGGTACTCGACCCCGTGCGAATCCCACAACAAGGCGCCCTGGCCCCGGCTGAACGCAACTGGTTGGCGGGCTGAGGTGTGCATGAGGTAAGCGGGAGCAGCAGACATTGCAGGTTTCCTGTACAGAGTGGTCAATGGCTGGTGGCCAGCGACGGAGTAGCGTCCGGGTGCGGCGCGGCATCGGCGGTGGGCCAGTAGTAGGCATCGGGCATGGCGCGGGCGCCGAAGATCGCCTGGCCGACACGCACCACCGTGGCGCCCTCCTCGATGGCCACTTCGAAATCACCCGACATGCCCATCGACAGCTCCTGCAACGACACCCCTTCAGGCGCAGTGGCGCGCAGCTGGTCGCGCAGCTCACGCAGCAACACGAAGCACGGGCGTACCCGCGCGGCGTCGGCCGAAAACAGCGCCAGGGTCATCAGGCCGCGCACACGCAGCGCCGGGAACGCTGGCAGTGCCTGTAGAAACGCCGCCACGTCATCGGGCACCAGCCCGTACTTGCTGGCCTCGCCCGAGGTGTTGACCTGGACGAACACATCCATCTGCCGCCCTTCGATGCGCAGCCGGCGGTCCAGCACCTCGGCCACGCGTAGGCTGTCCAGCGCCTGGAACTCACTGGCAAAACGCGCCACCTGCTTGGCCTTGTTGGTCTGCAAGTGGCCGATCACCGACCACTGCAAGTCCTGCAGGTCGGCCATGGCTTCCCACTTGCGCTGGGCCTCCTGCACCTTGTTCTCGCCCAGCAGGCGGCAACCGGCGGCATAGGCCAGGCGCAGGTGGGCTTCGTCGAAGGTCTTGCTGACCGGCAGCAGGCGCACTTCGGCCGGGTCTCGCCCGACCCGCTCGCAGGCCCGGGCGATGCGCTCATGCACGGCGGCCAGGTTGCGGCGAAAATCCTCGACGGTGTTGGCCTGCGGATAGCGGCCATGGCGCGCATGCAGGGTGGTGAGGTCTTCGGCGTACTCGGTCATCAATTCGTCGCTCCTTTGGTGGGCACTGCTGCCGGTTCTGCCTGGGCGGCCTTGGCCCGGCGTGGCAGGCGACCGTTGAGCACGGCGTAGGCCACAAGGCCGATCACCAGCCCCCAGAACGCACCGCCGATGCCCAGCAGGGTGATGTTGGCCGCACAGGCCAGGAAGGTGATCAACGACGCCTCGCGCGCTTTTGCATCGAGCATGGCGTTGGCCAGGCTGCCGCCGATGGTGCCCAGCAGGGCCAGCCCCGCCAGGGTGGTGATGAAGGTGGCCGGAAAGGCCATGAACACCGCCGCCAGCGTCACGCCGAAAATGCCCACCAGGATGTAGAAGATGCCGGCGGCCACACCGGCCACCCAGCGCTTGGACGGGTCTTCGGACGCTTCCTTGCCGGTGCAGATGGCGGCGGTGATGGCGGCGATGTTGAAGGCGTGGGAGCCGAACGGCGCCATCAACAGCGAGCCCAGCCCGGTGATGCCGAGGATCGGATTGGCACTGGTGCGAAACCCGTCGTTGCGCAACACCAGCATGCCGGGCATGTACTGGCCGGTCAGGGTGATCAGAAACAACGGCAGCGCCACGCTCAGCAGTGCGTTGAGCGAGAACTCGGGGCGGGTGAGTACCGGCGTGGCGAATTCAAGGGACAGCCCAGCGAAATCGACCCGGCCCTGCATCACCAGGTACACCAGCCCCAGCACCAGGATGCCCACCACGGCATAGCGAGCGCTCAGGCGCTTGAACACGATGTACGCCCCGATCAGCAGCCCGACCAGCAGGGGGTCGACGCTCATGCTGGCGAAGGCGCCGATACCGAACTGCAACAGAATGCCGCCCAGCAGGCCCGCGGCTACCCCCGGCGGAATCAGGCGCACGGCTTTTTCGAAGTAGCCCGACACGCCCAGCAGCACGAAGGCCACCGCCGACACCATGTACGCCCCCACCGCCTCGGCGTAGGGCGTGGTGGCCAGGGCCACGATCAGGAACGCCGCCGCCGGCGTGGACCAGGCCGTGATGATCGGCTCGCGGCTGACCCAGCTGAGCAGCAGCCCGGTCACGCCCACGCCGATGGACACCGACCACACCCACGAGGCGGTCAGCTCGGGGCTGAGCCCTGCAACCTTGGCAGCCTGGAACACCAGAATGAAAGTGCCGCCATAGTTGACGATCACCGAAATGAGCCCGGCCACCACCGGGTGCAGCAGGTCCTGCAGGCGCAGGGGCGAGAGGGTACGAGTAGATGACATAGGTCTTGGCTCCTTGCTAGACGCTGTATCCGGCTGCGGTAGGCAGTCATTTATAGCCGCAGATTGGCTGGTTTTACCCCGACGCTTCACCGGGGCAGACCAGACCACTTTCAGTGCGCTCAACCGTACCTGCGGGCGAACGCCCCCATGAACTCGCACAGGGCGGCCACCGCTTCGACAGAGATGGCGTTGTACAGGCTGGCGCGAATGCCGCCGACGCTGGCGTGGCCCTTCAGGCCATGCAGCCCGGCCGCCTCGGCCTCGCGCAGGAAGACCGCTTGAAGTGCTTCATCGGCCAGCCGGAACGGCACGTTGTTGATCGAGCGATAGGCCGGCTGCACCGGGTTGCGGTAGAAGCCGTCGCTGCCGTCGAGGGTTTCGTACAGCAGGCTGGCTTTGGTCTGGTTGCGCTGGTGCAGCACCTGCAAGCCCCCGCTGCGCTTGATCCACTGCAACGTCAGGCCGGTCAGGTACCAGGGGAAGGTGGCGGGCGTGTTGAGCATCGACTGGGCATCGCTGATGCGCCCGTAGTTGAGGATGTCCGGGGTGAACCCATGGCAGCGATCCAGCAGCGCCGGGTCCATGATGACCACCGTCAGCCCGGCCACGCCCATGTTCTTCTGGGCGGCGGCATACACCAGGCCATGACGTGCGATGTCGATGGGCTTGGACAGCAGGCTCGAACAGGCATCGCACACCAGCGGCGCCTCGCTGGCGGGCGCTTCGGTGAACTGCACGCCGTGCACGGTTTCGTTCTCGGTGTAGTGCAGGTAGGCCGCCTTGGGGTTCAGCTGCCAGTGCGCGACCGCCGGCACCCGGTCAAAGCCGGTGCCCTGGGCACTGGCGACCACGCGCACTTCGCCATACTGGCGCGCCGCCTCGATCGCCTTGCCCGACCACAACCCGGTGTGCAGGTAGTCCACGCTGCCGTTGTCCCCGGCCAGGTTCATGGGCACCTGGGCGAACTGCAACGAAGCGCCGCCCTGCACGAACAGCACGCGGTAATGCGCCGGCACCTCCAGCAGCTCGCGCAGGTCGGCCTCGGTCTGCTCGGCAATGGCGCGGAAGATGGGCGAGCGGTGGCTCATCTCCATGATGGACATGCCCGTGCCGGCAAAATCGTGGAACTCGTCGTACGCCTGGTTGAGCACTTCCAGAGGGACTGCGGTGGGGCCTGCGCTGAAATTGTGTGACCGTGCCATGGTGGGTGGGCTCCTGTGCGTGAACGCGCCGACGCGGTGAATACCAGGCCAGGCCTGGGTGGCGAAGGCCGGAGTCTACGGATAAACTGGCCTGCCCTTACCTGCCAGTTCATGGATGGAGAGCAGACCACATGGCGAAGACCTTCGCGCTGGACACCCTGAAGATTCGGCTCAACGACGCCGAGTTTCAGCTGCTGGACCTGCACCAGCGCATCCAGCGCGCCTTGCGTGCGTTGATCCTGGATGGCGCGCTGGGCCCGAGCCTGAAACTGCCCTCCACCCGTGCGCTGTCCAAGTCTCTGGGCTGCGCCCGCGATACCGTCGAAAACGCCTACGTGCAGCTGCACCGGGACGGTTTCATCGTGCGCCGCGGCGGCGCGGGCAGCTACGTGTGCGACACGGTGGGCGCCGAATTGCGCGGGGCCGGCCCACGCCGGCAACGGACCCAGGAGATGCGGCGCAGCGTGGTCGCGCCCGGCGCCGAACTCAGCCAGCGCGGGCGCATGATCTTCGAGACCGGCGGCGTGCGTGACCAGCAAGTGATCAAGGCCTTCGCCACCGGCCTGCCGGAAACCCGCAGCTTCCCCACCGACGTCTGGGAGCGGCTGCAGCGTCAAGTGGTCAAGGACTACCGCGCCAGCGTCCTGCTGCACGGTGACCCGCAAGGCGCCGAACCCCTGCGCAAGGCCATCGCCACCTACCTGAACCTCGAACGCGGGGCCACGTGCACCCCCGACCAGGTGCTGGTGCTCAGCAGTACGCGTCAGGCGTTGTACCTGTGCGCGCAATTGCTGGTAGATGCCGGCAAACCCATCCTGCTGGAAAACCCCGGCTACTACGGCGCCCGCAAGGCGTTCGCCATCGCCGAAACCAAGGTGTTGCCCATCGACGTGGACGAACGGGGCATCCGCACCGACCTGCTGTTCGCCGACCGCAGCGGCGCCAATTGCGTGTACGTCACCCCCTCGCACCAGTACCCCACCGGCGCGACCCTGCCCCTGGAGCGCCGGCTGGAGCTGATCAACTGGGCCGCGCAGAAAGCCAAGTGGATCATCGAGGACGACTACGACAGCGAGTTTCACTACGACGGCCAGCCCACCGCCTGCGTGCAGGGCCTGGACCGCTACCAGCGCACCCTGTACATCGGCACCTTCAGCAAGACCCTCTACCCTGGCCTGCGCATGGGCTACATCGTGCTGCCGCCCGAACTGGTCAAGCCCTTCGCCTATGCCCGCAGCATGATGGATGGCCACACCCCGCAGACCTTGCAGCTGACCCTGGCGCGCTTCATGGAGGACGGGCACTACAACGCCCACGTGCGTGCCATGCGCAAGTTGTACGCCGGGCGCCGGGCGGTGATGCACGACGCCATCGCCAAGTACCTGAGCCCGGTGGTCACCGCCCACCTGCCGCCAGGTGGCTTGCAGATCCCCTGCCTGCTCAAGCCAGGCTGGTCCGAAGAAAAGACCATTCGCCAGGCGGCCACGGCCGGCGTGCAGCTGTCGGGCCTGAGCAGCCTGTACCTGGGCGAGCCGCAGACCCACGGCTGGCTGCTGGGGTATTCCTCGCTCACGGCCTACGAGATCGAAGCGGCCATGCTGCGCCTGGCCAACGCCCTCAAGCTTTGAGCGCCGGGTTCAGTAAGGCAGCTTGAAACGCCGGGTCAGGTCGAAGATGCCCTCGCGGATCGAGCGCTCGGTGCGGCTGTCCATGGCACCGCTGCGCACGCCCCCGAGCATGGCCAGGATCATGTCCCCGATCTCGCGGAACTCATCCTCGCCCATGCCCCGGGAGGTACAGGCCGCACTGCCCAGGCGAATGCCCGAGGTGACGCTGGACTTGACCTCGTCACCGGGCACGACGTTACGGTTCACGGTGATGCCGACCGCCTCCAGCGCACCCTCGGCGGCGTTGCCGGCAAGGCCCCAGGGGCGCAGGTCGATCACCCCCAGGTGGCAGTCCGTGCCGCCCGACACCACCAGCAAGCCACCTTCGGCCAGCCGCCCGCACAAGGCCCGGGCATTGGCCACCACCGCATGGGCGTAGGGGCCAAACCCCGGTTGCAGCGCCTCGCCCAGCGCCACCGCCTTGGCCGCGACCGTGTGCATCAGTGCAGCGCCCTGCAGGCCGGGGAACACCGCCGCGTTGATTTTGCGCGCCAGGGTCTGGTCGTTGCACAGGATCATCCCTCCGCGCGGGCCGCGCAGGGTCGCGTGGGTGCTCAGCGTGGTGACGTGGGCATGGGGCACAGGCGAGGGATAGGCGCCGCCTGCGACCAGCCCGGCGACGTGGGCGATGTCGGCCATCAGATACGCCCCCACCTCGTCGGCAATGGCGCGGAAACGGGCGAAATCCAGCGCGCGTGAATAGGCCGACGCCCCGGCGATGATCAGCCGTGGCCGCTCACGGCGGGCGATCTGCGCCACCTGGTCCATGTCGACCCGGTGCGTCAGCGGGTGCACACCGTAGCTGACCGCCTGGAACCAACGCCCGGACACGTTGAACGCCGCGCCGTGGGACAGGTGCCCGCCCGACTTCAGGTCAAGGCCGAGGATCTTGTCCTCCGGGTCCAGCAGCGCCAGGAACACCGCCTGGTTGGCCTGGTTGCCGGAGTGAGGCTGCACGTTGGCATAGCTGCAATCGAACAGCAGCCGGGCCCGCTCGATGGCCAGGTCCTCGACCACATCCACATTGCCGCAGCTGGCGTAATAGCGTCGCCCCGGGTACCCCTCGGCGTACTTGTTGGTCAGCACCGACCCTTGGGCCTCGAGCACGGCGCGGCTGACCACGTTCTCGGCGGCGATCAGCTCGATGGACTGCACCTGGCGCAACCGCTCGGCATCGATGGCGGTCCACACCTCGCTGTCCACCTGCGGCAGCGCAGCGGCACTGATGCCCGGCAGCGCGTGGCCCTCTTTATAAGCGAAATGCGGCATGTGTACTCCTTGGTCTGAACGCCGGCGACAACCGCACTACCCTAGCGGCCTGCGGCGCCTGCGACCGTACCGATTACCCGCGCTGTTGCAGACCACCTGGCTTGGCCCGGCAAGCAGGCGTCTGGCCTGGGCATGCCAGAACGCTCGAAAGATGGGCCAAAGCGGTCTGGCCTATTGCCACTAATTGGACTACCCGACAAGACCAAAGCCTCATTAAGCTCTGCGCCGACTCAGCTCATGCCACTACAGGTTTCACCATGACGATACGTATCGGCCTGTTGCCGCAAGTCGCCGCAGCGCACTTTGTCAGCCACCTGCACATCATGGTGCTGGCGGCGCTCTTTCCGCTGCTGCCTGCTTTTTTGAACGTGGATTATGTGGCGTTGGGCCTGGCCCTCAGCGTGTTCAACATCGTCACCGCGCTGGTGCAGGCCCCCATGGGGTTTGCCGTCGATCGCCATGGCGCCCGGCGCCTGCTGCTGATGGCCCTGGCCTTGGGCAGTTGCAGTTTCCTGTTGATTGCCCTGCTGCCCGGCTACACCTGCCTGCTGGTGGGCATGGCGCTGGCGGGGGTGGCCAATGCCGTCTACCACCCTGCCGACTATGCCCTGCTGTCCCGGCACATCAACCCTGCGCACATCGGCAAGGCGTTCTCGGTGCACACCTTTGCAGGTTTTCTGGGCGCGGCGGTGGCCCCGGTGTTGCTGCTGGGGGTGGCGGTGGCCAGCGGCCCGGCCATGGCCTTCGCGACCGCAGCGCTGGTGGGCTTTGCAGCACTGGCCCTGCTGTTGATACCCGGCTCGGCACTGGCCCAGGTCAGTGACGCGCCGCCCGCCCCGGCACCCAAGCCCGTGCAGGCGCAACGCGTGGCGCTGCTCTCGCCGATGATCATCAGCCTGACCCTGCTGTTCGTGCTGCTGAACCTGAGCACTGGCGCCATCGAAAAGTTTTCCGTCGCGGCCCTGATGCAAGGCCAGGGCGTGGCGCTGTACTGGGCCAACTCGGCCTTGACCGCCTTCCTGTTCGCCAGCGCATTCGGCGTGCTGGCAGGCGGTGCATTGGCCGACCGCACCCAGCGTCACGGGGTGGTGGCGGCCAGCGCTTTTGGGGTGGCGTGCATGCTGATGTTGCTGGTGGCCACGGCGGGCCTGAGCGAGCCGCTCTTGCTTGCCGTGCTGGGCCTGGCGGGCTTTTTGACCGGCGTGATCGCCCCGTCACGGGACATGCTGGTACGGGCTGCCGCCACCAAAGGGGCTGAAGGCAAGACCTTCGGCATCGTGTCCACGGGTTTCAACATCGGCGGCGCCATCGGGCCAGTCGGGTTCGGCTGGTTGCTGGACCAGGGCCACCCCAACGCGATTTTCTGGGCCAGTGCCGCCTTCATGGGCCTGACCGTGGCCCTGACATTGTTGCAGGAATGGGTAATGGCGCGGCAGCGCAAAGTCACTGCGCTGCAACTTTCATTTAAATGACCTGACGCAATAATAACGACACATTTGTACCGCAAACTTGAAGGGCGCCGCCCGCACCTGTGCGTGCCACCCAGCCGGCGTAATCAAACTGAACAACTACAACCGATAGCCTGGAGTTTTAACATGGATGTTAACCATAGCGGTACCGATGATGCAGTTAGAGGCATGCTCGCCAAACTTTCAACCCTGTGGAAAACCCGCGCTGCCGTGAACCAGCCACAACCCGATTACTGGGGCCTGGCGTTCGATGCCAACAAGAACGACTTCAGCCATTCACTGCTGCCGTTTCGCAACCACCAGGCCTGGCTTGAAGCCCCCAAGGACTTGCAGTCCAAGTGCATGTCCTACGCCTGGGGCATTTATAACCTCAAGACCATTTATATTGAATGCAATGTGGTGGTGCCGGCCTGCGAAGACATTATCAAGACCCCGCCCCACAGCCATAACCGCGCACTGCTGCAAGATGTAATGTCTCAAGCCCTGCTCGATGAAGCCCTGCATACACGCATGTCGATCATGGCCTGCAACTATATCTATGACATGCGCCAACTTACCCCTCTGGACTTCAGCGCCTTCAACCTGGTGACCTGGCGCGAAGCGCTGCTGGCCAACTGCACCGCCGAATGGGAACGCCGCCTGACCCGCTTTGGCATCGCCTGCGCCAGCGAAACGCTGATCACCGACTACCTCAAGACCATGGCCGAAGACACCACCATCCAGTCGGTCTGCCACGAGGTCACCCGCACCCACGCCATGGACGAGTGGAGCCACTCCAGCGTGTTCAGCTTCGTCGCCACCGACATCGTCAACGGCCTGACCCGCAAGGAACGCCTGTACCTGCGCTCGATCATCCTGCGCACCGTGCAGATGTTCGCCAACAACGAGATGGGCGCCTGGTCGCGGGTGTTCGAGATGCTGGGCTTCCCCAACGGCAACGAGATCCTGCACGACGTGGGCGACAACAACGAGATCAGCGTCTATACCGACTCCCTCGAAGCCCTGGTCAACCGCATCGGCCTGGCCGGCAATGGCCTGGAGAGCGCCGAACAGGCCGTCGAACAGCTGCGCGAGAGGGCTAGCGCATGAGTACCCCGACAGGCTTTGAAGCCGTGTGCGAGCATGTCAGCAGCGAGACCGCGCAGATCAAGGTATTTGGCCTGCGCGTACTCAACGCCTCCAGCGCCTTTCTGGCAGACCTCGTGCCCGGCCGGCACGTGGCGTTGCAGGCAACGGACCTGTCCGGCGCCCGTCAGCAACGGCTGTACTCCATCACCCGCAGGCTTGGCAACGACCAGTTCGAGCTGGCGATCAAGCGCGAAGGCCGTGGCGGGGTCTCGGACCAGTTGCACGCCACCTGCCAGCCCGGCACGCGTTTCGACGTGCAGTTCGCCGCAGGTGACATCACCCTGGCTTCGGTCCAGGCCTGCCGCCACGTCGGCTTGCTGGCCGGCGGCATCGGCATCACCCTGCCGATCGCCCTGCTGCGCGGGCTGCACGAGCGCGCCCTGCGCGGCTTGAACGTGCCCCAGGTCAGCCTGCTGCTGTGCGTGCCGTCCATTGCCGACATCCCGTTCCTGCACGAATTGCTGCAACTGGAACTGAGCTGCCCCTGGTTCGACCTGCAGGTGTTCGTCACCCGCGAAGCGGTGCACGGCAAAGGCCACTTCAAGGCCGGCCGCCCACAAGCCCAGGACCTGAAAGCGCTGGGCAACCCGGACAGCGTGGTGATCTGTGGCAGCCACGGCTTCGCCCAGGGCATGCGCGAGCACCTGCTGGCGTTGTTCCCCACCTGCCCCTTGCTGATCGAATCTTTCACCCCACCAGCGGCCTCTGCCCCGGCCACGCCAGACGATGCCCAGGCCGAAAGCCCCTTGCGCCTGCACCTTCAGCATAACGACCAGGTGCTGGAGCCCGCCGCGGGCAAGAGCCTGCTGGAGATGCTGGAAACCAGCGGCATCGCCGTACGCAGCCTGTGCCGCGCCGGCATCTGCGGCCACTGCCGGCTGAAAGTGTCGGAAGGCGAGTACACCGTCGAACCAGACTTCTGCCTGACCGACCAGGACAAGCGCGACGGCCACGCCCTGGCCTGCTGCACCTTCCCCAAGGCCGGTACGATCAAGGTCGACCTCAACCCTACGGCGTAAACCGCGCCCTCACTTCTTTCATCATCGGGTTTGCACATGAAAACAGCCATCGCACTGCGCCACATCCACTTCGAAGACGTCGGCACCCTGGCCCCCGTTCTGAGTGAGGCCGGCTACAGCCTCACCTACATCGACCCCACCGTCGAAACCCTCCACGCCGAACAGGTGATGCAGGCCGACCTGCTGATCGTGCTGGGCGGCCCCATTGGCGCCTACGACGAAAAGCCCTACCCCTTCCTCAAGGCCGAGCTCGAGCTGGTGCGCCAACGCATTGAGTCCGGCAAGCCCATGCTGGGCATCTGCCTGGGTGCACAACTGATCGCCCGCGCCATGAACGCCAAGGTCTACCCCATGGGCGTCAAGGAAATCGGCTTCTCGCCGCTTACCCTCACCGCCGAAGGCCAGCAATCGCCGCTTGCCGAACTGGGCGACGTACCCGTGCTGCACTGGCACGGCGACCAGTTCGACATCCCGCAGGGCGCCGTGCTGCTGGCCAAGACCGACATCTGCGCGCACCAGGCCTTTGCCGTGGACAACCGCATCCTGGGCCTGCAATGCCATCTGGAAGCCGACCCCGCCCGCATCGAGCAATGGCTGGTAGGCCACGCCAACGAAGTCGGCCAGGCCGGCCTGGACCCCATCGCCCTGCGCTCGGCTGCCGCCGAACTCGGCGAGCGCCTGACCCAGGCCGCCGCCCGCGTGATGCGCGCCTGGCTCGCCAACCTGAAGTAACCCGCTGCACCACCACCGCATCAAAACAACAAAGTCATCAAGGATGAGGCACGCCCCATGATCGTCGTATTGTTCGAGTTGCAAGCACTGCCCGGCCAGGGCGAAACCTACGTTGACCTGGTCAACAAGCTCACCCCCCTGCTCAAGCCCATGGAAGGGTTCATCTCGGTAGAGTGCTTCCAGAGCACCCTCAACCCCAAGAAAGTGATGTCGGTGACCACCTGGCGCGATGAAGAAGCCGTGGTGCAATGGCGCAACGTCACCGCCCACCTCTCTGCCCAACGCGCCGGCCGCGACAAGATCTTCGACGACTACCGCGTGCGCGTCACCTCGGTCATCCGCGACTATGGCCTACGCGACCGCGACCAGGCGCCCTACAACGAAGTCGTAGACGGCACCCGCCCAACCGCCTGCCCAGTAGCCTAAAGCTACCCCCCTGTGGGAGCGGCCTCGCCGGGGCGCCGGACCGACCGCGATGGGCCGCAAAGCGGCCCCTTCCCACTCTGCACTCCAGCAACATCCCGCCACAAACCCTCATGCCATCCCGCCACCATCAAAACGGAACTGTCAGCCAAACGGCACAGTCCACCTTTACAGGCCCACCTACCAGAGGCCACAGAGGAGACTCCCATGAAAGGTACCGCGCTTTCGGCCCTGTTCGCGGCCGCTACCCTGCTCGCTTCGCCGGCCTTCGCTGCCGAAAAAGACCTGTGCGCCCTGAACCTGCAGAAAATCAACGACAGCATGGCCACCGCCGGAGCCACCTCGGAAGGCCTCAAAACGCAAATCGATGATGAAGTGACCAAGGCCAAAGATGCCCAGGCAAAAGGCAATGACAAGGAGTGCATTGCAATCACTCAAAAAGCCCTGACCACGCTGCAAAACACCAACAAAGGCAGCGGCTCGAGCAGCGGCGGCGCCTGATGCATCGCGCGGGTGAGCGCTCAGCTGTCGACGCCGCCCGCGCAATGCCGTATACTCCGGTTCACGTGCCGTAAGGTGCGTTAGCTTAGAGCTAGTGTGGGGCCGATTAGGATTCGACGCCGGTAGCGAAACTCTAGGTGCATGCCGAGTTGGTAACAGAACTCGTAAATCCACTGTTGCAACTTTCTATAGTTGCCAATGACGAAAACTACGAGGGCTACGCTCTCGCTGCGTAAGCAGCTGAGCCCGCTCTCCTGGTAGCTTCGGCTCCAGCAATCACCAGGGGATGCCTGTAAACCCGAAGTGATTGTCATACAGAACAGGATCGTCGTGTAGCACGTTGGGGGCAAAGCGACTAAAACTTACCCAACTCGTCCAAAGCACCCTGCCCGTCGGGCGGCTGCGGATTAACTCAATAGACACGGCTAAGCATGTAGTACCGACAGCGGAGTACTGGCGGACGGGGGTTCAAATCCCCCCGGCTCCACCAAATTAACGAAGGAAGACGTCTAATGGGCGTCTTTTTTTGTGCCTGCGGTTTGGTAAATATGTGGTTTCCAGCGCTTTCGCGGTCTTTTGAGCGCTTTTGAATTCCAGCGATTCGGTATTCCAGGCGTTATTCCGGCTCACACGATGCCAGGCGCTGTCTGAAAAAAGCCGTCGCATACACCGCATGACACAAGCCAGCGAGACCATCGCGACGTAACTTTTTGCTAGCTTGTCGAAGCGCGTGACGATCCGGCGGTTCTCTTTCAGCCCGCCAAACATGCGTTCGATGATGTTGCGCTGTCGGTATTTGGGCCGGTCGAACAGTCTGGGTAAGCCAGGCTTGGGCTTGCGCTTCATCGAGCGCAGCGGGATGACGGGTTGTATTCGATATTGATCGCAGTAGCGGCGTAGCGCTTCGGCGTCGTAACCCTTTACAGCGCTTGCGCGGGCGGCCACGTTGGCTCGATGGAATGCTGACCTCGTCCAGCAGTGGTTGTGCGTAGCTGATGTCACTGGCTTGACCGCCAGAGAGGAGAAAGCGCAACGGTATCCCGTTGGCGTCGCAGAGCATGTGGATTTTGGTTGTCAGGCCGCCACGACTTCGGCCTAGAGCGTGATCGTCAGGCCCCCTTTTTTTCCGCGCTCCAGATGAAACACGGGTTGCTCTAACAGCGGTCGAATCGATCATCCAGGTGTGGGGATCGATCAAGCCCTTGTCATTGAGTCTGAGGTGCAATCGTCTGAGCATCTGATCGAACGTTCCGCGGTTTCGCCAGACTCGGAAGCGGTGATAGGCAGTCGCCCAAGACCCGAATCGCTCGGGCATATCTCGCCAGGCTGCTCCTGAGCAGAGCACCCAGAGAATACCATCGAGCATCAAACGATCACTGCTGCGGGGCCTGCCCCTGACGTGGACTGTGGTAGAGGTCGGCGACCACCGCCCACGCTTCATCCGAGAGCTCATAACGCTTTGCCATCACAGAATTCCTTTCCGTAGATGGTCGGCGACTGTACCGAACCCGGGCTGTTCCGGGGCCACATTTCAGTTTCTTGGAGTTTCAGACAAAGCCTAGGCCTATCTCAAGAGGCGCTTGCGGATGAGGCGAGGATAGATCGCTCTCATATGAGTAAGATTGAAAGCGGAGAGAGGAACGTGACGTTCTTGAACATCGTGAGAATTTCGACGGCCTTGGGATGCAAGCCGTCATTGCTGCTGAGCGAGACGGGTTTGTAGCTTTGAATGAGGTTGAGTTAGGCAAGGACTATCCTTGCCTGCTGCAATCTATTCAGATTTCCATCACTGCAAAGTTCGGAAGATATCTGTACATCCGGCAAAATTTCTCCGCGTCGGATGCGGGTATTGAGCCCAGGTCCAGCTCTCGGTCTACAGGTTTAGGAAGCTGTTGCTCAATTTTCCGAAGCTCTCGAATTGTCAACTTCGGCATTTCAATTCGAATAGGTTTTTGCGTTGCCGGCATGAAGTCGAGCCGCTCAAAAGCACAAGCCTCAAGTCGATTGATTTCGTCCTCGTCGACAAACGCTCCAACGATGGTGCACATTCGAGCATCATCCTGATACTCGATCTCGCAAATTGATTCGAATCGGAGGCTCGTGCCAGCACTCAGGTTACGTTCGGCTAGAGCCAACTCGATCTCAATAATCAGCATCTTTCGGCTAAGAGTCCCATAGGGCCATCCTGCAAGATCATCGTCTCGTGCATCTTCTGGGACTCGTTCTCGACCAAATGTTTGCCTGAAACGCTCGATTGCGGTCATTTTGCCTTCGTCCGTATCCCGCTGATAATCGATTAGGGACGGAGCCTTAACACATTGGACCGATACGGCTAAAACCGAGCCAGAACGGACCCGGTTTGCGACTGACCGAACATCTTGCAGCATACCGGGCTCTAAAGGATCGTCGTAATCGAGCCACGCAATAACTCGCTCCGACCAATCTAATCGAGGTAGAACAGTAGATGAATTTCCGAATTCGATATTGATATTGAAAGGCCTATTCTCCTCGAATCGGGCTCGAGCCCCCTCAGCTTGCTCAATGGATATCATTTTATTTATACCAAGCATGCGGTGAAATAAAATGAAATCCGAAAACCAGACCGACCCGAAGCCAATATAGCAATAGTCCTCCACTGCTTGGAATGGAGTAAGCCGACGAAGAACGTCAACTAACATTTTTCTCTCGGCGTGTTTAGCTGGCCGTAAAGAATAGTCGATTTTTCGGAAGCTTCCGCTCATCAGTCGCGCTGCCTCGTCAGAACCATGTCGAAGCAAGTCTCACCTACAGCCTTTGCTGATGTTACCCCTAAAGCATCTTGTAGGAACTCAACGTCATCAACTGTTCGAGAGTATTGTATTTTGACCAACTTTGGCCCCCTAGCAACTGAGCTTCTGTTTGGTGCGGTGAAGTCCGCTTTTTTCTGGAACGTCTCCGGGCCTTGAGGGGCTGCTTTGGTGACGAACTCTAAAAGAGGGCTCTTCTCTTTGGTGTTCTCGTCAATATCAGCGTCCAGCTCGTTGAGGAAGTCGATTACCGGTCTCATCATTTCCAGCATACGCTGGAATGTTGATCGCCAAACATTACTGTCTACGTCCACATCGGTTTTGGTCGTATTCCAAGGGATTCGAGATGAGTCATCTGAGTCGAATGAAACTATGCCTCGGAATCTAGCGAACTGGTTGTGGAAGCTGGGGATTATCATCTTCTCAGCGTTTTCTTCCAGTAAACCCCAGCCTGTTTGAGGCCTGCGGTCTGCTTCCAAGACGACCCGGCCATTACATATAACGTTCCAGCCTGCCTCCTTCGGAGACGACTTCCCTAAGCCTACTATAATTTTCGCTGTAACGGTAGCGGCGCCATCTTCGCTGAACTCTAAAATGTCGGTTCCAGGCGTAAACCCATCACCAACAAGTAGATAAATATTCGTTGCATCGATTCGAGTATCGTTAACCTTGATATCTAGGCCGTCTGAAATAAACTGCCGGTGTTTTGACTTGATTAGACCGATAATTGAGTTGACGAAGTAAGTTGTACCAAATTTTGCTGCAACTTCTCGCCGCAGCTTGGTTACTAAGATGTCAGTCCCCGGCTTGTCTTTTCCAATCTTGTCTGATTGGACTTCGGCCCAAGGGAAACTCCAGCCACCTGTCTCAGCTTCCCACTTTTCAACGTCAACATCTACAGCCCATGTTTCTGCTGAGGTGGATGACTCAACTCTGAAATGGCGTCCGAATTTGAACAGCGCTCGCTTCATGCCCACGCCAAATTGGCCGATAGAGTGTGCAGTTCTAGCGGCAGCCGCGGGCCTACCGAAGCGAAACGCATACTCCTGAGCAGTTTCGACATCGAATCCGCCACAATTATCGTAAATGCTGAACTGGTGGCTGTTAAGCACGATTTCGACCTTACATCCATCGTAAGGGCGAGTAGCGTCGCTTTCCCGGCCTGCGGCTATTCTTTTGGCTCCATCGACGCAGTTGTCGACTAGATCGAGCACAGCCTGTTCAAGTGGAATATCGCGGGTCAGCATGTCTACGAAGAACGCTTTCGTAGGCTCTGCGTTGATTTCCTTGCGGTGTGGAACGTCCGTTTCAGCCATCATGTACCTCCGGTCTCTTCGGCGATAATGACCGCTTTGCTGGCATTTCGCTAGCCTTCACGATCGACAAAAAGCTTCTGATCGCGTATGCTGTGCCAATGCTAATGGACTCTAATTATGCCTACCCTACTCGACCTTTTTAGTGGATGCGGCGGGCTAGCGCTCGGCTCCAAAAATGCGGGCTTCAAGACCTGCTTGGCTGTGGACATCGACCCGATCCTCTCAAGCTCATTCCCTGTCAATTTTCCTACAACCCCTTTTCTCCACGCCGACGTAGCGACGTTGGCGTGGGAAAATATCCGCCCCTACATGCCCGAAGGTGTTGACGGCATCGTAGGTGGCCCACCCTGTCAAGCCTTCAGTAGCATTGGGAAGCGGCTTCCTGATGACCCTAGGCGATCACTTGTGGGCCATTTTTTCCGCATAGTCGAGGAGGTCCAGCCCAAATTCTTTGTCATGGAGAACGTGCCTGGCTTGGCATTCCCTGAGAATAGGCCTGTTCTAGATGAAGGGCTGAGTCGACTCGGTAGCCACTGGAAAGTCCTTGGCCCGGTCATTCTGGATGCCTCTAATTTTGGGGCCCCGACGAAACGGAAGAGGGTGTTTGTATTCGGATTCAACTCACTGAAGCTCAGCCCTCCCGATCTTGGCTACCTTACCGAGTCGGCTTCGTTCTCTACTACGGTCCTTGATGCCATCAACGACTTGAAAAACTCCGTACCTTTGGGAACTGGTGGGGGGGGCAGTCAGTGGATGTACGGGAAAAGTCGAAAGCTGTCCGAATACGCAAAGCGCATGCGCGCCAAATCTGGTTCGTTCACTGGCCACCAGCGTACGGTGCACAAGGCAGAGACTAAAATGCGGTTTTCTATGGTTCCCCAAGGAGGCGTGGATACCGTTGGTAAGCACAAGCGGCTTGAGTGGCGTGGCTTTTGTCCTACCCTGCGCGCGGGAACCGGAAGTGATCGTGGCTCATATCAGGCGGTTCGGCCACTGCACCCGGACGAGGATAGAGTGATCACGCCGAGAGAGGCAGCGCGATTACAAGGTTTTCATGACGACTTTATCTTTCATCCAACGACTTGGCACAGCTTCAGGATGATCGGCAACAGCGTCTCTCCAATAATTGCTGAGGCATTGCTAACCAGGATTAAGCGCCTCCTCTAATCAGATGCCGATCATAGTACCTGCCTGAACAGGCTCTGGAGAGCGGTCTAGTTTGGTCGCGTGCGTTAGGGCCCGGTGCTACGCTGTGTCTGAAATCCCCAGAAACTGAAATGTGGCCCCGGAACAGCCCGGGTTCGGTACAGTCGCCGACCATCTACGGAAAGGAATTCTGTGATGGCAAAGCGTTATGAGCTCTCGGATGAAGCATGGGCGGTGGTCGCCGATCTCTACCACAGTCCACGTCAGGGGCAGGCACGCATGAGTAAGCCATTCGACATGAAACTGTTCTTGGCTGGCGTGCTGACCGGCTCGCGTGCAACCCAGCAACGCCATGTGCGGCAGGCGAAAATCATCCCGATTTAAATTGCAGAGCGCTGGCAACGAAAAACGCCTTGGGCTTGGCAAAGAAAGCATGTGACATGGTTCCTTGAACATTGCCTAGATGGACGCTGCGACGCGACTCGGTATTACTATCTGCTGACCATGCGGCTGATCATTCGCCGTTTAGACAAATCATGGGCATTGCCCTCCAGAGAGAGTCTGATATTGATAGTCACGACCGACTACAGAGTATCCAAACCGGTCAGTCATTGCAGGAAATAATCTGTCATTAGGAGTAATTTATGTCAGCCTATTGTCGGGAGGACTAATGCCCGCCATATATTTTTCTTTTTATGCGTTCAAAGGTAACTCACGAGCGAGTGCAGCAGACAGCTCAACACACAGATGAAGGACCGAGTACGCCGTACCCGGATTGATCGGTGCTCCTTCTTGGTGTTGTCCGAAGTCTCCAAACGCGTGCACCGCATTCATCAAGACAAAGGTTCCCCTCGTGATGTGCGCTGCGCACGGGGCACTCTTGTCTGTACCAGTCATGAGGTTGAGCAAGCGCACTCGGTGTACACCCTGAGGGAAAGTCGTCTTGAGTCTGTCGATACCACTTTCTTTGTTGTACTCCCAGATCGATATCCAACCGGAGGGTATCCGCTTTTCTGGCAGCTCAGCCTTCCAGACCAGATCAAATGCTTTGTCAACGATGCCACGGACATTACTCAGGAACATACTGGGGTGGTCGGGTAAATCCTCTGTACCGCGTTCAAGATAGCGCTTCAACGTCGAATCAATGCCGTTGACCTGTCCAATCCGGCGTTCTAACACCCCCTTGAGATTCTTCCGATAGGCATCATCTGTCCCAAACAAACGAACAAGCGCATTGCCCTCGTGTGGCAGCTCATCAAGATAGCGTTCAAGCAGCCGACAGGGTCTCAGTAGCTTGTTCGCTGACGTTTGCACAAACCCACGCTCAATCAGCGTATCTGCATCTGCGACAGCTATACCCGCTCGTGCAACAGAACTTTCATCTAGAACACGCCGAAGAAGATCCTGAGCAGAGGGGAGGCAATCACTCCATAGAGCATCTAGTTTGTCAGAAATCGTAGGAAATGCTCTGTCACATGCAGCCTGCATGGCTACTGCGCTCACAGCCCCCGGCCCACTAAACTCGCATACGGTGTTGAGTACACCCAGCATTACTACCGGGAAACCATTGCTCGCATTCCAAAGTTCTGTCTGGGCACCCGCAGCAAGCTGCCATTCCGGCATCTTATCTAAAACAGCCGCCAAGTCGCTCTCATCGAAGCATCCCACACGCACCGGATTCGGCTCGAAGATATTCCAGAAATCACTAGTCTGAGCCTCTGGATTGCGAATCAAGTCGCGTAATGTGCGCCGACTGGCAGTGACCAATCTGAGGCTGGGTTTAAGCGCCAGTTCCCGCAGTTGATCCCATAGGTTGCGCGTCAGTTGCCCATTGGATAGCGGCTTATCAAAGCCATCCATGATTATTAGTACTTTGACGCCCTCATCCTTAAGTATATCCAGCACCTCTGCGATGTCTTGGTAAGGGTTGTCCTGTGAGACCTTGAGATGATTGGCATAGTCGGTGTAGCTGCCCCTTAATGCTGAAGAGAGCTCGCTCGCCAATCGTTGCATAAAGAGTGCATCAGTCCCTGGCGTCTGATGACCTAAGTCCCATAGCAGTACAGCCGAGTAGGGTGAGCCAGCCTGACGCAAGCGAGCAGCTAACTCATGCAGAAGCACCGTTTTGCCGGCAAATCTTGGCCCGACCACTTGCAGATGGTCCGGAGTCGCCTTGGCCAGCGCGCCCATCATTTTTTGCAGAATGGCCCCTCGTCCGAGCATCGGTGGTACAGCAGTGCCCAATATGGGGAATTGAGTGTCAGGCATTTTCTTCCTCCGCTTCCGTGCGCGCGCGGCTGGCCACCACGTCTGCATCCTGTTGTTGTTCTATCCAGTCCGTCATTAACGGGATGGCCAAGCGATATTCACCATCGCCGATTCCGCCTGAGAACTCGATAAGCTCAAGTTCACGTAGATAACTCAAATCGGCATCAAGCGCTTCATCATTGACGTCCACGCCGACTTGAGCCAATTGTTCGTGTAAGGTGCCAAAATCGATGTGCGTTCCCTGTTTGAAGCTCAGCGCACACAACAGCAAGATCAACTGCCGGCGATGGCATCCCGTCTGGAGTCCCCGGGCTGAGTAATCCCATAAACTGGCGAAGTGCTCGTTGTCCCGCACCAGCGCATGCGCCGCATCATTAACCACGCTTACGGTGATTGACCTGCTCTTGGTCTGAACCGCGTAGTCGAACACACGGTTGCACAGACACTGCATCAGGTAAGGGTGGCGTGCAGTGACCTCGATCACCCGTTCAATGGCTTCCTGGGAGAAGACCAACTGATCACGCACAGGCTCGGTGACCACCTTGCGTGCGCTCTCCATATCGAGTGTCGTTACTGGGGTGCTCGTTCCCAGTCCGTACAGCGCTGACCAATACTCTTCGCGTAGCCGCTTCAGGCGGCGCGATCCGGTCAGGATCGCCGAGAACTTCGGGTAGCTCTGAATAAGGAAGCGAATATTCTCCGGCACCTGGGGTGAGGTCACTCCGTTATCGATGCCCTCCTGCAGCTTGTCGAACTCATCGAGCATCAAAACGAGGCCGAGCCCCGAGCGCTCCAGAACGGTCAGCACCAGCTCCAGATACTCGCGGAACTCGGTAAACGGTGACTCGTCACCGATGCCTTCACGACAAGCTCGCGCCACGCCCAACGCGAGTTTCCCGGCTGGAAGCATCTGGCCATTGGGCAGCGGTACATCAATGCCCAATTTGGTTAGTGCCGTAGCGATGCTGCGGGCGATCTCGCGGAAAACTTCGGCCGTCGGCACACCCACGACTTGAGCAGCGCCTTCAGCCCCTTGCAGGCTGGCATACACCGCCAACCAACCTGGAATCGCTAAACACCCTTCAAGATGCTTGAGGATAGAAGTCTTGCCAGCCCGACGATTACCCTCAAGCAGTACCACATTTCCATGGGTGGCGATTTGACGGCTGACCTTACCGAGCAGCTCGTCGCGGCCGTAGAAAACGCTATGACCATGTTGAGGCTCCAGCGGGCTGCCGGTCACATAGGGGCTTCCGCCCAGTTCGGCGGGCACCGTGTTGGCTACTAGCTCGGGCTCGGCCACACGAATGACTAATTCGATTTCCCCATCGACTTCCTGCCCCGCCAAGGCTCGTGCCTGCCAAATCAGGCGCAGCGCCAGATCGCCAACTTGCTTGGAAACGTCCCCTCGCAGGTTGATCGCGAACGCACCCCGCTCTGCGAGATACGGTAGCTCGACGATGCCCCAATCCGGCTGAGTTTCCACACGCACATTGCGCAGCGGCAAGGCCCCGGGATTTTCCAGCTCCACGGTAAACTCGGCGAAGCTACCCGCCACCAGTGATCCCGGCGAGGTACGCACCTGCAGTCCATTCGAATCGATCAGGTCTACAATCGCCGCGCGCAACCACTCCCGAAGACGCTCGCCAACGGCACGCGCCTGCGATTCAGAGGGTAGGTGGCCGGTGGTCTGCTCCAGGGTGGCTTGCACCCCTCGCTCAGCATCCTGCAACACACTTAAAAGCCCAGGACCTTGTGGAATCTGAGCGACGCCCGCCAGAGGAAGCAGTGCCTGGCTCAGCGGCATCAGCCAACGTCCAGCCTGGCTACTGACCTGCTCATGAGCCACCCAGTTCCTGGCCCTACTGACCAAGGCGACAATAGACTCGAAGTGACTGAGTGCTGGCGTGTCGTCTAGGCCACCTAAAAACTTGGGCACCTTGCCATCTAGCTCCGCCAGCCATGCGGCGAGGCGATCTGATCCACTGTTCCCCATTGCCTGGGATAAAAACGCAAGTGCGTCAGTGCCAAACTCGCGGTACTGCGCAGCGGCACGTGCCTGCATCTGCAATGGAGGCAGCGGCACCGGCAAGCCATCGAGTACGGCTCTGTTGAGGTGTTGAATCACTGTCCCACGTGACTGAGCGGCAAGCCAGTTTTGGCAAGCCGGACTAGCGAGATAAGCCAACAAAAAACCTGCGTCGAGGCGCTCCTGATCTGCCCTCAGCACATAGAGACCGTTAGCCGCGATGGCACCCACAGCGCCGTTACGTACCAAAGCTGTCTTTCCGATGGTACCGGATTTAGATACCAGTACGTCACCCGGTAGCAGGGCCCAACGCTGTTCGACGCTGGCAAGATCCGGGCGCAGCCAACTCGAGCTGCGTCCAACCTTTCCTTGACTGAGATCTTTGATCCGGACATAACCCACTGCTCGCTCAGTTGGGGGCTCCCCCAGCAGATCAGCAGACTTAATGGATCGCCCGGCCATAATTTGAGCCACCTCGGCGAGCGAGACCACTGCACCAGCTTTGCCCAAGGCTTCTTTGAGATTGCCCAGTAGGTCATCAAGCCCACCCTTCTCACGACGGCGTGGACTGAGATCCCATTCCGCAGCTTCAAGCTCACTGACACCGAGCTCCCAAGAGAGGCGGCTGATCATGCCCCTGTCCGGAGTGTTTTCTTCATTCCCTTTGAATGACTTTTGAAGTTCGGGACGGCGAAGCTCGCTTGCTAGCTGCTCGGCAACCTCCGCTAGGATCGTCGGAGCTTTGCGGCCAGACCGTGTTTCAAACAAGGTACTGGCATCTACCATCCGTACCCGGCTAGCACCACCTTGCTTACTGAGCACCAGCAAACTGCCCTTCACACTGGTATATGGAGCAAACGCCCCAGCTGGAAGCCCAATCACGGCCTCGATCTGCCCCTTTTCCAATAGGTGGCGACGCAACTCTCGCTCCGCCCCGCCACGAAATAGAAACCCCTCAGTCACAGCGATGACCGCACGCCCGTATGGCTTGAGCTGAGATATCGCATGCTGAATGAACAGCCCCGTGCTGTCGTTAGTCGCAATAGCGAAGTGCTGATACCGCCAGGGCTCTCGGCTGATCTTAGCGCCAATGGGAGGGTTGGCCAGAACCACATCAAAGCCCTGGCTGCTAGGGCTGCTCAGCGGCTCTCGCTCCAAGCTGTTGCCCAGCTGCAAGCGGGGCGTTTCAATACCCGCCAGCAACATCCGCGTCAAGCCAATCAGGAAGGCGCTGGCACTGATTTCAATCCCCGCGACCTCCAGTAAAGCGCCAGGACGAAGTAGTTCATTGCGACTGCGCTCGGTCTGCAGCCATGCAGCCACAAGGAAGTTGCCAGCACCAAAGCATGGGTCATAGATGCGCTCGCCCGGTTGTGGGTTCGCAAGAGCTGCAACGAGGCGAGCGATATTGATCGGCGTGGAATAATGCCCGTCGTAAGGATCGCCGGTTTCGGCGATGACCTGATCGAATAATTCCAGTAGCGCACGGCGCTCGCTCGGAGTCTCGAAGGGCAGATCTGCCACCCAGCACACGAAGGAGTGCAGGTAGACGAAGTTCACCCTTAGCACGCGGCGCAACGGCTCAGCCAGCGCATGCAAATAAGCTGCAACCGGGTGCGTCGTATCTCCGCGCACCCCCTCCAGATAATGCGCCAGCTCCCGCAGCCGATCGGTAATAGCGGAAGGGTGATCCAGCCGCACCCAATGTCGCCACTGCAGCGGTTCTGGCAAGAGCGGCAGGTAGGCTCGGTCTTCGAAGATTGCCATCGCTTCCTGCTCAGCATCCTGAAGATCAGCCCAGCGCAACAGCAAAAAAGCGGCGAACACCTCTCGAATCAGCGCCCTGGACTCACTGGTAGGCATTTCGCTGCGCAGCACGTCCAATGCAGCAACCCATTGAGAGGTAGCTTCGACCCATTGTTTGTCCTGCACGATGCTCAAAGCTCCCCGGCGAAGGCTTTGCGGAGGATGGCTCCGCGAAGCACTTCGACTTCACCGGACAAAGATTCCACGGCCAGGTGACGCATCAAGTCGTGAGCGGCGTCCAGCCGGCCGACAATCTTCGCTTGCTCAATCAATGACGGAACCGGAACGCTAATCTCCCGGAGCCGTTCACCAGAGATCTTCACCATCGTCTGGCTAGACCCAAGCGCACGAGCCTTGATCTGCTTGCGGGAACTGGCACTGCGCAAGGCATAGGCCAGATACCGGGGCAAGATTAGGGTAGGGTCCACCTTGAGTTTGATGAGTAGATCTGGGTAGATGAGTCGCTCCGAAATTGCTTCCATCGCCACAGCAGAGAGGCCGACCAACTCAATGGTGTTCGCACGCGATACAAAAACGTCGCCTGCATCAATTCTGAATTGCTTGGCAACTTGGTTTGGAAGGACGATAGGCTTTTGAAAAGAAATGCCCAGGTCGAAACTTCTAACTGCAGTCAACGTCAGTACCGCGCCGTCGGCAAGGCCTTCGGTATCTTGGGCAATGGACTTTCCATTTCGAACGGTGGTGACAAGATCCCCAATGGTACGGGTTGTCCAGCCTTCCGCACCCGTCAGGTCGGGATGCAATTCCGACTCGATCAGGGAAGCAGATAGGTATTGTTGCTGAATACGTGAGGAGTTCTTTAATTCCTCGACTTCCTTTACCCGTGCCATGAACTCCTTGATGCGGCCGACAATGCGGCGCTGTTCGGGTAACGGAGGAAGCGGCACTTCAAGAGCGTCGAGCACTTTGGTCGTAACCCCCTTAATGGTCGCACCTCGCTGATGCGACCTTAGATCGCCTTTTGCTTTTATCAGGAAGTACGCAAGAAATTCGCGATCAAGGCCATCGCATGGAACGAAAGTCGAGAAGTCTTGATTGGTGGCCATTGCGTTCTTTGCAATTCCCACTTTCCCAACAACAACGCGAGCCGAGAAGATAACCGCACCTTCAGGAACAAGCTTTGCCGCACTGTTTGCCAAGCCGGCCTCTGTAATAGACTCGCGACTGGTGCTCAGACACTGGATATCTTCTACGTCCTGTAGATCGGCTACGGTGAACCACGGGATATCGCCGCCCCAATAGTCCTTCCTTTCGCGTGCAGGTGTGCCGCCGCCAATCCGGTGAGTCACGCTAGCCAGCGGCTTCGTCACCCAAGGCATTAGGAAGCCTCCAACATTGACTGGAGCTCATCCAGCAATTCGATGATTCGAGCCTCCTTGTTCTTGATTGACTGCACCAGTTCAAGTGCCGGCCGATGCTCGTAGTCATCCACCTTGTTCGGGTTCTTGGCGGAAAGGTCAAAGCCCTTGGCCGTTATGTCAGCCAAGGGCACTATCCAGGAATTGTCGTCCTCCACACGGCCTTGCCACTTGGCCAAGAAGTCAGGCAGTTGGTTACCTGCAATCGGCTTGCGCGTCTGCTTGAGCTCAAAGCCGTCGTTGGTCAGGTCGTAATACCAGACAGACTCCGTGCCCGATCCGTCTTCCGCACGGTCAAAAAAGATCACATTAGTCTTAACGCCGGTATAGGGCAGAAAGCAGCCTGCCGGCAGCGACAGAATGGTGTGCACCTTAAACTGTTCTAGCAACTCCTTGCGGACCTTTTGGTCAGGACCACCACGAAACAGCACACCCTCCGGGATGACCACCGCCGCGCGGCCACCCTTGGCCAGATTAGCCATGATGTGCTGCAGGAACAGACACTCGGTGGCGCTGGAGCGAACGCGAAAGTTGGTTTGCAGCTCCTGCGCCATCTTGCCACCATAGGGCGGGTTGGCAAGGATAACCTGGTACTTGTCCTTCTCGGAGACGTTCTGACCGTGCGCTTCAAGCGTGTTGGCCAGCTCGAGATTGGCACCCTCGATGCCGTGCAAAATCATGTTCATCGATCCCAGCAGATAGGTCAGCGGCTTGAGCTCCAGACCAAATAAGGCCTTATGTTGTAACTCATCAAGCTGATTGCCGCTCAGCGTGCTGTGGTAGCGCAAGTAGTCGGCCGCCTCCCCCAGGAAACCCGCAGTGCCAAAGCAGGGGTCGTATACACGCTCGCCGGATTGCGGCTGAACCACTTGCACCATGGCACGGATGATGTGGCGCTGAGTGTAGAACTCGCCAGCGTAGCCGGCCGAGTCGGCCGCCACACGCTTGAGCAAGTCTTCGTAGATTTCCGACAGCACAATTACATCGGTCTCGCTGGAAAAGTGCAGCCTATCGACCTGCTGCACGACCTTCGCAAAGCTCACGCCCCGGCGACTGTAATTGCGTACGTTGTCAAAGATGCGACGGAAGCGCTGGGCCAGCGCATCATTGCCCAGGCCTATAGCCGGATCGGGGCTAGTGAGTTTGATCCACAGCTTGCCATCGACAAACTCGAGCATGTCGTCGGGGTGGTCTGTGTCCTTCGCCCAATGGCTCCAGGCGTAACTCCCCGTCAGGCGGCGCTCATAGGGTGTGTCGTCGAAGGCGGCCTCTTGCTCCTTGCGCGTTTCAGTTTCGTCGAAGGCCTTTAGGAAGAAGAGCCAGGCAAGCTGTTCCACGTAGTTGCGTGCATCCACCCCTTCAGCATTGAGCTGATCGCAAGCGTTCTTGACGATCTGCTGCACTTCCTGGCGGCGGTGATCCGTGTTGTTATGGGTCATGTACATTCCTGATGTTCTTGTAGGTCCGGTCGCCTCAGGCGGCCATGGACACGTAAAGGCGTTGCTTTACCAGCTCGAGGTCGGCCTTGAGCAAAGCCGGACCGCCGTAACGCTGGGTAAGCGTGGTAAAGCTGCCGAACTGCTCGGCAAATTGCGGGGCTCCGTAGGTACGCGCCTGTTCGAGGTCGTCAATACCGAAAAGACGGTAGTGGTCTAGTGCGGTTTGCCAGAGATGGGTTTTGAATCGCTGGCTCTCAGGCAGCGCGGCTTCGCCCATCTGAGTCAACAGCCAAATCTGATCCTCATCCCACAGTCTGTTGGCGCGGTCCGCGCGATTGGGTACTCGAGGCAGCTGAAAGCCAATCTTGGCTAAGACGTCGACGTCGTCGGCATCGGGAAGGTCCAGGTAGTGCCGGAAAGCTGACGGGTAAATGTCGCGGTCGCGTAAAGCTTCACGCAACTCCTGGCGACTGCCTTTATCGATCCAGATGCGCAACAACTCATCCATACCCTTGTGACTGACGTCGAGGATAAACTCGCGGGACTGCTCGGTATATTCCTCGAACGGCACCTTGCGCCCATCAGCAAGACACACGTAGCGGTTCTCGATGGAGATGACCACCGAAACACCATTACCCACAGGCTTAGGGGTACTGTCGTCGCCCTTTTTCTTTAGTTTGCTGCTGGTGGAGACAGCCTTCTGCCGATTTGCAGGGTGGCCGTCAAACTCAGCATCCTCAAGCTGGCTAGCGCCGGAATAGTCGAAGATGGTGAAGTAGCGCTTGTTAATGTCCTCGCACAGCCGGGTACCACGGCCCTTCATTTGCTTGTAGAGGATGGCGCTGCGCAACGGGCGTACAAAGACAACGTTTTTCACATCGGGCGCATCAAAGCCCGTGGTGAGAAGATCTACGGTGACAGCCACGCGTGGGTTGCTGGGTCCCACTACAGCGAAGTTTCGCTCGAGCTGGTGGCTGTTGCGCTCAGCCCTGGTGATGCGAGCTGCGTAGTCTGCGCTACCCGAAAGGCGGCGCAGCTCCTGTGCCATAAAGGCGGCATGGGTATCGTCCACGCAGAATATGATGGTCTTCTCATCGCGCAGATCGTACTTGCCCAGCACCTCCCAAAGGTCTTCGGCGATAGCCTTTGTGCGGTCCGGCATGCGGATGTCGCGCTCGAAGTTGGCAGTGGTGTAGCGCTTGCCGTCGGAGCCGGTGTAACCCTCTTCATCGATGTTGGTGATGCGTTCTTCAAGCAGATAGGGTACCAGGAAGCCATCTTCGATGGCCTGCTTGAGGCTGTAGGTAAAGACTGGATCGCCAAAATAGTGCTGCGTGTCGCGGCGCTTTTCTTCAGCTGTCAGCGAACGGTCACCCTCTTCGAGCTCGCGCGGGGTAGCTGTCAGGCCCAACTGCAACGCGCTGCCGAAATGTTTGAGTACACCGAACCAGTCCCCAAAGCCCGAGCGGTGGCATTCGTCGATCACTACTAGATCGAAGAAGTCGGGGTCGTAGTGCTCATAAACTTTCTTGCCATCCAGTTCCTCATCGAGACTCTGGTAATTTGCAAAGAAGACCTTGCCGACCAAGTGCTGGCCGTGAGCAACGGTATCCTTGTCGATCTGCACGCGCTCCGACGCCGAGAAGGCCGAGAAAGCACGATAGGCTTGGTCTTTGAGGCTGTTACGATCGGTCAGGAACAGTACATGTTCGCGCTTCAGCGATTTGCCGTTGAGCAACTTCCAAATTAGCTGAAAAATGGTGAAAGTCTTTCCCGTGCCGGTTGCCATCAGCAACAGCACACGGTCGTCACCTAGAGCAAATTGCCACAGCGCCTTATTGATGGCGATATCTTGATACGGACGCACGCCTTTGCGTGAAACCTGATCCATGTGGTAACCAGCGGCGAACGCGCCTTCCCAACGGGACCAGTCAACTGCGCCTCCCGAACGGGCGATGAGTTCTTCCGCCGACGGTGGAGCATTCAGCGACTCGAACTTGCCGGTTTCGTTGTCAGTCAGAATCCAGTCGTTGCCGTTCGATGCAATCGAGAAGCGCAGAGATAGGCGACGGGCGTAGCGCGAAGCCTGCTGCATGCCGTCGGCCGCACTTGCAGTTTCGGATTTGGCCTCCAGAATCGCCAAAGGTACGCCTTTGAAACGCAGTAGATAATCCGCGATGATCGACTGTGTTTCGTCGTACATCGCATCGCCAGTGAGGTTGACCCGCCCCGGCCCGATCCGCAGTTGCTCCTGCCATGACCAACCCAGCGCTGCCAATTGAGGCTCAATCAGTTCCTTGCAGGTCAATCGTTCGTTGCGTGCCATTCCGTTGCCTTGTCTATTTGTTCATGGTTGCGGACTTCGCCAAAAAAGTAGAACGCGTACCGATTATCCAACACTGTCCTTCGGATGAGTGTTGTTAGTGGGCAGGTCGGGCTATTTTAGGCTCCAAGGCGAGAGGTTCAGACCTGCCGCCATTAGGCTGTTCCAAGCGCGCTCTAGGTAGTGGCACGCCAGGCTTGCCCCTCGATATTCGGGAAGGAAAAGCACGCTCAGGTGGTCCGGGTACTGAGTTACCTTTGGCAGCGATCATATTCGGCGAAACTGCGACGTTTTCAACGCCAATTTCCCGTCTGAGGCAAGATACTACTGAAAAACAGATAGCCTGCATCCCAGCCACGGATGGCTATGATAATGTCCCTCGCCGCAGCATCCAATTTTTTATGCTTGCAGACAGGCGGTGATGAGACCCCGGCGTTAATGGCAACCAACATCGAATCGATCAGCCCCTCAAAATCACTTTCGCGTTTCCGGCGCCACTCCCCATCGAGAGCTACCCGCAAGTCTCTTGGAGATTCGGATCAGAATCACCTCTGCTCACCATCACGCTCATTGCACCAAATGAGAAGCCTGGTTTTCCAGTTGGTATTCCAAAGATCAAATCTAAGCGCTAAAAACAAAGAAAACTCAAATAGTTAAACGTTTTTCTCCAAATCCCCCCGGCTCAGCGGATTACCATTTCATCGCATCTGCGAGCGCCAGTCGATATTCGGGATTTGGGGTACACAAGGCTAATTCGTGAGGTCGGACGTTCCTGCAATCCTGCTCAGGATTACGCCCCCCACCCAAAACCTCAGACTTCCCCCCTTCCCTGTAGTCCATTTCCCAAAGATACTCCCCTCCCCTGTTTCCCGTTGCGTGAGCCTTCCCAGCGTCCTAGTCTCACCCCGTCGTTGCCAACCCAACGACACGACTTTGACAGGTCGCAGCGGTAAACAACTAAGCGGTCGCCCTTATGGCGGCTGTACGTGCGGGCACGCTTGCGTGCGCCGGATCTTGTTGTTTCCGCCGGTCTGTCAACCCACGTACAGCTGCCACCCACCGTTTGACAGCGGCGGATGTCGGCCCAGCAACGGAAGCAACTCATGTTAAAAATCGTCCCTGATCCACCACCCACACCCGTCACCCTGGAAGACACCCTAACCCTAGCCGCCGACTACGCCCTCTGCGCCGAAGCCGTGGCCCAACAAGCCCTCCTCACGCAGCCCCGCTCCCCGGCAGCCCCGCTGATCATGGCTTCCATGCACGAGCTCGAATCCCTGCGCCGCCTGCTGGAATCCGCCCTCCTGCAAATCCACCACCCTCCCTCGCGACACCCCACGCACTAACCCTCAAGCCCCTGGCTCAATCAAAACGGCAGTAACCCAGCCACGACACAAAAACAGCCAGCCCAAAAAACTTCAGGGAGCCACACCCATGTCCACCGCACACACCCCCTGCACCCTTGGCCAAACCGTCTTCTACCAAGGCGAAAACCACACCCACGCCCTGTTCCGCATCGAGCCCGGCATCCCCTGCCAACACGCCCGCGAACAAGCTTCGGAATTGATGGGTTACGCCCGCGACCTCACCCTCGAAGGCTTGATGGAAGACAAACCCAAACTGATCTGGGCCGCCCACTACCTCTGCGCACTCGGCAAAGCCCTGCTGGACGACGCTGAACTGGGCTTGATGCGCTGAGCCTACGGATCCCGGCGAAACGAGTCTGCTCGTAGCGCCGGGTCCGGCTCGTGCCTAAGGCTTGCAGGAGCTCTGAAGGAGTCCTAAGAAATTCAACGATCCAAACCCAAGGCGTTATCGTTTCTTATCGCCTTCAAATCTGGCGCCTCACGCCGGCACATAGAAATACGTCAGCGGCACCAAACGCTTGGTTTCCGGATCAGTCGCTGGGTAATGCGCCATCAATGTGCGAGCCAACTCGTCCAAGGTCCACATGGTCAGATGTACATTGGCTCGCTCCCCTTCGTACAAAGCTTCCTTAGTGAATCCGCCTGTACTCACATAGAGCCCGCGATCATCTTTGTGACGTCCACCTAGGAAGCTACGAATCTCATTACTGCCCATCCGCGCGCTACGGTGCTTGACCTGGACGACGATACGCGGGGGCTCGAAGCCGAAGCCGTCAGGGGAGGCAATGATGTCTTTGCCCCGGTCAGCCCCTGCTGGAGAGACGAGCGTTTTGTAACCCATCGCACGCAAAATGCCTGCTACCAGCTCTTGCATCTCTGACCAGTCCAAACCGTTGATCTGGTCTTTAATGCGTTCGAATGCAATCTCTTGAACGCCTTTCAAGGGGTCTTCCAGGGCCTCAGGGTCTTCAATCGCTTCCTTTGGCGTAGGAGAAAACACTTTTCCGTTGGCAAGCGCCAGCAGCTCTTTCTGCGCCTCCTCCGCCACGTTGAACACCGTCAACGTCGAGCCAAGGCTGTTGCGGCTAGCACTGGTTAATTTGTCCCTATCAACTTCGTGGGGGGACCACTCCACGGCACGCGTTAGTGACATGCCGTCTTCCGCTAGGTCCGCTCGATAGACGCATTCGCCCACGAACAGGCCAACTAGATAAGTCCTGTTTGCAGGTGAATAGGTGACCACCGCATCACCTGCTTTCACTTCGTTAACGAATCGGAATACCTGAGAGGCACCTGACACAGCACTGGCGTCTTTGATGCCAGGTTGGAGGTTTTTGTAAGCCTGAATCAGCGCTTTGCGCGAGACCCCTGGCTTAGCCTCTATCGCAAACTGTCCCCAACCAATCGCAGCTAAGTTGCGGTCTCAGAAGTCGTCATAGAGGCGTCCACCGTCGCCTCGGATCATCCACATGGTCGGCATCTGCAGGTTTTCCTAACCTTGGTTTTGAGGGGACCTAGCAATCTGTGTGTGGGAAGTGAACGCACTCATTCCAACAGGTACAACTAATTGGCCATCACTCTATAATGCGGCCCCGCCGGGCGGGTTGCGCTGCGTCATCTGCGCTCGATCAAACCGGCGGAGCCTGGTTTCCAACCCAATCAAGAAACGGATCACACCCAGGCACCACAATCCCGATCTTCACAAGGTTAAGAAATGGACGTCACCACCCTCCTCAGCCAGCACTGGGGCACACTGAGCTGGTTCATTCCGCTCGTCATCTGCATCTCAATACTGAAAACGCCAGCTGCCAAAGGCTACCTCGGCGAGCTACTCGTGCGCTTTTTCATATGGCTAGAGCTGGATGACAAAACGTATCACCGCGTACATAACGTGACCCTAGACACGCCAGACGGCACGACGCAGATCGATCACGTCATCGTGTCTATGTACGGCATTTTCGTGCTCGAAACTAAAAACATGAGGGGATGGATTTTTGGTTCGGAGCGCCAACCCCAATGGACGCAAAAGCTCTTCAAGCGCACGTTCAAGTTCCAGAACCCGCTGCGCCAAAACTACAAGCACCTGAAAGCCCTCGAAGCCACCCTGAAGGTAGCGCCTGAGCACCTTCACTCGATTATCACCTTCGTCGGTGATAGCACGTTCAAAACTGAAATGCCGCCAAATGTCACCCACGGCAGCAGGTTTATCCGGTACATCAAGTCGTTCACACAGCCCGTATTCACAGCGTCCGAAGTCGATACGCTGGTTCAAAATCTGTTGGATGGAAGGCGGGCACCTTCACTTGCAACGCACCGCGAGCACGTGGAGAACCTGAAGCGACGCAGTGATCCCACAGCCGACAGGCAATGTCCGAAATGCGGCAGTGCGCTACTGGTGCGGACTATCAAAACAGGTGCTAATGCCGGCCAACAATTCTGGGGATGCTCGACATTCCCGAAGTGCAGAACGCGGCAGATTTTCTAGCTTAGAAGGTTGCTGAGAGTGCTCGCATGCTGCGGGTGCTCTGAGCTGAAACGTCTCCCATCAATCAGGGCAGTCTCCGAGAAAGCCACCCAACATCGCTGCATCAAAGACCTAACATTCCTACAGGCGACACGCTCAAAGCCACCCAGAACTTTCAGACTTTTTTCCTTCCCTGTAGTCCATTTCCCAAAGATACTCCCCAAGCCCATTTCTCATTGCACACCCCAAAAGCCGACCGTAGTCTCGCCGTGTCGCTGACATCCAGCGACCAGGTTAGCCGCCTGAAAAAAACGTCGGACACCACAGCTGTGCAATACCGGGAAATCGGTGTTGTCGCCTTATGGCGGCTGTGCGTGGGGCACTTTCGAGTGCGCCGGGTGCCTGACGTCCCGGTCGGCTAACCCGCGTACAGCTGCCACCTTCCTGTTTAGCCGCAGCAGGTGGTCGCTTCATCACGTCAGGAGTCGTCATGTTAAAAATCGTCCCCGACCCACCGCCCACCCCCGCCACCCTGCAAGACACCCTAACCCTAGCCGCCGACTACGCCCTCTGCGCCGAAGCCGTGGCCCAACAAGCCCTCCTCATGCAGCCCCGCTCCCCGGCAGCCCCCCTGATCATGGCTTCCATGCACGAGCTCGAATCCCTGCGCCGCCTGCTGGAATCCGCCCTCCTTCAAATCCACCACCCTCCCTCGCGACGCCCCACGCACTAACCCTCAAGCCCCTGGCTCAATCAAAACGGCAGTAACCCAGCTGCAGCACAAAAACAGCCAGCCCAAAAAACTTCAGGGAGCCACACCCATGTCCACCGCACACACACCCTGCACCCTAGGCCAAACCGTCTTCTACCAAGGCGAAAACCACACCCACGCGCTGTTCCGCATCGAACCGGGCATCCCCTGCCAACACGCCCGCGAACAGGCTTCGGAATTGATGGGTTACGCCCGCGACCTCACCCTCGAAGGCTTGATGGAAGACAAACCCAAACTGATCTGGGCCGCCCACTACCTCTGCGCACTCGGCAAAGCCCTGCTGGACGACGCTGAACTGGGCTTGATGCGCTGACCCCGGTCCCCCGGCGCATCTGCGCGCCGGGGCTGTCGATCAGGTCAAACCGGGCCCGGCACCTGGGGCACTGCGCGCCCCGAGAGAAAACGCGGCAACACCACCATATGCGGCAGTGCAAACGCCGCCAGCACCACGAACAGCGCCCGAATGCCGGTCTGTTCCTGCTGCCAGAACACAGCCCCACCCACCAAGGCAAACACCCCTGCCCCGACGAGCACTGGCCAGGTGCGATGCAGGTAGTCGCCCATCGACAAGGCACCTACCATGCGCTCGCGCACACGGGTTTGGGGTTCGGCGTGCAGCAGGTAGAACCCGAGCGCAAACCCGATCAGCGGCGGGGTTACCACCACCAGCAGGAAGGTCAGCGCCAGCCTTAGGTCACGCTGTTGCCAGGCACTCATCAGCAATACACCGAACGCAATCAGCCCGGCACATGCCAGCGTCACCGCCAGCCATCCACCCAAGGCAGAGGATGCACCGGCCGCCATCGCCAGGTTGAGCAACCGGGCTACTGCGTCGCTGTGCAGCACCGCAGGGCCGCCCAGGATGAACAGCCCCAGCGCAATCTGCTCATGCCGCCGCTGGAACACCTCGTCCTCATGGGCGAAGTGCCAAACCGACAGCAACAAAAAAGCGGTAAGCGCCAGCGCCCCCGCCACTTGCCAGACCAGGGCGCACACGATGGCCACGCCCAGGTAACTGAGCACAAAGCGCCTGCGCTGCCCGTGCTCGATCAGGTACAGGTCGCTTGCCCCATGCAGCAGGCCAAGCCCGAGCCCGACCAGCAGCACGTAAGCCAGCGGTGCCAGCCCGCCTGCAAGGCTGGCCGCTATCGCCAGCCCCACAAGGGCGCGCCAGCTGCGCCCTGTGCAGGTCATGCTCAGTAGCCTCGGCCTACCGGCACGGCGCGCAGGTTACGTTCCGAAGTGAAGGCGTAGACGACCTTGGCCAGCACGTCGAGCACCAGGAATACCCATACGGTGGTGGCGTCGCTCACGGCCCAGAAGCCTTCTGGGCCGACGGCGAAGACCACGGGGTAAATCAGCCACAGCACGGTGAGAAAGCCTACGTTACGGCGGTAGGCGGGGCTGACGCCGGGTTGTTGGCTGGCGATGCTGGCGACAGGTTTCCACAGCAGGTACAGCACGCCGGCAAAGGCGGCGCAGGACCAGGCGAAGAACACCCATTTGATCACGCCGTAAGGGGCCAGGGAGGCGATCAGGCCGGTGACGATCATGATCACATCGAGGGTGACGATGGCGGTGATGTAGCCGCTTTTGCCGTACAGGTCGCGGGTGCCGTAGTAGGCGGAGCTGACGACGCCGGCCAACAACAGTGGGGTGGTGAAGGCCCAGTCCACGTAGCGGGCCAGGTAGGTGACGCTGCCGTCGACTTTGATCAGGTTGCCGACGCCCAGGTACATGCACAGGTAGGCGGTGGCGGCGATGAAGGGGACGGCGGCGTGGATGAGGGTGTGGCCCAGAAGCGGGCCGTAGTGTGCGCCTTTGATGTAGATGACCAGTGATGCCAGGGCCATGACGATGAAACCGATCAGCAAGGGGGTTTGGATCATTTGAGGCTCCGCTACCAGCAGTAAAAGGCCCGGGTGCATGCAAGGGGATGCCGGGGTTCGCCGCGGTTTATTTAGCCGCTTCGTTTACGGATGGAGAGGGGGGTGAGATTTTTGGTTCAAAATGTTTCGGGGGTCGGTTGAGATCTTTTCCAGGTCACGCGATCTACTACTGTGGGAGCGGCCTCGCGCCGCGATGGGCTGCGAAGCGGCCCCAGGATTTCAGCCCGCAGCTCAAATCGCCGGGGCCGCTATGCGGCCCATCGCGGCGCAAGGCCGCTCCCACACGGAGGGCGTGTTTCTGTCAGATCACCGAGTCATCGGAGCACGCGCCCCTGCTAGATCACCGCCTCGTCAGCCCATCAAACGCCTTGTCCAACCCCGCATCCGCATCCACCAGCTTCTGCCGCCGCTGCTCCATCCAGGCCTGATCCTCCTTCAACCGCGCCTGGGCCTCAGCCAACATGCGCCGCACTTCTTCAGGCTGCGGCCCACCAGTACCCTTGCGACTTTGCACCATGGCGCGAGGGGACAGGCTGGCGCGGAAATCCGCTTCGCTCAGGGGCAGGGTGTTGTCCTTCCATTTGTATTTGTCCGCCGCCTGGGTGAACAACGCCTGCGCATCGGCGTAGGCGAAGTCCTTGGGCAAGGTGCCGTCGGCGCGGGCTTTTTCGACGATCAGCGAGGCGAAGCTGTGGCCGATGCGGAAGGGGACGTGGTGCTTGCGCTCCAGGGTGTCTGCCAGCTCCATGGAGGTGGTCCAGTCGGCGTCCAGTTCTTCTTCGGCGCGTGCGGCGTTGATTTTCAGGGCGTCGAGCACCTGGTCCAGGCGCTTGAACATGTCGCCCGTGGAGCGGAACAGGCCCAGGTCGTCGAAGGCGGCCTTGTAGTCGGTCATGCCGGTGGTGACGTTGTGGGCGCGCAGGGTGGTGGCGTTGGCCAGGCCGACCACGTCGGAGGCGGCTTCGCGGGTGCGCATCAAGAGGCCAGGGTTGCGCTTTTGCGGCATGGCGCTGCTGGTGTAGGTGGCCCCTTCGTCGAGCAGCAGCCAGGGGCGGGTCTGGTGATACTGGGTGTGAATGTCGCCGATGAAGGCGCCGATGCGAATGGCCGAGGACGAGACCAGGCCCGCGGCTTCCAGCGGAATGTCGTAGGTCGAGACTTGGCTGGCGTCCAGCGAGTTCTCGCGCACGCCGTCAAAGCCCAGCAGCTGGGCCAGGCGCTCGCGGTTGATGGGGTAGCCGGAGTTGGCCAGCACGGCGGTGCCCATGGGGCTGAGGTTCAGGCGGGCGTAGAGTTCGTGCAGGCGTTGGGCGTCGCGCTCGAACGAGGCCTCGTAGGCCAGCAGGTAATGGGCGTAGCTGATGGGCATGGCTTGCACGCCGTTGGTGTAGGCCGGCACCAGGGTATCGACGTGCTGGGCGGCCAGGGTGAGCAAGCGCTGGCGGGTGGCGTCCAGGGCGTCGCCGTAGGCCAGCACGTGGCGGCGCAGCGAGGCCAGGCGGTAGGTGGCGTACATGTCCTGGCGGCTGCGCCCCGAGTGAATCAGCGAGGCCTCGGGGCCGACCTTGTCGGTGATGATCTGCTCCAGTTGCAGCACATCGCTGGGGCGCTTGCCGTCTGGCTGGGTGGCCTGGTCGATGGCGTGGCGTACCCCGCCTGCAATGGTCGCGGCCTGTTCGGCGGTGACGATGCCGGCTTCCTTGAGCATCACCAGCGAGGCTTTGTTGATGCGGTTGAGGTAGTCGAACTGGGTCTCGCCGTGGCGCTGGCCGTCGGGGGTCTTTTCCACGAAGGCGCCGATCTTGCGGGCCTGCTCGGCGCACTCGGCGGTGGTCTTGCATGGGTTGTCGGCGGTGTTGGCGGCCTGGGCCGCGGGGCTGGTGAGCCAGGCGCAGGCGATGGCAAGGCACAGCAGTGATCTTGTTGTTGTCATGGTGGGTCCGCTCGGGGCTTGTGGAAGACTGGCGGGCTGGTGGCACCCTTGGAGGGTCAACCTACACCCCTGCCCCCTTGGCCGAAAGTGAAACCACCGCCGGGTAGGCGGTGGCGTCGGTGCAGTGGCGGGGTTGATCGAGCCGCCGGTCAGGGCATGCCGAGAAACTCTGGCAGCGCCAGGGAGATGTACGGCACGTAGGTGACCAGGATCAGGAACAGCAACAAGATCGACAGCCACGGCAGCGCTGCGCGAATGGTCTGGCCCAATGTCAGGCCCGTCACGGCACTGGTCACGAACAGGTTCAAACCTACTGGCGGGTGAACCAGTCCGATCTCCATGTTCACCACCATCACGATGCCCAGGTGGATCGGGTCGATGCCCAGTTCCATGGCGATGGGGAAGAAGATCGGCGCCAGAATCAGGATGATCGCCGACGGCTCCATGAAGCTGCCGGCAATCAGCAGCACCACGTTGACCATGATCAGGAAGCCGATGGGCGTCAGGCCTTCGGAGAGCACCCACTGGGTGATCTGCTGCGGGATCTGCTCGGTGGTCAGCACATGGGCGAACAGCATGGCGTTGGCGATGATGAACAGCAGCATGATGGTCAGCCGCCCGGACTCCAGCAACACCTTGGGGCACTCGCGCCAGGTCATGTCCTTGTACACGAACAGGGCGATGAACGCCGAGTACACCGCCGCCACGGCCGCCGCTTCAGTGGGGGTGAACATGCCGCTGTAGATGCCGCCCAGGATGATCACCAGCAACAACAGCCCCCAGAACGCCCGCCGCGCGGCCGTAAGCCATTCGCGGAAGCTGGCACGTGGCTGGGCAGGCAGCTTCTTGACCCGCGCCACGATGTAGATGGCTACCATCAGCGACACGCCCAGCAAGATCCCAGGGATCACGCCAGCCATGAACAACTTGCCCACCGACGTTTCGGTCGCGGCTGAATAGACCACCATCACGATCGACGGGGGGATCAGGATGCCCAGCGTACCGGCGTTACAGATGATGCCGGCGCCGAATTCCTTCGGATACCCCGAGCGCACCATGCCGGCCACAGCGATCGAACCCACTGCCGCCACCGTGGCCGGCGACGAGCCGGACAACGCAGCGAACAACATGCAGGCCAGCACGGCGGCAATGGCCAGGCCGCCCCGAATGTGCCCCACGCAGGCGTTGGCAAAATCGATCAGCCGCTGCGCCACGCCGCCGGTGGTCATGAAGGCGCCAGACAGCAGGAAGAAGGGGATGGCCAGGAAGGTGTAGCTATCAGAGGTTTCGAACAGCTTGATCGCCAACGAACTGAGCGAGTCCTGGCTGAACAGCAGAATCGACACCGCCCCCGACAGGCCCAGGGAAATGGCAATGGGCACGCCCAGGAACATGAAGATGAACAGCAGCAGGAACAGGCAGATAACGGTCATTGCTGCGACTCCTCACCGGGATTGGCCAGCTTGCTCGCCTCGGCCGCTTCGTCGGCCAGGCCCAGGTTGATCTGGCGGTGGGTGTAGATGCGGTAGAGGATTTCCAGGTAGCGCACGATGATCAAAGCGAACCCGAAGGGCACAATCATCGCGATGTGGCCGATCTTGATGCCGTAGCGGTCCAGGTCTTCGGCCCCAATGCCAGCCGCCAGCACAGCGCTGACCCATTTGATGCTGGCAATCAGAAACAGCCCGGCATACGCCAGGCAACAGGCGCAGGCAACCATGGCCAGCACACGCTGCACCGGCTTGCGGGTGCGCCTGACCAGCACATCGACCCCAAGGTGGCCGGCGGTACGTACGCCATAGGCGATGCCGAAGAAGATCAGCCAGCCAAACAGGGCCTTGGTCAGGGCGATGCTCCAGGTCATTTCCTGGGCGTAGCCCATCAAGTGGTCACCGATGTTCAACAGCGGCTCGCTGGCAAAGGTCCAACGGTCGCTCAAGTTGTAGAACATCGTGTAGAGGTTGTTCAGCGCTACGTAGATGAAGGTGATGAGGGTCATGGCCGCCAGAAGAAAGGCGATCATGCCTTCCTCGAAGCGCTCCCAGACGCGCCGTAACGTTTGCATGGGCATTCTCCGCGCAGAATGAGGCTGAGCCGCCCACGCAGGGGCGGCTGCAGGCGGGGCCAATCAAGAGGCTGTGTTGGCGTCCTGGGCGGCTTTGATCAGGTCGGCGCCAATCTGGCCTTCGAACTTGTCCCAGACCGGACGCATGGCTTTGCGCCATTCGTCACGCTGCTCGGGGGTGAGCGCATCGACCTCGCTGGTCTTGGCGTCGATGATCTTCTGCCGCGAGGCCTGGTTCAGCGCCTCGGCCTGCTTGTTCACCTCGACGGTGACCTTGTCCATGATGCCCTGCAGTTCGGTGCGCACATCTTCAGGCAGGCCGTTCCAGAACTTGGCGTTGGTGATCACCATGTAGTCGATCAGGCCGTGGTCGGTCTCGGTGAAGAACGGCTGCACTTCGTTGACCTTCTGGCTTTCGTAGTTCGACCAGGTGTTCTCGGTGCCGTTGACGGTGCCGGTCTGCAAGCCTTGGTACACCTCGGCAAAACTCATCTTGCGCGGGTTGGCGCGCACGGCCTTGAACTGCTCTTCCAGCACGCTGGAGGCTTGTACGCGGAACTTCAGGCCACGGGCATCCTTGGGCAGCAGGATCTTCTTGTTAGCCGACAGCTGCTTCAAGCCGTTATGCCAGTAGGCCAGGCCGCGGATGCCCTTGTCTTCCATGGAGGTGAGCAGCGCCTTGCCTTGGGGCCCCTGCTGGAAGCGGTCGACCGCCGCTAGGTTGTCGAACAGAAACGGCAGGTCGAAGATTTGCACCTGCTTGTTGTAGTGCTCGAATTTGGCCAGCGAGGGCGCCAGCATCTGCACGTCGCCCAGCAGCAGCGCTTCCATTTCCTTGCCGTCGCCGAACAGCGACGAGTTGGGGTAAACCTCGACCTTGACCTTGCCCTTGAGCTTGTCATCGGCCTCCACGAGCTTCTGGAACATGAGCGCGCCCTGGCCTTTGGGCGTGCTGTCGGCCACTACGTGGGCGAACTTGATGATGACCGGGTCCGCGGCGTAAGCGAACGAGGTCAGGGAGACGGCGGCGGCGCAGAACAGCGCCTGGGTCAGCTTCAACATGGGTTTCACCTGTTATTGTTGTTGGTAAGGTCAGCAGGGAAGCGTAGCCAAGATTACGGTGGCGCAAGTATAGGTGTTTGGGGAATCTGCTTTTGTGTAAGGCTGCGTTCGGCAAAAACGAACGCCGCCCCTCATGCCTTGGCCTGGACCATAGCCACTAGCCAGCATGGGCCAACGCCAGCAGGCGCTGCGCGCGCAACACCACTGGCGCATCGACCATCTGCCCGTCCAGCTGGAAGGCCCCTGCCCCACCCGCCGCTGCGCTGCCCTCGAGCACGCGCTGCGCCCAAGCCAGTTCGTGCTCGCTGGGCTGCAAGGCCTCGTGAATCACCGGCACCTGGCTTGGGTGAATGCACAGCGCCCCGCCATAGCCCATGTCGTAGGCATGGCGCATGGCCTCGCGCTGCCCTTGCGGGTCGCGGATCGCAGGAAACACACCGTCCAGCGGCGGCGCCAGGTCGGCGCCCCGGGAATGCAGTTGCACGGCCATGCGGGCCTGGTCGATGAAGCGTTGGCCTGCCGGGCTGTCAGTGTTCAGGCAAAGGTCCAGCGCCAGGTCCAGGCTGCCGAACGACAAGCGCTCGACGCCCTCGGCGCCGGCGATACGTTCAAGGGCCAACAGCCCCTTGGCGGTCTCGATGATAGGCACCACGGCCTTGCCCGTGCGGGCGGCAACCGCCACCTGTGCGGCGCTTTCGACCTTGGGCAGCAGCACCGTGGTCACGCCCAGGTGCTGCGCGCACAATTGCAAGTCCTCGGCGTGGTTTGCATGGCTGGGTGCGTTGACCCTCACCCACACCCGGGCGTCAGGGTGTTCGCCCAGAAAGCGCGCCAGGTGCTCGCGGGCCTGGGCCTTGAGCGGTTCTTCGACCGCGTCTTCGAAGTCCACGATCACGGCATCGGCACCGGCAGCCAGGGCCTTGGCGAAGCGCTCCGGGCGGCTACCGGGCACGAACAGGGCGGAGCGAACGATGGGGTATGGCATGCTTTTGCTCCTCTACTAAACCACGCCTGCGCTGTTCAATTGCGCCTGCTGATCATCGCCATACCCCAGCTCGGCCAGGATCGCGGCGGTGTGCTGGCCCAGTGCAGGCACCGGGTCCATGCGCGGGCTGAAGGCCGCGTTGCGCCCCGGCGGTAGCAGGGACGGCAGCTTGCCCGCCGGGCTGTCCACCTCGCGCCAGCGGTCACGGGCCTGCAACTGGGGGTGCTGCCACACCCCTTGCATGTCGTTGACCCGGGCGTTGGCGATCTGGGCGGTCTCAAGGCGCGCCACGACGTCTTCCAGGCTCAGCGCGGCGAAACCGTCGACGATGATCTGGCGCAGCAGGTCGCGGTTCTCCGAGCGCAGGTAATTGGCGCAGAAGCGCTCGTCGGTGGCCAACGCCGGGTCGAGCAGCACCTTCTCGCAGAACAGCTGCCATTCACGCTCGTTCTGCAACCCCAGCATCACCGTGCCGCCATCGCCTGTGGGGAAAGGGCCGTACGGGTAGATGGTCGAGTGCGAAGCACCCGCGCGAGGCGGTGGCGGTGCGCCGTTGTAGGCGTAGTACATGGGGTAACCCATCCACTCCACCAGGCTTTCGAGCATGGACACGTCGATGCGGCTACCCACCCCGGTGCGATCACGCAACAGCAGGGCCGAAAGCACGCCGGTATAGGCGTACATGCCAGCGGCGATATCGGCCACCGAGCATCCAGCCTTGGCCATCCCCTCCTCGCCTGGGCTGCCGGTGACCGACAAGAAACCGCCTTCGCTTTGAATCAGCAGGTCGTAGGCCTTTTTCTTCTCATAGGGGCCGCCTTCACCGTAGCCAGAGATGTCGCACACGATCAGCCGTGGAAAGCGCGCGTGCAGGGCCTCGAACCCCAGGCCCATGCGCGCCGCAGCGCCAGGTGCGAGGTTTTGCACCAGCACGTCGGCCTTGGCCAGCAGCCCTTCGAGGATGGCATCGGCCTGAGGCTGCTTCAGGTCCAGGGTCAGGCTTTCCTTGGAGCGGTTGGTCCACACGAAGTGGGACGCCAGGCCGTCGACGCGCTGGTCATAGCCTCGGGCAAAATCACCGCTGCCGGGGCGTTCGACCTTGATAACCCGGGCGCCCAGGTCGGCCAGTTGGCGGGTGCAGAACGGCGCGGCGATGGCGTGTTCCAGGCTGACGACGGTGATGCCGTCCAGGGGGCGGGGGGCAGATGCACTCATGGCAAGGTCCTGTGCGGGAGTCATGGCAGGTCGGCCAGCGAGCGGGTATCGCGCAGCTGCCAGACACGTTGGATCAAGGCACGGCCGTCGGCCGCACTGCGCTGGCCGGCGTAGGCCAGCAAGCGCTGGAACTTGTCCTCCAGTTCCGCGCGGGACAAGGTGTTGCCGGGGTCGCCCTTGGGTTCGTCAATGGCAGCAGTGAAGCGGCGCCCGTCCTTGCAGCCCACTTCTACCCGGCCCAGCCACCGGGCCGGATAGGCGGCGTCCACCTCGGGGTCCAGCTGCATGCGCACCTTGTCGCGGAACCCCGCCACGTCCGGGTCGTTCAGGGCCAGGTCGCGGAATGTAAGCAACTGCGCGCTGCCGTGCACGGCAATCAGGCCGAGCACCGTGCCCATGGAGAACTTGGCCTGGTGCACGCTGGTGGGCACCTTCACCCGGCCGAGCACGTCGATGGCGCCCTGGTGCACGTGGGCGATCACCTCGGCGATGTCGCCGTGGCGCAGCCCTTCGCGCTGCATCAGTTCGAGCAAGGCATCGGCCGCCGGGTGGGTGTGGCGGCACGAGGCGTGGAACTTGAACGAGGTTTCGGCCAGCGCCCAGCGGCTGCCCAGGCGGTCCGACAGGCGGGCCGGGTCGGCGTCGCTGGACATGCCGGCCGCCAGGCCCTGGTCGCCTTCCAGAATGTTGCGCGCCCCGCTCAGGCCATCGGCGGTCAGGTACGCCGCCAACAGCCCGTCGGCAGCGGCCTTGGCCGTGTGCAGCTGTTTCGAATCGGCCGCATCGCGCAAGAACTCCCACAGCCCGGCCGCCTGAGTGCCGGCACTGCCCAGCACGTTGATGAACTGGGCCTGGTCGAAGTCCATCAGCTTGCCCACCGCGACAGCCGCCGCCAGGGTGCCGACGGTGGCGGTGGTGTGGAAAATGCGGTAGTGCGAGCGGCCCATGAATTCGCCGATGCGAATGCCAGCCTCGTAGCCGGCCACAGCCGCCAGCAGCAGGTCCGGCCCCGACTTGTCCAGGTCCTGCGCGGCAGCCAGGGCTGCGGAAAACACCACCGTGGCCGGGTGCAGCACCGAGCTGTTGTGCAGGTCGTCCTGCTCCACCAGGTGCGACGCTGCGCCATTGACCAACGCAGCGAAATACGGCGAGGTGCCACGGCCGGTGCTCATCAACCGGGCTTTACCGGCAGGTGGCCCCATGCGCTCGGCGTAGCGCTCGAACAGCGGCACCGGGTGCGCGCCCTGGCTGGCCAGGGCCGAGCCGAGCCAGTCGAGGAACAGGTCTTCGGTACGCGCCAGCACGGAGGGCGGGATGTCCTGGTAGCGCAGGTCGGCCAGGAAGGTGGCCAGTGCTTGGGTATCACGCATGGGCATACCCTCCTTCAGAAGCTGCGCGGCAGCTCGAGCAGGTGCTCGGCCACGTACGACAGGATCAGGTTGGTGGAAATCGGCGCCACCTGGTACAGGCGGGTCTCGCGGAATTTGCGCTCCACGTCGTACTCGTTGGCAAAGCCGAAGCCGCCGTGGGTTTGCAGGCAGGCGTTGGCCGCCTCCCACGAGGCTTTGGCTGCCAGGTACTTGGCCATGTTCGCGGCAGCACCGGCGTTGGCGCCGCTGTCGTACTCGGCGCACGCCCGCCAGCGCATCAGGTCGGCCGCCTCCAGTTCGATGTGGGCTTCGGCGATGGGGAATTGCACGCCCTGGTTCTGGCCGATCGGGCGGCCGAACACCACGCGGTCGCGGGCGTACTGGCTGGCCTTTTCGACGAACCAGCGCCCGTCGCCGATGCACTCGGCAGCGATCAGCGTACGCTCGGCGTTCAGGCCGTCGAGGATGTAGCGAAAACCCTTGCCCTCCTCGCCGATCAGGCTGCTGGCCGGGATGCGCAGGTTGTCGAAGAACAGCTCGTTGGTTTCGTGGTTGACCATGTTGGCAATCGGCTGCACGGTCAGGCCGTTGCCAATGGCCGTGCGCAGGTCCACCAGGAAGATGGACATGCCTTCGGACTTGCGCGTGACCTGCGCCAGCGGCGTGGTACGCGCCAGCAAGATCATCAGGTCCGAATGCTGGATGCGCGAGATCCACACTTTCTGCCCATTGATCACGTAGTCGTCGCCCTCGCGCACGGCCGTGGTCTTGAGCTGCGTGGTGTCGGTGCCGGTGGTCGGTTCGGTCACGCCCATCGACTGCAGGCGCAGCTCGCCGCTGGCCAACTTGGGCAGGTAATGACGTTTCTGTTCCTCGCTGCCGTGGCGCAGCAAGGTGAACATGTTGTACATCTGCCCGTGGATGGTGCCGGAGTTGCCACCGCAGTGGTTCACTTCCTCGAGTATCACCGACGCCTCGGCCAGGCCCAGCCCTGAACCGCCGTAGGCCTCGGGGATCATCGCCGACAGCCAGCCGGCGTCGGTCATGGCCTTGACGAAGGCTTCGGGGAAGGCCTTCTGCTCGTCCAGGGTGCGCCAGTATTCGGCCGGAAATTCGGCGCACAAGGCGCGCACGCCTTCGCGGATGGCGTTGAGGTCATCGCTGTCGTAGCTGTGCATGGCAGGCTTCTCTACGGTGCTGAAAGGGGGTCAGTCGAAGGTAACGTCGGCGCTTTGCGCCACGCCGGCAGCGTTGCCGGCCCACAGGCGCGCCTGGCCTGGGCCGTCGAGGCAGCCGCTGAGCTGGAAGGGCGTGGGCAGGGTCAGCGGGCGCAGGCTGCGGTAGCTGTAGCGGCGCAGGCGGGCACCGGGGTTGGCGCGCAGAAAGGCCCGCAGGTTGAGCGTCGCGATCAGGGGGCCGTGCACCACCAGGTCCGGGTATCCCTCGGTGGCGGTGACATAGGGGTAGTCGTAATGGATGCGGTGGCCGTTGAAGGTGACCGCCGAATAGCGGAACAGCAGGGTCGCGGTGGGCGTGACGGTTTCACCCCAGGTGCCGGTTTCACAAGGCTCGCCCGTGCTCGCCTTGGGCGGGGTCGGCTCGCGGTAGACGATGTCCTGCTCTTCGCGGATGCACAGCTGGTCGTGCTGGGTGTAGTCATGGCGCACCGTCACGAACAGCAAGGCGCCGCTGCGGCCGTGTTTCTCCTCGATGTGCAGGATGGTCGAGGTACGCTGCGCCTCGCCGCCGACCACCAGGGGGGCGATGAACTCGACCCGGCCACCGGCCCACATGCGGTTGCGCCCGTCAGCCGGCGGCAGAAAGCCCCCGCGTGCCGGGTGCCCGTCGGTGCCCAGTTGCGCTTCGGGTACAGGGTCTTGAAAGAAGCACCAGGTCCACAGCGGCGGCAACGCCTCGCCATGGGCCGGGGCGGTCTCGCCGAACGTCGCCGCGATGCGCTGCACCAGGTTGCGGCTGAGCACATCCCAGGCGTGCTCGGTACGGCCGAGCCAGGGGCTGTAATCAAAGGGCGTAGTGGGCATGGGTGGGCCTCTGGAATTGTTGTTATGGCAGGTCGCTTGCAGGCGCGTCATCGACGCTGCGCAGGCGACAGGGACGATCATGCGACCCTGTCGCGCATTCTGTGAATTTGCATTTCCATAACCCGGCGTTCATAAATGCCGAACGCCTTCCCTACCCAGGACTTGCCCATGCACTTCGATCTGGCTGACTTGCGCCTGTTCATCTACATCGGCGAATCTCCCAGCCTGACCCAGGGCGCCCGCCGTGCCCACCTCTCCCCGGCCGCCGCCAGTGCGCGTATCAAGGCGCTGGAAGCGCAGCTCGACACACGCCTGCTGTACCGCGACAGCCGCGGCGTCGAACTGACCCCGGCCGGGCACACGCTGTTGACCCACGCGCGTCTGGTGATGCGCCAGGTGGATTACCTGAAGGCGGAGTTCACTCAGTTCGGCGGCGATTCGGCGGGGCATATCCGCATCTTTGCCAACACCACGGCGGTGACCGAGTTTCTGCCCGAGGTGCTGGCAGGCTTTCTGGCGCAACGGCCGGGGGTCACGGTCGACCTGCAGGAACGCCTGTCCCGCGACATCGTGCGAGGCGTGCTCGATGGCAGCACCGACATGGGCATCATCGCCGGCCCTGTGGAGGCCAGCGGCCTGCAGGTGATGCACTTCAGCACCGATCGGCTGGTGCTGATCGTGCCCGCCGGCCACGAGCTGGCCAACCGCCGCCAGGTGACGTTGAAACAGACTCTGGCCTACCAGCACATCGGGCTGCACGACGGCAGCACCCTGCTGACCTTTCTGCGCGACCAGGTCGAGCGCATGGGTGAAACCCTGGCCCTGCGTATCCAGCTGTCGGGCTTCGAGGCCATCTGCCGCATGGTCGAGGCAGGCGTGGGCATCGGCATCATTCCCGAGTCGTCCGCATCGCGCCACAGCCACACCATGAACCTGGTGACCATCGCCCTGGACGAACCCTGGGCCGAGCGCGAACGCAGCATACTCGTCCGAGAGCTGGAGGCCCTGCCGGGGACGGTGCGCGCATTGATCAAGACGTTGATGCCTGCGAACTAGGCAAGCCATTACGCTCGGGTTATCTGACCGTCAGATCGGGTGCAGGACAGTGGTTCAGATTTGCACTGCAGAAGGATAAATCCTACTGTGGCGCGTCGTTTTGGATATGGACAATAAGGATATGGCCCAAATCATCCCAACACTCGGCGCGTGCCGTTTCGACTCGCCCGGGGAAAAACGCCTGGCTGAGCGCCTCGAAAAGAAACTCCCCGATGACTGGTTATGCTGGTTCAACGTGCCGGTTGGCCCAAAGGGGCTGCAACCGGACTTCGTCCTCCTGCACCCTGAAGTGGGCTTGCTCATTCTCGAGGTCAAGGACTGGAAGCTGAGCTCGCTGAAAGAGGTGACGATCAACGAGGTCACCAAGCTCGAGCACGGTCGCGAAGTCACCGTCATCAACCCCATGGCGCAGGCCCGCAAGAACGCGTTCGAAACGAAGGAAGCGCTGGAAAAGGACCCCGCGCTGACCCAGAAGCCAGGCTCTATCCGAGCGGGCAAACTGTTGATGCCCTATACCTGGGGCGTCGTGCTGCCAGAGATGACACGCAAGGAATTCACCTCGCTGCAAGCCGGTTCGGCCTTGCAAAGCCTGCGTGTCATCTGCAAGGACGAAATGTTCGAAACCGTGGATGCAGGCCTGTTCGAACAACGCTTCAAGGCCATGTTCGTGCAGCACTTTCCCGTGGCGCTGTCGGACGAGCACATGGACCGCGTGCGTTACCACCTGTTCCCGGAAATCCGCCTGAACCCGGCACGTGCCCAGTTCGGGCTGTTCGGTGAGCAGGAGGCGCCCATGCCCAGCCTGATCAAGGTCATGGACCTGCAGCAGGAGCAACTGGCGCGTTCCATGGGCAGTGGGCACCGGGTGATTCACGGCGTGGCCGGCAGCGGCAAGACCATGGTCCTGGTGTACCGCAGCCTTTACCTGGCGCGCACCTCCAGCAAGCCGGTACTGGTGTTGTGCTACAACAAGACCCTCGCAGCGCGCTTGAACCAAGTGCTCAAGGCGCACCAGCAAGACGTTCAGGTAGTTGCCATGAGCTTTCATGCCTGGTGTCGCAAGCTGCTGACCGATGCGCAGCTGCCCATCCCTCAACTCCAGGGCCAGAAGTTCTTTCAGGCGCTCGAAGACGATGTGCTCAAGCACATGGCGGACGGCAAGCTGGACGCTGATCGGTATGCCGCGATCCTGATCGATGAGGGCCACGACTTCAAACCGGAGTGGTTCCGCCTGGTCGTTCATCAACTCGACCAGGAGCAGGAAAACCTGCTGGTGCTCTACGACGACGCCCAGGCCATCTACCGCGGCAAGGCCACCCTTGCCTCGAAAATGACATTCAGCTTCGCCAGTGTAGGGATCAAGGCGTCGGGCCGGACCACCATCTTGCGCATCAACTACCGCAATACGCTGGAAGTGCTGTCGGTCGCGCATGCGTTTTCCAAGGATTTGCTCAGCGCCCGCGATGCCGAAGACGACCATATCCCGGTACTGGCTCCGCAAAGCGCAGGCCGGCGCGGCGACTTGCCGCAACTGCTGAGCCACCCAGGGCTTGTGCAGGAAGCCCAATGCCTTGTCGCCCGGCTTGAGCATGAGCAGGCAAACGGCCGGGCCTGGCAAGACATGGCCGTGATTTACCGAGAAGGTTTCCAGGCCACCTGGATCGAGGACACACTCAAGGCCGCGGGCATCCCGTACACCAGCGCCAAGACCGTTTCCAAACGCAGCGCGCTGTATGGCGAGAACACGGTGAAGATCGTGAGCATGCATTCGAGCAAGGGGTTGGAATTCGGGTTCGTGGTGATTCCGCGCTTGCACGAGATGCCGGTGCAGGGCGAAGACGAAGCCGATGAGATGCGCTTGCTGTATGTAGCCATGACCCGCGCCGTGGACAGGCTGGTGATGACCCATCAGACCCACTCCGGATTCACCGAACGCCTGGAGGAGGCAGTGGCTCAGGTTCAAGCGAGCCTTTAGCTGCTTGATAGTGCGGGACTAAGGGTTGCGCGGTATTAGTGGACGCGGCCTCGCCGGGATGCCGGACCGGCCGCGATGGGCCGCGAAGCGGCCCCAAAATTTCAGCTCCCCATTAGAGCTCAAGGCCTACCGTGCGGCTCACAACGGCCAGACTGCGCAGGCCATCGATTGCAGCCTCTACAGACACTGCTCAGCACCCCCAAGTAATCGCTTACCAGCTATAACTCACCCGCGCCGTCACCTCACGCCCCGGGTTGTAATAATCAGCCGTCCCCGAGCCCACCACGTGCTGTTCATCGAACAGGTTGCTCACGTTCACCGCCAGGTCGGTGCCCTTGGCGATCTGGTACTTGAATGCCGCGTCGAACAACGTGGTGCCGTCGGTCTTCTTGGTGTTGGCCGCATCCATGTAGTAAGCCCCCACGTACCGTGCGCCCAGCCCGACACTCACGTCGGTCGCCGGAATGTCGTAGTACGTCCACAACGAAGCCGAATGCTTGGGCGCGGTGGCAAAAGCGTTGCCCTTGAGCGAAGAGCCGTCATACAGCGACCCGCGTTTCACATCGGTGTCCATGTACGAATAGGCGCCAATCACGCTGATATCAGCCGTCACCTGGGCCTTGGCTTCCAGGTCCAGGCCGCGTGCGTGGGACTCACCGACGGTTTGCTGTTCGATGATGCCGCTGGGCAGTACCACAGCGATGGTGACGTTTTCCTGGGTCAGGTCATACACCGCAGCGGAGAACATCGCGTCCATGCCGATGGGCGAGTACTTCACGCCCACTTCGTACTGCTTGCCGGTTTGCGGCGTCACGCCCACCTGGGGTGGGGACACCGACTCCACCATGCTCACGTACGTCGACACTTCGTCGTTGACGATATAGGTGAGCGCCGCGCGATACGAGGTTTCCGACAAGTCGTCGCTCTGCTTGGCGGCCCCGCCCACGTACTCGGTGCTGGACAGATCCATGGAGTCATTGCGCACGCCAGCGGTGGCGATGACGCGGTCGTAGAACGAAAGGTTCTGCTGCATGAACACAGCCTTGGTGGTCACGTCCTGCTTCTTGCGGCTGTAGGGCTCGATGCCACGCGGCACGCCAGTGAACACCGGGTTGGCGATGTCGATTGGGGTGGCGAGGCTATAGACCGAGCGCTGCTTGGTCGAGGAGTCGAGGTACTCCACCCCCACCAGGGTGCTGCTGTCGATGTGCTCGAACTGCGCATCGTATTGCAGCATCAGGTTGCCGTTGAGCTGGTCGGCGTCGCTGTCGGTGCCGAACACATAGCGCGGGATGGTCGTGCCCACCCGCGACGGGCTGTCGCTCAAGTAGGCGTAGCCAAAATCGTCGGTCAGTTCGCTGTAGCGCAGGTTGCCACGCAATACAAAGCCGTTGTCGAAGTCGTGGGTGATGTTGCCGGACAGGCTGGTGCGCTCCACATCGTGGAAGTTGTAGCCGGGCTCGCCGAAGAACTTGCTGCGGTCGTACTCCTTGTCCAGCGGGTAGCCACCGCTGTTGGGCGAGCTGTTGGTCTTCAGGTAGTCCAGCACCACGGTGGCCGAGGTGAAGTCGCTCGGTGCCCAGGTCAGCCCGCCCATCACCAGGCGGCTGTCGTCCCGGGAATGGTCGTACTCACGGTCGCTGTCCTGCAGCTTGGCCGTGAAGCGCCCCGCCACGGTGCCGCCTTCGTTGAGCACATCGCCCACATCGATGCCGGTCTCGGCATGGTCGTACGAACCGTAGGTCACGTAGCCCTGGCCGAAGCGCTCGAACCGTGGCTGTTTGGTCACGAAGTTGACCGAGCCGCCTGGGTCGGCGGGGCCGAACAGGGTGGAGTTGGCGCCGCGAATGATCTCGATACGCTCGTAGGCGTAAGGGTCTTCGCGCACGCCACGCATGGAGCTGAGCGTCAGGCCGTCACGGTAGGTGGTGGCCTGGAAGCCGCGAATCTGGAAGTAGTCGTTACGGTCGTCCGACCCATAGAAGTCGCTGATCACCCCTGGGGTGTACTGCAGCGCTTCTTCGGTGGTGCTGACGCTGCGCTGCTCCATCTCCTTGCGGGTCACCACCGATACCGACGCCGGGGTATTGAGGATGCTGGTGGCGACCTTGCCCCCCACCCACAACTCCTTGGCCACGACCGAGTTAATGTCGTCGTCGGCGCTGGCCTTGACCTTGGCATTGACGATTACCGGGGCCAGGCGGTAGTCCTCGGTGGCGCCCAGCTCCAGCGGGCCGGTGGGCTTGGGCTGGGGCAGCAGCAGGTAGGCGTTGGGGCCTTGCTGTTCAGATTGCAGGTCACTGCCCTGCAACAGCGAAGACAAGGCCGCTGCGGTACCCAGCGAGCCCTGGACGCCCGGCGTCGTCTGGTGGGCCACGCTTTGCGCGTCATATGAGAGGCTGATGCCGGCTTCCCTGGCAAAACGATCGAGCGCTGGCGCCAGCGGGCCTGCCGGAATGTTCCACTGCTTGAGCGGGCTGCTGCTGTCAGTGGCCGCAGGCTGGGCCAGGGCTGGCAGGACATGGCTGCCTACCACGAGCCCGAGCAAGGCACCACGCAGGGCTCGGTTCAGGGGGTGGCGCGGTGAAACCGGGGTAAAACTCATTCTCTCGCTCCGTAGCGTATCGGCGGGCGGCCTGTATTCCGGCCTTCCCTACCTGCCGAACGAGAATGAGAAAACACCTCATTTATTTTCAGATTAATTAACTTCGATTGTAGGTTGGGTCCTACACCTTACCGATGGCCTGCCTCACTTTGCCCAGCAGCTCACCCATACGGAACGGCTTGATCAGCATGTCCATGCCATCGCCGAGAAACGCCTGCCGGTCCAACGCGGCATCGGCATAGCCGGTCATGAACAGCACAGGCAGTTCGGGCCGGTAGCCACGGGCAAGGTCGGCCAGCTCCCGGCCGCTGAGCGTTGGCAGGCCAACGTCGGTCAGCATCAGGTCCAGGCTCGGGTCGTCGCGCAGGTATTGCAGCGCCTGGTCGGTGGTCGAAGCCAGTGTGCAGTGGTAGCCGGCATCGGCCAGCGCTTCGGCCACCGACAGCCGTACCGAGGCCATGTCCTCGACGATCAGCACATGCTCGCCATTACCCTGTAGATCGAGCCCACGCTCGCGTACCACGGGCACGGCTGCCTGCGCGCTGGCCGGCAGCATCAGCGCCACTTCGGTGCCCTCCCCCACCACGCTGTTGAGCATCACGTGGCCGCTGGACTGCCGGGCGAAACCATAGATGGTCGACAACCCAAGGCCGGTGCCCTGCCCGACGGGCTTGGTGGTGAAGAACGGGTCGAACACCTTGTCCAGCAACTCAGGTTCGATGCCGGTGCCGTTGTCGCGCACGCTGACCATCACATAGGGGCCGTCGGCAAGATTGGGGTTTTCCTGGGACCAGATGGCGGCCGTGTCGAGCCAGATCCGCCCGCCCTTGGGCAGCGCGTCGCGGGCGTTGATCACTAGGTTGAGCACCGCGCTTTCCAGCTGCACCGGGTCGACCAGGGCGATGGCCGGTTGGGTGGAGAGGTTCAGGGTCAACGTGATGCGCTCGCCAATGGTGCGGGTCAGCAGTTCTTCGAGCGAGCGCACGTGGCGGTTGACGTCCACGGGCCGGGTGTCCAGCGGTTGCTGGCGAGCGAAGGCCAGCAGCCGATGGGTCAGCGAAGCCGCGCTGTTGGCCGAGCTGAGCGCAGCTTCGGCATAGCGCGGCACTCTGTCGACACGGTTCTCGGCCACCCGTTTGCAGATCAGTTCGAGGCTGGTGATGATGCCGGTCAGCAGGTTGTTGAAGTCGTGGGCGATGCCGCCGGTCAAGCTGCCCAGTGCCTCCATTTTTTGCAGTTGCACCAGCTGCGCCTCGGTGCGTTCGCGCACGGCCACTTCATGGGCCAACTGGCTGGTCGCGTCGTCCAGCCGGGCCAGGTGCGAGCGTTCGCGGTGACGGTGCTCGGTGATGTCCTCGACGAACACCAGGCACAAACCCGGCGCCTGATACGGCGAAAGCTGCCACTCGGTCTCGCGTACATGGCCATGCACCTGCATGCTCAAGGTGCCCTGCCAGCGCTCGCCAGCCATGAGGTGCTCGCGCAGGCTGGCCAGCGCCGCCTCCTGCCCATCGGCGAAGCAGTCGTGCAGCTGCTCGGGGTGGCGGTTGTCCTGGATCAGGTAGCTGAACGCCTGGTTGCATTCATGCACCTTCAGCTGCGCGTCCATCACGGCAATCGGCGCCGACACACTGGTGAAGATCTCGCGAAAGCGTGCCTCGCTCTGGCGCAATGCGCGCTCGGTGTCGCGCACGCGCAGCAAGGTGCGCAGGGTGGCCAGCAGCACGTCCGGGTCGACGGGGTGAATCAGGTAGGCATCGGCGCCAGCGTTCAGCCCGGTGATGATGTCGCCGCTCTGGATCGACGCGGCCGACACATGAATCACTGGCAGCAGCGCCGTGCGTGGGTCCTGACGCAGCAGCCGGACGATGTCGAAGCCGCTCATGTCCGGCAGGTTCACGTCCAGGATCAAGGCGTCGATCTGGCTGTCGCGGATCAGCGCCAGGCCCTCCCCGCCCGTGCCGGCCTCCAGTACCTGGTAACCGTGCACCGCCAGACGCCTGCGCATGGCGTAGCGGGTGGCGACGTTGTCATCGACGATCAGCAAGCGCACATCGGCATTCATTCAGTGCTCTCCGGGGCGAGGGCAAGCGGGATCACCACGAAGAAACAGGAGCCGACGCCCGGCTCGCTCTCAACGCCCACATGACCACCCAGCAGCTCGGCAAAGCGCTTGCACAGCGACAGGCCCAGGCCTGTACCGCGCAAGCGTTTCTGCAACGGCGAGTCCACCTGGGCGAAGTCTTCGAACAGGGTACCCAGCAGCTCCGGTGCAATGCCGATACCCGTGTCGCTCACGGCGAAACGGATACTGTCATCGCCTTCCAGGCAGGCGGAAATACGCACTTCGCCCTGTGAGGTGAACTTCAGGGCATTGGAAATGAAGTTGCGCAGAATCTGCGCCAGCTTCTTGTCATCGGTGTACAGCCGCGGCAGGCCGGCATGTTCTTCGAAGATGAGGTCCACGGCCGAGGCATCGACAATGGGCCTGAACATGCCTCGCAGGGCGGCGAACAGGTCGAACATGTCGAACCAGGCCGGCGAAATGGTGATGCGGCCGGCTTCGATCTTGGCCAGGTCGAGCAAGTCGTCGACCATGTCGGACAGCTCGCGGGTAGCGGTACTGATGAACGTGACCTGACGGTGCTGTTCCGCCGACAACGGCCCGTCGAGCTCGTCGGTCAGCAGGCCGGTGATGCTCAAGATCGAGCCCAGCGGGGTGCGGAACTCATGGCTCATGTAGGACAGGAAGCGGCTTTTGAGGTCCGAGGCCTGGCGCAGGTGCTCGGCCTGGGTATCGAGCTCGGCATACAGCGCCAGCACACCCTGGTTGGTTTCATCCAGCTCGGCGCGCAAGGCGTCGTTCTCGGCTTGCAGGCGGGCAATCAGTGCGGCATCAGCCATTGGGCAGCTCCAGGTCGATGACAAGCACGGTGACATCGTCCCGGCCTCGGCAAAAGTCGCGGTGCAGCACGGCAGCGATCACGGCCGGATGACGGTGCACCAGGCCAGGGTAATCCTTGAGGTTCCACCGGGACTGCAGGCCATCGCTGTACATGATCAACACATTTCCGTTCAGATCAGCGTAGTCGAACACTTGGGTTTTTCTGAATTGCCCGCCGACGATGCCGGGCATCGACGCCAGGCCTCGTGATTGGCTGCCATTGACCAGGCTCGCGCCGATGTTGCCAATACCGGTGTAGCTCAGCCATGCATTGCAGCCATCGTAGTGCGCCAGGGCCACGGCGCCACCGCGCGTGCCTGCCATCGCCTGGTGCATGGCCAGAAGCTGCTGCTGCGGGTGGGCGAACGGTGCCTGTGCATACACTGCCGCACCCGCCTGGGCTGCCGCTTCGGCTTCGCTGCCATGCCCCAGCCCGTCGATCACCAGGGCGCTCACGTGCTGCCCATCGAAGGCCAGGTGCCAGGTGTCGCCGCAGGCCGGGTCGCCATTGAGGGCATGCTGGCTGACGCCGAAGCGCAGGTCAGTACCTGGGTCATCCCGGGCATACAACCGCGCCAGAACCACGGCTCCCCGGGTATCGGCATAGACGTCGAAGACTTGAGCCTGGCGGGCGATGGCGCCCAGGCCGATGCCTTGGGTACCCGCCGACGAATAGCCGTCGGCCAGGCAGGCTTGGGCATCGAACCCTTGCGCGCGATCGAGGGTGAGCACTTCGATGCCAAACCTGCCGCCACCGCGCGGCAGCGCCCGCAGATGAAGCTCGCCGTGCCCGGCATGCTTGAGCACGTTGGTGCACAGCTCGGTCACCACCAGCGCGACACGTCCGGCGTCCGTTTCGTCAAGACCGTGGGCCTGTGCAAGTTTTTGCGCGATCCGTCGAGCGTGGCCAACGTCACTGGGGTCAGCCAACGGTACGACGCAGGTCTGGCTGGCAGCGATGCTCACGCCCATCGTGTGATCGTCACACGGGTACCCTCGCCAGGCGCGGTATCCAACTCGAACTCATCCACCAGGCGCCGCGCGCCGGTCAGGCCCAGGCCCATGCCAGCGCCCGAGGTCCAGCCGTCGGTCAACGCCAGGCCGATATCGGGAATGCCAGGGCCTTCGTCACGAAAATGCAGGCGCAGGCCCACGCGACCGAAGTCCTCCAGCACCTGCCAGTCCATGTCGCCGCCACGGCCATAGACCACGGTGTTGCGGGCCAGCTCGCTGACGGCAGTGACCAGCTTGGTCAGGTCGACCAGGCGCATACCGCACTCGCCCGCCAGCTTGCGGGCCAACTGGCGCGCAAGGACCACATCCTGCTCGATGCGCACCGGCAGGCTACCGCTGTCGCGCACATTCATTTGCGGGCCACACGCTGACGCAGCACTTGCATGCCGCGTTCTACATTCAAGGCGGTACTTACCCCAGGCAACGTCAGCCCCAGTTCCACCAGGGTGATGGCCACGGCAGGCTGCATGCCGACCACCATGGTCTCGGCGTCCATGATGCGCGACAGGCCCGAGATGCTGGCGATCATGCGCCCGATGAACGAGTCGACCATGTCCAGTGCCGAGATGTCGATGAGTACGCCGCGGGCGGAAGTGCTGCTGATGCGGTCGGTCAGGTCTTCCTGCAGGGTGAGGGCCAGTTGGTCATGCATGTCCACCTGGATGGTCACCAGCAGGAATTCCCCCATCTGCAGTATCGGGATACGCTCCATGGCTCAGGCTCGCTGGCCGAGGTCGCTGCCCACGCGGGTCAGGGCCAGCTTCAGGGCGTCGGACAGGTTGGCCTTGGTGGTCAGAGTGCCGAGGTCCAGGCCCAGGTGCACGATGGTCTGGGCGATCTGCGGGCGGATGCCGCTGATGATGCAATCGGCGCCCATCAGGCGAATCGCCGTCACGGTCTTGAGCAGGTGCTGCGCCACCAGGGTGTCCACGGTGGGCACGCCCGTGATGTCGATGATGGCGATTTCCGAACCGGTGTCGACGATGCGCTGCAGCAGCGACTCCATGACAGTCTGGCTGCGCTGGGAGTCGAGGGTACCGATCAACGGCAAGGCCAGCACACCGTCCCACAGCTTGACCACCGGGGTGGACAGCTCCAGCAGTTCTTCCTGCTGGCGGCGGATGACGTTTTCACGGCTCGCCTGGTAAGTGCGCATGGTGTGCATGCCCATGCTGTCGAGCAGCTCGGACACGCGCCAGAGTTCCTCGGCCAGCGTGGCCGGGTCGGCGCTGTAGTGCGATTGCAGCAAGGCGAACAGCGGACGCTTCAGGGCGTAGATGAAGTACACGGTCTGGTGGGAGTCATGGCCCATCTGCGCGCGCGATGACGACAGCTTTTCGAGGAACCGGCGTACGGCCTCCCAATCGGCGGCTGCCAGGTTGGCGCCACCTTGGCCCTTCAAGCCCTGCACTAACAGTTGCAGGAACTCGCGGGTCTCTTGGGCCAGCACCTGTTCCTTGACGTTGCGCGTGGCACCGTTGGCTTCCAGGCCTGCCAACCACTGGGTCAGCAACTGGTCCTGGTTGTTTTCGACCGCGTCCAACGTACTGCTTTGCAGTGCTGCCATGTATCTGAGCTCCTGTGGTGAAAGCGGGCACCTTCACGCTATGACCGGGTGTTTTGTGAGTGACAGTTACTGGCCGGAATAGTTGTCCGGGTGGCGCATTTAATTGCATTAGGCCATCGGATGGTAGTCCATTGCTCAAAGAAATTTGGCAGGTTGGATCAAGGGCAGGCGAGTGCGCCGTGAGCACCGGACCAAAGCATGGGTGGCCTGCCTCTTCACGCCATGGCCGGTAGCGTCCCTGGCGCCTTGAAACCATTGGTGACCCCGGCACTCAATAGGGGCTACCCACCAGAAGGAACTGATGCATGAACACGACTCGCCTGATCCTGCCCCTGCTTGCCAGCCTTGCTGGCGTGGCCACCGCTCACGCTGAAAACCTCGATCAAACCGAGGCTCTCACGCGTATCGGCCAAGTTCTGACGTGCAAGCGCGTGGTCTCACCCGAGCAGTTCGATGCACTGGTCACGGCGGCCAAGGGCCAGGCCACCGTCCAGGCGTCGGAGCTGTCGGACGCTGAGTATTCGCTGGCGCAGCCAGTGGAGGTCTACGGCCAACCGATCACGCAGCTGACAGCACATGCTGCCAGTGACGGCGAAGGTGACTTCAACGAATTTTCGGGGATGTTCAAGGGCCAGCGCGTCGAGGACATCGCCAAGCTGAGCGGCATCGGCAAGGATGACCTGGGGCATTACACCCAGGAAGTTGGCAACCACGATGTGTCGTTGCGGGGCGAGTCGGGCAGTACCTACGTTGACTGCACGCAAGACAAGCGCCCGGCGCAGTAGGCTGATCGCCTCGCCGCCCAGCGCCTATGAGCTGCCAGCCCTGCAAGGCTGGCATTCCCGCCTGCCCTAGTACAGACGTGTGCAGCTCATGGACATGATCTTCATGGGCACTACGTAACGCGTAAAGTCACTGGTGTTGACCGAAGGCGGCTTGCGCCCCAGGTCGACGGCAGCTTGCGGCTCCAGCAACGCTTCACACTTGATGGACTCACCAAGGTCAGTCTGTCGCCTGACGGCGGTGGCCCGCATCTGGACCCCATCGGCCGGATCGCTGAACACCACCGGTGCCGGAGCTGGCGTTGCCCTGAGGGCGTAGTCCTCACTTTTGCCCTGGCCCAGGAACCCGAGGGTGACAAACGGTGTGCCTGCCTTGTCATAGCGAGGGATGACACCTACTCGCGTTTTAAACTGCTTCTGCGCGGCGAGCTGCCCAATGACCCGGCGCGTGAGCGAATCCCAATAGGGGTGATGGGGGCCATCCAGTTCGCCGACAGGGGCTGCGCGGTCGTAGGGTTTACCAATCGCCTTGAGGTCCTGCTGCCTGGCCAGGTAGCGAATCCTGCAGCTGTCGTCGATCTTGGTCGCGAGTGGTTTGCCGGACTTGGCGCTGTAGAACAAGGCTGCAGTGCACTCGGCGTCGAACCTGCCGCCCAGGTAAAGGTACTCGCCACTGCTCGAGGGCAAGGTGGCAATCAAGTCCAGCTCACTGCCAGCACTGCCAGCAATTCCGTTGGCCATGGCCGAAGGCATCATCGATGTCAGTGAGCTGACCGTGTCGTCGGAAAAACGAACCTTGGTACGACCGTCGGGCATTTGCTCGGTCGTGACGCAGCCGGTCAGGGCCATGGCGGCCAGCATGGGCAGGAGGAATCTACACAGGGTCATGGGGACGTATCCTTACTCTGGAAAATCGAAGCAGGCGCAGCGAGAAATGCGCCTCACATCCGTGTCGTTGACAGCGACGCCCAGACGGGCGAGGCGCGATTTTCCATCATTCGGTAGGGGGGTGCCAGTGTGTATGCTCGGCCGGTTTGGCCGGGCCATTGGATGCGTCGGCCGCAAAGCGGCCCCAGCACCCTGAGTTGCGAAGCTGATAACCCTGAAGCCGCATCGCAGCCTCGAGGCTCCAGCAAAGCTCATCTCAACCCAACGACCGCGCCCCCACAGGCTGCGCATGACCGCGTGTCGTCACGATACCCAGGAAGGAAATCAGGATCGCAAGCCCCAGCGTGGCGCTCACTTCCGCCCGGTGCTCGGGCGTGTACATCATCACCGCCAAGGCCAGGGCAATGAAGATGATCACCGCCCAGGTCAACCAGGGGAACAGCCACATGCGGAACTTGAGCTCAGTATTCTCCCGCTCAAGACGGCGACGCATGCGCAGTTGGGAGATGGCGATGACCATGTAGACCAGCAGCGCGATGGCACCTGAGCTTGCCAGCAGGAACTCGAACACGCCCTTGGGTGCGAAGTAGTTGAGCACGGCGATGGATGCACCGATCAGGGTGCTGCCGAACACCGCAGCACGGGGTACGCCGACCTTGGACGTGTGTTTGAGCATTGCCGGCGCATCGCCACGCTTGGCCAGCGAATACATCATGCGCGAGGCGATGTAGATCGAGGAGTTCATGCAGCTGGTGACCGCTACCAGCACCACCAGGTCTACCAGCAAGGCCGCATTGGGGATGTTCATGATTTCCAGTGCACGCTGATACGAGCCCACCACAGCCAACTGTGGGTCGTTCCACGGCACGACGGAAATGATCACGAAGATGGAGAGGATGTAGAAGGTACTGATGCGCCAGATGACCGAACGGGTGGCCTTGGCGATGTTGCGCGAAGGATCGCTCGACTCCGAAGCGGCGATGGTCACTGCCTCCGTGCCGATGAAGCTGAACATCACAGTGATGAACGCGCCCACCACCGCCGCCCAGCCATTGGGCGCAAAACCGCCATGCTCGGCAATCAGCCCACTCAAACCGCTGACTTCACGGTTGGGCAGCCACCCCATCAGCGCCGCGAAGCCGAGGCTGATGAAGGCAAGGATCGCAGTCACTTTCAAAATGGCGAACCAGAACTCGAACTCACCGTACTTGGCCACACTGAACAGGTTGGTACCTGCCAGCAACAGCACGGACGCCAAGGCGAAGATCCAGCTGTCTATCTGCGGGAACCAGGCGTTGAGCACATGCCCTGCCGCCAGGGCTTCGATGGGAATGACCAGCACCCAGAACCACCAGTACAACCAGCCGATGGTGTAGCCGGCCCAGCGGCCGATGGCCTGGTCGGCGTAGGTGGAAAAGGAACCGGTATCGGGGTGCGCGACGGCCATTTCGCCGAGCATGCGCATGACCAGGACGACCAAGGTCCCGGCCACGAAATAGGAGATTATGGTAGCCGGGCCGGCTGCCGCAATGGCGTGGCCCGAGCCGACGAAAAGTCCGGCGCCGATGATGCCGGCGATGGACAGCATCGTTACATGACGTGGCTTGAAACCTTGTGCAAGGTTGCCATCAGATCCCACGGTGTTCATTGATGTTGTTCTCTTTTTGCTGACACAAGGATGGACGGGCAGGCGTAGGCGAAAATAGCTCCTTGAAGGGTTCAGGTCGACAGGTTGCTTGCGCTCTGTTGTTGATCTTTGCAGCGCATCACAAGGCAACGTGCCGGTGGGGGGTCGGGCTTCATTTAAGCCCCGCAGGGATGAGGGAAATTACACGAGAACGCCCCGGAACTGTTCGATCACGACAGCGCTTTTGTGCAAGCGACAAATGTCGCGATTGGCATGTCCGAACGCGCCATCAACGCCAATGACGCTTCTGTTTTTCATTCGAGTGTGTTGCACCCGCTACCTGTCCAGCAGGTAGCGGGTGGCGCGGGCATCAGGCCAAGGCGTGGTCGACCAGCACTTGCAGCCGCCCCAGGGAACAGCGCTCGACCCGCGCCTGGACGCCATACACCTGCGCCAGCAAGTCGGGCACCAACACATCCTGCGGCGTACCACTGGCGACCACCCTGCCCTCGCGCAGCACCACCAGCCAGTCGGCATGGCTGGCAGCCAGGTTGATGTCGTGCAGCACCGCCACCGCCAACAGGCGATGCACCTGCACGCGCTCACGCACGGCGTCCATGACCCGCAATTGATAATGCAGGTCCAGCGCGCTGGTGGGCTCATCGAGCAGCAGCACCTGCGGGTTGCGCGCCAGCAACTGGGCCAGCGCCACCAATTGCCGCTGCCCACCGGACAAGCTGTCCAGCGAGCGCTGGGCCAGGTGCTCGATACCCAGCTGGCGCAGGGCCGCAAAGGCCTGGCCCAGCAGGTCGTCCGCGCTGCCTACGCGAAGTGCGGCCATGATGCTTTCCAGCACGCCAAGGGCAATGCCGGGGGGCAACTGCTGGGGCATGTAGGCTAGCCGTCGAGCGCGCTCGGCAAAGGCCAGGCGGTTCACGTCCTGGCCATCCAGGCGCAGGCCGCCACGCATGCGTTCAAGCCCTGCCAGGGCCCTGAGCAGCGTGGACTTGCCTGCCCCGTTGGGCCCCACCAGCGCCACCAGGCTGCCTTCGGGCAGGGCAGGCAGGCTGACCTCGTGCAAAATCTGCCGCGCACCGTAGGCGACCGAAACCTTGTCGATCACCAGGCTCACAGCTTTCTCCCTCGCCGGAACACCAGCGTCACGAAAATCGGTACCCCCACCAGGGCGGTGACGATGCCGACCGGCACGATGACGCCTGGCATGATCAGCTTGCTGGCAATGGAGGACAACGACAGCATCAGCGCGCCCACCAGCGCGCTGGCCGGCAGCAGGAACCGCTGGTCTTCCCCCACCAGCAAGCGCGCAATGTGCGGCCCGACCAGGCCGACGAAGCCGATGGTGCCAACGAATGCCACGGCGGTTGCCGACAACAGGCTGATGCGCAGCAGCGAGGCAAAACGCAGCCGCCGGGTGTCCACGCCGAAGCTGCGCGCCCGGTCCTCGCCCATGCGCAGCAGCGTCATCGCAGGTGCCGCCCGCAGCGAAAACGGCAACACCAGCGCCACGACCAGCGCCAGAATGCCGAGTTTGTTCCAATCGGCCCGGGCCAGGCTGCCCATGGTCCAGAACACCAGTTGCTGCAATACGTCTTCGGTGGCCAGCAGTTGCAACAGCGACACCAGGGCATTGCAGCTGAACACCAGGGCGATGCCGAACAGCACCAGGCTCTCCACGCCCGCCCCGCGAAGCCGCGACATGGCCTGCAACAACACCACCGACAGGCAGGCGAAGACGAAGGCCATCACCGTCACCTGCACCCCCGGCGTCATCCAGGCGATGCTGAGCGGGTAGGCGATGGCAAGCGAAGCCCCCAGTGCCGCTGACGAGGACACCCCCAGGGTGAAGGGGCTGGCCAGCGGGTTGTCGAGGATTGCCTGCATCTCGGCCCCTGCGAGCGACAGTGCCGTGCCCACCAGCACCGCCATCAGCGCGTAGGGCAAGCGTACGTTCCAGATGATCACCCGCTCCGTGGCGCTGAGCGTGGCCGGGTCGAACAGGCCTTGCACCAGTCGCCCCAGGCTCATCCCCGACGCACCGCTGGCCAGGTCGCTCAAGACCGAAACCAGCAACAGCACGGCCAGCCCGGCAACCAGCCCGGTACGCCGCCACAGCAGCCGGCGGTAGTGCCAGGCGGCCTGTTGCACGCCTGGCAGCGCCTGTGCGGTCACTGGGCGTCGACCCAGTACTGACCGTCCAGCCCTACCTTGAGCATGCGGTTGATCTCGGCCATGGTCGCTTGCGGGTCGATGTCCTTGAACCGCTCCGGGTGCACCCAGCGCGCCATCGCTTCAATTGCAAGGATGTTGAACGGCGAGTTGTAGAAGTCATGCCACAAGCCATGGGCCTGGCCGGCCTGGATGGGCCGCAAGGGGGCGAATTCCGGGCGGGCGGTGATCTTCGCCAGGCTGTCCCGGGCCGTTTTTTCGGAAACCCCGGCCCCCAGCAGTACGCCGGGGGCGCGGTTGCCGGTGGCGATATAGACGTCGGGGTCGGCTTGCAGCACGTACTCGACGCTCACATCGCCCAGCGCACCGGGCACCACGTCGGCACCGATGTTATGGCCACCCACCGCCTGGACCACACTGCCCAAGCCGCTTTTGCCAGTGGTATGGCCAGGCGCTTGCCACACCCCGGCCAGCAATTCCAGAAACACCTTGGGCCGCTCGCTTTCCTTGATGCCAGCCACGCCCGCTTTCACCTGCTCCAGGTGACGGTCGTACAGGTCGAGGTACTGCTGCGCCTGCTGTTCACGGCCTAGCAGCGTACCCAGCGCCTGCATGCTGACGTGGGTATTGCGCATGGGGTGCACACGAAAATCGATGAACAACACCGGCACGCCGGCCTTGGCCAGCAGATCGGCCACCGGGCTGTGCTGGGTCGGGCCTTCGCCGGCGATGCTGAAAATGGCCAGGTCAGGCTTGAGCGACAGGATCTGCTCGGCGCTCACGCTCTGCTCGGAGGCCTGACCTATCAAGGGCAGCTTGGCGATCTGCGGGTACTGCCGGGCGTAGACCTCATAGGTATGCGGGTCCAGCAAGCGCATGTCGTTCTGCCAGCCCACCACGCGCTGGAAGGGGTTATCACGGTCGAGCAGCGCCAGGGCGAAGAACAAACGCCCCTCGCCCAGCACGATACGTTGCGGGGCGTGGTCAAGCTCGACGGTACGCCCCAGCACATCGGTAACTTGCAGGGCTTGGGCGGTGTGGGCAAAGCCGAGGCAGGACGCCAGCAGCAGCAAGGCAGGCAGCAGGCGCTGCCGCAAACGGGGGAACAGGCACATCGGGGCGTCCTCTTGAAGAGAGAATCAGTCGCAACGGAGCCGGGCATTCTAGCCAGCCGCCTGTGCTCCCGATGTGCGCGAATGTATTGGTCTGGTCGCCAGCCATTACATCCCGTTACCCCAAGGCGTTACCAGGTCAGGCAGATCTTGCCGAAATGGCGGTTGCTTTCCTGATAGCGAAACGCATCGACGATGTGTTCGAGCTCGAAGTGCTTGTCCACCACCGGGCGCAGGCCGTTGGCCTCGATGGCCCGGACCATGGCCTGCTGCTGGGCACGGCTGCCTACCAGCACACCCTGCAGACGGATCTGCCGCACCAGGGCCTGCACCAGTGGCAGCTGCCCCGCCACACCGGTCAGAATGCCGATCAGCGAGACATGGCCCCCGATGCGTGCGGCGATCATCGATTGCTCCAGGGTGGCGGGCCCGCCGACTTCGATCACATGGTCCACCCCACGGTTGTCGGTCAGCTCACGCACCTTTTCGCCCCAGGCCGGCGTGCGCGTGTAGTTGATCACGTGGTCGGCGCCCAAGGCCTTGAGCCGCTCGAGCTTGGCATCGCTGGAAGAGGTGGCGATCACCGACGCACCGGCCAGCTTGGCGAACTGCAGGGCAAAGATCGACACCCCGCCGGTGCCCTGTACCAGCACCGTGTCACCGGGCTTGAGGTGATCGTCGCTCATCAGCGCGCGCCAGGCGGTAAGCCCGGCGGTGGTCAAGGTCGCCGCCTCGGCGTGGCTGAAGCCCTTGGGCGCGCGGGTGAAGGCTGTGGCCAACGCGGTCACATGGCCGCGGGCATAACCGTCCAGGCCATCGCCCGGCACCCGGGCAAAGCCCTCGACATTGGCCTCACCATCCAGCCAGTCAGGGAAGAAGGTGCTGACCACGCTGTCACCGACCTGAAAGTCGCTGACGCCGCTGCCCACGGCGATCACCTCGCCGGCACCGTCGGCCATCGGGATGCGCCGTTCGGCTGGGCCCCACATGCCGCTGACCACGGCGAAGTCGTGGTAATTGAGGGAGCTGGCATGCAAGCGTACGGTGATTTCACCCACGCCTGGGGCAGTGGCCTCGCAGGTGCCGACCTCGACCTTGTCGTAGCCGCCGCCGGGTTGAACGTAGATCGCCTTGCTGCTCATGGTCGAGTGCTCCATCTGTAAAAAGGAAAGTGCCCGGCGAGCGTGGGGTCAGCCCAGCATACGCTTCAAGGCATGACAGTCGGGCGCATGTCGGTCGGCAAGGCCCGGCCAGGCGTCGTGCGGCTGGTTCACAAGCACCGTGCCCGCGCCGGCGGCTCGCCCGCAGTCGAGGTCGAAGCGGTGGTCGCCCACCATCACCATCGCCTGCGGCGCGACGCCCCAGGCACCGGCAATCTTGAGCAGCCCATCGGGGCTGGGCTTGGGCTGCGCTTCGTCACGGCCAAGAATGTGCGCCACCGGAAAACAGTCGGCAAGGCCAATGGCTTGGAGCGTGATGTGTGCCAGTTCGCGGGCATTGCGGGTGAGGATGCCCAGCTGGCAACCACGGCTGGCCAGCTCACGGACCAGCTCCACCGCCCCCTGGGCAGCTTTGGAGGCCAGCGCCAGATGACGCTCGTGCTCCAGCAGCCAGGCATGCTTGGCGGCGGCTTCGTCTGCGGGCAGAGCCGCCAGGTGCGCCAGAATGTCGTCCTTGGGAGGAATGCCCAACTTCACGCGGATAGCGGCAAAATCATGCGCGGCCACGGTCAGGGTGCCGTCCATGTCGAACACCCAATGGCGCACCTGGCCCAGGTTCATGCCCAGTCCTTGCGATGACGGATCAGGCCTTCCTGGCTGGACGAGGCGACCAGTTGGCCGGCCTGGTTGAAGATGCTGCCGCGGCAGAAGCCACGGGCATTGCCAGCCCAGGGGCTGTCGGTGGCGTACAGCAGCCATTCATCAGCCCGCAGGTTGCCGTGGAACCACAAAGAGTGGTCCAGGCTGGCGATCTGCATGTCCCGCTGCCAGACCGACTTGCCATGGGGCAGCATCGATGTGGTCAGCAGTCCGAAATCAGAGGCGTAGGCCAGGATGTACTTGTGCAGCGCAGGGATAGCCGGCAGATTGCCGTCGGCGCGGAACCAGGCGTATTTCACCGGGTCGCCGGGCTTGGGGTTGAACGGGTCACGCTCGGTTACTGGACGAATCTCGATGGGCTTGGCGCACAGCACCTTGTCGCGGATGCGCTCAGGAAGCTGATCGGCCATGGCGCTGGCCAGTTCCACTTCGGTGGGCAGGTTTTCAGGGCCGACCACATCGGGCATCTGTGCCTGGTGGGTGAACCCGTCCTCGTCGTACTGGAACGAGGCGCTGCAGGTGAAGATCGTCTTGCCCTTCTGAATCGCCGTGACGCGTCGGGTACTGAAACTGCCGCCATCACGCACGCGGTCCACCGAGTACACCACCGGCAGGCTGGCATCGCCCGGGCGCAGGAAGTAGCCGTGCAGCGAGTGCACGTGGCGGGCATCCTCTACCGTCTGGCTGGCGGCCGACAAGGACTGGCCCAGCACCTGGCCGCCATACAGCTGGCGAAAACCCAGGTCCTGGCTGCGGCCGCGGAACAGGTTTTCTTCAATGGCTTCGAGGCTCAACAGGTCGACCAGGTCGTCCAACACATGACTCATCAGGGTTCTCCGTAGACGCAAGACGTGCTCACAAGGCGCCGTGGGCCGGCGCTCGATTCAACCGGCGCGGCCCACGCATGAGCCGCACCGTCCAATAGCGCAAATAATACAGGGTTTGACATCGCCAGCCCCCCTGGCGGTTCACTCGGCCCGCAAGGTCTGCTCCCACCGCGCGCGATCGATCCGATACAGCACATGCGGGCGCAGTGGATGGCCGAGGGCGACACGCGGGTGGTCGAAACTGCCTGCCAGGTCCTGCTCCATGCCAATGGCTTGCATCACCTTCTGCGAGGGCAGGTTGAGGGTGCTGGTAAAGGACACCACCTGCTCGACCTGCAACTGGGCAAACGCACAGCGCAAGCACGTCCAGGCCGCCTCACTGGCAAACCCCAGGCCCCAGTGCCGACGTGCCAGGCGCCAGCCGATCTCGACTGCCGGGGCGAAGGGCGCGTCGAAGTTGACATTGAGCAGGCCCGTCATGCCGATGAAAGCCCCACTGTCCTTGCGCTCAAGCGCCCACAGGCCAAACCCGTACTCATGAAAATGCCCGCGGATGCGGCCGATCAAGGCAGCCGCTTCAAGGCGTGTGAGCGGCGCGGGGAAGTAGCGCATGACCTGGGGGTCGGCGCACAGGGCAGCGAACTCGCGCAGATCCTCGTCCTGCCATTGGCGCAGAATCAGCCGCGCGCTTTCCAGTTCCAGAAGGGGGGTCATGGGGTTCGCTCCGTTTTGGCGTGCTGCACTGTACAGCGTAGGCGCAGGCACGACCGCGCACCGGGTAATGAGTAGCCGAATGCATTTTTCACATGCGCTTCACCGGCTGGCAACACGCGGGTTAGCAAAATGCCGCCATCCCTGCCGCGCCCAGCGCGCGGTTTCCCTGTCGGAGCCACCCATGCTGTCGAGCAACACTCTGCCGCCCTACGCAATGCATTCACCGCGCAAGCGATGGCTGCCCCGCAGCACCGTGACCGTCGCCTTGAGCCTGTGCCTGGCCGTGGCGGCATCGACCTCCTGGTTTATGACGAGAACCTCCATCGTGGACCTTGGTAGCGAACAACAACTCAGCAAAAGCGGCTTGCTCCAGGCCTGGGCCAACGGTGCGGTGATCGTCATGATCCGCCATGCCGAGCGCTGTGACAGCGCACCGGGCCCCTGCCTGGGCGACCCGGCTGGCATCACGGTCGCCGGCAGCCAGGCTGCCGGGCGCGTGGGCGAAGGCCTCAAGCACCTGGGGCTGGCCGATGCCGACCTGTTGAGCAGCCCGAAGGTGCGCACCCAGCAGACGGCGCATTTCATTCTGGGGCAGCCGGTGGCCACGCGGGAATGGATCGGCCAGTGCGACGGCGGCTTCGCGGCTCAGGCGCTGGCAGCCAAACGCCCTGAACACAACCTGGTGCTGGTAACCCACAACGGCTGCGTCGATCAGTTCGCTCGCCAGCAGAACGTTACCGGCGGCGAACGGGACAGCGGTTATGCCAGTGCCTTGTTCGTTTCCGTGGACGACAATGGCAAGGCACGCATCCTAGGGCGGTTGAACGCGCCCGAATGGCAGCGCGTGCTGGCCAGCGCCGCACGTTGAAAGTGCCCGTTGCATAGGTGGGCACCGGCTTGCACGCTGGGCTAGCAAAGTTTTCCACAGCCGTTGGCTGTCATGGCAAGATCAAGTCTGTTTCTTGTTGTGGATAACCCATGTCGCTGCCGCTGATCTACCACGAAGACTACAGCCCAGAGTTTCCGCCGGACCATCGTTTTCCGATGGACAAGTTTCGTCTGCTGCACGATCACCTGATCGACAGTGGGTTGACCACCGACCAGGCGTTGCTGCGGCCCGAGATCTGCCCCAATGACATTCTTGCGCTGGCCCACGACCGCCGTTACATCGAGCGCTACATGCACGGCGAGCTATCCCGCGAGGACCAGCGGCGCCTGGGCCTGCCGTGGAGCGAAGCGCTGGCGCGGCGCACCGTGCGCGCAGTCGGGGGTTCGCTGTTGACGGCCGAGATGGCCCTGCAACACGGGGTGGCCTGTCACCTGGCGGGCGGTACCCACCATGCCCACTACGACCACCCAGCCGGCTTTTGCATCTTCAATGACCTGGCCGTGATCAGCCGTTACCTGCTCGAAGCCGGCCGCGTGCACCGGGTGCTGATCTTCGATTGCGATGTTCATCAAGGGGACGGTACCGCGCGCATTCTTGAAGACACGCCCGACGCCATTACCGTCTCCCTGCATTGCGAGCAGAACTTCCCGGCCCGCAAGGCGCAAAGCGACTGGGACATCCCCCTGCCACGTGGCATGGGGGACGACGCTTACCTGCACGTGGTGGATGAGGCGCTCAATTACCTGCTGCCGCTCTATCAGCCTGACCTGGTGCTGTACGACGCCGGGGTCGATGTTCACAAGGACGATGCCCTGGGTTACCTGCAAATCACCGATGCAGGGCTGGCCGCACGTGACGCGCGCGTGCTCGGCCAGTGCCTGGGCCGCGACATTCCGGTCATGGGCGTGATCGGGGGCGGTTACAGCAAGGATCGCAGAGCGCTGGCCAAGCGCCACGGCGTACTTCATCACACGGCGGCCAACGTCTTGCGTTGTGCACAATGACTGTGGAACCGCTTGTGGATAACCTGAGCGAAACAGGCTGTAGCCCTTTAATAGCGCTGCTTGCGCGACATTGATCATTTTTTGATCAGTGCTTGTGAGGGCTGTGCTGCGCTAGAATGCGCATCTTTTCCACAGCCTGCAGCCCATCATGTCCGAAGTCAGTCACCCCGCCCCTCCTGTCGCCGCTGTCATTGGGGGCGGCCCCGCCGGCCTGATGGCGGCTGAAGCCCTGGCACAGGCCGGGCTTTCAGTGGAAGTGTTCGACGCCATGCCTTCGGTGGGTCGCAAGTTTCTGCTGGCAGGCGTGGGCGGCATGAACATCACCCATTCCGAACCCTACCCTGCTTTTGCGGCGCAGTATGCCGAGCGCCGAAGCGAGGTTGACGGGCTGTTGCGCGACTTTGACGCAGACGCCTTGCGCCAGTGGATTCACGGGCTGGGTATCGCCACGTTCGTGGGCAGCTCGGGCCGCGTGTTCCCAACCGACATGAAGGCCGCCCCGCTCTTACGCGCGTGGCTCAAGCGCCTGCGTGAAACCGGCGTGGTTATCCACAACCGTCATCGCTGGCTGGGCTGGAGCGAGGACGGCGCGTTGCGCATTGCTTATCCACAGGGCGAGCGGCTGGTCCGGCCCGCCGTGGTCGTACTGGCACTGGGTGGCGGCAGTTGGGCGCGGCTGGGATCGGATGGGCGCTGGCAGGCAACCCTGGCTGACCGCGCTGTGGATATCTCACCCCTGCGACCGAGCAATTGCGGGTTCGAGGTCGCGGGCTGGAGTGCGGTGCTCACCGACAAGTTCGCAGGGGCGCCGGTCAAGAACATTGCCCTGAGCGTGCCAGGCCGTGCGCCGCGCAAAGGCGAGTTCATCCTGACCGCCCAGGGTGTGGAAGGCAGCCTGGTCTACGCCTGGTCGGCGCAGGTGCGTGCGGCCATTGAGCAATGTGGCAGCGGTGTGCTGATATTGGACCTGCTGCCGGACAAGCCTGTGGACAAGATTGCCCAGGCCCTGGCACGCCCGAGGGGCTCGCGGTCCATGGCCAAGCACTTGCAAGGGCAATTGGGCCTGGACGGGGTCAAGGCGGCGCTGCTGCGCGAGCTGACCGACCCGGCCACATTCGCCGACCCGCCAGCCCTTGCCCAGGCGATCAAGGCCCTGCCGATCACGCTGGTGCGCACTCGTCCCTTGGACGAAGCGATCAGTAGTGCCGGCGGGGTGCGCTTCGAAAACCTGGATGAGGGGCTGATGATAAAGCACATGCCAGGGGTGTTCTGTGCGGGCGAGATGCTGGACTGGGAAGCGCCAACAGGCGGGTATCTGCTGACTGCCTGCTTCGCCAGCGGGCTGCGGGCCGGTCGGGCAGCGGCGGCGTGGGTGGGGCGGCAGGGGAATACGACGGGCTGATCGCGGGTTTCACAGGCCTGTCCTCGCTTTGTGCAATCGGGGCTACTCAAGCCCCGGCTATGCCACCAGCTGCTTACCTTGCAATGAGTGATCAACGCATTCCAGGCTGCCCTTTGCGGATTGCGTCGTTCAACCCAGGCAGTCGCAGATTCTGTTTCGAATAATCGGTCTTGCCTGAATCGTTGACCATGATCATGTTGCTATCCGGTACAGGTTTTCCATTTACCACTTTGATATGGGTAGGGTTCACATCCTTCAACGTAAAGCCTGCTTCGATGAAACCGAAATCTTTCAACCGATACAAACCCACCTTGTCATTGGCAACGAGATACTCACTTATGAACAGAGATTGGTCCTCGTTAACATAGAAAGAACCACTCGTGGGAGCATCTGGGTCAGCACGCTCTAGCGGTTGGCCATTTGCCACTTTCACACGAAACCCCTTAATACGTTCACCCTCGGGCTCTGAGGAGTCGTAAGAGAAGCCCTTCAGCCGAAGTTTTCTATTTTCGATCTTGTTCCAAACAGGCTCTAGATTACTTTTATACGACTTGAATCGGTTACTCCCTTCAGGATCGTTGAAATTAACCGGATCGTTTTCGCAGTAGGCATACGCGTTCAAGCCTCCCTTTAGGAAAGGACTCAGCGGATCTGGGGTGTAGAAACGCCTCAGCTGGGGTTGGTACATCCTTCTCTTGAGCAGATACCCCCCGGTACTACGGTCCAGTAGCTGGCCGCTGTAAGCCAGTCCATAGAGGCGTGGGGCGCAGCGTTGGTCGCCATAGGGCAAATAGGAGAATGCTTGGCCAGTCCGTGATACCAAGCTTGCTGTATGACACATGATACACACCTAGTCCTATCGGGGTATCTAATGATGTGCAATGTGCCTGGTGAAAAAAACTGGCAGATTTGTCAGGCCAGGCTCTGTACTGCAAGTAAGGCTGCACGGTCTCTGGAAGTACCGTCCTGCCGATGTGATCGTCGGGGCTACGGTGTGCGCGCCCCTACGAGTGCCTACTGGCGGTTGGACTGGATTCATTGAATGGCGCCCGGTGATTCTCGTTTTAAGGAGAGGCAGCGCCCTACGCGGTGCCAAGGCTCGTACCTGCCCCGTTGAGATCAAAAGCCACTGCCTCACGCCAACGCTCTAACCGTCAGGGCTTGCGCTTGCGCGGCCCCCCATTGAAGCTAGGCACCTTGCGCACGGCCTTCACCGCAGGTGGCGCGGTGCCTGCCTCATCACTGTCCATCCAGCGACCCAGCCCACGCTTGGCACTGTTCTCCTTGGGCTTCTTCGGTTTCTTGGGCTTTTTCATCACCTGACCACTGGCATCGGTCAGGGGTACCCGGTGATCAGGAATGAAGTCAGGCTCTTCATGACGCGTCAGTGTCTGCCGGGTCAGCACTTCGATGGCCGCCAGCAACTGCACCTCATCCGCGCAGACCAGCGAAATCGCCTCACCCGTGTTGCCCGCACGGCCAGTGCGGCCGATACGGTGCACATAGTCTTCGGCCACGATCGGCAGGTCCAGGTTGACTACCAGCGGCAGGTCGTCGATGTCCAGCCCGCGCGCAGCCACGTCGGTGGCCACCAGCACCTGCACCTCGCGTGCCTTGAAGTTGTCCAGCGCCCGTTGCCGTGTCGCCTGGGGGCGGTCGCCATGGATACCGTCGGCCTTGACCCCTTCGGCCAGCAGGCGCTCGACCAGCTGATCGACGCCGTTGCGGGTCTTGGCGAAGACCAGCACCTGCTTCCAACGCTGCTTGCGCAACAGGTGGCAGAACAGGTCGACCTTGCGCTTCTTGTCCACCGTCACCAGCCATTGCTTGACGCTCGCCGCCGTGGCATTGCGCGGGCTGACTTCGATGCTGAGCGGGTCGTTGAGCGCGAGCCCTGCAAGCAGGCGGATCTGGTCCGAGAAGGTCGCCGAGAACAGCAGCGTCTGGCGCTTGCGGGGCAGCGCGGCATAGACCGATTGCAGCTCCTCGGCGAACCCCAGGTCGAGCATGCGATCGGCTTCGTCGAGCACCAGAATCTGCACCTGGTTGAACTTGATCGCGTTCTGGCGATACAGATCCAGCAGCCGGCCCGGGGTCGCCACCAGCAGGTCCACACCACGGCGCAGGCGCATCATCTGCGGGTTGATGCTGACCCCGCCATACACCGCATAGGTGCTCAGCGGCAGGTGCTCGGCGTACTCGCGCACGTTGGTATGCACCTGCTCGGCCAGTTCACGGGTGGGCACCAGAACCAAGGCACGAATCGAGTTGGCCGCCACCTTCTCGCCTTCAAGCGCCAGGCGTTGCAACACGGGTAGGGCAAAACCTGCGGTCTTGCCGGTGCCGGTCTGGGCGGCGGCCATCAGGTCGCGGCCGGCCAGCACGGCGGGGATGGCCTGGGCCTGTACCGGGGTCGGGGTGGTGTAATCGCGCTGCTCAAGGGTGCGCAGCAAGGGTTCGATCAGGCCGAGTTTGGCGAAATTCATGGCAATACCATCAGGGGTTCAGCGAAGCCGGCAAGTCTACCGCATCCCCCCTGTGCACTTGCAGGTTTCCCGGTCGAGCGGCTAGGCGATGGGTCGCGCCTTGCGCCACTGCGGCAGGCCGATCAGGACCACCGCGCCAATGATCACGGCCATGGCAACGCACTCTTCGGCACCGATCTGCTCGCCGGCAAACACGATGCCCAAGAGCACCGCCACGGCCGGGTTGACGTAGGCATAGCTGGTGGCCGCCGCCGGGCGAACGTGCTTGAGCAGGTACATGTAGGCGCTGAACGCCAGGATCGAGCCGAAGAACACCAGGTAGGCCAGCGCGCCCCAGCCGGCAGCGGTGGGCATCTGCGTCATGCGTTCACCCGACAGCAGGCTGCCCAACAGCAACGCCGTACCGCCGACCAGCATCTGTGCAGCGCTGGCCATGGGGCCCGGTGGCATGGGCAGGCGCTTGCTCCAGACCGACCCGAATGCCCACGAGGCGGCGGCGAAGATCAACAGCGCCGCGCCAAGCGGGCTCGCCTGCAGATTGGAGCCGAGGTTGAGCAAACCGATGCCGGTCAGGCCAAGCACGATGCCCGCCCATTCGAGCCCTGAGTTGCGATAACCGAACATCAGCCCAAACACCAGGGTAAACAAGGGCACGGTCGCCACCGCCAGCGCTGCCACGCCGGACGCCACGCCGGCATGCTCAGCGATCGTCACGCCCCCGTTGCCACAGCTGAGCAGCAAAAAGCCCACCAGCCCCGCTGCCCGCCACTGCGGCCAGGACGGTGATGGCGCCCCTCGCCAGCGCATGAAGCCGTACAACAGCCCCCCGGCAATCAGAAAGCGCACCCCAGCCATGAGCATGGGCGGCCAGCTTTCCACACCGATGCGAATGAACAGGTAGGTTGAACCCCATACGAAATACAGGGCCACGAAGGCCCCGATGAGCAACAGCGGGAAGCGGCGGGTGCTGGACATGGTCGACTCGAAAATCCATTTGCGGGTGACGCAGTCTAACGGTGTGAAGCGCAGCGGCAACCCTACAGTGAGGCGTTGGATAAGCAGCACACTTGCAGCCGCGGGCGTGCGACGCCAGGCGCTGCCCGTTTCAGCGGTAGGCTGCCAGCGCGTCGCGCACCTTGGCGGCGGGGGTTTTCTGCAAACGGCAGAACAAGTCGTGGGAAGGCTGCTGCACCCCGTGGTCCTGGCGCAGCACGCCGGCCAGGTGCTGGACCAGGTTAGCGGCCATTTCCGCGTCGGCCATGGCCCGGTGGGCCGTGCCGGTGTTGGGCAGCCCGGCCCAGTGGTTCAGTGTGCCCAGCTTGTGGTTGGGGGCGGCCGGCAGCAGGCGCCGGGACAGCAACAGCGAGCAGGCGAAGGGCTGGCTGCGGCTACGGCCGATGCGGCTCAGTTCGAAATCCCAGAACTTCTGGTCGAAGGCGGCGTTGTGGGCCAGCAGCGGCGTGGCCCCCACGAACTCGGCCACCTCGTTCATCACCTGCTCCACCGGGGGTGCCTTGCGCACCATGGCGGTGGTGATGCCGGTCAAGCCCGACACGAAAGCAGGCACCGACACCCCCGCGTTCATCAGGCTCTGATAGCGCTCGACGATTTGCCCGCGCTCGAGCATCACCACGGCCACCTCAGTGGCGCGGCAACCGGTGCCTGGGGAAATGCCGGTGGTTTCAAAGTCGATGACAGCGATACGTTCCATAAAAACCTTAGTGTTTGAGCAACAACGGGCCCTCGATGGGCACATAGCGGGTGGCGGCGCGGATCAGCGACATCGCCGTCAGCCCCGGCACGCCGTAGACCACCGCTTCGGTGCCGTGGCGCTGGATCACGCGGTCGAGCAGCAGGTCGAAATCCCCGTCACCCGAGGCCAGTACCACCTGGTCCACGCGGCTGGCCGCATCGATCACATCCAGGGTGATGCCGACATCCCAGTCGCCCTTGGCCGAGCCATCGCTGCGCTGGATGAAGGGCTTGAGGCGCACATCGAAACCCAGGTTGCGCAGTATCTGCTGAAACTGCTGCTGCTTGCTGTCGCCCCGATCGATGGCATAGGCCACCGCCTCGACGATCTGGCCTTCTCGGCTGACCTGGTTCCACAAGGCGGTGTAGTTGAAATGGCAACCGTGGGCCTGGCGCACGGTGTAATAGAGGTTCTGCACGTCGGCGAACAACGCGATCTTTTTCACCTTGGCACCTCGTCTGGCCGAATCGGGGCGGGTTCAGCGCCCCGCGAAGGCCAGCAGTATGCCAGAGCCGTCAGACGTAGGAATCGTCGTCGGAGAATAATCCACCGTCATCACCGCCGTAATCGGCGTCACTGTAACCGCCCTGGTCGCTGCCCCAGCCGCTGTTGTCGGCCACGTGCTGCTGCTCGTTCTGGTCGGTCCAGCCGCCCCTGTCACTGGCCTGCGCAGGCTCCTCCTTGATCACCTCGACCACCTCTTCGGGCTGGGCGTTGTGGTTGAACAGGCTGCTGATGCCCTGGGCCAGCAAGACACCCCCGGCTACACCGGCCGCAGTCTGCATGGCGCCACCCAGGAAGCTGCTGGCACCGCCACGCGCGGGCGCTGCGCCAAAGCCCGGCTGCTGGGCCGGCGGCTGCGAGAAGCCAGGTGCCGCCGGCTCGCGCCAGCCGCCACTGGCGGGTGCGGACGGCGCGACCGAGCGCTGGGGTTGAGGGGCAGGTGCCGGCGCCGAGCTGCGCCCACCAGCGCCGAAGATGCTGGACAGAAAACCGCCGCCGCCTGTGTTCTGCGAGGCGCCGGCCTGCGCAGCCTCGGCCTGGGCACGTGCCTGCTTGAGTTCGGCTTCGAGCTGTTTGTTCTGTTCGTCCAGGCGCTTGATGGCCGCTTCCTGCACCAGGATCGCCTGGGCCATGTAGTAAGGGGCCGCCGGCTGCTGGCGCACGTGCGCCTCGATACAGGCCTGTGCCTGCGCATCACGGGGCTGGCTTGGGTCTTCGGCCTGCTTGATGCGGCTGAACAGGCCATCGATCAGGGATTGTTCTTCGGTATTCATGGGGCGACCTCGTGGGTAGCGGGACAACGGACAGGCTCAAAGATGGGGCGTTAACGCGGCTGATTCAATCACTGGCGGGGTGAAACTTTTTTCAGCAAGTGACGGATCAGGGGTCGCTTTGGGCTAGAGTTAGACCCCTTGTTTCAACTGCCATGCGATGTTGACCCATGAATCCGCTGAGCGTTTTGCGCGACTCCCTCCACTTCTTCACCCGCCACCTGGCCGGTATTGCCCAACTGTGCCTGCCGCTGGTGGTGCTCGAAGCCGTGCTGACCCAGGTGCTGTATCGCCAGCTGGGCGAGCAGGCCTCGCCGGCCTACGGCATGCTGATCTACGTGCTGTGCTACCCGTTGTACAGCGCTGCACTGATCCTCTACCTCGATACCCGCAGCAATGGCCAGGCCATCGCCAAGCGCGACCTGTTTGCCCGTGCGGTGCAGCTCTGGCCGGCGCTGACGCTGCTGGTCCTGATCAGCTCGTTGCTGATCATGGCCGGCATGGCCTTGTTCGTGTTCCCAGGGGTGTGGATCATGGTCAACCTGGTGTTCGGCGAATACCTGCTGGTGCTGCGCGGCTTGCCCGTGGTGCAGGCGATGCGCGAAAGCGCCCGCATGACTACTGGCCATTTCATGCGCATTCTGGTGTGCCTGCTGGGGGTGCTGGCGTCGATCTGGCTGATCGAAGGCCTGATCCTGATGGCCATCCCCGATCCTTCCCCTGGCGTGCAACTGCTGGTGGATAGCCTGGCAGGCTTCCTGCAATTGTTCGGCACGGTGGTCATGTACCGGCTGTTCATGCTGCTCGAAGTCGAGCAGCGCACCTGAACGCAGCCGTTGGCTGCTAGCGCTGGGCCTTGAGGAACAGCGCGAACAGCTCCGACTGGGACTTGATGCCCAGCTTGCGGTAGATGTGCTTGCGATGGACCCGCACGGTTTCCGATGAAATGGCGAGTTTGCGGCCGATCTCCTTGCTGGAACAGCCGCTTAGCAGCATGCGGCCCACTTCCAGTTCGCGGGCGGTGAGCGGCGTTTCAAGGTGGCCAAAGCCCTCGGCCAAGTGGTTCTGCCACGCAGGCGCCGGGGTGACTTCGTCGACATCGTGCTCGAACCGAAAGCGCTGGCGCATGGTGGCCAGCACCCAGGGTTGCAAAAGGTGCAGCAACGCAATCTGCTCACCTGCAAAGCGTGAGCGGCTACCGAGCGACAGGCAAAGCGTGCGCCCTGCATCCAGGGCCACGTTGTACTGCACCTCGTCGGCCACCACGTTAAGGCGGAAATAACGCTGGTAGTAGTCGGTGCGCTCGAAGCATTCAGGGGCCACGTCGGCCAGTTGGACCAGGCCGCTTGCCGGTGCTTCCCGGCTGGCGATGTAGAACGGGTCCAGCAGGTAGAGGCCCTTGAGGTAATCCTGGAATAACGGGTCCAGCCCGCCGTCGCTGCCCGGGGATTCGGCATACACCAATGGGCGGTGCTCACTGAAAAGAAACGCGACCCAGCTGTCGAACGCCACGTATTGCTCCAGCAAACGCACCAGGCGCAGCCAGAAGCCGGGGTGGTCCAACGCATCGATCACCTGGCCGACCGAGCGATGCCAGGCAATGTCCTGAAGTGTAAGGTTCATGTCCGGGCTCTGTACCAAAAGGTGAGACGCAGGTCAGGGTGAATACAACCGAGCAGGCAAAGTGTACTGGAGTGCATCGGCATTGCGGCGCTGTTTTCAGCGCAGCGTTGACCAGTACCGACGGATTTGCATGGGGCTAACCCCTATGGGTTACCTCAAGGGCGTAATTACCCCGCCGCCGATGGCAGCGGCATACTCGGGCACTCACCGTGCGCCACAGCAGCTGGTTTCACGCCGCGTCGATCACCTGGCAGCCGTTGGGCTGCGCATTCAGGAGTTGCAATGAAAGTAGAACTCGTCCAGCTGGACGGTCGCGACGGCGACACCGCCTACAACCTGGAACGCACCCTCGAGGCGATCCACCGCGCAGCAGCGGATGTGGACCTGATCGTGTTCCCGGAAACCCAACTGATGGGCTTTCCAACCCATGACAACATCGCGGCTATCGCCGAGCCCCTGACCGGCCCGACGCTTGCCGCCGTCGCCCAAGCGGTGACCGACAAGGGCGTGGCAGCCGTGGTTGGCCTTGCCGAAGCGGGCGAAGACGGGCACTTCTACAACACCACCGTGTTGATCACCCCGGACGGTGTCGCGTTGAAGTACCGCAAAACCCACCTGTGGGCCTCCGACAAGGGCATCTTCACGGCGGGCGATCGCTACGCCACGGCGTTGTACAAAGGGGTGCGCGTAGGGCTGTTGATCTGCTTCGACATCGAATTCCCCGAAAGCGCCCGCGCCCTGGGCCAGCTGGGCGCCGAGCTGATCTTGGTGACCAACGGCAACATGGACCCCTATGGCCCCACGCACCGCACCGCCATCAGCGCCCGCGCCATGGAAAACCAGGCCTATGCGGTCATGGTCAATCGCGTCGGCCAGGGCGATGGCAACCTGGTCTTTGCAGGCGGCAGCGCGGTGGTCGACCCTTACGGCCAACTGTTATGCGAGGCAGGGCGCACCGCCTGCCGGCTGCAACTGGACCTCGACCTGGCGCTGATCGGGCAAGCGCGCCAGGACTACAGCTACCTGGCCGAGCGCCGCTTCGAACTGCCAGGCCAGCAGGTCGAGCACCCTGACGGCTTGCGAGAACTGATCCTGACCACCGTCTGAACCTTTGCGCCACGGCTGGCGCCCAGGGCCCAGGCCGGGCCCTGACATTGAACTCCATAAAAAACACAATCCGGAGTAACACCATGGCCCACTTGAAACGCACCCTGTCGCTGGGTGCGGTGACGCTGTTCGGCATCGCCTACATGACCCCCATCATTGTGCTGGGCACCTTCGGCATCCTCGCCGACACCACCCAGGGCGCCGTGCCCTCGGCTTATCTGGCCGCCTCCATCGCCATGCTGTTCACCGCCCTGAGCTACGGCAAGATGGCCAAGGCCTTCCCCGTCGCCGGCTCGGCCTACACCTACGTGCGCAAGTCCATCAGCCCCAAGCTGGGTTTTCTGGCCGGTTGGGCGGTGCTGCTGGACTACCTGTTCCTGCCCATGGCGATCTGGCTGATCGGCGCGGCCTACCTGCATTCGGCCTTTCCGGCGGTGCCGCACCCGGTGTGGGTGCTGGCCTTCATTGCCGTCACCACGGCCATCAACATCATCGGCCTGCAGCTGGCCAAGACCGTCAATGGCGTGCTTATGCTGCTTCAGTTCCTCGTACTGGCAGCCTTCGTGGGCCTGGCCGTGCATTACGCCACCGGCGAGCTGAACCAGCCGTTGTGGTCGCTGGCACCCTTCCATCAGGACGGTTTCCAGCTGCCCCTGATCATGAGTGGCGCCGCCATCGCCTGTTATTCGTTCCTGGGCTTCGATGCGGTCAGCACCTTGACCGAGGAGACCCATGAACCGCGCAAGACCATCCCTCGCGCCATCCTGCTCATCACCCTGCTGGGCGGTTTCATCTTCATCGTGGCAAGCTACTTCGTCCAACTCGCGCACCCAGGCGCGACCTTCAGCAACCCGGACTCGGCCGCCTACGAAATCGCGAAGGCCATTGGCGGGGACATTTTCGTGAGTTTCTTCCTGATCGGCCTGATCGTGGGCCAGTTCACCTCGGGGCTTTCCGCCCAAGCCAGTGCCTCGCGCCTGCTGTTCGCCATGGGCCGCGACGGTGTGCTGCCCAAGCGTTGGTTCGGGCGACTGAGTACGCGGTTCGGCACACCGGTCATCAGCATCGTCCTGTGTGGCGTAGTCGCGCTGCTGGCCTTGCGCATGGACGTGACGACCTCCACCTCGTTCATCAACTTCGGCGCTTTCCTGGCGTTCAGCCTGGTCAACCTGTCGGTGATCTTTCACTACTGGATCGCCCAGGGCGAGCGCGGGCTCAAGGCTGCAGCGGTGTACCTGGCTTTCCCCTTGGTCGGGCTGATGGCGGATCTGTGGCTGATGGCAAGCCTGGACCCCATGGCCATCTACCTTGGCGTGGCTTGGCTGGGCATGGGGTGCCTGTACCTGCTGGTCATCACCCGTGGGTTGCGCCAACAGCCGCCAGAGATGCATTTCGAGGAGGCTTGAGGTCGAGTGGGCAATATGATTTGCGGGGCTTGGAGATATGCCCCGCAGGGCTTGGGTCAGGGTGGGGATCGGATGATTGCGGCCAGTGCGAAATCTGGAAAAACTCGGTGGCGTTCTTCGCAGCTGGAATTCTATGAGGCTTCCGGCCGTCGACGGATAACAAATGCGTAATGGCATGGATCTTTATAACCGTTGGCATTCGTGGTTCGGCGATTGGGTTGCTCGCGATTTCGTGCGGGGCCCAAGGCCGTTCTCTAACACCTGTCAGTTTTGCCAGTGGCCGGGTGCGTACATCACCCGGATACTCAAGACGCCCGCCCTGCTAACGGGCGAAACGACAGTTCTCCAACCGCGAGCACAACCGCATGAACAGACTCGAGAGATCGGCGTACTCGCCTTACGGCTTTGCCGCAGAGATTCGATCTGCACACACGTTACTTGGCTTCAATGGTGAGCATGCGCAAGCGCTGACACCGCTCTACCTGCTTGGCTCCGGATACAGAGTCTACAACACGCGCTTAATGCGTTTTCTTTCACCTGATAGCCTAAGCCCGTTCGACGCGGGTGGCATGAATACCTACGCCTACTGTTCAAACGACCCCGTGAACCGCAGCGATCCCACTGGGCACTCTTTCCTATACCCCAACAAAAATGTGCGAAGACCAGCTATTACGCTGCCGAGTCGCGGCGAAGCAGGCAAGTGGCCGACACATCCCTCGGAGTTAGCGAAAAGGGATTTCAGCAATATGAAACTGAAGGAAATGTCCTATAAAGAGATTCAACACTGGTTCAAGATTTCCAAAGGGGAGTTAAAAGAAGCGAAACGCAATATACTGCGCAGCCCAAATGATGCTTCAGAGGCCATCGAGAAATATGTTAACACTGAGAACCGCCACCATGTATTGACTGAAGCATTAAATTCAAAGATTACAGGACGCCTCGTACACGTTATTGAGTCGTTGTTGGAGGAAGGACTCTACAAACCAAGCATGCCGGTGGAGTCTAATGCAGAACTGGCGACATTGATGCGGAACGGCATGCCCGTTATTATCCCCAGTGTCCATAATTTTAGAACTGTCAAAATGCGTCGCTAAGGCTGTACAAAACTTCGAGATACCCAACCGCTGCCCTCAAGCGCTAAGGTTCTTGAACCTTCCGCTATCGACGGAAAGGAATACTACGGCGGCTACGAACTTTGTGGGCGTCCGCTTGGATCAAGTACGAAGTCGGCACCCGTATGGTCTGCCCGCCTATGACACTGTTTTTCATCCACACGATGTCATGGGTCAGTGCTCCGACCTGCGCGCCGGTCAGGGGCACGCACAGGCTCAGATTGATGACATCCTGGCTGGCCAGGGCACTGTCCATCAGGTGGCGGCGCTGGCGTAGAGGGCTGTTTGCTGAGGACGATGTCGATGCCGACCACCGGCACCCCGGTCTGGTCGTCGCCCAGCTTGCCGGCGAGGATTTCCAGTGCGTTGTGCTCGCTCACCAAGCCGTTCTGCACACGGCGGGTGACGTTCAGTTACGTATGCGCATCGCTACTTCCTAGGCTTAGCCCTGGCAGTCGCTTCGGCCACCAGCGGGTCTTCAGGCCAATAGTGCTTCGGGTATCGCCCCTTCAGATCCTTCTTCACCTCCACGTAAGTGCTGCGCCAGAAGTTCGCCAGATCCTGGGTGACCTGCACAGGCCTGCGAGCCGGCGACAGGAGGTGCAGAACCAGCGGCTGCCTGCCCTGAGCGATGCGTGGGGTTTCTGCCAGGCCAAACAGCTCCTGAAGCCGCACGGCCAAAATTGGCGGATGCTGCGAATAGTCGATACGGATATTCGAGCCGGATGGCACCTGGATCGCCTGGGGTGCCTGGGTGTCCAGCTCCTGTGGAAGCGGCCAGGGCAGAAGGTTTCTGATGATCGAGGGCAGGTCCAGCTGGCTGAAGTGGCTGAGCCTCGTGACTTTACCCAGGTAGGGCGTGAGCCATTGGTCGAGCGTGTCCAGCAGATTGGCATCGCTCAGGTCAGGCCACTTGCTTTGTGCCTGCCCACGCTCGATATCCAGCTGGCGCAGCAGACCCACCCGGGCCTGCCACTGCCGCAGCTCGGGGTTCCAGGGCAGAAGCTCGATGCCCTTGCGCCTCACCAGGCTAACCAAGGCCAGCGAACGGGTTTGCTCGTCAAGGTTCGCCAGCGCTTTCGTCGACAGCACGAGCTGGCCTACCCGCCACTGCCGCTGCGCCTTGAGCACGCCTTCGCGCTCGTCCCAATCGACCTCATCGACCGACCTCACCAGGTCAGCCAGCTGGTTATCGAACAAGGCCGGATCGAGGTCACTCGCCAGGTAGATCCGCTCCTCGCGCTGTCCTTGCCGGCTACCCAGATCGGCCACCACCAGCCACTCATGTTTGGTGAGAGCATCGGGCTCTGAGAACACCGCAGCACGACCGTTGGAAAGACGGTATTCAGATTCAGTCGCCCGCCTCTGCAGGCCGATTCGATCAGGGTATGCGAACGCCAGCAGGCATCCTACCCACCGTGGGTGATCGAGCGCGTCTACAGGGCTCGAGGCCTTGCCACGCAGCAGCGACCGGTACTGCCGAGCAGACTGTTTCACGCGTTGCAGGGAACCGCCACTGCGACGGGCATGCTGCTCGCCCGACAGTGCGCTGAGCCGGGAGTGCAGGTCGGCACCGGCCCCACGCAGGATATCTTTCTCGCCCAGCAGAGCCGCGATGTTGCATGCCAGGTCATCCAGGCCCATCGCATTGCCCTTGATGAGCATGTGGGCGATCCGGGGGTGGGCTGGCAACGCGCTCATGGCTGCACCGTGTGGCGTGAGCTGTCCAGCATCGTCGAGCGCGCCCAGGCGCTTGAGCAGGTCTGTGGCTTGAGCGAAGGGCGCCGCTGGTGGTTGATCGAGCCAGGTCATCTCTTCCGGCTTCATGCCCCATCGAGCCAGCTGGAGCGCCAAGGCTGCCAGATCTGCCTGGAGGATTTCAGGGGTGCTGTAGCTGGCCATCTGCTCGTGCTGGGACTGCGACCACAGCCGATAGCAGACACCAGGCTCCAGGCGCCCCGCCCGTCCCGCCCGCTGGGTAGCGCTGGCCTTGGAAATGCGCTGTGTGTCGAGTCGGGTCATGCCGCTGCGGGGGTCGAACCTGGGTACTCGTTCAAGGCCACTGTCCACCACCACCCTGACCCCTTCGATGGTCAAGCTGGTCTCGGCGATGTTCGTGGCCAATACGACCTTGCGCGAGCCCTTGGGGGCCGGGTCTATCGCCGCACGCTGCGCCTGCAGGTCGAGGTCACCGTACAGCGGGCACACCATCACCTCTGGACGGCTGCCGAGATATGCCTTGAGGTCCTCTGCCACCCGCCGAATTTCCGCCTGCCCAGGCAGGAACACCAGGATGCTGCCAGGTTGTTCATCGAGGGCGGCCAGGCACGTGTCCGTGATGCGCGCATCGATTCGCTCGCCCGGCTGATAGGGGCTGCCCCATACCGTCGAGACGGGATACATCCGCCCTTCACTGGTGACCACGGGCGCATCGTCGAGCACCTTTGAGAGGCGGGCACCCTCCAGCGTGGCAGACATCAACAGCAGCTTGAGCGGGGGCTCATCGCGCAGCAGTTCACGGGCGCTCAGGCACAGCGCCAGTGCCAGGTCGGAATCGAGGTTGCGCAGGTGGTACTCATCGAAGATGACCACGCCCACACCCTCCAGCGCCGGGTCATCCTGAAGCCTGCGAGCCAGAATGCCTTCAGTGACCACTTCGATCTGCGTTCGCGGCCCTACCTTGCTTTCAAGGCGAATGCGGTAGCCGATCGTCTCGCCCACCTGCTCATCGAGTTCACTGGCCAAACGCTCCGCCGCCGCCCGCGCAGCCAGTCGGCGAGGTTCGAGCATCAGGATCTTTTGCCCGGCTAGCCAGGGCTCATGCAACAACGCCAGGGGCACCCGAGTGGTCTTGCCAGCACCCGGGGGCGCTTCGAGTATCACTTCATTGCGACTGGCCAGGGCCTGTCGTAGATCTGGCAATACACGGTCTATAGGTAATGAAATCATGGTGGCCCTCGAACAAGCAGGCGAGTATAACGGCGAACCGACGTTGTCCTATCATGGTCTTAACTGCGCGGGTTTAGGCGCCTTGCCTGGCCTGCCGAACGCCACGCCCGGAGATTTACATGCGCATTGCTTCCCGCCTGATCGGTGCTGCCCTCGTGGGCACCTTGCTGACGCAACTGACGGCTTGCGGCTCCATCTTCTACCCAGACCGTCGCGGCCAGATCGACGGCAAGGTCGACCCTGCGATCGCCGTGCTGGATGCCGTTGGCCTGCTGTTCTACGTCATCCCAGGGCTGATCGCCTTCGGCATCGACTTCGCCACCGGCGCCATCTACTACCCCCCAGGGCAAACCGCGCAGGTGGACCCGGCCAAACTGAAGGACGCCGTCAATGCCGATGGCAGCGTGGACAATCTCAAACTGCAGGCCATTCTGGAAAGCGAACTGGGGCAGCGCCTGCCGCTGGACGACCCACGCTTGATCCAGCACCGCGGCAGTGCTGAACAATTGGCCAGCCTTGGGCTGGTACCTGCCGCCTGACGTCAAGGACGACCGCCTGAGATGACCACTTCGGCCGAACACAAACGGTTGCTCCGCCTGGCCACACGCGCCTCCCTGGCGGTGGCCAGCATCCTGGTGGTCAGCAAGGCGCTGGCCTGGTGGTTGAGCGGCTCGGTTAGCCTGTTGGCCGGGTTGACCGATTCGGCCCTCGACGCCGTGGCGTCCTTCCTCAACCTGCTGGCTGTGCACTACGCCCTGCGCCCGGCCGATGACGACCACCGCTTCGGGCACGGCAAGGCAGAAGCCCTGGCTGGCATCGCCCAGGCGCTGTTCATCGGCGGCAGTGCCGTGCTGATTGCCTTGCAGGCGTTGGAGCGCCTGCGCAACCCGCAGCCGTTAGGCGATACCGCCATCGGCATCGGGGTGATGCTGATGTCGTTGGTGCTGACCGTCGCGCTGCTGGCCGTGCAACGCAAGGTCATCCGCGCCACAGGTTCAACGGCGGTACGCGCCGATTCCCTGCACTACCGCTCCGACCTGCTGCTCAACGGCAGCATCTTGCTGGCGTTGCTGCTGGCGCGCTTCGGCTGGCCGCAACTCGATGCGCTGTTCGGGTTGGGCATCGCACTGTACATCCTGTGGAGCGCCCTGCAGATCGCGCGCGAAAGCACGGCGATTCTCATGGACAAGGAGCTGCCCGTGGATGTGAGCGAAGACATGGCCAGCCGCGTGCTGGCCATCGAGGGCGTGCTGGGCGTGCACGACCTGCGCACCCGGGTATCGGGCAACCAGTGGTTCGTGCAATTGCACATCGAGCTGCCTGGGCAACTGCCGCTGCATCACGCACATGGGCTGTGCGTGCAGGCGTCGCAGGTGATCCGCCAGCAATACCCCAAGGCCGACGTGATGGTCCACGCCGACCCGGTGTAGCCCTCTAGTTGATGCTGTAGCCCCGCCCGGACAAGCACGCGCCAAGCGCCCGTTGGTAGGTACTTGCAACTGCAGGCGCCGGCGCGTAGGCCGCCATGGCAGGATCGAACCCCGACTGGCTGACCGCCCAGCGATGGCACTGGTAACGGTCCTGATCCTGCTGCTCCTGCCCCTGTCCATAGCGCGGATAAGCCACCACGTCATACCCCGACGCCGCTGTAGGCGCAGGTGCTGGGGGATTGACCACCACGTACTCGCGGCTGTTTTCCAGGTAGCGATAGTAGGTGTCGGCGACCAGGTAGATCATCGCGCCGTCCACGCGAAACTTGTGCGCATAGGGCGGCAGGTAGCTGACTCGCGCACCCGGGGGCGGCACCACGACCTGGTAACCCCTTTCCCAGGGGCGGTACCAGTACCCGCCGGAGTAGAAATAGTCCTGCCCCTGGTAGGGCACCTTCCAGAAACGGTCAGCAAACCGCTCCACGGTCTGGCCAGGCCGGTAGTGCGGCCCGGGGCCCCAGCCTTCACCGTGGCCCCCAGGGCGGCCCTGCCAGCCCTCGTGAGGCGCGTAGCCAGGGCCTGGGCCATGCCAACGCGGGCCGTCATCGGGGCGGCGGGGAATGTCCTGGTAGAACCCCGGCCGTGGGGGCTGCGTCTGACCGACTTCGTCACGCGAATTGAGCGCACGCCCAGGCGCGGGCCCTGCCTCCACACCTGGCCCTGTAGCGGCGGGGGGCAAAGCACCTGGGCCGTCGTTGGGCCCGGCCGCCAGGGCTGCAACGCTGATGCCCATGCCCAGCAAACCAACACCTGCCCACTGCCAGATGTGCGACTTCATGGTAGTCCTCTCGACGGTAAAACGGCTGACTGCGCCAGTCTACCGCGCCCCATCACGCCGCCCATTAAATTTCAGCCATGAAAAAAGGGAGGCCACCTGGGCCTCCCTTCAGCAATTGTCGTCCGTGCTCGGCACTTGTGGCGCCGGCTCACCTCACACCGTCTTCTGGAAGGTGCGTAGCCCGGGGGCCTGGCCCATCCTGTTGGATGGCTTGGCCGCGAGCGCCCGTCTGGGGCGCATCGCCGTGGACTGATGTCCGGGCAGTGATTCTGGTGTTAACGATACCGGGCGCGCCCCGGCACAGGATTGCGAAGATTGCTCAGATAAATAGCACTTGCGCAATTTTTAACCCTGGATTGATAATTCGCCGCAATCCGAACAGAAAAGGCATGATTCATGAGCAAGCTGGACCGATACGACCTGAGCATTCTGGCTGAATTGCAGCGTGACGCGCGCATCTCCAACCAGGAGCTGGCCGAACGCATCGGCCTTTCACCCTCGCCCTGCTCGCGCCGCGTCAAGCAACTTGAAGACGACGGCTACATTTCCCGTCAGGTGGCCTTGCTCGATCGCAAGAAGCTGGGTTTGAGCCTGACCGCCTACGTACTCATCGGCATGGACCGGCACACCCCCGAGCGTTTCGAAACCTTCGAGGCCACCATCCGCAACCTGCCGCAGGTGCTGGAGTGCAGCCTGGTGACCGGGATGGACGCCGACTACCAGCTCAAGGTCGTCGTGCCCGACATGGACCATTACCAGAAGCTGCTGCTCGGTAGCCTCACGCGCATCGAGGGCGTCACCAGCGTGCGTTCAAGCTTCGTGCTCAACCAGGTGTTGGCCAGCACCGAGCTTCCATTGACCCACCTTCGCTGATCAGTTGCCACCTCACGGGTATACTTGCCCCCTCAACCCGCCTGGAGCACTGCAATGGATCCTGCCGTATTCGAAGAGTGGATGATGATCATCCTGGTGACCGCCTTGATCGGCTTCATGGGCTTCATCGTCTGGGACCTGGCGAAAAAATCCCAGGCGGGGCGGTTCGGCACCCTGATCCTGTTCTTCGTGCTCGGCCTGGGTGTGCTGGCGTTCATCATCAAGAGCGTGGTGGTGGGGTTCATCGAGGGGGTGTAGCCAGCGCGGTCGCCACGTGCCCGCTGGCCATGCCGCCTAGCGCCGCAGGGTCGGCGCCACCTCGCGCCAGCAGCCTTGCTCGAGCCCATCGAGTGTCCAATCGCCGATACGCACGCGCACCAGGCGCAAGGTGGGCAGGCCCACGGCGGCGGTCATTCGCCGTACCTGGCGATTGCGACCCTCGCGAATCACCAGCTCCAGCCAACAGGTCGGTACGCTTTTGCGAAAGCGCACTGGTGGGTTGCGCGGCCACAGAGCGGGGGCTTCGAGGCTGCGGGCCTCGGCGGGCAACGTTGGTCCGTCATTGAGCTGCACGCCTTCGCGCAGTTGGCGCAGCTGCTGCTCGGTGGGCTCGCCCTCGACCTGCACCCAGTAGGTCTTGGGCAGCTTGTGCTTGGGGTCGGCAATACGCGCCTGCAGCGCGCCGTCATTGGTCAACAGCAACAGGCCTTCACTGTCCCGGTCCAGCCGGCCGGCGGGGTAGACGCCCGGAATATCGATGAAATCCTTGAGCGTGGCGCGCCCCTCGCCGTCGCTGAACTGCGTCAGCACGTCGAAGGGTTTGTTGAACAGGATCAACCGCGGCTCGGCGGGTGGCGCCTTGGGCTGGCGGTGAGCGCCAGGCGCAGGCCGCCCCTGAGGGCGGCGCGGCTTGGAACGGGGTGGCAGTGACATGGGTCCTCAGCGGAACGGCGGCTCGTCGAAGCTGCGCAGTTTACGCGAGTGCAGCGAATTGAGCTCGGTGCGCAACAGGTCCAGCGCCGCGATCCCGATCTTCAGGTGCTGGCTGACCGCGCGGTTGTAGAACGCGTTGGCTGAGCCTGGCAGCTTGATTTCGCTGTGCAGCGGTTTGTCGGACACGCACAGCAAGGTGCCGTACGGCACCCGCAGGCGATAGCCCTGGGCTGCGATGGTGCCGCTTTCCATGTCCACGGCAACGGCGCGGGACAAGTTGATCAGCGGCCGTTCCTGGGCCCAGCGCAGCTCCCAGTTGCGGTCGTCGTACGTCAGCACGGTACCGGTGCGCAGGCGCTTCTTGAGCTGCTCGCCCCGCTCGCCGGTCACCTGCGCAGCGGCTTCCTGCAGGGCCAGTTGCACCTCTGCCAATGCCGGGATCGGAATGTTCGGCGGCACCACGCGGTCAAGGATGCCGTCACGGCGCATGTAGGCGTGGGCCAGCACGTAGTCGCCAATGGTCTGCGACTGGCGCAGCCCGCCGCAGTGCCCGATCATCAGCCAGCAATGCGGGCGCAGCACTGCCAGGTGGTCAGTGATGTTCTTGGCGTTGGACGGGCCGACGCCGATGTTGACCAGCGTGATGCCGTCGCCGTCCCCTGCAATCAGGTGGTAGGCCGGCATCTGGTAGCGGTGCCAGACCACACCGGCGACCAGCGCCTGGGCCTCACCATGGTCCATGCTCTTCTCGATCACGACGTTGCCCGGCAACACCATGCGCACGAAGCGCGGATCATCGCGCAACTGCTCAAGGCCATGGCTGATGAACTGGTCCACGTAACGGTGGTAGTTGGTCAGCAGGATCCAGGGCTGCACGTGGCGCCAGTCACTGCCGGTGTAGTGCACCAGGCGCCGCAGCGAGAAGTCCACGCGCGCGGCATCGAACAGCGCCAGGGGCAAGGTATCGGTGCTGTCCCAGTCGTAGAGCCCATCGGCGATGTTGTCGGTGGCCGAGGACAGGTCGGTGCTGGGGAATACCCGCGCCAGCTGCGCGGCGGTGATGCCGCTGCCGGCCAGCTCGTCGCCCTGGTCGACCACGTACGGATACGGAATGGGCTGCTCGCTCACCCCCACTTCGACCGTGACGGTGTAGTCGTGCATCAACGGGCGCAATTGCTCCAGCAGGTAGCCGCGAAAAGCAGCCGGCTGGGTGATGGTGACGCTGTAGGTGCCCGCCACCTGGACCTTGGCGTAGGCCCGCGTGGTGGCAGCGACTTCGCCATTGCTGTGGTAGGTCAGGCGCAGCGCCGGGTAGCGAAACAGGTCTCGCTGCTGGGCATCGGGCTCGGTGCGGTCCTTGAGGTAACGCTTGAGGGCCTGGCTCAGGGCACCGGTGGCCTGCTCATGCAAGGCCGCCAGACGATCGACGGCCTGTTCGGGAGTATCAACGACTTCAAACGCGTGGCTCACACTGTGCTTCCTGTCTGGACATGCATGCGAACCATCTTGCCTGCCTTCTCGGGTAAATTCATCCCCTTGATGATGCAAGGCGGCGCAGCTGGGCCGAGCCGGTCAGCTGGCCATGGCCCGCGCCATCAGGGCCTGTACGTCCACACCGCGCGGCAGCGTGCCATAAGCGCGCCCTGTCCCTGTGAGGCGGCTGGCGATGAACGCATCGCTGACCGCACAATGGCCGGCCTCCAGCAGCAACTTGGCCTGCAATGCCAGGGCGATGGTCTCGGTCAGTTGCCGCGCCCGGTACTGGATGTCGCCCGTGTCGAGGAACGCATCCTTCAGGTTGACGATGCAGGTGGCCAGGCGCTTGTCGCCGTGTCCGTCCCCCAGTTCGGCGAACAACGCCTCCAGCACACCCGGCTCCTTGGACAAGGCGCGCAGCACATCCAGGCACTGCACATTACCCGAACCTTCCCAGGTCGAGTTGACGGGCGCCTCGCGGTAAAGCCGCGGCAGGATGCTGTCCTCCACATACCCCGCCCCGCCCAGGCACTCGGCCGCTTCGTTGATCATGGCCGGGGCACGCTTGCAGATCCAGTACTTGCCTACCGCCGTGACCAGGCGCGCGAAGTGCGCCTGCTGGGGGTCGTCGAGCTGCTCGAGGGCGTGGCCCATGCGCAGGCTCAGGGCCAATGCCGCTTCGCTTTCCAACGACAGGTCGGCGAGCACGTTCTGCATCAGCGGCTGCTCGGTCAACAGGCGGCCCGCCACCTGCCGATGCGCGCAGTGGTGCAGGGCCTGGGTCAGCGCCTGGCGCATCAGGGCACTGGAGCCGACCATGCAGTCGAAACGGGTCATGGCCACCATTTCGATGATGGTCGGTACGCCCCGGCCCTCCTCACCGATCATCCAGGCCAGCGCACCGCGAAACTCCACTTCGCTGGAGGCGTTGGAGACATTGCCCAACTTGTCCTTCAGGCGCTGGATATAGAACTGGTTACGGGTGTCGTCCGGGCGGTGGCGGGGCAGCAGGAAGCAGCTCAGGCCGTGCTCGGTCTGGGCAAGGACCAGGAAGGCATCGCACATGGGCGCCGAACAGAACCACTTGTGACCCACCAGCTCGTAGGCCTGGCCGGGCCCCGGCGCGCCGACTGGGTAGGCACGGGTGGTATTGGCGCGCACGTCCGTGCCACCCTGCTTCTCCGTCATGGCCATGCCCAACGTGACGCCGGCCTTGTGCCGGTCGCCGACGTTGCGCGGGTCATACTCACGCGACAGCGCCTTGGGCAGCCAGTAGTGGGCGATCTCGGGTTGCAGGCGCAGGGCCGGCACCGCAGCGAAGGTCATGGTCAGCGGGCAGCCCGTGCCGGCCTCGGCCTGGCTGTGCAGGTAGGTCATCGCCGCGCGGGCCACATGGGCGCCCGGGCGCGGCTCGGCCCAGGGCAGCGACGGCAGCCCATGCTCGACGGCGGTGCGCATCAACTGGTGATAGGCGGGGTGAAACTCGACCAGGTCGATGCGATGGCCATAGCGATCATGGCTGCTGAACACAGGCTTGTGCGCATTGGCCAGAAAGCCTGCCTGCATCAACGGCCCACCGGCCAGCGCGCCGTACGCATCGATCCGCGACTGCGCCCAGTCGGCACCAAAGCGCCTGGACCACTCCTGTAGCGGCAGGTCCAGGCGGTACAGGTTGGCCCCGTCCAGCGGTGGCGGCTGGTTGGTGACCTCGTGGGTTTCAGCGAACTGGTGCAGGTTCATGGAGGTACTCCTGAATCCGGGCAGGCGTGAGGTTCCCAGTGAAGCACTGTCTGGTCGATGGACAAAGGGGCATTCCTGACTAAACGCAGGGGTGCGTGATGAGCGGCGCTTAGGCGGCCGGCTTCATCGGGATCGCCAGCGGCGTGTTCGTTCGACGCCCGAACCGGTGAGGCCTTCAGGAACTTGTAATCCAGTTCCCAATCGTCCGTGGGAGTTTTCCTAGAAGCTGAATCAAGCGCCTATAAAGCGGATGCCGCCTGCTAGGTTGCGAGTTCTTTCTTGATCAGCAGGCAAGCCATGAGCATGCGAATCAGCATCCTGGGTCGGTACCAAGGCCTGGACAGCGATGAAACCACCACCGGCGCCATTTGCATTGCCGGGCAAGCCAGGGGGCGCGTCCATGGCCGTAACTGGCTGCTGCAAGGCGACAAGACCACGCCCTGCCCCGGCTGCGGGCAACCCGGCACACTGGTGGAGGGCGAGCCCTATTGGAGTCAGGACGGCATACCCACGGTCCTGGACGGCGCATTGGTGGCGTGTGGGTGTCCTATAGGCAGCAACCGCGTGATTGCGGGCGGATCTGCGGCCCTTGCAACGTCCAGGGCATCTGCACCTGAACCGGTCAATGACGCCGTGCGAAACCCCGACGCCCGCGCTAGGACGATCGATCCGGAGCGGTTCCGGGACGCTGCGCCTTCAGTGGCTCAGCCCGTTAATGAACCGGGTTTCTACATCGTGCCGCGCAGCATGTCGTATGACGAGGTGCTGATAGAACTCGGTGCCCCATACGCTCACTTGTCCCGATCAGCACTGGAACGGCTTAACCCCACTTCGCGAAACGGATTCAAACCGGGCGAACTGTTCGTCGTGGGTGAAGAATCGGGGTACCCCATGTGTACCCGGCAAGAAATGTCGGTCATGGGTGCAGCGGAGCAGGCGCGTGCTGCATTGGCGGACCTCACCGAGGAGGAAGCCGGCTTCATGATGCAGTACCAGGCCGAGATCGCCGCGCTGTTTGGTGATACCAGTCTGGCCATGGGCGTAGCCGAGACGGTGGCGGGTAAGTCACTGGATGAAATCACCCGCCTCTTGCGCAAAATCGAAGACCTGCACAAAGCGCAATTCGCCAAGCACGGGCACCTTCGCCACCCAGACTTCTTCGCCCAGCGCCAGCACCTGTTCAATCAGTTGAGTGCCGGTTTAAAGGCCACCTTTCTCAACAAGAGGCTCAATCTTGGGGATTACTCACGACTGCGCCGAGACTTGGGTATCTCCTCGAAAAGCCTGGTGCACCATTGGAGCAAAGCAGGCGGGCCCACCAGCATACCGGGGTATTCGACTCACTTGGATAGACTGGCGAAGATGGCCAAGTACTTGAAGGCTGGAGGGGCAGTGGGTATTACGCTCGGGGGTATTGGATCAGCGATGAACATTGCCGATGCGTGTCGGGTGGGGAATACGAAAGCATGTAGAAAAATGCGTTTTACTGAGGCTGGTAATTTTTCGGGTGGTTTAGTAGGTGGATGGGGGGGAGCGAAGCTAGCTAGCAGATTAACGCCCGGGATTTGCTGGTGGACCGGCCCAAAGGCATGGGCCTGTGGGATAGTGGTTACAGGGGCTGGAGCATTGGCTGGAAGCCTAGAAGGAATGGAATTCGGCGAATACGTAGGAGAGGTAATCTTCGAGGCTTTGCAGAATGATTGACCACCTTGACATAAAACTGAAGTTGTTTCTGCTCACTTCCCCTTTCATCATAGGCTTTATCTCACTGGCCATGGACCTGCGCATTGCATGTTCAAAAGAATACGACGTCATGATCGCAGCGCTCCAGCGCAGTGCGTGCCTAGAGTTTATTACAACACTCTGGGGAGAACAAAGCATACGCGCACGATTATTGGTGATCTCAATGGTGGGTGGGCTCCTAGCATTTCCAACCTACCACATTCGCAAAGGTGCGCTTGATCCACTCGATTATCAGAATTTTCCAGCCTCCCTTAAAAAGAAGATCAACACCGCATCCTGGCTGAACACAGTAGCGTTCACTTGGCTAACAGTCGGTTACTTTTTCCTACTACCAAGGTGAAACTGTTTACTCATTACAAGCACCATGGATCCACGCTGATGATTGGGTATTCGACGCATCTGGGCGAGCTGGCAAGTAGGCCAGGTACTCGAAGCTCGCACGGCGGACGGGAATACAAAGCCATGTTGAAGAACACTATTTACTGAGCCTGACGATTTTGGCTTGCCCAAAATGGTCGGGGCCAAAATAGCTAATGAAGTGATACTTATTCCTTCCCGAAGAACTGCCTTGACGGCGCTGCATATGGCATCTCGACCCCTGCAACAGCGCCTCTGACGGGAAGTCTTCGTGCATGCAATTAAGCGAAAACTTTCGAGGCCTTGAGAGTGATCAAGAATTTTGACATTACGTTTCAATTACTTTTTCTTGCCACTCCCTTTGCCCTCGGACTGACCGGTCTCGCCATGGATCTGCGTATCGCAGGCTCCAAAGAATACAAAGTCATGATCGGGGCCCTGCAGCGCAGTGCGTGCTTACCCTTTATTGTCACCCTTTGGGGTGAAAAGACTCTGCGTGCGAGAATGTTGGTGACATTCATGGTCGCCGGGATCATAAAGTATCCAAAATCAAGTATTCGACGAGGCATGCTTGATGCACAGGATTATGAGCAATTTCCATCATCCATGAAAAAGCGGATAGTAATTTCCTCATGGCTAAACACTGTCGCGTTCAGCTGGTTGATCATAGGCTCTTACTTTCTTTGATGCCGTGAATCCCACGTCCACGGTATCTCGCTGCGCACATAGCTAACAGCACATCGTCCTAACCTACCGATGCTTACCGCCAACGCCGCCCCTCATGCCCCTGCACAGCCACCTGCCCCTGCGAAATCGCCAATTCCAGACTCATCTCGAACCGACTGCCCACGCCAGGCGCCGATTGATGCGATAGCCGTGCCCCCAGTAATTCGCTCATCTGCCTGCAGATGGCAAGGCCAATGCCCAACCCGCCATAGCGCCGGGTCATGGAGCCATCCACCTGAAAGAACCGCTGATAAAGAATCGACTGGTCGAGGTCTTCGAAACCGATACCCGTGTCGCTCACGGTAAACGTCAAGGCCAGTTGATTAGGGCCCCTGTGCTGCCCCCGGACCTGGATCATCACACCGCCCTGGTGGGTGAATTTCAGGCCGTTGTCCACCAGGCACCCCAGGCAGCGGGCCAGCTTCGGCCCATCCCCCACCAGCCGGTCGGGCAGGTCCGCCGGCATGTCCACACTCAAGTACAGGCCCTTGCCCAGCGCCTGGCCGGCATACGTAGCGCGCAAGCCTTGCAGCAATGTCCGAAGGTCGAAGGGCGCTGGCTGCGCTCGCAGCCGCCCTGCTTGCAATTCGGACAAGGTCAGGATGTCGTCGACCATGTTCATCATGCCCTGAGCCGAGCCCACCGCCGTCTGGTGGAAGCGGGCCATTTCCGCGTCCATCGGCAGGGTATGCATCAGCTCCAGGGACCCGATCACGCCATTCATCGGGGTGCGCAGTTCATGGGTGACGCAGGCCAGAAACTCATCCTTGAGCCGGTTGCTGTTGGCCAGTTGCTGGTTGAGCACCTCCAGTTGCTGCCCCGTCTCACGCAGGGTGCGGGCCTGCTCGTCGCGCAGCGTCTTGATGCGGTCTGCCAAGGCCAGCGATAGCAACGCCACCTCCAGCGCAGCGCCCAATTGGCTGGCATACATGGTCAGGAACATGTTCGGCAGGTAGCCCAGCACCATCAGCGTATTGACCAGCCCCCCGACCAGAAACGCGGTCCAGGCGATGATGAACCAGCGCGCCACGCGCAGGCCGCGCCGCCAGGCGTCGAGCCCTGCGCAGAAAACGCCCAGGCTGAACACGAGCGCCAAGGCGGTGGCAAGGCGCATGGCGAGGCCATAGGGCACGCTCACAGACAGCACCATCACCACGGCACCGCCCAGCATCAGCGCCTGCAGCAACCGGTCAAAGCCACGGCTTTTATGGCGAAGCTGCAGAAAATGCCGGGCGAACTGAGAGCCGAACAGCGCAGCTGCGCCGACGAACAACGGTGTGCAGGCATTGGCCCACCAGGGGCTGTCAGGCCACAGGTAAGCGATGCCGGCGCCGTTGACCGAGACCTGGTAAAGGCCGAAGGAGGCAATATAGAGGATGTAGTACAGGTAGCTGACGTCCCGCACGCTCAGGTACAGGAACAGGTTGTACACCAGCATCACCAACAGTACCCCGTAGATCATCCCCAGCACGTACAGGCGCGTGGCCTGGGCTTCGAGGTAAGCCTGGGGCGACCAGAGGGCCAGCGGCGCCTGCACCGAGCCCTGGCTGTGCAGCCGCATAAAGACGGTGGTGACCTGGCCAGGTGGCAATTGCAGGTTGAACAGGTAGTTGTCCTGACGGATCTCCCGGCTTGAATAAGGCAACGCATCACCCGTGCGCTGGGCCAGGCGAAAGCGCCCGTCCGGGCCTGTCAGGTAAAGGTCGAGGTGATCAAGGGGTGGGTAGGCCAGCTCCAGCAACCAGTGCAGGGGCATGCCCGGCGCCGGGTCAGGGTGCAGTTCGAGCTTGAGCCAGAACACCGACGTGGAAAACCCGGCATTGAGGACGTCTTCAGGGTGGGGGCGAAAACGCTGCGCGAAGTCGGGCGCACTGACATCCGTGATGCTGGCGCTGCCGTCCGGGTCTTCATAAACCTGCATGACCTTGCCCAGAGGCAGGTGACGGGTGGCCGCGGTGATGTCCACCGCTTCGGCGAATGTGGGCAGCAAACCCATGAGCACAATCAGCAAATAGCGCATACAGCCCCAGCAAGGCCTGTCCGGTCGCGTCGCGGTTGCCCCCTTTCCGTTTGAGACGACGAAATCCTGCAGAACCTGTTTATCGATTTATCTGCGCACTCTAGCACAGCCTCAAGCTGCGTCGAGCGGCCGCACAAAACCCACAGGACCGCTCTGGAACGGGCCTTAGCGGCATTCAGGGGCGCATACCGTTCTTCGGAAAACGCACCGACCTGCACGCGCAAGGTCCGCACAAACAGGTTTGGTGGTAAGCTCGCCGACCATGAATACCTACGCCTCCCGCCCCGTTGTCCTCTGTCTCTCCGGCCACGACCCCAGTGGCGGCGCCGGCTTGCAGGCAGATATCGAAGCCCTGCTTGCACAAGGCTGTCATGCCGCGCCCGCGGTGACCGCCCTGACCGTGCAGGATACCGTCAATGTCTCCGACTTCCGCGTGCTCGACCGTGAGTGGGTGCTGGCCCAGGCCAATGCCGTGCTCACCGACTCCACGGTGGCCGCGGTCAAGCTGGGCATGCTCGGCTCGATCGACATGGTCGATACCGTGGCCGAGCTGCTGGCTGCGCACCCGCACCTGCCGTTGGTGTGCGACCCGGTGCTGCGTGCAGGCGGCGGCGGCCGCCTGGGCAAGGACGAAGTAGGCTATGCCCTGCGTGAACGCCTGTTGCCGCTGGCGACCATCACCACGCCGAACCTGCCCGAAGCCCGCATTCTCGCCGAGCTGCCCGACGGCAGCGCCGACGAGTGCGCTGCCAGGCTGCTGGAGTTCTGCGAGCACGTGCTGATCACGGGCGGACACGGCGACGAGGTGGAAATCCACAACCGTCTGTACAGCCGCGACGGTCACCGCAGCACCTCGACCTGCCAACGCCTGCCGGGCAGCTACCACGGATCGGGCTGCACCCTGGCCAGCGCCCTGGCGGGTCGACTGGCCCTGGGCGAGCACCTGGAAAGCGCCGTGCGCACGGCCCTGGACTACACCTGGCGCACCCTGCGCGATGCGGAGCAGTTGGGACGAGGCCAGTTCGTGCCTCGGCGCCTGCCCCTGGATTTCTGCTCCTGACTCGAGGTGCTCATGACGCTACGCGGCCTGTATGCCATCACCGACAGCCAATTGCTGGCCGGCCGATTCCTGTCTCATGTGGAGGCAGCTCTCGAAGGGGGCGTATGCCTTCTGCAGTACCGTGACAAAAGCGACGACGCCGCGCGGCGCTTGCGAGAAGCCCAGGCGCTCCAGCAATTGTGCGAGCGCTACGGCACCCAGCTGATCATCAACGACGATGCCGAACTGGCCAGGCACCTGGGCGTGGGCGTCCACCTGGGGCAAACCGACGGGCCGCTGACCCCTGCACGCGCCCTGCTGGGCAGCGCGGCGATCATTGGCTCGACCTGCCATGCCAGCCTGGACCTGGCCGCCCAGGCAGCCCGCGAAGGCGCCAGCTACGTCGCCTTCGGCCGCTTTTTCACCTCCAGCACCAAACCCGGCGCCCCGGCTGCCGACGTCCGTCTTCTGGCGCAGGCGCGCGCCCAGGTGAACCTGCCGATCGCCGCCATCGGCGGGGTCACCCTCGACAATGCCGCAGCACTGGTGCACCACGGTGCCGACCTGCTGGCGGTGATCCACGGCTTGTTCGGTGCCGACAGCGCGCAGGAAGTCACCCGCCGCGCCCGCGCCTTCAACGCCTTGTTCGCATCCTGATTCGAGAGAATTTCCATGTCCCGTTCCGAAGCACTTTTCGCCCAAGCCCAGAAGCACATCCCCGGTGGTGTCAACTCGCCCGTGCGCGCGTTCAAGAGCGTGGGCGGCACGCCTTTGTTCTTCAAGCATGCCGAGGGTGCCTACGTCGTCGACGAAGATGACAAGCGCTACGTCGACTACGTGGGTTCCTGGGGCCCGATGATCCTGGGCCATGGCCACCCTGACGTGCTGGACTCGGTACGTCGCCAGCTGGAACACGGGCTGTCCTATGGTGCCCCGACCGCCATGGAAACCGAAATGGCAGACCTGGTGTGCTCGCTGGTGCCTTCCATGGAAATGGTGCGCATGGTCAGCTCGGGTACCGAGGCGACCATGAGCGCCATCCGCCTGGCCCGTGGCTACACCGGCCGTGACGCGATCATCAAGTTCGAGGGCTGCTACCACGGCCACTCCGACAGCCTGTTGGTCAAGGCCGGCTCCGGCCTGCTGACCCAAGGCGTGCCCAGCTCGGCCGGCGTGCCGGCCGACTTCGCCAAGCACACCCTGACCCTGCCCTTCAACGACATCGCCGCCGTCGAGAAGACGCTGGCCGAGGTGGGCCAGACCGTGGCCTGCATCATCGTCGAGCCGGTTGCCGGCAACATGAACTGCGTACCGCCGGCGCCGGGCTTCCTCGAAGGCCTGCGCGAGCAGTGCGACAAGCATGGCGTGGTGTTGATCTTCGATGAGGTGATGACCGGTTTCCGGGTTTCGCTGGGCGGCGCGCAGGCGCACTACGGCATCACCCCCGACTTGTCCACCTTCGGCAAGATCGTCGGCGGCGGCATGCCGGTCGGCTGCTTTGGCGGCAAGCGCGAAATCATGGGCTGCATCGCCCCGCTGGGTCCGGTCTACCAGGCGGGTACGCTGTCGGGCAACCCGCTGGCCATGGCCGCCGGCCTGACCACGCTCAAGCTGATCAGTCGTCCAGGCTTCCACGCCGAGCTGACCGACTACACCAGCCGCATGCTCGACGGCCTGCAACAGCGCGCCGACGCTGCCGGCGTGCCGTTCGTGACCACGCAGGCTGGCGGTATGTTCGGCCTGTACTTCAGCGGGGCCGACGACATCGTCACCTTCGATGACGTAATGGCCAGTGACGCCAGTCGCTTCAAGCAGTTCTTCCACCTGATGCTCGACGGTGGCGTGTACCTGGCGCCGAGCGCGTTCGAAGCTGGCTTCACCTCGATCGCTCATGGCGACAACGAGCTGCAGATCACCCTGGATGCCGCTGAAAAGGCCTTCGCAGCCCTGAAGTAACCCGGCGTTTCCCCACCGTGATCGCCGGTAGAACCCGCTATCACGGTGGTTGTACCGGCCATCGCCAGGGGCGTACGCCGTGTGAACGGGCGCACGTTCGATGAGGCCATACGGGTAACGAAGGACTCTTGCCATCAGCCTGTTTCGCCACGCCGACATAAATTCGAGTAAAACTTTGTAAGGTTGGCGCTGCTTATCCCATAATGTGCCACCAGAGACATTGGCCGCAGCTTTGCAGAGGTAAGTCGATCCCCATGAACCGCACCGGCCGCGCCCTCACCCTGGGCTGCCTGTTGCTTCTCCAGCCCCTGCTGGCCCTGGCGGAGGGCGGTAACTCGTTGCTCATCCCGACGACGGGTCGCTGCACCTTGAACGTGCAGCCGCAGGACCTGGCAAGCGCACTCAAGAGCTGTGAACAGGTGGCCGATGCCGGCGATGCCCAGGCACAGTTCGAGCTGGGCGAGTACTTCTATGCGCAAGCGCCAAAGAACCTCAACAAGGCACTGGACTGGTACCAGAAAGCGTCCCTGCAAGGCCACGCCGAGGCCCAGTACCGCCTAGGGTCGATGTTTTTCCGCGGCGAAGGGGTCAAGGCCAACAACGTGCAGGCCTACATTCTCTTGAAGATGGCGGCAGTCAATGGCGCTGAAGATGCCCTGGACATGGCAGATGAAGTGACAGAGCAGATGCCCAGGGACGACCTGGAGCATGCGACGCAGGTGCTCGGCCAGATCTTCCGCAAGTACCTGCTGGAGCTGCAGAACGCCGAGGGACGCTCGCCGTTCTCCCCACTGCCCTAGGCTCTGTGTGAAAAGTCTTGAGACGAAGGTCAGGCAAGGCGAAAACGGCCGAGGAAGCGGAGTTTACGGGTTGTAAATGAGCATTCCGACCGGGCTGGCGCTCCAGGCTGTTTTCAATCACCGAGTATCAAGGCTTTTCACGCAGAGCCTGGGCGTTGCTGGGCATAACGCCGTTGAACCCATCAGGACTTTCGCCACTGCCATTCAAGGGTTATTCTTGAGTTCACACTCATTGCCGTCGGGCGGCTATAAACGACCTTGAACGCACCCATCGAACCCCATCGTTTCATCCTCGAACCTTTCGAGGCCCACCGTTTCGCCAACTTGTGTGGCCAATTCGACGAGCACCTGCGCTTGATCGAACAGCGCCTGGCCATCGAGATCCGCAACCGCGGCAATCAGTTCGAACTGATCGGCGAATCCAAGACCACCCATGCTGCCGAGCAACTGCTGCGCCGTCTCTACCGTGAGACCCAGGCCACCGAGCTGTCGCCGGAAACCGTGCACCTGTACCTTCAGGAATCGGCCGTCGAGCACATCGACAACCCGGCGGTAAACGAGGTCAGCGTCTCGCTGCGCACGCGCAAGGGCAATATCCGACCACGGGGCGCCAACCAGCAGCGCTACGTCAAGGAGATCCTGGCCAACGACATCAACTTCGGCATCGGCCCGGCCGGTACCGGCAAGACATACCTGGCCGTGGCCTGTGCCGTCGACGCGCTGGAACGTGAACAGGTTCGCCGTATCCTGCTGGTGCGCCCGGCCGTTGAAGCTGGCGAGAAGCTCGGGTTCCTGCCGGGCGACCTTGCTCAGAAGATCGACCCTTATCTGCGCCCGCTTTACGACGCCCTTTATGAAATGCTGGGTTTCGAGCACGTGGCCAAGCTGATCGAACGCCAGGTCATCGAAATTGCGCCGCTTGCCTACATGCGCGGTCGCACCCTGAACAACAGCTTCATCATTCTCGACGAAAGCCAGAACACCACGCTCGAGCAGATGAAGATGTTCCTCACCCGCATCGGCTTTGGCTCCACGGCGGTGATCACCGGCGACATCACCCAGGTCGACCTGCCCCGGGGCACCAAGTCGGGTCTGGCGCATGTGATCGAGGTGCTACGGGACGTGCCGGGTATCAGTTTCACCCACTTCCAGCCCAAGGACGTGGTACGTCACCCCTTGGTGCAGCGTATCGTCGAGGCCTATGACCGCTTCGAAGCCCGCCAAGCCACCCCCGAGGCACCCGGCAAAAATGCTTGAACTGGACATACAACGGGCGACCCAGGCGCTCGCCCCGATTGATGCCGACTTTCGCCGCTGGTGCGAGCTGGCCTTGCAGCAACGCAAGGCCGACTCGGAGATGACCATTCGTCTTGTCGACGAAGCGGAAGCACGCGAGCTCAATCACACGTATCGGCACAAGGACTACGCGACCAACGTGTTGTCCTTCCCGGCCGACGTGCCAGATGAGCTGCTCGATATTCCCTTGCTGGGCGACCTGGTGATCTGCGTCGCGGTGGTTGAACGCGAGGCGGCCGAGCAAGGCAAGTCGCTGGAGGCGCACTGGGCACATCTGGTCATTCATGGCTGCCTGCATCTGCTTGGCTACGACCACATCGAGGATGAGGAAGCCGAGGAAATGGAAAGCCTGGAACGAGAATTGCTGGCGCAACTGGGTCACCCGGACCCATACGCCGATGACGAAACCGAATCAACCCCACACTGATAGACCAAGGATCACGAGAACCGCCATGAGCGAAGATCGATCGAGCAACGGGCAGAAGTCCTGGCTGGGTAAACTGACCCAGGCTTTTGCCCATGAGCCGAAAAACCGCCAGGAGCTCCTGGAGCTGCTGCGCGAAGCACATCAGAACAAGCTGCTCGACAGCGAGGCGCTGACCATCGTCGAAGGGGCCATCCAGGTGGCGGACCTTCAGGTGCGTGACATCATGGTGCCACGCTCGCAGATGAACAGCATCAAGGCCGGCCAGTCACCACGCGAGTTCCTGCCGGCGGTGATCGACGCAGCGCACTCGCGCTACCCGGTAATCGGCGAAAGCCATGACGATGTGCTCGGTGTCCTGCTCGCCAAGGACCTGCTGCCGCTGATTCTCAAGGAGAACGGCGACAACTTCGACATCAAGACGCTGCTGCGCCCGGCCACGTTCGTGCCCGAGTCCAAGCGCCTGAACGTGCTGCTGCGCGAGTTTCGCGCCAACCACAACCACATGGCCATCGTCATCGATGAATACGGCGGCGTGGCTGGCCTGGTGACCATCGAGGATGTGCTCGAACAGATCGTCGGCGATATCGAAGACGAACATGACGTCGAAGAGGACAGCTATATCAAGCCGCTGCCTAACGGCGACTTCCTGGTCAAGGCACTGACGCCGATCGAGCACTTCAACGAGTCCTTCGACAGCGCGTTCTCCGACGATGAGTTCGACACCGTCGGCGGTTTGGTGATGAGTGCGTTCGGCCATTTGCCCAAGCGCAACGAAACCACCGAAATCGGTGCGTACAAGTTCCGCGTGCTCAACGCCGACAGCCGCCGGATACACCTGCTGCGCCTGACCCCGATCAACCGTTAAGGAACGACATGCGCTGGATCACCCGCCCCGGCTGGCCCGGTAACCTGCTGGCCTTGGCGGCCGGCGCTTCTACCCTCCTGGCCCTGGCGCCATTCGATCTGTGGCCACTGGCGCTGCTGTCCATCGCCATGCTCTACCTGGGCCTGCGCGAGCTTGGCCCGCGCCAGGCCCTGTGGCGTGGCTGGTGGTTCGGCTTTGGCCTTTACGGCGCCGGCACCTGGTGGATCTACGTCAGCATGACCAACTACGGCGGCGCCTCGCCGCTATTGGCCATTGCGCTGCTGGTCGCGTTCTTTGCGGCCCTGGCCTGGTTCTTCGCGCTGCCCACCTGGTTGTGGGCGCGCTGGTTGCGGCGCAGCGAGGCGCCCCTGGCCGATGCGCTGGGCTTTGCTGCCCTATGGGTGGCGCAAGAGGCGTTCCGCGGCTGGTTCCTCACCGGCTTCCCTTGGTTGTACGCAGGCTACAGCCAACTGGACGGCCCGCTGGCCGGCCTGGCGCCTCTGGGTGGGGTGTGGCTGGTGTCGTTTGCGTTGGCCCTGACGGCTGCGCTGCTGTGCAACCTCAACCGTTTGCGTGCCCGCCCGGGCTTTCTTGCCATCGCCTGCGTGCTGCTGCTCACCCCCTGGGCAGTGGGGTTGGCGCTCAAAGGGCATGCCTGGACCACCCCCGCAGGCGAGCCGCTCAAGGTCGCTGCCATTCAGGGCAACGTCGAACAGGACGTGAAGTGGGACCCGGCGCATATCGACGCCCAGCTGGCCCTGTACCGCGACCTGAGTTTCAGTTCAAAGCCTGCCGACTTGCTGATCTGGCCGGAAACCGCGGTACCTGTGCTCAAGGACCAGGCCCAAGGCTACATCGACGTCATGGGCCGCTTCGCCGCAGAGCGGCATTCAGCCCTGATCACTGGCGTGCCGGTTCGCGAGGTGGTGCACCGTCAGCGTCGTTACTTCAACGGCATCACCGTCACGGGCGAAGGGGACGGCACCTACCTCAAGCAGAAGCTGGTGCCCTTTGGCGAATATGTCCCACTGCAAGACATGCTGCGAGGGCTGATCGAGTTCTTCAACCTGCCCATGTCGGATTTCGCCCGGGGCCCTGAGGACCAACCGCTGCTCCAGGCCAAGGGTTATCAGATCGCGCCTTACATCTGCTACGAGGTGGTCTACCCCGAGTTTGCCGCCGGCCTGGCAGCACGCAGCGACTTGCTGCTGACCATCAGCAACGATACCTGGTTCGGCACTTCCATAGGCCCGCTGCAGCACTTGCAGATGGCTCAGATGCGTGCGCTTGAAGCCGGCCGCTGGATGATGCGCGCCACCAACAATGGCGTGACGGCCTTGATCGACCCGTTCGGGCGCATCACGACCCAGGTACCTCAGTTCCAGCAGGCGGTGATGTACGGCGAGGTCGTGCCGATGCAGCAGCTGACGCCTTATCTGCAATGGCGTTCGTGGCCGCTTGCGATCCTGTGTGGGTTGCTGCTGGCCTGGGCGTTGATGGCCGGGCGTGTGGCCAGGGCCGTGTGATGCGGCCTTGCAGTTGACGTTGCAAGGGGCTGCTTCGCAGCCCCCCTTCAGTAGAACAATCGATACCCCACCAGCCCTGCCACCTCGTTGAGCAACTGCCCGCTCTGCCACATCGCCCGGCTTTCCGGCAGCCAACCTCCGAATGGCCGCGCGGGATCACGGCTGAGGAAACCGACCGGCGCGGGTACCACCTCGAAACCTGCCTGCTCGAAGCTCCAGCGCGAGCGCTGCATGTGCCAGGCCTGGGTCACTACCACGACGCGGCGTATCCCCAACGGCTGAAGCACGCTCGCCGAGTACTGGGCATTTTCCCAAGTGGTGCGGCTGGCCTGCTCCAACCACGTCACCTCAACGTCGAAGTCCTCATGCAGGCTGTCAGCCATCAGCTGCGCCTCGCTGGGCGGTGTGCCGTAGTGCAGCCCGCCGCTGGTCAGCACCGGTAGCCCGGACGCCTTGGCCAGGCGAGCGGCAAGGCGCAGCCGTTCCAGGGCCGTGGGCGTCGGCTGGTCGACACCCGCCCAGGCAGGGTCGCCCCGTTCACGCCCTGCGCCCAGCACGACGATGGCATCGGCCCGACGCTTGAGGCCAGGCCAGTCCTGCCCGGCTAACGCAGGCTCGGTTTCCAGCGCTTCTGCCAGGTACTGCACGGCCACGGGCAAGCTGGTCATCCACAGCCCGCCCAGCCCTGCCACAAAGCACACAGCGGCCAGCCGGGGGCGACGCCTGCGCAGCCACCAGGCTGCAAGCAGCAGCAGAAACAGCACACCGGGGGGTATCAACCATTGCTTGATGAAATAGCGGATGGGCATGCACACCTCCTTCGAAGGTGTGCAGACTAAAAGCATCGGCGCCGGCCAACAACATGGCCGGCGTCGATCAAGGTCGGATAAATGTGCAAATCCTGGACATGCGCCGCGCAACCCCTAGCGGCGGGAGGCCTTGCGTGTGCGTGGCGTGCGCACGGTGCGCTTGATGTCCTTGAGCCAGATGATCCTGGCCGACGCAGGCTCAGCCTGCGGCCTAGGGCATGCCGCCTCGTTAGCGCGCTTCTGGAAAGTATCCAGATACGCCTTGATCACATCGAACTCGGCGCGGCTCAAGCCACGCAATTCCAACTCGGTCGGCGCCTCGTCCCGAAGCCGCATGGACGTTCTGGCCGTATCCAGGGCAAGGCCCAGCCTATCGATCAGGCGCTCATAGAGTTCTGGTTTTACTGCAGGTAGCTGCGACTCTCCCATTCGTTCACCTCATTGAAGATAACGATTATCTCCCCCACCCCAGAGCTTAGCGTCGTTGCGAAAAGCAGCCCGGCGCTGCGACCAGCGGCCATTCGCAACGAACGTTTCCCACGATGCGCGGCGCTGCTGTATGCTACGGCGTTCACTCCCGATGACACCGGAGTGCCGGACGCAGCGAGGTTCGCTGCCTGGAAAGGTCTCCTCTCTCTCAGCCAAAAGTAGCCATGCACGAACAATACACGCCCCGTGATATCGAAGCCGCCGCCCAGACGTTCTGGGACGAGCAACAATCGTTCGCTGTTACCGAACAGCCAGGCAAGGACACGTACTACTGCCTGTCGATGTTCCCGTACCCGAGCGGCAAGCTACACATGGGCCACGTGCGCAACTACACCATCGGCGACGTGATTGCCCGCTACCAGCGCATGCTGGGCAAGAACGTCCTGCAGCCGATGGGCTGGGATGCCTTCGGCATGCCCGCCGAAAACGCGGCGATGAAGAACAACGTCGCCCCGGCCAAGTGGACCTACGAAAACATCGACTACATGAAGACCCAGCTCAAGAGCCTGGGCCTTGCCATCGACTGGGCCCGCGAGGTCACCACCTGCAAGCCCGACTACTACCGTTGGGAGCAGTGGCTGTTCACCCGCCTGTTCGAGAAGGGCATCATCTATCGCAAGAACGGCACCGTTAACTGGGACCCGGCTGACCAGACCGTGCTGGCCAACGAACAGGTCATCGATGGGCGCGGCTGGCGCTCCGGCGCGCTGATTGAAAAGCGCGAAATCCCGATGTACTACTTCCGCATCACCGACTATGCCGATGAGCTGCTGGAAAGCCTCGACGAGCTGCCGGGCTGGCCTGAACAGGTCAAGACCATGCAGCGCAACTGGATCGGCAAGTCCCGCGGCATGGAAGTGCAGTTCCCGTACGATCAGGCCAGCATTGGCCACACCGGCACGCTGAAGGTCTTCACCACTCGCCCGGACACGTTGATGGGCGCCACCTACGTGGCGGTCGCCGCCGAGCACCCGCTGGCCACCCAGGCGGCCCAGGGCAACCCGGCGCTGCAGGCCTTCATCGACGAGTGCAAGGGCGGCAGCGTGGCCGAAGCGGACATGGCCACCCAGGAAAAGAAAGGCATGGCCACATCCTTGCTGGTCGAGCACCCGCTCACCGGTGAGAAACTGCCGGTCTGGGTCGCCAACTACGTGCTGATGCACTACGGCGACGGTGCCGTCATGGCCGTGCCAGCCCACGACGAACGCGATTTCGAGTTCGCCCGCAAGTACGACCTGCCGATCAAGGCCGTGGTGCGTACCAGTGCAGGTGACGAAGTGGGCGCAGAGTGGCAGGCCGCCTATGGCGAGCATGGCCAGCTGATCAACTCCGCCGAGTTCGACGGCCTGGATTTCGCCGGCGCCTTCGACGCCATCGAAGCTGCGCTGGTGCGCAAAGACCTGGGCAAGTCCCGCACCCAGTTCCGCCTGCGCGACTGGGGCATCAGCCGTCAGCGTTACTGGGGCTGCCCGATTCCGATCATCCACTGCCCGTCCTGCGGCGATGTGCCGGTGCCGGAAGACCAATTGCCGGTTACCCTGCCTGAAAACGTGGTGCCGGACGGTGCAGGCTCGCCGCTGGCACGCATGCCCGAATTCTACGAATGCAGCTGCCCCAAGTGCGGCACTGCGGCCAAACGCGAAACCGACACGATGGACACCTTCGTCGAGTCCTCGTGGTACTTCGCGCGCTATGCCTCGCCCAACTACGAAGGCGGCATGGTAGACCCCAAAGCGGCCAACCACTGGCTGCCGGTCGACCAGTACATCGGCGGCATCGAACACGCCATCCTGCACCTGCTGTATGCGCGTTTCTTCCACAAGCTGATGCGTGACGAAGGCCTGGTCACTTCGAACGAACCGTTCAAGAACCTGCTGACCCAGGGCATGGTCGTGGCCGAAACCTACTACCGGGTCGCCAGCAACGGCGGCAAGGACTGGTTCAACCCCGCCGATGTCGAAGTCGAGCGCGACGCCAAGGCCAAGATCGTCGGCGCACGCCTGAAGACCGATGGCCTGCCGGTTGAAATCGGCGGCACCGAGAAGATGTCCAAGTCCAAGAACAACGGCGTCGATCCCCAGTCGATGATCGAGCAGTACGGCGCCGATACCTGCCGCCTGTTCATGATGTTCGCCTCGCCGCCCGACATGAGCCTGGAGTGGTCCGACTCCGGCGTAGAGGGCGCCAGCCGCTTCCTGCGCCGCGTCTGGCGCCTGGCCCAGGCCCACGTCGCCCAAGGCCTGCCTGGCAAGCTGGAGGTTGCGACCCTGGATGACGCGCAGAAAGTGATCCGCCGCGCCATCCACGCCGCCATCAAGCAAGCCAGCACCGATGTAGGCCAGTACCACAAGTTCAACACCGCCATCGCCCAGGTGATGACCGTGATGAACGTGCTGGAAAAAGCGCCGCAGGCCACCGCGCAAGACCGTGCCCTGCTGCACGAAGGCCTCGAAGCCGTCACCCTGCTGCTGGCTCCGATCACGCCGCACATCTCCCACGAGCTGTGGAAGCAACTGGGCCATGATCAGGCCGTCATCGATGCCGCCTGGCCTGCAGTGGATGAAGCCGCGCTGGTTCAGGACACCGTGACCCTGGTGGTGCAAGTCAATGGCAAGCTGCGTGGCCAGATCGAGATGCCGGCCGCAGCCAGCCGTGAAGAAGTCGAAGCCGCCGCGCGCAGCAACGAGAATGTCCTGCGCTTCATCGATGGCCTGGCCATCCGCAAGGTCATCGTGGTGCCGGGCAAACTGGTCAATATCGTCGCCAACTGATGGCAACGCCCGTTCGCAGGCTCTGCGCACGGGCGGAACAGGCTCACGAGGGAGCAACAACATGATCAAACGCAATCTGCTGGTAGTCGGCCTGGCGGTCATGCTCAGTGCCTGCGGGTTCCAGCTGCGCGGCACGGGCACCAGCGAACTGAGCGTCAAGGAGATGGACGTCAGCGCACGCAATGCCTACGGCCCGACCGTGGTTCAACTGCGCGAAGTGCTCGAGCGCAGCGGCGTGAACGTTCACGCAGGCGCACCGTACCGCCTGGTGCTGACCAACGAACAGGAGCGCCAGCGCGCCGTTACCTACAACAGCGGCAACCGCACGGCAGAATTCGAGCTGACCACCGAGCTGGACTATAGCATTCAGGGCCTGAACAACCTGGAGCTGACCAGCGACAAGGTCGAAGTGCGCAAGATCTATGTGCGCGACGCCTCGAACATCACCGGTTCCGAGCAGGATGCCAAGCGCGCCCGTGACGAGATGCGCCGCGACCTGGTCAATGCCATGATCGTGCGCCTGCAGAACCTCACCCCTGCCCAGCTCGATGAGCTGCAGCGCAAGGCCGATGAGCGTGCCAAGGCCGAAGCGGATGCGCTTGAAGCGGCGCGTCGCCAGCAGGCCGAGACACCTCAGCAGTCGCCACTGGAAGTGCCGGGCAACTGAGCCCGTGCAGGGCGCCGCCAGGCGCCCTGCCCCCCAATGCCATGAAACTCGCCCCCGCTCAACTCACCAAACACCTGCAAGGCTCGCTCGCGCCCGTCTACGTGGTCAGCGGCGATGATCCGTTGCTGTGCCAGGAAGCGGCCGACGCGATCCGCAGCGCCGCCCGCCAGCAAGGCTTCGACGAGCGCCAGGTGTTCAGTGCCGATGCCAACTTCGATTGGGGCACCCTGCTGCAAGCGGGTGCGAGCCTGTCGCTCTTCGCCCAGCGACGCCTGCTGGAACTGCGCCTGCCCTCGGGCAAGCCGGGCGACAAGGGTGCTGCTGCATTGCTGGAATACTGCGCCCGCCCTGCCGAAGACACGCTGCTGCTGATCAGCTTGCCAAAGCTCGATGCCAGCGCGCAGAAGACCAAATGGGGCAAGGCACTGGTCGAGGGTGATCACTGCCAGTTCATCCAGATATGGCCCGTGGACGCGCATCAGCTGCCTCAGTGGATCAATCAGCGGCTGCAACAGGCAGGCCTGAGCGCCCAGCGTGATGCCGTGGACCTGATTGCTGCGCGCGTGGAGGGCAACTTGCTCGCTGCCGCGCAGGAAATCGAAAAGCTCAAGCTGCTGGCCGAGGGCAATGTCATCACCCTGGAAACCGTCCAGGCTGCGGTGGCGGACAGCGCGCGCTTTGACGTCTTCGGGCTGGTCGACGCCATTCTCAAGGGTGAAGCCGCCCATGCCTTGCGCATGCTCGAAGGCCTGCGCGGCGAAGGGGTGGAGCCGCCGGTGATTCTGTGGGCCCTGGCCCGTGAACTGCGGCAACTGGCGGGCCTGGCCCAACTGTTCAGTCAAGGCGTTCCCCTGGACAAAGCCTTCAGCCAGGCACGCCCGCCGATCTGGGACAAACGCCGCCCCCTGGTCAGCAAGGCCCTGCAGCGGTTACCTGCGCAACGCTGGCCACAGCTGCTGCAGGACGCTCAGCGTATCGACGCCCAGATCAAGGGCCAGGCACAGGGTTCACCCTGGACGGGCCTGGCGCGCCTGGCGCTGCTGATGGCCGGCCAGCGCCTGGCACTGCCTGCCCAATAGCCGGTGCCCTGCCTGTAGCGCACGCGCTTGTTGGCCACCGCCGGCACGCCACCTCATGAAACGGCCAGATCACGCTCACCCTATAAACAATCAATTGGCCTGACCCCGGCCAACCCTGCACAATGCAGCCTGCAATGTCCGAACACAGGAACCGCCTTCATGAGCAAAAAGCCGAACAAGCAAGGCCACAACAAGGCCAAGTCCATCGTCGCCCAGCCCCTGTTCCGTTGCCGTCAGGAACGACCGGAGAAAGGCAAGGGCAGCTACCGCCGCGAAGCCTTCCAATCGAGAGATTGGGAGGCTTCTTACTTTTTGGCGGCATGAAGGCATCCGTAGCGCAAGCATGATATGGTCATCACCTGACCTGCAGACCTGGACCTGTGCATGCTCTACCGTCTTTTTCCTCGCTGGGAAACCCGCCAGCTCGTTGCGGCCTCCAGCTTCATCCTGCTCGTTGCCTGTGCGGAAAAACCCACGGCAGCCGATGCATTGCCCCTCGCCCAGGCGCAGCCGGCCCCCGTCGTAAATGCACCTGGCAAGGCGCCAGACAGCAACCCAGATATCCAGCCGTCCCAAACCTTCGCCCAGTGGCAAGCAGGTTTCCGCCAGCAGGCCCTGCAAGCGGGCATTGCCCCCGACGTCTTCGACAAGGCGTTTCTCGACGTTACCCCCGACATGGACGTGATCAAGGCTGACCGAAGTCAGCCAGAATTCACCCGGCCAGTCTGGGAATACCTGGAAGGTGCCTTGTCGCCCCTGCGCGTACGCAACGGCAAAAGGCTGCTGGAGCAGAACGCCGAGCTGCTGACCCGTCTGGAACAGCGCTATGGCGTCGATCGCCAGATCCTGGTCGCGGTATGGGGCATGGAAAGCAACTTCGGCCAGTTCCAGGGCAGCAAGTCAGTGATCCGCTCCCTGGCCACCCTGGCCTATGAAGGGCGACGTCCACAGTTTGCGCAGGACCAGCTGATTGCCGCCCTGCAGATCATCCAGCACGGCGATATCCAAGCCGACGCGATGCGCGGCTCCTGGGCCGGCGCCATGGGCCAGACCCAATTCATCCCGACCACCTACAACACCCATGCCGTGGATTTCGACGGCGATGGCCGCCGCGATATCTGGAACAGCACGCCCGATGCCTTGGCCTCCACCGCACATTACCTGCAAAGCTCAGGCTGGAAGCGTGGCCAACCCTGGGGGTTCGAGGTGCAGGTACCGGCAGGCTTCGATTATTGGCAAGCTGACGGGACCTCGCGCAAGCCTATCGCCGAATGGTTGGCCATGGGCCTGACACTGCCTGCCGGTACGCAGTTGCCAGCCGGTAGCAATGAGCTGCCAGCCGCCCTGTTGCTGCCCGCTGGTGCGCGAGGCCCAGCATTTCTGGTTCTCGACAACTTCCGCGCCATTCTCAAGTACAACAACTCATCGGCCTACGCGCTGGCCGTCAGCCTCCTGAGCGATCGCTTCACCGGCTGGGGCTTCATCGCTGGCAGCTGGCCCAAGGACGACACGCCCCTGAGCCGCAGCGAGCGCATGGAGTTGCAGAACTTGCTCAATGCCAAGGGTTTTGATGCGGGTAACGCCGACGGGATCATTGGCGCCAACACCCGCAAGGCCATCCGTAACGCCCAACAGGGCCTGGGCTGGCCAGCCGATGGTTACCCGACGCACAAACTCCTGGAGAGCCTACGGTAGCCGTAGGCTTACGCTTACTGGCGATGGTGCGGGTCAGCTACCCCAGCAACGGCAATCGTCTGCCTGGGGTGGCCTTGGCGCCAGGCTCACGCCTGGAACAGCGCCTGCTCAAGCACCAGGCGCTGCCGTTCGCTGTCCAGCGTCACTCGGGCACCCAGCGGCAGGCAGATATTGGGGTCACAGTGTCCACTGCGCCACCCGGCCAGTACTGGTACGCCCAAGGGGCCGAACGTGTCGCGCAGCAGCGGTGCCAGCGCCGCCGCGGTAATGCCAGCGAAGTCCCCTACCAGCACACCCTTGATACCTTCCAGCTTGCCGGCCAGCCGTAACTGCGTCAGCAGACGATCGACCCGGTACAACGGCTCGTTCACATCTTCGATGAACAGGATGCAGCCCTGGGTATCCAGCTCTGCCAAGGTCCCCAGGGTCGCACCCAGCATCGACAGGTTCCCCCCCATCAGCGGGCCACTGGCAAGGCCGGGGATGACGGTGTTCAAGGGGAACTGCGACGGGTGTGTGATCGGGTCACCGGCTGCCAGGTGCCCGCTCAGCTGCGCCAACAGCGACGATTCGGTCGGTGCCTGCTTGCCACCCAACAGGTCGGCGTTGAGCATGGCCCCGTGGAAGCTGATCATCCCTGTATGGCGGTAGAGCGCCGCATGCAAGGCGGTGATATCGCTGTAGCCGATCAAGGGCTTGGGGTGGTTTTGCAACAGCTCGAAATCGAGCCTGTCCAGCAGGCGCATACTGCCGTAGCCGCCACGCATGCAAAGGACCGCGTCGATGGACGGGTCCCGGAAGGCGTCGTGCAGGTCCTGTAGTCGCTGCGCGTCGGCGCCTGCCAGGTAGCCCTCGGCCTGAGTCGCACCTGGATAGACACGGCAGCGGTAGCCGCGCTCGGCGAACCACCGGGTCGCCTTGTGCACATCCAGACGCGCGGGGCCTGCCGGGGCAACCACGGCAAAACAGGCATCGGGCGCAATGGCCTTGCGCAGTGGCAAGGCAGAAGGTTCAACGCACTTCATCGGGCAACTCCATACGGCTTGTCCCGGACAGCTTACGGGTTGGCTGGCAGAAAAAAAAATGCCGATGCGGCCTTGCGGCGCATCGGCATTTCTCTATTCACGGTCAGATCAGAGCTTGATCTTGGCTTCGTGCGCTTGCTGGTCGGCGTGGTAGGACGAGCGCACCAGCGGGCCGGAAGCGACGTTCTTGAAGCCCATGCGATAGCCTTCCTCGGCGAACCAGGCAAAGGTGTCGGGGTGCACGAAGCGCTGCACTGGCAAGTGGCTGCGCGATGGCTGCAAGTATTGACCCAGGGTGAGCATGTCGATGTCGTGTTCGCGCATGCGGTGCATGACCTCGATCACTTCTTCGTCGGTTTCGCCCAACCCGAGCATCAGGCCGGACTTGGTGGGCACATGCGGTACCAGCTGCTTGAACTTCTGCAGCAGGTCCAACGACCAGTCGTAGTCCGAACCCGGGCGAGCGGCCTTGTACAGGCGCGGCACGGTTTCAAGGTTGTGGTTGAACACATCCGGCGGCTCCTGGGCCGTGATCGCCAGCGCCACGTCCATACGGCCCCGGTAGTCCGGAACCAGGGTTTCGAGCTGCACGCCTGGGGACAAGGCGCGGATTTCGCGGATGCAGTCGGCAAAGTGCTGGGCGCCGCCATCGCGCAGATCATCACGGTCAACCGAGGTGATGACCACGTACTTCAGGCGCAGGTCGGCAATGGCCACCGCAAGGTTCTTCGGCTCGTCCAGGTCCAACGGCTTGGGACGGCCATGCCCCACGTCGCAGAACGGGCAGCGGCGGGTGCAGATGTCGCCCATGATCATGAAGGTGGCGGTGCCGCCCGAGAAGCACTCGCCCAGGTTCGGGCAGGAGGCTTCTTCGCAGACGCTGTGCAGCTTGTGCTTGCGCAGCAGTTGCTTGATGCGGTCTACCTCGGGCGAGACCGGGATACGCACGCGGATCCAGTCAGGCTTCTTGGGCAGCTCGTCGGTGGGGATGATCTTGACCGGGATGCGCGCGACCTTGTCGGCGCCTCGCAGCTTGACCCCGGCTTCGACCTTTTTGGGGGCGGAACGCGCAGTAGCGTCCTGGGTTGGGATCAGGTTCGGCACGGCTTCTTGCACAGTAGTCATATTCAGTCGATTCCGCCCGTGAGGGTCGTCTGCTCTGCGTAGTCGAGGTGCTTGACCAGCTGTTCGCGCAGCCTTGTCCTGACCTCGTCGAGTTCGATCGGGCCTGCCAGGTCACGTAGCTGGGTCATCGCCAGCCCCGCATAACCGCAGGGGTTGATTCGGCAAAAGGGCGCCAGGTCCATGTCCACGTTCAAGGCTAGGCCATGAAAGGAGCGGCCGTTGCGGATACGCAGGCCGAGCGAAGCGATCTTCGCGCCGTCTACATACACACCCGGTGCATCGGGCTTGGCAGCGGCCTGCACCGCGTAGCCATCGAGCAGGGCGATCAGGCTGCGCTCGATGCGGCTGACCAGGTCGCGTACGCCGAAGCCCAGGCGGCGTACATCCAGCAGCAGATAGGCCACCAGCTGGCCTGGCCCATGATAGGTCACCTGGCCACCCCGGTCGGTCTGCACCACGGGAATATCGCCCGGCACCAGCAGGTGCTCGGCCTTGCCAGCCTGCCCTTGCGTGAAGACCGGCGGGTGTTCGACCAGCCAGACTTCATCCTGGGTATCGGCAGTGCGCTGCTCAGTGAAACGCCGCATGGCCTCGAGCACCGGTTCATAGGGCTGCAGGCCAAGCTCGCGGACACCGAGGCAACCGGGCATCAGAGCACCATTTTCACGATGCCGGTGGCACGCAGGGCGCTGTTGATGTCGTGGAGCTGATTTTCGCTTACGGCCACGATGTGCAATTGCACAGTGGTGTACTTGCCTTCCTTGCTCTGGCGTTCGGCCAGCGTGGAAAGATCGACCTCGGCGTATTTGCTGAGCACTTCGATCACGGTGTCCTTGAAGCCGACAACGGTGTCACCGATGACCTTGATCGGGTAATCGGCACAGGGAAATTCGATTTTGTGAGACTTGACGTCTGGTTCGCTCATGGCGGAAACGGCCTCGCAAGCCGTGGCAACAACAACACCCCCGCGATCACGCGGGGGCGTGCAGGTCACGTGTCAGTTGAACAACCCGTAGAAGAATAGGCGGATGCTATCCCACATACGGCGGAAGAAACCACCTTCCTCGACGCCATCGAGGGCGATCAGGTCGGCGCTGTGAACCACTTTGTCGTCCAGTTTGACTTCAACCTTGCCGATCACGTCACCCTTGGCGATGGGGGCGGTCAGTTGCGGGTTCATGGTCATCGAAGCCTGCAGGCGCTTGAGCTGGCCCTTGGGCATGGTCATGGTCAGGTCTTCGGCAAGGCCGGCCTTGACTTCGCTGGTGGCGCCTTTCCAGACCGGAGCCTTGGTCAGCTCGGTGCCCTTCTGATAGAAGGTCTGGGTTTCGAAGAAGCGGAAGCCGTAGGTCAGCAGCTTCTGGGTTTCGGCAGCGCGGGACTGCTCGCTGTTGGTACCGAACACCACGGCGATCAGGCGCTGGCCGTCACGTACCGCCGATGCCACCATGCAGTAGCCAGCCTCTTCGGTGTGGCCGGTCTTCAGACCGTCCACGGTCTTGTCACGCCACAGCAGCAGGTTGCGGTTAGGCTGCTTGATGTTGTTCCAGAAGAACTCTTTCTGCGAATAGATGGCGTAGTGGGCCGGGTCGACGTTGATGATCGCACGGGCCAGGATCGCCATGTCGTGAGCAGAGGAATAATGCTCCGGGTTCGGCAGGCCAGTGGGGTTCATGAAGTGACTGTTGGTCATGCCCAGGTCGGCAGCGGTCTTGTTCATCATGTCGGCGAAAGCGTCTTCGCTGCCGGCGATGTGCTCGGACAGGGCGACGGAAGCATCGTTGCCGGACTGGATGATGATGCCGTGCAGCAGGTCGCTGACGGTCACCTGGCTGCCCACCTTGATGAACATGCGCGAACCGCCGGTGCGCCAGGCGTTTTCGCTGACGGTCACCGGGTCGTTTTCGCCGATCTGGCCACGGCGGATGTCCAGCGTGGCGATGTAGGCGGTCATCAGCTTGGTCAGGCTGGCTGGCGGAAGACGCTCGTCACCGTTGTTCTCGACCAGCACGTTGCCGCTGGACGCGTCCATGAGTACGTAGGACTTGGCTGCCAGTTGAGGCGGCGCGGGCGTCATCTGCTCGGCCGCGAAGGCCACCGGGGTGAGCAGGAGCAATACGGGCAAGCAAAGTCGTTTGGCAAGGTTGGTGATGTTCATCCGTCTCTCGAAAATCGCTAATGGTCTGGAGATGTTTTCTGGGCAAGCACACGGCCCAGCACCGGTCAGTCTAGTTATTGGCCTGGGGCCTGGCCCGGCAACGTGCGACAGGGTGCCGCTGCGGGCAAAACCGGCATTGTACATGGCTGGGCCTGTCAATTCATGACAAAACCGCCACTTTGCACCGCTCTTGTCCATAGGTGGACCCCACCCGCAGGCTGTTCATAGCGTGCGCGAGGGGTCAGTCACCCTGTCGGGACGCCTGGTCAGTCAGCTGTGACCAACTTGGCCTGCCCCAGGTTCGCCAGGCGGATGCTGTTCTGCGCCTGCTGGACTTCACCCTCGCTGTTGATCGGCCCCAGGCGTACGCGATGCAGCGTCTGCTGGTTGCGTACGATCGAGCTGATGAACACCGGTGCGCTGACCATGCTGCTGAGCTTGGCGCGCAGCAGCTCGGCCGCATCGGGGTTGGCGAATGCGCCGACCTGCAGGAAGCTGCCGCCAGTGCCGGCAGGCACGTTGTTGCCACCGACCTGCACCGGCACCACCGGCGCCGCATGCTGCTGCGGCGGTGGCGTCCACTGCTCTACCCGACCGGAGCTGGCCGGGATCGCCTGGGTCTGGGCCACCTGGGGCTCCTTGAGCACCATGGGCGGCGTCTGGCCGCGTTGAGCCCACCATTGCTGGGGGTCGATGCCTTCGACGCGCACATGGGCAGTACCGATCTCGGCGTAGCCCAGCTTCTTCGCCGCCGCATACGACAGGTCGATGATGCGATCGGAATAGAACGGGCCGCGATCGTTCACCCGCAGGATGACGCTGCGACCGTTGGCCAGGTTGGTCACCTTTACATAGGCGGGCAATGGCAGCGTCTTGTGCGCGGCACTCATGCCGTACAGGTCGTACAGCTCGCCGTTGGCGGTGTTCTGACCATGGAACTTGGTGCCATACCACGACGCCGTGCCCTCGGCGCGGTAGTTGCGCGCATCCTGCATCGGGTAGTAGGTCTTGCCCAGGACGGTGTAGGGGTTGGCCTTGTAGTTGCCGGTGTGCAGGGTGGGCGTGGCATCGGGGATCTTGTTGACGTCCACATCCCACCACGGCGCACCGTCCTTGTGGGCACGGTTGATGTCCAGGCCGGGCTGGCTGCGCACCACGCTCGCGCCGCTGGAACTCTTGGGCGCCGGGCGGCTGGAGGAGCAACTGACCAACGCCAGGCCGATGGCGGCGCAGGTGACCAGCTTGAAGGAAGTGGTAGAGAAAATTGCGCGCATTAGTTGACGCCCCGTGCTTGGACCAGCTGTTGCGCAAGCTGATGCACCGCCATGGCATACATCACGCTGCGGTTGTAGCGAGTGATCGCGTAGAAATTCTTCAAGCCCACCCAGTACTCGGGGCCGTTCTCACCCTCCAGGCGGAAGGCCGTGACGGGCAGATCATCGCGCAGCGAATCATGAACCGACCAGCCAAGGGCACGCAACTCCCCGACCGTGCTGGCCGGCTCGATACCGGTGGTCAGGCCTTGATCGGCGCGCTCGCCCTGCACGGTGGCGCGGCTGACCACGCTCTGCCCGGCCATCCAGCCATGGCGCTTGAAGTAGTTCGCCACGCTGCCGATGGCATCATCGGGGTTGGTCCAGATGTCGATGTGCCCATCACCGTCGAAGTCCACGGCGTAGTTGCGAAAGCTGCTGGGCATGAACTGCGGCAGCCCCATGGCCCCGGCATAGGAGCCCTTGAGGGTCAGGGGATCGAGTTGTTCTTCACGGGCCAGCAGCAGGAACTCACGCAGTTCCTTGCGGAAGAATTCGGCGCGTGGGGGATAATCGAAGCCCAGGGTGGACAACGCATCAAGCACTCGGAAGTTGCCCGTGTTGCGCCCGAAGAAGGTTTCAACGCCAATGATCGACACGATGTATTGTGCCGGCACCCCATATTCCTGCTCGGCCCGTGCCAGCACGGCTTCGTGCTGGCGCCAGAAGTCCACGCCCCGCGCAATGCGCGCGTCAGTGAGGAACATCGGGCGGTATTCCTTCCAGGGTTTGACCCGTTCGGCTGGCCGCGAAATCGCATCGAGGATCGACTGCTTGCGCTGCACTTCACGGAACACGCCCATCAGTTGTTCTGGGGCAAAACCATGGTCGCGGCTCATCTGGCCAACGAATTCGGCCACCTGGGGCGAGTTGTCGTAGTCGCCGGCCTCGGCCAGCTGTACAGCGCCAAACAGGCTCACCGCACCAAACCACGGCGCACAACGGGTAGCCCAGTTACGCACTGCTTGCATGTAATTGTTCACCTTATTCAAACCTGTGCGATCCACTTTCGATGCGTGTGGATCGACATCAGAACGCCAAACGCTGACAGCAGCGTCACCAATGAAGTTCCGCCATAGCTAATGAAGGGCAAGGGCACGCCGACGACGGGCAGAAGGCCACTTACCATCCCGATATTGACGAATACGTATACGAAGAACGTCATGGTCAAGCTGCCAGCGAGCAGCTTGCCGAACAATGTCTGTGCCTGCGCCGTGATCATCAGGCCACGCCCGATCAGCAGCAGGTACACGATCAGCAACAGGCAAATGCCCACCAGGCCGAACTCCTCGCCCAGCACGGCGATGATGAAGTCGGTGTGGCTTTCAGGCAGAAAGTCCAGGTGCGACTGCGTGCCCAGCAGCCACCCCTTGCCAAATACGCCGCCAGACCCAATCGCCGCCTTGGACTGGATGATGTTCCAGCCCGTGCCCAGCGGGTCGCTCTCCGGGTCGAGGAAGGTCAGCACCCGCTGCTTCTGGTAGTCGTGCATCACGAAAAACCACATGGCCACCGCCACCGGCACCGTTGCCGCCAACACGCTGAGAATCCAGCGCCAGCGCAGGCCGCCCATGAACAGGACGAAGGCACCGGAGGCCAGAATCAGCAACGCCGTCCCCAGGTCCGGCTGGCGCACGATCAGAATGAAAGGCACGCCAATCAGTACCAGGCTGATGGCCACGTGCTTGAGGTGCGGCGGCAGGGTGCGCTTGGACAAGTACCAGGCGATGGTCGCCGGCATGATGATCTTCATGAACTCGGAGGGCTGGAAGCGAATCACCCCGGGGATGTTGATCCAGCGCGTTGCACCCATGGCGTTGTGGCCCATGACGTCCACCACCACCAGCAGCAATACCCCGGTCAGGTACGCCAGTGGCACCCAGCGCGCCATGAACCGTGGCTCGAGCTGGGCGATGACGAACATCGATACCAGGCCGATGCCAAACGAGGTGGCCTGCTTGAGCAACAGGTCCCAGTTCTTGCCGCTGGCCGAATACAGCACGAACAGGCTGCCCGCGGCCAGGGTCAGGAGGATGATCAGCAGGGGACCATCGACGTGGATGCGCTGCAGGAAGCTGGCGCGCCGACGCATCACATCCTCGCTGGAGAGCATGCGATCGAAATTGTTCATCACAGCGGCGACTCCTGAGTAGCGGTAACCGGCGCAAGCTCAGGCTTGAGCCGGCCGTTTTCGTCCAGCAGCCAGGCATCCATGATCTGGCGCACCACAGGCGCAGCCACCCCAGAGCCCGACTCGCCGTTCTCGACCATGACCGACACCACGATCTTGGGGTCTTCTGCCGGTGCGAAGGCCACGAACAAGGCGTGGTCGCGGTGACGTTCCTGAAGTTTGTTGCGGTCGTACTTCTCGCCCTGCTTGATGGCCACCACCTGTGCGGTACCACTTTTGCCGGCGATGCGGTACTGGGCACCGATGGCAGCCTTGCGGGCGGTACCGCGCGCGCCGTGCATCACCTGCTCCATGCCGTGGGTCACGCGGGCCCAATCGGCCTTGTCGCGCAGCACGATGTCCGGCATCGGGTTTTCATCCACCGGCGGTTCCCCTTCGATGGTCTTGGCCAGGTGCGGCCGGTTCCATACACCCTTGTTGGCAATCAGCGCCGTCGCCTGGGCCAGTTGCAGAGGCGTGGCCTGCATATAGCCCTGGCCGATACCCAGGATCAGGGTTTCGCCCGGGAACCAGGCCTGCCGGCGCGTAGCCCGCTTCCACTCCCGCGACGGCATCAACCCTGCGGACTCTTCGAACATGTCCAGCGACACCCGCTGACCGATGCCGAACTTGTTCATGTAGCTGGACAACCGGTCGATGCCCATCTTGTGGGCCAGGTCGTAGAAGTAGGTGTCGTTGGAGCGCATGATGGCGGTGTCCAGGTCCACCCAGCCGTCACCCGAGCGGTTCCAGTTACGGTATTTGTGATCGTAGTTGGGCAGCTGATAGTACCCAGGGTCGAACACACGGCTGCTCGGGGTCACCGCGCCGCTGTCCAGGCCGGCGATGGCCACGGCTGGCTTGATCGTCGAACCGGGCGGATAAAGGCCGCGCAAGATGCGGTTGAACAGCGGCCTGTCGATCGAATCACGCAGTTCGGCATAGGCCTTGAAGCTGATGCCGGTGACGAACAGGTTGGGGTCGAAGCTGGGCTGGCTCACCATGGCGAGCACTTCGCCGGTACGTGGGTCGAGCGCCACCACCGCACCACGGCGCCCGGCCAGGGCGGCTTCGGCCGCTTCCTGCAACCTGATGTCCAGGCTCAGCACGATGTCCTTGCCAGGCTTGGGGTCGGTACGTTTGAGCACCCTGAGCACACGGCCGCGGGCGTTGGTCTCGACTTCTTCGTAGCCGACCTGGCCGTGCAGCGCGGCCTCGTAGAACCGCTCGATACCAGTCTTGCCGATGTGGTGCGTGCCGCTGTAGTTCACAGGGTCCAGGGTTTTGAGCTCTTTCTCGTTGATACGCCCGACGTAGCCCACCGAATGCGCGAAATGCGCCCCTTGTGGATAGTGACGCACCAGTTGGGCGACCACCTCCACTCCTGGCAAGCGGAACTGGTTCACCGCCACACGGGCGATCTGTTCCTCGTTGAGTTCGAACAGGATGGGTACCGGCTCGAACGGCCTGCGTCCCTGGCGCATGCGCTTTTCGAACAGTGCGCGGTCGTCTGGAGTGAGTTCCAGTATCTCGACGATGCTGTCCAGCACTTGTTGCCAGTCTCCCGCACGCTCACGGGTCATGGACAGGCTGAAGCTGGGCCGGTTGTCGGCGATCACTACCCCGTTGCGGTCGAAGATCAGCCCGCGTGTCGGCGGAATCGGCTGCACATGCACCCGGTTGTTCTCAGACAGCGTGGAGTGGTAGTCGTACTGGATGATCTGCAGGTAATACAGCCGCGCAATCAGCACGCAGATGAGCAGCATGACCGCCACGGCGCCGACCACGACGCGGTTGCGCACCAGACGGGCGTCTTTTTCGTGGTCCTTGAGGCGGATCGGCTGCGACATCGGGCTGCTTACAGGCTCATTTGTGGTAGGGATGCCCGGACAACACCGTCCAGGCCCGGTAGACCTGCTCGCCGATGAGTATCCTGACCAGCGGGTGCGGCAAGGTCAGCGGCGACAGGGACCAGCGCTGATCGGCGCGGGCGCACACTTGCGGCGCAAGCCCTTCGGGCCCACCCACCATCAGATTCACCGTGCGCGCATCCAGGCGCCAGCGGTCCAGTTCACCTGCCAGTTGCTCGGTGCTCCACGGCTTGCCATGGACCTCCAGGGTTACGACGCGCTCCCCGGGTTGCACCTTGCTGAGCATGGCTTCGCCCTCCTGGCGAATCAGGCGGGCGACGTCGGCATTCTTGCCGCGGGTGTTCAGCGGTATTTCCACCAGCTCGAGCGAAAGTTCGGCCGGCAGGCGCTTGACATACTCATGCCAGCCCTCCTCGACCCACTTCGGCATGCGCGAGCCAACCGCGATCAGGCGCAGACGCACGGCGCTTTCCTTATTCGCGATCTTTGAGCTTGTCGGAGTACTCGTGGACATGGTCCGGGCTGTGGTGCTTGCCATCGGCGGCGCGGCTCTGCTCGGCGCCCTGCCACAGGCGTTCGAGGTCGTAGAACTGGCGTGCAGCCGCAGTCATCATGTGCACGATGACATCGTTGAGGTCCAGCAGCACCCAGTCGCTGTCGCCCTTGCCTTCCTCACCCAGAGGCTGGGCGCCCTTGGCCTTGACTGCCTCGCGGACCTTCTCGGCCATGGCGTTGATCTGACGGTTGGAGGTACCGGTGGCGATGATCATGTAATCGGTCAGGCTGTGCTTGTCACGCACGTCGATGACCTGGATATCCTGGGCCTTGACGTCTTCCAGCGCTGCCGTGGTCACTGCGACCAGTTCGTCGCCGTAAATTTTCTGCTTGGTCATATAAAACTCGTTCAACTCGTAGGATGAGGTGCCAGGGGCACCGTCAGTTGGGCGCACGATACAGTTCGTGCGCCTCGATGTAGGCCAGTACGGCGTCCGGCACCAGGAACCTCACCGACCTGCCGCTGGCCAGCAGCTGTCGGATCTGTGTAGCCGACACCGCAAGCGGTGTCTGCCAGACGAACGAAATGTTTCCCGCCGGGCCGGACATGGCGGTGGGATCGCTCTGCGAACGGGCAGCCAGCAGATTGCGCAGTTCGTCGGGGGGGTCTACATCCGCATCCGGGCGTTGCAGCACCAGGATGTGGCAGTGTTGCAGCAGTTCTTCCCAGCGGTGCCAGCCGGGCAGTCCGCAGAAGGCGTCCCAGCCCAGCACCAGAAACAACTGGTCGTCAGCGGCAAGCTCGGCACGGATCGACTCCAACGTATCGATGGTGTACGACGGCTTGTCCCGTGCCAGTTCACGCGCGTCCACGCTCAGGCCTGCAACGCCCGCGACGGCGCCCTGCACCATGGCCAGGCGATCGTGCGCGGCCACTTGCGGCGTGTCTCGGTGCGGCGGGCGAGCATTGGGCAACAGGCGCAGCTCGTCCAGGGCCATGAACTCGGCGACTTCCAGCGCACTGCGCAGGTGGCCGATGTGGACCGGGTCGAAGGTGCCGCCAAGAATGCCGACGCGGCGAACTGCCTGGGCCTGACTCAACTCAGCAGGACTCCTGGCCGCGCAGTTGACCGTCGCCGATCACCACGTATTTCTCGCACGTCAGGCCTTCGAGGCCGACCGGGCCACGGGCGTGAAGCTTGTCGGTGGAAATGCCGATCTCGGCACCCAGGCCATATTCGAACCCGTCGGCGAAGCACGTCGGGGTGTTGAGCATGACGGAGGCCGAGTCCACTTCAGCCATGAACTGGCGCGCCTCCCCCTGATGCTCGGTGATGATCGAGTCGGTGTGATGCGAACCATAATGGTTGATGTGCTCGATGGCCTGATCCAGGCTGTCCACCACACGGATGGACAGTACGGCATCGAGGTACTCGGTGTGCCAGTCGTCCTCGCTGGCCGCGTGCGCGTCGATCAGCGCACAGGTACGCTCGCAACCGCGCAGCTCAACGCCTTTCTCCTGGAAACGGCGCGCCATTTCGGGCAGGAAGCGCTCGGCGACCAGCTGGTCCACCAGCAGCGTTTCCATCGCCCCGCAGATACCGTAGCGGTAGGTCTTGGCGTTGAACGCCACGCGCCAGGCCTTGTCCAGGTCGGCATGCTGGCTGACATGGACATGGCAGATACCGTCGAGGTGCTTGATGACCGGTACCCGTGCGTCGCGGCTGATGCGCTCGATCAGGCCCCGGCCACCGCGCGGCACGATGACATCGACGAACTCGGGCATGCTGATCAGCGCGCCCACCGCCTCGCGGTCGGTGGTTTCCACCACCTGAACCACGGCGGCGGGCAAGCCCGCCGCCGCCAGGCCGCGCTGGATACAGGCGGCAATCGCGCGGTTGGAGTGGATGGCTTCGGAGCCGCCGCGCAGAATCGTGGCATTGCCTGACTTCAGGCACAGGCTGGCCGCGTCGATGGTGACGTTCGGGCGTGATTCGTAAATGATGCCGATGACGCCCAGCGGCGTGCGCATCTTGCCGACCTGGATACCCGATGGGCGGTAGCTCATGTCGCGAATGGCGCCGACCGGGTCCGGCAGGCTGGCGACCTGCCGCAGGCCGGTGATCATGCCGTCGATGCGCGCCGGGGTCAGGGCCAGGCGGTCGAGCAACGCGGCTTCCAGCCCAGAGGCACGGCCATGGGCCAAGTCCTGCTCGTTGGCTGCGATCAGCGCGTCACGGCCTGCATCCAGCGCGTCGGCGGCAGCGTGCAGGGCACGGTTCTTCTGCGCGGTGCTGGCACGGCCGATTACCCGGGAGGCTTCACGGGCTGCGCGACCCAGGCGGGTCATGTAGTCAAGAACGGACTCAGTCATGGGCTCGGTGTCTTGGCGGTGGGGAAACGGCTGATTATAACTGTCGCGCAGGTGTACGCCCAGCGGTGGGTGGCGGATGGTAGAAAAAGCTGTGGCAAATCTGTAGGAAAGATGTAACCGGTCTTATCCATAAGGAAGCAGAACTCTGTGGAAATCTCTGCCCTGCGCCGTCACATGTTCGAAGGTTTCAGATTCGGTTAAGGTAGCGCCTGTTACCCTCATGCCTTTAGCCTGCGAAGCCCTTGCATGCCAGCACTGCCAGACAGCTTTTTCGACCGCGACGCCCAAACCTTGGCCAAAGCCCTGCTGGGCAAGGTCATTCGCCACCGCCAGGGCAACTTGTGGCTTGCCGCCCGCATCATCGAGACCGAGGCCTATTACCTCACCGACAAGGGTAGCCATGCGTCGCTGGGCTACACCGAGAAGCGCAAGGCGCTGTTTCTCGATGGCGGACACATCTATATGTACTATGCCCGCGGCGGCGACTCCCTGAACTTCAGCGCCCAGGGCCCCGGCAATGCGGTGCTCATCAAGTCCGCCTACCCGTGGCAGGACGCCCTCTCAGGGCCCGACAGCTTGGCGCAGATGCACCTGAACAACCCCGACGCCAGCGGCAACCTGCGCTCCGTCGAGCGCCTGTGCGCGGGGCAGACGCTGTTGTGCCGGGCGCTGGGCCTCAAGGTGCCACATTGGGATGCGCAGCGCTTCGACCCGCAGCGGCTGTATGTGGACGACTGCGCCAACCCGGTGCCCCGGGTGATCCAGGCAGCCCGTCTGGGCATTCCCCACGGGCGTGACGAGCACCTGCCGTACCGCTTCGTCGACGCCGCATACGCCCGGTTCTGCACACGCAACCCATTGCGGCGCGGCCAGGTCGAAGGCCGTGACTTCTCCATCATCGAACAAGAGAGCTGAACCATGGAACAATGGCTCGACGGCCTGACCGGTTGGCTGGGTGCCAACCCACAGTGGCTTGGCGTCGCAATCTTCCTGGTCGCGTGCATCGAATGCCTGGCCATCGCCGGCATCATCGTTCCAGGCACGGTGCTGCTGTTTGCGGTAGCCGTGCTGGCAGGTAGCGGTGTGCTGGGCCTTGGCGAAACCTTGCTGCTGGGCTTTTTGGGCGGGTTACTGGGTGACGCGCTGTCCTACATGATCGGCAAGCATTTCCACCAGAACATTCGCCGCCTGCCGGTGTTGCGGCACCACCCGGAATGGATCGGCAGCGCCGAAACCTACTTCAAGCGCTATGGCATCGCCAGCCTGCTCGTAGGCCGTTTCATCGGCCCGTTGCGGCCCATGCTGCCAATGGTCGCCGGCATGTTCGACATGCCGCTACTGCGGTTCATCGCCGTGAGCCTGGTGGCAGCCGCAGGGTGGTCGATCGCCTACCTGCTGCCCGGTTGGGCCACCGGTGCGGCCATGCGCCTGCCCCTGCCCGAAGGCTTCTGGCCCCAGGCCGGGATCATTTTCGGCACGCTGGCGGTGATCATCGGCCTTAGCCTGAGCACCAGCATCCGCGACCGTCGCCACGGCACACGGCTGATTGGTGCCCTGTGCCTGCTGGCCTTGGCCGGGGTATTTCTTGGCTGGCCCTACCTGCACGCCTTCGACGACGGGGTGATGACGCTGGTCCAGGAGCATCGCAGCCAGGCCATCGACGGCGCTGTGGTGGTGGTGACGCGGCTCGGGGATTTTCGCACCCAGTTCTTCCTCGGCGGGCTGCTGACAGGCTTGCTGCTGGTGGTACGCCAGTGGCGGCACGCTTTCTTCGCAGCTGGGGCGCTGATGGGCACCGCCATCGCCAATGGCACGCTCAAGTGGCTGTTCGCCCGGGCCCGGCCGGAAGTGCTGACCGACCCGCTGACCAGCTACAGTATGCCCAGCGGCCACAGTTCGGCGTCGTTTGCGTTCTTTCTGGTGCTAGCGGTGCTCGCCGGCCGCGGCCAGCCACCGCGCATGCGCCTGACCTGGATCATGCTGGGTTGCATTCCGGCATTGGCCATTGCCCTGTCGCGGGTGTACCTGGGTGCACACTGGCCCACCGACATCCTGGCCGGCGCCCTGCTGGCCTGCTGCGTCTGCGCGATCAGCCTGACATTGTCCCAGTACCGTCAGACCCTGCCGGCCCTGCCCCTGAAGGTCTGGTGGCTGGTATTGCCGGCCTGCATCGCCTTGCTGGCCTTCTTTGCCACCCACGCCCTGCCCCACGCCCTGCTCAGGTACCAGTACTGACGCCAGGCGCTATTCAGGCAAACAGCTCACCCTGGATGCGCTCGAGCAACCTGTGGATCTCGCCCAGCCGCTGCTCGGGCGAGTCCTGGGCCAGCAAGTCCAGCTTGTCTTGCTCGGTGAAGGGCAGCAGGTAGGCCAGTTGGTTGGCCAGCGCCTGACGCCCGTCCACGGGCCGGGGCATGTCGAGCGCCTCGACCATCGGGTGCTCGCCCAAGGCCAGCAGCAGGGCCAGCAAGTCGTCGTCCGCTTCCTCCAAGGGGCTGTCGTCAAGCTCAGGCAGCCACTGTACCTGCCCCACCAGCAGTTGATCCTTTTGCACTTCGGTGGCCTGAAGATCGAAACGCCGCACCCCTTCGACGCGAATACCCAACAGGCCATTGTCCTGCTGGACGAAATCGCGGATCACCGCTTCGCAGCCAATGGACGCCACCACGGGCGGCGCCTTGCCGACCTGCTCGCCCTCCACGATGCAGACCACGCCAAAGCCTTCGCCTTGTTTCATGCAACGCCCGATCATGTCCAGGTAGCGGGCTTCGAAAATCTGCAGGTCGAGAAAACACCCTGGGAACAGCACGGTGTCGAGGGGAAACAGCGGTAGCATCATCATCACTCCTCAAGCCACCAGGCTGACGGCCAGCGGCAGGAACACTGCCGTTGCCACGCCCATCAGGCTCATCGCCAGCGCGGCGAAGGCGCCGCATTCGTCACTTTCCTGCAAGGCCACCGAGGTGCCGACCGCGTGGGCCGTGATGCCCAGGGACATGCCCCGCGCTTCAGGGCTGAGCACACCGCAGCGGCTCAACAAGGCAGGCCCGAAAATGGCCCCGATCACCCCGGTAATCAGCACGAAGACCGCAGCCAGCGCCGCCACGCCACCGATCTGCTCGGCTACCAGCATCGCGATGGGCGAGGTGACGGACTTGGGCGCCATGGTCATCAGGATCATGTGCTCAGCGCCAAACCACCACCCTAGCAACAGGCAGCACACCGTGGCGAACAGGCCTCCGAGTACCAGCGTAGTCAAGGTCGGCCAGAACAACTGGCGAATGCGCCGCAGGTTCAGGAACAGCGGCACCGCCAAGGCCACGGTGGCAGGGCCCAGCAGGATGTTCATGATTTCGGTGCTCTTGCGGTATTCGGCGTAGTCGATGCCGCACAGCAGCAGCACGCCGATCACCAGGGCCATCGACACCAGCACCGGCTGCAGGAAGATCCAGCGGGTCTTCTCATACCCGGCCAGCACCAGCTGGTAGGCCCCCAGGGTCACGCCAATGCCGAACAATGGGTGGTGGACCACTGCATCCAATGCGCCTTGCCAGTCGAGCATCATGGCTGGTCCTCGCGCCGGGCCTGACGATGAATGAGTTTCTGCATCAGCACGCCCACCACCACCAGCGTCAGCAGGCAGGAAATCAACAGCGCACCGACGATGGCCCAGAAGTCGGCGGCGATGTCACGGGCATACACCATCACCCCCACGGCCGGAGGCACCAGCAACAGCGGCAAGTAGCGCAGCAGGCTGCCGGCAGCTTCGTTGAGGGGCGCACCCACCTCGCCGCGCACCATCAGAAAACCCAGCAATAGCAACAGGCCGATGATCGGCCCCGGCAGGACGGGAACCAACAGATGATTGACTGCCGTCCCCAACAGCTGGAACAGCACCAGCCAGGTCAAACCCCGCAACAGCATAACGTTCTCCTTCAGGCGTGCGGCTCATTATAAGCATGGGCACGCTGCCCGCGCCGAGCGCAACTTGACCGGCCTGGCCAAGCATGCTGATCTTGCACGCGCGTGCCATTTCATACCCAGGAGGATTACCATGCCGCTAGTGCCGGCCACCGCGCTTACCCAATACGTCGGCAAGTCCCTCGGCCACTCGGCCTGGCTGACCATCGACCAGCAGCGTATCGATCGTTTCGCCGAGGCGACTGGCGATCATCAGTTCATCCACGTTGACCCGCAGCGAGCTGCGCAAACCGCGTTCGGCGGCACCATCGCCCATGGCTTTCTGACCCTGTCCCTGATTCCTGCGCTGATCGAGGACATCCTGGTCTTGCCGCAGGGGCTGAAGATGGTCGTCAACTACGGCCTGGACAGCGTGCGCTTCATTCAGCCGGTGAAGGTCGACAGCCAGGTGCGCCTGCATGTCGAGCTGGCCGATGTGCAGCAAAAGCGCCCCGGCCAATGGTTGCTCAAGGCCATCGCCACGCTGGAGATAAAAGACGAGGACAAGCCCGCCTACCGGGCTGAATCCCTGTCCCTGTGCTTTGTCTAGGCACCGGCACCTGACAGGCGCAGGCGTCTCTACAAACCCTACGCACTCGCGTAAACTGCCAGGCTCCGCGCAGCCTTGGGCTGCCCTTCTGGATCTATCAAAGGTACACGCCATGCCCTGGCTGCAAGTACGTCTGGCCATCAGCCCGGAACAAGCCGAAACCTACGAAGACGCGCTGCTGGAAGTCGGCGCGGTGTCGGTCACCTTCATGGACGCCGAAGATCAACCCATCTTCGAGCCAGACCTCAATACCACGCCGCTGTGGTCGCACACCCACCTGCTGGCCCTGTTCGAGGCTGACACCAACCCTGAACAGGTGTTCGCGCACCTGCGCCTGCTGACGGGCGTCGAGCTGCCCCAGCACCAGGCCGAAGTGATCGAAGACCAGGACTGGGAACGCAGCTGGATGGACAATTTCCAGCCGATGCGTTTCGGCCGCCGGCTGTGGATCGTGCCGAGCTGGCACGATGCTCCGGAAAAGGACGCCGTGAACCTGTTGCTCGATCCTGGGCTGGCGTTCGGCACGGGCACGCACCCCACCACGGCGCTGTGCCTTGAGTGGCTCGACGGTCAGCAGTTGCAGGGCACCCAGGTGCTGGACTTTGGCTGTGGCTCGGGCATTCTGGCGATCGCTGCACTGTTGCTGGGCGCGCGCGAAGCGGTAGGCACGGACATCGACGTGCAGGCGATCGAAGCCTCTCGCGACAATGCCCAACGCAACGGCATTGCCGACGAGCTGTTCGCGCTGTACCTGCCCGAGCACATGCCTGCCATGCAGGCCGACGTGCTGGTGGCCAACATCCTGGCCGGGCCACTGGTGTCGCTGGCACCGCAGCTCAGCGGCCTGGTCCGCCCGGGCGGTCTGCTGGCGTTGTCGGGCATTCTCGCTGAACAAGGCGAAGAAGTGGCCGCCGCCTACGCTGCCGATTTCGACCTGGACCCTATCGTCGTTCGCGATGGCTGGGTGCGAATCAGTGGTCGCCGCCGCTAGTCGAACCTAGAATAGCCCTCAGCACAGCCTCCGGATTGCCGCATGACCGACAGTTTCGTCACCCAGTGCCCGCATTGCCAGACCAGCTTTCGTGTCACCCACCACCAGTTGAGCGTGGCCCGTGGCGTGGTGCGTTGCGGCCAGTGCCTGCAAGTGTTCAATGCCGCCAAGCAGCTACTGGAGCAGAACCGCAGCGCCCCCCTCCCGCCGAGCCCGCTGCCGGCCACCGAGGCAGCGCCGGCGCCTGCCGCGCCCACCCCCGCGCACGTGCACCCCATCGCGCCGGACGACGAGGCCTGGGCCCAGACCGCCCAGGCCTTGGACGAGCTCGACCTGGACAAGGAACTGGAGCGCCTGGAGCGCCGCCACGCGCCCGTACAGGTGCGTGAGGCCGATCAGGCGTCCATGCTGCAGGCACGGCGTCACGAGGAGGACGCGGACGAACACCTGGACGAAGTGTTCGGCACTGCAGCAGGCGAGCCGTTTGAACCGGAACAGGCTGCTGCTGCCCCCGTACTCGAGCCTGCTCCCCAGGCAGATTCGCGGCGCGAGGCGCGTACCGAGCCGACCTTCACCGCCGGCCTGGACGCAGACGCAGAAGATGAGCCGCCGCTGGGCAGCATCGTGACGGATGAGGATGAGCCAAAACTGGGAGCGCCACTGCGACCCGAAGACGATGACGAGGTGTCGATTGCCGGCCTCACCGCGCACGACGACGAACCCTTGGCAACCAGCCTGCGCGCCGACGATGAACACGATGAAGCGCCGTTGCCCATGGGGCGCATGGAGCCTGAGGTCACTGACAAGGCCGAACGCCCAAGGCGCAAGGAACCCTTGGTGGATGTGGTGGACGACCCGCTGCAACTGGGCTGGGAGAAGCCGGCCCCGGCCTGGGGCAAGCGCCTGCTGTGGGGTGGGTTGACGCTGATCGCTGCTGCCATGCTCGCCTTGCAGTACGTCTGGTTCCATTTCGACGAGCTGTCCCGACAGGACCAGTACCGCCCGCTGTTCGAGCAGGTGTGTCCGGCCGTGGGCTGCCAGGTCCCCTCTCGTGTCGATGTGAACCGGATCAAGAGCAGCAACCTGGTGGTGCGCAGCCATCCGGACTTCAAAGGTGCGCTGATCGTGGACGCCATCATCTATAACCGTGCCCCCTTCGCCCAACCCTTTCCACTGCTCGAACTGCGCTTCTCGGACCTCAATGGCCAGCTGATCGCCAGTCGCCGTTTCAAGCCGGCCGAATACCTGTCCGGGGAGCTGGCCGGACGCGGCGAAATGCCCAGCCAGACGCCAATCCACATCGCGCTGGATATTCTTGACCCAGGTCAGCGAGCGGTGAACTACAGCTTGAGCTTCCGCTCGCCGGAATAAACCCTGACGGCCAACAGGTACGCTGCCGCTGCGCCGGCCATGATGCCGCTTGTCCGGGGCCTGACGACCCGGAGCCCAGGGTGCAGGGGCGGCAACCCTCAGTTGTTCAGATTTTATCCAAATCCATCTTTATCCGGTCATCCAGAGCGGGTATCATGCCAACCCTTTTTCGAACCTCAAGATTCGGCCCCACAACAGGGAACACCTATGTCGGCGGTACGCATCGGCCCTTATACACTGCGCAATAACCTGATCCTCGCACCCATGGCTGGGGTCACGGACCAGCCGTTCCGAACACTTTGCCAGCGCATGGGCGCAGGCATGGTGGTGTCGGAAATGGTCTCCAGCGACCTGTCCCTGTGGAACAGCCGCAAGTCGAGCCTGCGCCGCATCCACGAAGGCGATCCCGAGCCGCGCTCGGTCCAGATCGCCGGGGGCGACGCACAGATGATGGCGGCGGCTGCACAGGCCAATGTCGCCGCGGGCGCCCAGATCATCGATATCAACATGGGCTGCCCGGCAAAAAAAGTCTGCAACAAGGCGGCAGGCTCTGCTTTATTGAGAGATGAAGCCTTGGTCAGCGACATTCTGCGGGCCGTCGTGGGCGCCGTGGATGTTCCGGTGACGCTGAAGATCCGCACCGGCTGGGACCGGGCCAACAAGAATGGCCTGAACGTGGCGAAAATAGCCGAACAGGCTGGCATCCAGGCGCTTGCGGTGCATGGCCGCACACGCGCCGACCTGTACACCGGTGAAGCCGAATACGACACCATCGCCGCTATCAAGCAAGCGGTGTCCATTCCGGTCTTCGCCAACGGCGACATTACCTCGCCGCAAAAGGCCAAGGCAGTGCTCGACGCCACGGGCGTCGATGGCCTGCTGATCGGCCGGGCCGCTCAAGGCCGGCCTTGGATCTTTCGCGAGATCGAGCATTACCTGCGCACTGGCGAGCAGTTGCCAGCGCCGCAGCTGGACGAGGTGGAACGCATCCTGCTGGAGCACCTGGCCGCCCTGCACGCCTTCTACGGCGATGTCATGGGTGTGCGGATCGCCCGCAAGCACGTGGGCTGGTACCTGGCGACACGACCCGGCGGCAAGGAGTTTCGCTCCCGGTTCAACGCTTTGGAAGACACACAAGCGCAGTGCGCCAACGTTCGCGCGTTTTTCAGTGAACGTCGACAGAGCCTTGAGACAGAGGACGGACAAGGGGTGGCCGCATGACGATGATGACCGAAACATTTGTGAGTGGAACAACGCCCGTGAGCGACAACGCCAACCTGAAACAGCACCTGAACACGCCGAGCGAAGAGGGCCAGACCCTTCGCGACAGCGTCGAGAAGGCGCTGCACAACTACTTCGCCCACCTCGAAGGCGCGACCGTCACGGACGTGTACAACCTGGTGCTCTCCGAAGTCGAGGCGCCGCTGCTTGAAAGCGTGATGAGCTATGTGAAGGGCAACCAGACCAAAGCCAGCGAGATGCTCGGGTTGAACCGAGGCACGCTGCGCAAGAAGCTCAAGCAATACGACTTGCTGTAAGCCAGAATCCCGATCGAAAAAGGCGCCTGTCTCAACACAGACGCCTTTTTTGCTGACTCCACCGCGTTATTGGAACCCGAAATGACCGACCAGACTACCCGCCTGCCAGTCCGCCGCGCCCTGATCAGCGTCTCCGACAAGACCGGTATCCTCGAATTTGCCCGTGAGCTGCAACAGCTCGGCGTCGAGATACTGTCCACCGGCGGCACCTACAAGCTGCTCAAGGACAACGGTGTCAACGCGGTGGAAGTGGCCGACTACACCGGCTTCGCCGAAATGATGGATGGCCGGGTCAAGACCCTGCACCCGATGATCCATGGCGGCATCCTCGGTCGCCGCGGCACCGACGACGCGATCATGAACGAGCACGGGATCAAGCCCATCGACCTGGTGGCGGTCAACCTGTACCCCTTCGAAGCCACGATCTCCAAGCCTGGCTGCGACCTGCCGACCGCCATCGAGAACATCGACATCGGCGGCCCGACCATGGTCCGCTCGGCTGCCAAGAACCACAAGGACGTGGCCATCGTGGTCAACGCCGGTGACTACGCCAGCGTCGTCGAGGGCCTGAAGGCCGGCGGCCTGACCTACGCCCAGCGCTTCGACCTGATGCTCAAGGCCTTCGAGCACACCGCAGCCTATGACGGCATGATCGCCAACTACATGGGCACCGTGGACCAGGCCAAGGAAACCCTGAGCACCGAAGCACGCGGCGACTTCCCGCGCACCTTCAACACCCAGTTCGTCAAGGCCCAGGAAATGCGCTACGGCGAGAACCCGCACCAGCGTGCGGCGTTCTACGTGGAAGCCAAGAAAGGCGAAGCCAGCATTTCCACTGCCGTGCAGCTGCAAGGCAAGGAGCTGTCCTTCAACAACGTGGCCGACACCGACGCGGCGCTCGAGTGCGTCAAGAGCTTCGTAAAGCCGGCCTGCGTCATCGTCAAGCATGCCAACCCGTGTGGCGTGGCCGTGGTGCCTGAAGACGAAGGCGGTATCCGCAAAGCCTACGACCTGGCCTACGCCACCGACACCGAATCGGCCTTCGGCGGCATCATTGCCTTCAACCGCGAGTTGGACGGCGAAACCGCCAAGGCCATCGTCGAGCGCCAGTTCGTCGAGGTGATCATCGCACCGAAGATCTCCCAGGCTGCCCGCGATGTGGTTGCAGCCAAGCAGAACGTGCGCCTGCTCGAATGTGGCGAGTGGCCAGCTGAGCGGGCTGCCGGCTGGGACTTCAAGCGAGTCAACGGCGGGCTGCTGGTCCAGAGCCGTGACATCGGCATGATCACGGCCGATGACCTGAAGATCGTCACCCAGCGTGCACCGACCGAACAAGAGATCCACGACCTGGTGTTCGCCTGGAAAGTGGCCAAGTTCGTCAAATCCAACGCCATCGTCTATGCCAAGCAGCGCCAGACCATCGGCGTGGGCGCGGGCCAGATGAGCCGGGTCAACTCCGCCCGTATCGCCGCCATCAAGGCCGAGCATGCCGGCTTGCAGGTGCAGGGTGCCGTCATGGCTTCGGACGCCTTCTTCCCGTTCCGTGACGGCATCGACAATGCGGCCAAGGTCGGCATCAGCGCGGTCATCCAGCCAGGTGGCTCGATGCGTGACGCCGAGGTGATCGCTGCCGCTGATGAAGCCGGTATCGCCATGGTGTTCACCGGCATGCGCCACTTCCGCCACTGATTCACGGCAATCGGCCGCACCCAGGTAGGCAACTGCCGCGGTGCGACCTGGCACAGCGAGAGGCAGGGCCTCTCGCTCGACAGATCTAGAGGTTTTGACATGAAAGTTTTGATCATCGGCAGCGGCGGCCGTGAGCACGCCCTGGCCTGGAAAGTCGCCCAGGACCCACGCGTCGAAAAAGTCTTCGTGGCCCCGGGCAACGCTGGCACCGCCATCGAGACCAAGTGCGAGAACGTCGCGATCGACGTCTGCGCCCTGGAGCAACTGGCTGATTTTGCCGAGAAGAACGTCGACCTGACCATCGTCGGCCCGGAAGCGCCCCTGGTCATCGGTGTGGTCGACCTGTTCCGCAGCCGTGGCCTGGACTGCTTCGGTCCGACCCAGGGCGCTGCCCAGCTGGAAGGGTCCAAGGCGTTCACCAAGGATTTCCTGGCCCGCCACAAGATCCCGACGGCCGACTACCAGAACTTCACCGAAATCGAACCGGCCCTGGCGTACCTGCAGGAAAAAGGCGCGCCGATCGTCATCAAGGCCGATGGCCTGGCCGCTGGCAAGGGCGTCATCGTCGCCATGACCTTGGCAGAAGCCGAAGCCGCCGTGCGTGACATGCTCGCGGGCAATGCCTTTGGGGAAGCAGGTTCACGCGTGGTCATCGAGGAGTTTCTCGATGGCGAGGAAGCCAGCTTCATCGTCATGGTCGACGGCCACAACGTGCTGCCCATGGCCACCAGCCAGGACCACAAGCGCGTCGGCAATCAGGACAGCGGCCCGAACACGGGCGGCATGGGTGCCTACTCCCCTGCCCCGGTAGTCACTGACGACGTGCACCAGCGGGTCATGGACCAGGTGATCTGGCCGACCGTGCGCGGCATGGCCGAGGAAGGCAATGTCTACACCGGGTTCCTGTATGCTGGCCTGATGATCGACAAGGCGGGCAACCCCAAGGTCATCGAATTCAACTGCCGCTTCGGCGACCCGGAAACCCAGCCGATCATGCTGCGCCTGGAATCGAGCCTGGTGCTGCTCATCGAAGCGGCCTTCGCCAAGGCCCTGGACAAGGTCGAAGCGCAGTGGGACCCACGCCCCAGCCTGGGCGTGGTGCTGGCCGCAGGCGGCTACCCGGGTGACTACGCCAAGGGCGCAGCCATTTCGGGCCTGGAGGCGGCTGCGAAGCTCGAAGGCAAGGTATTCCATGCAGGCACTGCCTTGAAGGACGGTGACGTGGTGACCGCTGGGGGTCGCGTGCTGTGCGCCACCGCCCTGGGTGAAACCGTCGAGTCCGCCCAGCAGCAAGCCTATCGCCTGGCCGAGCAGATCACCTGGGACGGCAGCTTCTACCGTACCGATATCGGCTACCGGGCCATTGCCCGGGAACGTGGCGAGCAATAACCGCTTCACCGCTGTAATGTCGAGGCGCCCGGGCCAGTGCAGCCGGGCGCACGGCAACCGTCTTGTCGGCGTGCCCGCGGGCCTTGCCTTCAACTCGGCACGCCGCGCATAGTTAGCACCCCGCACATGGGCCAAGAAGGGATTTCGTAGTGCGCCGGCTCCGGATTGCCTCAGCGTTGATCGTCAGCTTGCTGACCCTGATCTGCATGCTCCCCGCGATGGCGGAACATGACAGTGGCTGGGCCCTGCTGCTCGACGAACAAGGCAACCTGCAACTGAGCGACGTGCGCTCGGACCGTTATCGCAACCAGTTCAGCCCGCTGGAGCTGGCAGAACTCGATGCGGCGCCCCCCGACCAGGCCCTGTGGCTGCATTATCGGCTAGAGCCTGGTGAGCAGGAACAATTGCTGCGCGTCTTCGCACCTGATCTGTCGGGTCTGGACCTGTATGCGCTGCAAGGCGACAAGCTGATACGCCACCTGCATCACGGCCGCCAAGCCGGCAGTGCCAACCCCACATTGCGCGGCAGCGACCACGTGCTGCCGTTGCCCAACAGCAAGCAAGGCCTGGATATCTACCTGCGCCTGGTATCGGAACACCAACTGCGCCCGGCCATCAGCCTGGAGCCTGCTGCGCGAGCCGCCGCCAACCAGACTCAGCCGTTGCTGTTCGGCATGCTGTTCGGTGGCCTGGTGATGCTGATCCTGCATAACCTGATTCGCTTCATCTACAGCCGCTCGAGCACTGCGCTGATCCTGGCGTTCTACCATGGCCTGATGTTGCTCAGTGGCCTGATCCTGCTGAACCTCAGCGGCCCATGGTGGCATGTGTGGTACAGCGCCCAGACGCCAGCGGCGTACCTTACGCTGGTACTGGCGGGGCTGGCTGGGCTGTATTTCACCCAGCACTTCTTCGCACCGCGCAACACGCCGCGCCTTAACCGGCTGTTGAGCGGCGAGATGCTGCTGGTGGGGGTGAGCGGGATCGTGCTGCTGTTCATCGATACCTTGCCGCTCAATCTCATGACCTATGCCTTGATGGCACTGGGCAGCGTCACGATGCTGGTGGTCAGCAGCTACCATTGGTACCGAGGTTACGCTCCGGCCCGTTTGTTCGGTCTGGCGATGATCATCTTCAACGTTGGCGGGCTGGTGCTGCTGCCTGCCCTGCTTGGGCTTACCCGCACCTCCACGCCTTGGTTGCTGTGCATTCTGTTGGGGCTAGCGGTGGCGAGCGGGCTGCTGTTGAACCTGGCGGTCAGCGACCGGCTGCGGCGTATCAACGAAGAGCGCTTCAGTGTCAGCCGCGCCTTGGCAGCCAGTGACGCCGAAATCAACGCCAAGGCCGAGTTTCTGGCCAAGATCAGCCACGAAATACGTACTCCCATGAATGGCGTGCTGGGCATGACCGAACTGCTGCTGGGCACGCCGTTATCGGTCAAGCAGCGCGATTACGTCCAGACCATTCACAGCGCGGGCAACGAGTTGCTCACATTGATCAACGAGATACTCGATATCTCCAAGCTCGAGTCCCGCCAGATCGAACTCGACGACGTCCAGTTCGACCTCAACGCGCTGATCGAAGACTGTTTGAACATCTTCAGGGCCAAGGCCGAGCAGCAGAACATCGAGCTGATCAGCTTCACCCAGCCCCAGGTGCCCCGCGTGGTCAGTGGCGACCCCACCCGCTTGCGTCAGGCGCTGTCGAGCCTGATGGAAAACGCACTGAAGAACACCGACCAGGGGGAAATCCTGCTCGTCGTTGCACTGGACCAGCGCGGCGAGGTGCCCCGCTTGCGCATCGCCGTACAGGACAGCGGCGACCCCTTGCCGGCAGCCGATCGCGAGGCGCTGTTGCAGGCAGAACTGCACAGCAGGCATTTCCTGTCCAGCAATCGGCTGGGCGGCCACCTGGGGCTGGTGATCGCCAAGCAGCTGATTGGCCTTATGCATGGGGAATTCGGCATCAAGAGCAGCACCGGCACCGGCAATACCTTGTGGCTGACCTTGCCGCTGGACCCAGCCTGCCTCGAGCAACCTCCGACCGACCTGGACGGACCGCTGCGCGACGCGCGGGTACTGGTGGTGGACGACAACGACACGTGCCGCAAGGTGCTGGTCCAACAGTGCAGCGCCTGGGGCATGAATGTCAGCGCAGTGCCTTCGGGCAAGGAGGCCCTGGCCCTATTGCGTACCAAGGCTCATCTTCGCGATTACTTCGACGCGGTGCTCCTGGACCAGAACATGCCCGGCATGACCGGCATGCAACTGGCCGCCAAGATCAAGGAAGACCCCAGCCTCAATCACGACATTCTGGTGGTCATGCTGACCGGTATCAGCAACGCGCCCAGCAAGATCATCGCGCGCAACGCCGGGATCAAGCGGATCTTGGCCAAACCGGTGGCTGGCTACACACTCAAGACCACCCTGGCCGAAGAACTGGCTCAACGCGGCCGCGAGCAGGCGCTGCCGGCGGCTGCACCCGGCCAGCCCCAGGCGCTCGACCTGCCCCCGCATTTCAGCGTGCTGGTCGCAGAGGACAACACCATTTCGACCAAGGTCATCCGCGGTATGCTCGGCAAGCTGAGCCTGCAGCCCGATACCGCGTCCAACGGCGAAGAAGCTCTTGAAGCGATGAAAGCCAAGCGCTATGACTTGGTGCTCATGGATTGCGAAATGCCGGTTCTGGATGGTTTCTCGGCAACCAGGCGCCTGCGCGAATGGGAAGCCGCCAACCAGCGCGCGCACACGCCCGTCGTTGCGCTGACCGCGCATATCCTTGCCGAGCACAAGGACCGCGCCAAGCAAGCCGGCATGGACGGCCACATGGCCAAGCCCGTCGAATTGTCGCAACTGCGAGAGTTGATTCAATACTGGGCCAGCCAGCAGCCGGCCAATGCCGATCAGGGCCTGAGTCCGGACGGCAGCTCGCCGCCCAACTAGAGCACCAAATCCCTGATGACGCGCTCGGCCGTTCGCGCAACACTGGCCTCTGCCCGGCGCCGATAACCCTCACGAAACCCTTGCAGATTGAAATGGATCACTTCCAGTCGCAGGTCTCTCACACTGATTCCGTTGCTCGCGCCCTTGAACAGGAAGTCGCTGGCGCTTTTTTCCATCGAGACATCCATGTGCAGCAGCACCATGTCGATGAAGCCATTGGACTGCTGGGCGCAGGGCAATAACTGCACACGCGCTTGAGTGCCCACGATCGAATGGCTGCTGAACAGTCTCAGAGCCTTGTCATCACGACGTAAGGCCTCCAGCGCCTGGTTGGCCGCTTCGCCCAGACGGGCAGAGCCCGCTTGGCTGATATGCTCGATTGCCTGCGCAGCGAGGCTGCCCCGGTCAGGCCCCGGCCGCCGCCCTGCTGGCGCCAGCTTGCCATCGAAGCCCAGGGCAGCGAGGTTGCGCCAGTAATTCCTGAACCAGTCAGGTTCGAGACCGTCTTTCAAATCCCCCCATGCCACCTGCTGAGCAAAGGCGTTGGCCAGCAGTATGTCTGAACGTGCTTGCGGGCATACGCCTGGCAAAAAGACCAGCACACTGCTGTGTACCAGCTGGCCGGCGATCGATGATGCGTCGGTGTTAGTCATGGTTCGGCTCCTGCACGCTGATTTCGCTGCGATGAAGGGCGAGCTTGGCCTGAAGTTTTTTTGCAAGCCCCGGCCCGATGAGGTTCATACGCCTGGAATCGATCAAATACTGCCCTTGGAACTGCCAGCAGGCCGGCACCGCCGGAGGGTCGAACGATTGCCAGAGCCAGTCAGTATCAAGCGGCGCTCGACTTCCAAGGTTCAATTGAGTGCTGATGATGGAATAGTCAGGCAGCACCAGCCGAACCTCGGCATGCGCGTGGTTCAGGCAGGTGTCGCCAAGGGGTTCGCCAAGGTCACAGCGCCCCCCTATCCGGTTATCACATGTTTCATTGCTTGCGCAGGCTTCCAGACACTGCGCGACAGCTTCGCGAAGGTGGTGAGGCGTAGCCTGGAGAAGGCTGTCGCAAAGCATGGTCCAAGGCCTGAAAGCGGCAACCGGCACCATGGGTGTCGTTTGCGACCGTAGCGTGGCTAGCGTGCAGCCGAAACCGCTCTGCACACGTATGTATTCCTTGAGCCAGCTGTCCCCATCAACCCCTGAGACCCCGCCATTGCACGCGGCGAGGTAGGCCGCCAGCTGGATATTGAGCATGTCGAGCCTGCAGGACTCGCTGATGGTCTTGTCGACGAGCACCAGGCTGTTGCCATTGCGCCACACGCTGTAGTTATTTGACATTGATGCACCCTCCAGGCTCACCGAAGCCAAGGCTCCGGTGAGCCATACCGACAGGTTAGATTTCGAGGGCCAGCAACACTTCCAGGGCGTTGTCGTCGAGCTTGGTTTCAACAACGGCGCGTACTTTCTCGTACTGGCGCTGATCAAGGTTCAGCACGGCACCGCAGGCATAGTTGGTGGTGCCGCTGCTCTCCCATTTGGCCAACAGGTAGTTGGCTTTCTTGTCAGGCTTGGCATCGGTCTGGACTGCGCTCACCATCATGGCGACCTGGCCAGCACCGGTCTGCTCACACTTGTTCAGGCTCAGGCTGTTGCGGTCATCCTCCACGGACTTGCGGTCCAGCAGTTCGACATTCTTGGTGCTGGCAGCCAGTGCGGAAACGACGGTCTTGCCCAACCCTTCCAGCGCCGAGGCCACGTCACCAGTAAAGGCGCCATAGGCAGCTTGCAGCCCCTTGCCAACCAGGTTGCTGATTTCCAGGTGCCTGTCGCTCTGGGTAATGCGCTGAACATCAACGCGCGTGGGTGTCCAGCCCATCTTCGACATCAGGAACACGTACTGGTTGAACCAGGCCTGGGTTTCCTGGATCGGGTGGTGCTGCTTGTTGGCGCCTTGGGTAGCCAGGGCGTGGCAGGCCTTGGCCGCAGTACGGTTGGCCTCGCTCATGGTGTCGGGGAACACGAACAGGTTCATGTCAGGCAAAACTTGCAGTTCAAGGTTTTCTTTGTTGGTGGTCATGTCAAAGGCTCCAGTTAGGTCCGGTCGAAACCAGGTGGCTTCGGCCTTGAACCTAACCGCTCGACGCTGCTCATCCTGCGCCGAAACGCTTCCCCCTCGGATCGAGCTACCGTGCTTCAGGGCTTGGCGCCATACCACCGCGGCGTGTAGACCCACTGCCCACCATTTGGGCGTTCGAACGTGCACGTGGTCGATGAGCCCACCAGCACCATGGTGCGCATATCGACCATTTCTGGCACCAGTTGGGCCAAAGAGACGACGCGCAAAGTCTGCCCCGGCCTACCAATGTCACGGCCAAGGACTACAGGTGTATCAGCACCACGGTGCCGGCGTACGACGTCCAGCGCGGTCCCAAGTTGGTGCGGCCGTGCTTTGGAAATCGGGTTGTAGAAGGCCAGCACCAGATCGGCCTGGGCAGCGAGGTCCAGGCGTTTCTCGATGATCGACCAGGGCTTGAGATTGTCCGACAGCGACATCACGCAGAAGTCATGCCCCAGCGGCGCGCCAGCCTGTGCAGCCGTTGCCAAGGAGGCCGATACACCAGGCAGTATCTCCAGGTCGACAGCGTGCCAGGCAGCGTCCGTGGACGCGTGCAACGCCTCGAGCACCGCAGCGGCCATGGCGAATACGCCTGGGTCCCCCGATGACACCACCACCACCGAACGGCCACGCGCGGCCAGTTCGAATGCGTGCCGGGCGCGCTGCATCTCCTCACGGTTGTCGGTGCAGTGCAGCACCTGATCGTCCCGGAACGGCCCTGCCATTCGTACATAGGTTTCGTAGCCCAGCACATCCTCGGCCCGGGCCAGCTCAGCCTTGACCGCTGGCACCATCAGCTCCGCTGCGCCTGGCCCCAGACCGATGACCGCCAGCCGCCCGCGGCGACGGCCAACCTGAGCCACTTCGATCGGCGCAGGTGCCACGGCGATGACCACCTCACCCTGGCACTGCAACCGCGCATCGGGCAGTGCAGCGCCCACCATGCCAGCCACATCGTCGGGCCTTGCGGCAAAGCGCAATTCGACACCCAGCGCCTGCGCGGCAGCCTGCAACCGGGTGTCCGACATGGCCCGCTCATCGGCCAGCACGCAGGCCAGTGACGCCTGCGCAATACCGGCCTGCTGCAGCGCGTCACGAATCATCTGCAAATCGCCGCTTGCGACACCGACCACGACGGAGCGGGGATGAATCAACAGCTCGTCTCGGCTGGCGGGACGCGCCAGATGGCCTACATGGATGGTGCGCTGCGCGGCATCACTGGCAGGCAACTGTGCCTGCGCCAGCCACGGCGCCTGACCCTCGATGCGAACCGGCTCCCCGGCCAGCAGGTCGGAAACGAAGCGCTTGCCTTGTTCCAGGTCCGCCAAGGCGTAACCCTGGGGCGGGTTGAGCAGGCACGTACCAAAGCGCAACTCGCCGCTGGTGGTGATGGCCGCTGACACACCCAGCGCCGAGGCCATGTCCCGTGCCATCTGGTTGACGCCACTGAGGCCACCGAGCAGGGGCACCACGGCGCTGCCGTCTTCTGCCACGGCCAGCACCGGCGGCTCGCTGCCCTTCTCCCCCAACAGGCTGGCCAGGCTGCGGATCACGATACCCGCAGCGCACAAGGCGATGATTGGCGTACCGCGCTGGTAAAGGCTGCGCAGCAGATCGCCAAAGGCGTTGTAATCCTGGTCTGCACCCTGAACGCGCCCTTGCAGGCCGTGAATCGTGGCCTGGGCGTAGACCTGCTGAAGGCAACGGGCAGTGGCCAGGCTGCCCTGTCCCAGGATGACGATGGCCGGTGCTACCTGCGTGTTCAGCCCTGCCATTTTTCCCCCGGCACGATGATCAGCGAAAAATACGGCGAGGACTGTGGGTCAACCTGGTCCAGCGGTACGATTTTCTGGTTGGCCATGGTGGCGCGTTCCACATACAGCGCACGCGCGTGCAGGCCCAGCTCACCGAGCACCTGCCGCACCTTGGGGAAATTGCGCCCCAGTTTCATGATGACGGCCGCATCGGCGTCGGCCAGGCGGCGCTTGAGGTCTTCGGCCGGCAAGACGCCAGAGAGCACCGACAGGCTCTGGTTGCGATAGACCAGCGGTGCACCCAGCACCGAGGCTCCACCGAGCATGGAGCACACGCCAGGAATCACCTGCGCTTCATAGCGCTGTGCCAGGCGGTCGTGCAGGTACATGTAGGAGCCATAGAAGAACGGGTCACCCTCGCAGATCACCGCCACATTACGCCCTGCGTCCAGATGCTCGGCCACCTGTACGCTGGCTTCGTCATAGAAATCGCTGATCACCTGCTCGTAGGACAGGGGGGCGGGCAAGGATTCGGTGGTCACCGGATAGACCAGCGGCAGCAACGTCTGCTCGGGTTGCAGGTGCGCTTCGATGATGCCGAATGCGTTGCCGCGCTTGCCCTTGGCGACGAAGTAGCCGACCACGGGCGACTCGCGCAGCAGGCGCAGGGCTTTGAGCGTGATCAGTTCAGGGTCACCCGGTCCTACGCCAAGGCCGATCAGGCGTCCACGCGGGGCCATCACTCCACCTCCGTGGCCAGGGCATTCACGGCCGCGGCGGCCATGGCACTACCGCCCAGCCGCCCCTGCATGATCACGAAGGGCACGCCACGGCTGTCGGCCGCCAGCATGGCCTTGGATTCGGCAGCGCCAACGAAGCCGACGGGAAACCCCAGGATGAGCGCTGGACGCGGCGCGCCGGCATCGAGCATTTCCAACAGGTAGAACAACGCCGTCGGCGCGTTGCCGATCACCACCACGCTGCCTTCAAGGTGTGGGCGCCACAGCTCCAGGGCAACGGCGGAGCGGGTGTTGCCAGCGGCCTTGGCAAGGTCCGGTACGCTCGGGTCGCGCAAGGTGCAGATCACCGGGTTGTTCGCCGGCAGTCGTGCCCGGGTGATGCCCTCGGCGACCATGTGCGCATCGCACAGGATCGGTGCGCCACGTAGCAAGGCCTGGCGGCCCGCCTGGCCGGCGCCTTCGGAGAATTGCAGGCCATCGATCGCATCGACCATGCCGCAGGCATGGATCACGCGCACCGCAAGCTTTTCGAGGTCTGCGGGAATCCGCTCAAGTCGGGCTTCCTCACGAATGATCCGGAAGGAATTGCGATAGATCTCCTGACCATCGCGGATGTAGTCAATCATCAAGGTGCTCCGTCGGCAGGTCGAGCATGGCGCCTGCTTCATTCAAGGTAATGTCAGTGGCGCGCAGGGCGCCGAACCCCGACAGGCGGGGATCACGCTGGTAAAGATCGTAGCGCCCGGGCGCGCAGGCCAGCAGCGTGGCCGGGGCGGTGTGGGCCAGGGCACAGGACCGGGGGCAGCCAGTAAGATGCACGCTGGCAGGCGCCCCGGGGCCCAATAATGCGGCCAATGCCACGGCGTCGGCCTTCGTCTCGCTCAAGGCCTTGGCACAGCCGCTGGCGCCGGTGCAGGCGCTGATGCGCACCAGGGGCTCGGCCGCGTGGCAGAGCAGCCCGACCGTCATCAGGCTGCGCTGCGCCTGGTCGAGGCCGCTGGGCGCCAGGTTGGGCAGCACCAGGCTCTGCCAGGGGGTCAAGCGCAGGCTGCTGTCGCCCTGTTCACGCGCGACACGCGCCGCCTCACGCAGCATGGCCGGGGTGAGCCGCCCCAGTGGCGGGGCCACGCCCAGCGCAACCCCACGCCGCTGAGGCAGTGCCCCCAGCCACGTCACCGGGCGAACCGGTCGGCGCCAGCCCAGCACGGCGGGGTCTTGGCGCAACGCCACGCCAAGCCCACCGATGAAATCGGCTGCCGTGCAGGCCTGCAGCACATGCCGCATGCGCGACTGGGTTGGGGTGGCCAGGTCCAGAAAACGTTCGAGCACGGCGCGCACCAGGGTCAGGCCTTGGCTGAACGGCACCGCACCCAGTACGTCACCCTCACCAAGGCTGCCGGCCAGGCCGAATGCGAGCCAGGGCCGCTGCTCAAGCTCAAGCACCGAAAGCCACAGGTCGTGCGGGTGATGGAGCATGGCCAGGCGTTCACCAGCATCGAGCTGAAGGGCGAACTTGGCCGACAACGCGTGAAAGCGTGGCGTGCCCTCGAGCAGGTCGAGGATCTGCCCTGCCAGCGGCCTGACGTCCAGCACCCCCGCTGGGTCAAGCCCGGCCAGGGGGCTGAGCATCAGGTTGCGAACATCGTCGCCGGCCGCTTCACGCGGGCCCAGCCCAGCGGCGAGCAGCGCCGCTACCAGGCCCGGGTGATCAGGCCCCACGCCACGGATCTGCAGGTTGCCCCGGTTGGTGGCCTCGATCACACCGCCTGCGAAGCGCTCGGCGGCGCTGGCGACGGCCTCGGCCTGCTGGGCCAGCAACACCCCGCCCGGCAGCTTGATCCGGCAGATGCCGCCATCCAGGGCGCTGACGATACGCCACAACCCCGGGCAAGCCGAGGGGCGAGGCGAACTGTAGGAAGCGTGAGGTGGCATCGCTGAGGTGTCCGGCAATCCGTGAAACTGCGCTTGAGTGGAGAAGGCGCGGTATTATGCCTGCTTTGGCCGCCCGCATGAAAAGCCGGTGGTCGAGCATCTTTCGGGTAAAGGCACAATTGGGCGTGCTGCACACGCGCGAATTCTAGAGGTATCAATGGCACCCTGGCTGACGGTAGTAGGCATCGGCGAAGACGGTTTCAGCGGTCTGGGCAAACAAGCTCGCCGAGCGCTGCTCAGTGGCGCGCGGATTTTCGGCAGCCCCCGCCAGCTGGCCCTGCTGCCGCGTTGCGTGACCGGCGAACGGCTGCACTGGCCGAGCCCTTTTTCGCTCGCGCCCGTGCTTGCGCTGCGTGGCGCGCCTGTGTGCGTGCTGGCCAGTGGCGACCCGATGTTCTATGGGGTGGGCGCCAGCCTGGCGCGCCAGGTGCCTGCCCACGAGATGCAGGTGCTGTCGATGCCCTCCTCGTGCGCCCTGGCGGCTGCGCGCCTGGGTTGGGCGCTGCAGGACGTGCAGGTGGTGTCGCTGGTGGCAAGGCCTCTGGCCGCACTCAACGCGCACCTGCATGGTGGGCTGCGTCTGCTGGTATTGAGCAACGATGGAGACAGCCCGGCGGCAATTGCAGCGTTGTTACGCGAACGGGGTTTCGGCCCCAGCCGCCTGTGGGTCTTCGAACACCTGGGTGGCGAGGCTCAGGGCCAGTTGCACGGGCATGCATCTACGTGGCAGCACGGGCAAACGGCCGCGCTCAACCTGGTGGCCATCGAATGCGTGGCAGCGCCCGAAGCGCCGCGCCTGCACCGTCTGGCAGGCCTGCCCGATGACGCCTACCGGCATGACGGCCAACTGACCAAGCGCGATGTGCGCGCCATCACCCTGGGCCGGCTGGCCCCGGAGCCTGGGCAACTGCTTTGGGACGTGGGCGCGGGCTGCGGCTCGATCGGCATCGAATGGATGCGTGCACACCCGGCATGCCGCGCCGTGGCCATCGAGGCCGACGAGGGCCGTCAGGGGTTGATCGAGTACAACCGCGATGCCTTGGGCGTGCCTGGTCTGCATCTGGTGCGCGGCAAGGCCCCCATGGCACTGGACGGGCTGGAACCCCCGCATGCGGTGTTCATTGGAGGCGGAGTCACCCGTCCAGGGGTTCTAGCGCACTGCTGGTCCAGCTTGCGCCCAGGCGGACGGCTGGTGGCCAACGCCGTGACGGTACAAAGCGAACTGGCCCTGGCCCACTTCAAGGAGCAGCACGGCGGCGAACTGACCCGCATCCATGTTGCCCATGCCCAGCCCCTGGGTGCCTTCGATACCTGGCGCCAAGCATTGCCCATCACCTTGCTCGACGTGGTCAAGCCGGCCGATGCGTGAAGAAACCCGCGAACAGGCCGCCCCGCTGCGCAGTGGCCTGACCACTGGCAGCTGCGCCACCGCGACCAGCCTGGCGGCAGCGCGTCTGCTGCTCACCGGTGCAGACAGCGACGCGGTGAGCATCACCCTGCCCAAGGGCAAGGTGGTGCAGATGCGCCTTGAGTTCTGCCGGCTGGTCGACGATTACGCCGAAGCAGGCACCCTCAAGGACGCCGGCGACGACCCGGACGTGACCCACGGTGCACTGCTGTTCAGCCAGGTACGCCTGCGTGCCCAGCCCGGTGTGCACTTCGTCGCGGGCGCAGGCGTGGGCACCGTGACCCGGCCGGGGCTGGTTCTGGCAGTGGGCGAACCGGCCATCAACCCGGTGCCACGGCGCATGATCACGGACCACCTGCAGGGCCTGGCCGTCGAATGCGGCTACACCGGCGGGTTCGAGGTCACCCTCAACGTGCGGGACGGTGAAGCCCTGGCGCTCAAGACCATGAACCCACGCCTGGGCATCCTCGGCGGCCTGTCGATCCTGGGCACCAGCGGAATCGTCCGCCCCTTCTCCTGCGCAGCCTACATTGCCTCCATCCATCAAGGGATCGATGTGGCACACACCAACGGCTACACCCACATCGCCGCGTGCACCGGCAACGCCAGTGAGGACACCATGCGTCGTGTCTACGGGCTGCCGGAAATCGCCCTGATCGAGATGGGCGACTTCGTGGGCGCGGTACTCAAGCACCTGCGCAAGGTCCCAGTGCCCCGCCTGACCCTGTGCGGAGGCTTTGGCAAGATCAGCAAGCTCGCCGCCGGGCACATGGACCTGCACAGCCGTCATTCGAGCATCGACCTGCCACAGTTGGCGGGCTGGGCGGCGGCAGGCGGGGCCGATCCGGCGCTTCAGGCAGCCATCGTGGCCGCCAACACCAGCCAGCAAGCCCTGGCGCTGGCCCATAGCGCGGGTGTGCAGTTGGGTGATGCCGTGTGCCAGCATGCCCTCGCCTTCGCCCGCAGCGTCGTGCCGGCGCAGGTCAGCGTCGAGGTGGTCGCCATCGACCGCCAGGGCGGCATCGTCGGCCGGGCGGGTCAGCCATGAACGCGCGCATTCTGTTGCTCGGCGGCATTACCGAGGCGCTGGCCATCGCGCGCCTGCTGGGCCCAGACCACATCTACAGCCTGGCCGGCATCGGCCGGGTGCCCGACGACCTGCAGTGCCAGGTACGCGTGGGCGGCTTCGGAGGGACCGAGGGGCTGGCCCAGTACCTGCGTGAAAACGGCATCACACTGCTGGTCGATGCCACCCACCCCTATGCCGCCCGTATCAGCGCCAACGCGGCCAGCGCCGCGCAGCGTGTCGGGATTCCTTGCTGGGCCCTGCACCGTCCAGCCTGGCAGGCACAAGCGGGGGATGACTGGCGAGAAGTGGAAGACTGGCCGGCGCTGATGCAGGGCATTGGGCCTTATGCCCGACCGCTGTTCACCCTGGGTCGGGAACCCCTGCAACACCTGGACGCCATCCCGGATGGCCAGTTCTGGACCCTGCGCGCCTTGCAGGCCTGCCCTGGCAATGCGCGCTGCGAGGTGATCGGTGCACGCGGGCCTTTCGACCTGGACCAGGAACGTGCGCTGTTCATCGACCGGCGCATCGACGTTCTGATCAGCAAGAACAGCGGCAGCGTCGCCACCGAACCCAAGCTGGAGGTAGCCCGCGCGCTGGGTCTGCCGGTGTTCATTCTCAAGCGCCCGACATTGCCGATCACCGATCGGACGTTCCATGCCCTGCCGGAACTGGTAGCGGCCTTGTTTGCTTAGTGGCGAAAGCCCCTTGCATCGCGCCTAGTGGGGTTGGACTCCTACACACCCTTAGGCTTTTTCCGAGCGCCCGCAAGTGGCCATGTGTCGCAGTCCTGCCTTAAACTCGGGCGCCCCCCTCGGAAGACGTGCCTGATATGGAATTGCAATGGTGGATCTGGTTGGTGTTCGGCATCGCGCTGACGTTGCTCGAGCTGGTCTTGCCTACGTTCTTCATCCTCTGGTTCGGTATCGGCGCCGTGCTGGTGGCCTTGGTTTCCCTGGCGTTTCCAGGCCTGGAACTGGCCATGCAAGGGCTGCTCTGGGTCGTGCTGTCATCGCTGACTACCCTGCTGTGGTTCAAGGTGTTTCGCCGCAAGCAGCCCGATGAGCGCTGGACCGCCGCCAGCGTGATCGGCGAGGTCGGCTTGCTGACCACAGGTGTGTCCGAGTTCCAGAAAGGCCGGGTGCGCTTCCAGAAGCCCGTATTGGGCAACGAGGAGTGGACCTGCATTGCCGATACCACCATCCCGGCAGGCGAGCGGGTACGCCTGATCGCCGTCGAAGGAAATACCGCCCGCGTCATGCGGGCCTGAATCCGTAAAAAAGGAATTTGTCATCATGACCAGCCTCATCGTCGTCGGCGCCATCGCCCTGTTCGTACTGATCACCGTGTTCAAGGGGGTGCGCATTGTCCCCCAGGGCGAGGAATGGATCGTCGAGCGCCTGGGCCGCTACCACACCACCCTCAAGCCTGGCCTCAACGTCGTCATCCCCTACATGGACGTAGTCGCCTATCGCCTGCCGACCAAGGACATCATCCTCGACGTGCAGGAACAGGAAATCATCACCCGCGACAACGCCGTCATCGTCGCCAACGCCCTGTGCTTCGCCAAGGTCATCGACCCGCAGAAGGCGTCCTATGGCGTGCAGAACTATGCCTTTGCCGTCACCAGCCTGACCATGACATCCCTGCGCGCCATCGTCGGCGCCATGGACCTGGACGAAGCCCTCTCCAGCCGCGAACAGATCAAAGCGCGCCTGCGCGAGGCCATGTCCGAGCAGACCGAGGACTGGGGCGTAACCGTACGCTCGGTAGAAATCCAGGACATCAAGCCGTCCCAGAACATGCAACTGGCCATGGAGCGCCAGGCGGCCGCCGAGCGGGAGCGCAAGGCCGACGTCACCCGTGCCGAAGGCGCCAAGCAGGCGGCAGTACTCGAAGCCGAAGCGCGCCTGCAAGCCGCCCGGCTGGATGCCGAGGCGCAGATCAGCCTGGCCGAAGCTTCGGCGCGGGCCATCTCGCTGGTCACCGAAGCGGTCGGCAACGAAACCGTCCCGGCCATGTACCTGCTCGGTGAGCGCTACGTTGGCGCCATGGAAAACCTGGCGAGCAGCACTAACGCCAAGGTGGTGGTACTGCCGGCCGACCTGCAGGAAACCGTACGCGGCCTGATGGGCCGCCACAAGGCCTGAACCTGAACGGCTTCGCGGTGCCAGAGCATCGCGAAGCCAGCCGCCATGCACGCCACCTGCGTCACGTCACCGCACCCCGCCAAATTTGCTTATACTCGGCCGTACAATAGTCGCCACGATTCCTGACCGGATCTCTCCATGCCCCCACGTCGGCACATCGCCTGGATAGCCTGCCTAGCGGTGCTGTTCAACCTGCTGGCCATGCCGTTGTCCTCTGCTGCGCCCAAAGGCCCGGCAGAGCAACTGCTGTGGGGGGCGTTCTGTTCCAGCATGGCCAACAAAGCCAAGGTCGATGTGCAGGCCCTGGCCAAGATCGACCTGGGTCCGCAAAGCGATGACAGCGCCAGCACGATGCACTGCTGGTGCTGCCTGGGTGCTGCGCCGCCGCTCGCATCAGGCGGCCAAGCGTTACAACTGCATGCCCCGCCTGTGCGTCTTGCCGGCCCACTGTCGTTGGATGCGCCACCCACGCCTACGCCGCGCCAGCTCCGGCCCGCGCTCAATCCCCGTGCCTCCCCGCTTGCCTGAGTGTTTCTCGCTGTCTGCCTGAACCTCATTTCATCGGGACATCCATCATGCTCAAGCACGCCCTTGCCGTGGCCGCCCTCCTGCTGCCCGCCGTCTTCGCCCATGCTCACGAATACACCGTGGGCGACCTGCATATCGCTCATCCCTGGTCTTTGCAGCTGCCGCCCAATGCCCCCAACGTCGCCGCGTATTTCGTGGTGCACAACAATGGCAACACCGATGACCGCCTGCTGAGCGCCGAATCCCCTATCAGCGATGACACCCAGTTGCATGCGCACGCCATGAGCGCGGCCGGTGCCATGCGCATGCAGCAAGTGCCAAACGTAGTAGTGCCTGCAGGCAAGGATCTGGTGTTCGCGCCCAGCGCTTACCATGTGATGCTCATGCAGCCCAAGGATCGCAGCCTGCTGACCGATGGCCAGCGTTTCCCGCTGACCCTTCGCTTCGAGAAAGCTGGCCCCGTCACCGTGCAAGTGGCGGTGCAGAAAGCACCGCCGACCGGCCAGCCGCAGGCCCATCAGCACTGATTGGCGCTGACAGGGCGTGATGCGCTCGCTGCCACACCGCCAGCCCCGTACCACCCGCCCTGATCGCAGGCGCGCCGGTGGCGGATGGCTGAGCCTGTTCGCCATGTGGATGATTTTCATCGGGCCGCTGGTTTCCCAGTCGATGCCCATGGATCACCACGGCGGCGGCATGGCCATGCCGATGGACATGCCGATGCCGGCTGCTCATCAGCATGGCGACGCTCATCACGGCCCGAGCCAGGACGGCCAGCTTCATGTGATGTGGGAGAAGTGCGGCTATTGCAGCCTGTTGTTCAACTGCCCTGCATTGCCCCAGGCGCTCAGCCCGCTCAACCTGGCAGCCGCCCTGCCTCAAGTCCACCTTCAGCCTGCCACGCGCCACGGGCATGCCAGGCAGGCCGTCTTCCCCGGCGCCCGCAGCCGCGCGCCGCCTGCATCGATCAGTGTTTGACCCGTTTGCGCGCGAAGCCTGATCGCTTCGCGTCTTCTCACGACTGATCGACTGGAATCCTTATGTCCGGCTGCACCCTTCTTTTGTCCCTGCGCGGGACCATCGCCGCCCTGTGTGGCTCGTTGTTGACGCCTGTCGCACTGGCGGCAGACCCTGGGCACCTTGCCCATTCATCCGATGCACCTGAACTCGGCCCTACGGTGATCACCGCCATCGCCCCCAGTTCGCCACTGACCGTGGTCACCAACCCCAAGGACCCTCGCCAGCCCGTGCCGGCCAGTGACGGTGCCGATTACCTAAAAACCATCCCCGGTTTTTCGGCCATTCGTGCCGGAGGCACCAACGGCGACCCAGTACTGCGCGGCATGTTCGGCTCGCGGCTGAACATCCTCACCAATGGCGGGCTGATGCTGGGCGCCTGCCCTAACCGCATGGATGCCCCAACCTCGTACATCGCCCCGGAAACCTACGACCGACTGACCGTGATCAAGGGCCCACAGAGCGTGATCTGGGGGCCGGGCGGCTCGGCAGGCACTGTCCTGTTCGAGCGTGATCCCGAGGCATTCGGTACCCTTGGCAGCCGCGTCAATGCCAGCCTGCTCACCGGCTCCAATGGCCGCTTCGACAAGGTGCTGGACGCTGCTGCCGGCAACAGCCAGGCCTATGCCCGTTTCGTCGGCAATCAGTCGCGCGCTGATGACTACCACGACGGGGCTGGCGATTCGGTACCGTCGCGCTGGGAAAAGTGGAACGGCGATGTCGCCTTGGGCTGGACGCCCGATGCCGATACATTGCTCGAACTCACCGCGGGCAAGGGCGATGGGGAGGCGCGCTATGCCGGTCGGGGCATGGACGGTTCGCAGTTCAAGCGTGAAAGCCTGGGCCTGCGCTTTGAAAAGTCCAACCTGGGCGAGGTCCTCGACAAGCTCGAAGCCCAGGCTTATTACAACTATGCCGACCATGTAATGGACAACTACAGCCTGCGCACACCCTCTGGCAGCGGCATGATGGGCATGCCAATGGTCAGCAACGTCGACCGCCGCACGATGGGCGCACGCATCAAGGCGACCTGGCGCTGGGCCGATGTGCAGTTGATCAGCGGTATCGACGCGCAGACCAACGCGCATCGCCAGCGCGGCGGCATGGGCGTAGACGCGCACAAAGGCCAGGCCTGGACCAAGGATGCCGATTTCCACAATTACGGCGTGTTCGGCGAGCTGACCTGGTCGCTCAGCGGCGACGACCGGGTCATCACCGGTGCCCGCCTGGACCGCGCGTCTGCGCGGGATCTGCGTCAGGCCAGTCCGACCCGCAACGACACCCGCGCCGATACGCTGCCCAGCGGCTTCGTGCGCTATGAACACGACATGGCAGCCCTGCCGGCAACGGCTTACATCGGCCTTGGGCACGCCCAGCGCTTCCCGGACTACTGGGAGCTGTTTTCGCCGAAGACGGCGCCCACCGGGTCGGTCAATGCCTTCGACGGCATCAAGCCCGAGAAAACGACCCAGCTCGACTTTGGTGTCCAGTACCGTAGCGAACGGCTGGAAGCCTGGGCTTCGGGCTATGTCGGTCAGATCCGCGACTACATTTTGTTCGACTACCGCACCGGCATGATGGGCATGGGGGCTTCAAAGGCGCAGAACATCGACGCCCGCATAATGGGTGGCGAGGTGGGTGCGGCCTACTCGCTGAGCGATACCTGGAAGGCCGATGCCACGCTGGCCTACGCCTGGGGCAAGAACAGCAGCGACGGCAAGGCGCTGCCCCAGATGCCGCCCCTGGAAAGCCGCCTGGGCCTGACGTACAGCCGCGATGCATGGAGTGCAGGTGCGCTCTGGCGGCTGGTCGCGGCGCAGAACCGCATCGCCTTCAACCAGGGCAATGTGGTCGGCAAGGACTATGACGCCAGTGCAGGGTTTGGGGTGTTCTCGCTCAACGGCGCGTACAAGGTCAGTAAAAATCTGAAACTCAGCGCCGGGGTCGACAATCTGTTCGACAAGACCTACGCCGAACACCTGAACCTGGCAGGCAACGCCGGTTTCGGCTACCCGGCCAGCGACCTTCAACCGGTCAACGAGCCCGGCCGGACCGTCTGGACCAAAGTCGATTTCAGCTTCTGACATCCACCGCGGGCGCGGCAGTGACCGCGCCCTGTGCGTTTACCTGGAGGTTCCCATGAGAGGAACACGCGTTTCATTCTACAACCTGGCCTGGCGTTGGCATTTCTATGCAGGGCTGTTCGTGGCCCCCTTCATGATCCTGCTGGCACTTACCGGGCTCGTGTACCTGTTCAAGCCGCAGCTCGATCCGTGGCTGTACCGCGACCTGATGGTGGTCGAGGCCGGCCATCATCGCCAAGGGGCCGATGTGATGCTGGCCGAGGTGCGCACGGCGTACCCCGAAGGCCATGTGGGCCAGTACCTGCCGCCGCTGAACGCGCAGCGCAGTGCGCAGTTCGTGGTGCACGACGGCGGGCGCGAGCTGAATGTGTTCGTCGACCCGTACAGCGGCAAGATCCTCGGCGAGCAGGACGGCAAGCGCAACCTGCAAGCCATCGCCCGCGCCCTGCACGGCGAGTTGATGGTGGGCACCCTGGGTGATCGCCTGGTGGAACTGGCCGCAGGCTGGGGCATCGTGCTGGTGGTTTCGGGCCTGTACCTGTGGTGGCCACGCGGGCGCCTGGGCGCAGGCGTTCTGTGGCCGCGCCTGGCCGCCCGAGGCCGGCTGTTCTGGCGCGACCTGCACGCGGTCAGTGGGTTCTGGGGCTCGGCGCTGCTGCTGTTGATGCTGCTCAGCGGCATGACCTGGACCGGGTTCTGGGGCAAGCAATATGCCGACCTGTGGAACCGCTTTCCGGTAGCGATGTGGAACGATGTGCCGAAGTCGGACCAGCAGGCACGCGAGCTCAACCATGCTCACCGCCAGACCGTGCCCTGGGCCGTGGAGAACACGCCGATGCCCCAGTCCGGCGCCCATGCCGAGCACGCCGGGCATCACACCCTGTCCAGCCAACCGGCCGCACCGAACGTGGGCGTGCAACAGGTCGAGGACATCGCCACGGCGCGGCAGGTGGAGCCGGGCTACAGCATTACCTTGCCTACCACGGCCGACGGCGTATTCACCGTTGCGGTGTTCGCCGACGATCCACGCAACGATGCCACCCTGCATGTGGACCAGTACACCGGCAAGGTGCTGGCCGATGTGCGCTGGCAGGACTACAGCCCTGTGGCCCGCGCCACGGAACTGGGGGTCATGCTGCACGAGGGCAAGATGTTCGGCCCGCTGAACCAGATCGTCATTGCGCTGGTGTGCCTGATGATTCTGCTGGGGTCGGTCAGTGGCTTGGTGATGTGGTGGAAGCGCAGACCCGAAGGCGGCCTGGGCGTCCCCCCGTTGCGCCACGACCTGCCGCGCTGGAAGACGGCCGTGGTAGTGATGCTGGCATTGGGGCTCGTCTTCCCCTTGGTGGGGGTGTCGATGGTGCTGATGTGGGTACTCGACAACCTGATGGTACGGCGCGCCAGGTTGGCGGCGCAGGCATAGGGCACGGTAGGCGGCTGTCGTGGAACCTCAGGCGAGCCGAAAGGCCCGCCGAGCGTTTCACGGCCCTGCCGGTCGGTGCAGCTTTATTGTCCAAAGCGCCGACGCTTGACCCTGATCATTTCTAAAGCGCCCTGCACTCACGATATCGTGTCGATCTGTCACGCCCGCACCTTTGCAGTGCGTGATAGCCTAGCCGGCTACGTCAGCCAACGCGACTGACCTCTACAAGGGAATGCAGCCTATGACGCAAACTGCGCCGACTCCATCCGACGATCAACACCTGCAACGCAACCTCACCAACCGACACATCCAGCTCATCGCCATTGGCGGTGCCATCGGCACCGGCCTGTTCATGGGCTCGGGCAAGACCATCAGTCTGGCTGGGCCGTCGATCATCTTCGTCTACATGATCATCGGTTTCATGCTGTTCTTCGTCATGCGTGCAATGGGCGAACTGCTGCTGTCGAACTTGAACTACAAGTCGTTCATCGACTTCTCCGCCGACCTGCTCGGTCCCTGGGCGGGCTACTTCACCGGCTGGACCTACTGGTTCTGCTGGGTAGTCACTGGCATTGCCGACGTGGTGGCCATTGCGGCCTATACCCAGTTCTGGTTCCCCGACCTGCCTCAGTGGATACCGGCGCTCACCTGCGTGGCCGTGCTGCTGTCGCTGAACCTGGTCACGGTCAAGCTGTTCGGCGAAATGGAGTTCTGGTTTGCCCTGATCAAGATCATCGCCATTCTGGGCCTGGTCGCCACCGGCCTGTACATGGTCATCACCGGCTTCACCTCCCCCAGCGGGCGCACGGCTCAACTGGCCAACCTGTGGAATGACGGCGGCATGTTCCCCCATGGCGTGATGGGCTTCTTCGCCGGGTTCCAGATCGCGGTGTTCGCCTTCGTGGGCATCGAGCTGGTCGGCACCACGGCGGCCGAAGCCAAGAACCCGGAGCGCACGCTGCCCAGGGCGATCAACTCGATCCCGATCCGCATCATCGTGTTCTATGTACTGGCACTGATCGCGATCATGGCCGTGACCCCATGGCGCGACGTGGTTCCGGGCAAGAGCCCGTTCGTGGAACTGTTCGTGCTGGCAGGCCTGCCAGCGGCGGCGAGCATCATCAATTTCGTGGTGCTGACCTCGGCGGCCTCGTCTGCCAACAGCGGGGTGTTCTCCACCAGCCGCATGCTGTTCGGCCTGGCCCAGGAAGGCGATGCGCCCAAAGCGTTCGAGAAACTGTCCCGTCGCGCCGTGCCGGCCAACGGCTTGTACTTCTCCTGCCTGTGCCTGTTGCTCGGCGCGGTGCTGATCTACCTGGTCCCGAACGTGATCGAAGCCTTCACCCTGGTCACCACGGTGTCGGCGGTGCTGTTCATGTTCGTCTGGACGTTGATCCTGCTGTCGTACCTGAGCTACCGCAAGCACCGCGCAGCGCTGCACGAGCAGTCGATTTACAAGATGCCTGGCGGGCGCTTGATGTGCTACGTGTGCCTGGCGTTCTTCGCCGGCATCCTGGTGCTGCTGAGCCTGGAAGCCGACACCCGCTCGGCGCTGCTGGTGACGCCGATCTGGTTTGTGATCCTGGCGGTGACCTACCAGTTCGTGCGTAGCCGGCGCCAGCCGCGTACTGCCGTACGTGGGTCGTCGAGCAACTGATGAGGAAACTGTGCAGCCCATTCTCAGGCAGAACTGGCGAATGGGCGCACAACAGCCAGGCCGCTTCAGCCTTGCTCCAACCCCTTGAGCACTGCCTCGGCCAGGGCCAAGCCTTTCTCTAGCGAGTTTTCCGTCGCGGTCAGTAAACTACGAAGCGGCTCTCCCACCCTTTCCAGTGTTGCGGCATTGGTTTCATAAGCCGCTTTCAGCGCGGCAACGGCGCACACAAGTGCATCCTCGCTATCGATTCCAGCCTGAACCGACAGTATTGGATCATGAGCCTGATTGCAGGTGCCGAAATCGGCACTGGCGGTCACGGAACGCGATGTGTGGGGTGGATCAGGAACGATCTTCTTGAGCATGGTGCATCTCCTTGCAGCTCTCTCTTTATGACGCTCCGAGCCCATACGCCAATATGGGTGGACGGAGCCGTGCGGGTTGGCGTGCCGGCAGAGAGAACCGGTGAGCCCGAAGGCTCCCACACACGGCTCCGCCCATGACGGGTGCAGCCATGCAGAGCAAAGTCGCAAGGAGCGTCAATGCTCGATCTCTCTGTAAAACGGGACGCCAATCCCGGTCGCAGAATCTACTGCGGTGCCGAACGGTACTCAAGTACCGCTTATGTGTCAAAACTGTTCACCGCCCTGGACCCAATCCTGTGCAGGCCACTCGCGCAAGCACCAATCTGGCCCCTATCCAAGCCCTGCATAGAAGCACAACCCTTCTAGACCGCAGCCTTGCGCACCACGGCACAGCCTTTGCAATCGCCCTTCTGCCCACACCACAACAACTCAGCGGAGAGAGCACATGAAGCGACGCAGTCTGATCAAGGCCTTCACCCTCAGCGCCTCGATGGCGGCGATGGGCCTTAGCTGGAGCCTCCAGGCCGCCGAGACCATCAAGGTCGGCATCCTGCATTCGCTGTCCGGGACCATGGCCATCTCCGAGACGTCGCTCAAGGACATGGCCTTGATGACCATCGATGAGATCAACGCCAAAGGTGGGGTGAACGGCAAGATGCTGGAGCCGGTGGTGGTGGACCCGGCGTCCAACTGGCCGCTGTTCGCCGAAAAAAGCCGCCAGTTGCTGACCCAGGACAAGGTCGCGGTGGTGTTCGGTTGCTGGACGTCGGTGTCGCGCAAATCGGTATTGCCGGTATTCGAGGAGCTCAATGGCCTGCTGTTCTACCCGGTGCAATACGAGGGCGAAGAGATGTCGCCGAACGTGTTCTACACCGGCGCTGCGCCCAACCAGCAAGCGATTCCGGCGGTGGAATACCTGATGAGCGAGGATGGCGGCGGCGCCAAGCGCTTCTTCCTGCTGGGCACCGACTACGTCTACCCGCGCACCACCAACAAGATTCTGCGTGCGTTCCTGCACAGCAAGGGCGTGGCCGACAAGGACATCGAGGAGGTCTACACGCCGTTCGGCCACGCCGATTACCAGACCATCGTCGCCAACATCAAGAAGTTCTCCGCTGGCGGCAAGACCGCGGTCATCTCTACCGTCAACGGCGACTCCAACGTGCCTTTCTACAAAGAGCTGGCCAACCAGGGCCTGAAAGCGACCGATGTGCCGGTCGTGGCGTTCTCGGTGGGCGAAGAAGAGCTGCGGGGCATCGACACCAAGCCGTTGGTGGGTCATTTGGCCGCCTGGAACTACTTCGAGTCGGTGGATAACCCGGTCAACCAGAAGTTCGTCGCTGATTGGAAGGCGTATGCCAAGGCCAAAGGCCTGCCTGGCGCCGACAAGGCGGTAACTAACGATCCGATGGAAGCCACCTATGTGGGCATTCACATGTGGGCGCAGGCGGCGGAAAAAGCCAAATCCACCGATGTGGACAAGGTGCGCGAAGCGCTGGCCGGGCAGACCTTCAAGGCCCCTTCGGGCTACACCCTGACCATGGACAAGACCAATCACCACCTGCACAAGCCCGTGATGATCGGCGAGATCCAGGACGATGGGCAGTTCAGCGTGGTGTGGGAGACCGAGCAACCGCTGCGGGCACAACCCTGGAGCCCCTTCATCCCAGGCAACGACAAGCGCCCTGATTACGCCGTGAAAGGTAACTGAGGCCCAAGGCTGCTTTGCAGCCCGCCCGTAGGCGGCCCGGCGTTCGGGTACGCCTGCGCGTAAGCGCTGATTTACAGGAGAGCCTCATGCTCAGATTCCTGCTTACCCTGCTACTGCTGTTGCCCATGGCAGCCCAAGCCAGCGAGGGCGAGTTTTTCCTCGCCGCCAAGCCCGCCGAGCAGGCGCGCCTGCTCGATACCTGGGCCGCCCAACCCGAGCCGGGCCGGCTGGCGCTGTTGGAAAACCTGCAGGCCGGCCGCATTGCCAAGGACGACAACCGCAAGGTGCGCCTGAACAACCGCCTGCGCGGGCTGATCGACAATGCCCTGGCCAGCCACCGGTTACTCAGTGACGACAGCGCCACCCGGCTGGCTGCCGCCAGGCAGTTGCAAAAGAGTGCACAACCGGCCCAGGTCGCCTTGCTCGACCGGCGCTACGCCAGCGAGCCGGATGCGGCCGTGCGGGCAGCCTTGGGCCTGGCGTTGGCCAACCTGCAGCTCGGTGCCAGCGACCCGTCGGTGCGCCTGGCGGCCGTGCGCCTGTTGGGAGAAACCGGTGACCCAACGGCCCGCACCCGCCTGGAGGCGCTGTTGCAACCAGAGATGGAAACGGACCCCACGGTGCGTACCGCCGCTGAAACCAGCCTGGCCCAGGTCAAGCGCAAGCTGCTGGTCGGTGAAGTGCTCGGCCAGGCCTTCAGTGGCCTGTCGCTGGGGTCGATCCTGCTGTTGGCGGCGCTGGGGCTGGCGATCACGTTCGGCCTTTTGGGGGTGATCAACATGGCGCACGGCGAGATGCTGATGCTCGGCGCCTACAGCACCTACATGGTGCAGGTCGTGGTGCAGCGCTACGCCCCGGGCGCCCTGGAGTTTTACCCGCTGATCGCCCTGCCCGTGGCGTTCGCCGTCAGTGCCGGTGTCGGCATGGCGCTGGAGCGCACGGTGATCCGCCACCTGTACGGCCGGCCCCTGGAAACCCTGCTGGCCACTTGGGGCATCAGCCTGATCCTGATCCAGGCTGTGCGGTTGCTGTTCGGCGCACAGAACGTCGAGGTCAGCAACCCGGCCTGGTTGTCGGGTGGCATCCAGGTCCTGCCCAACCTGATCCTGCCCTACAACCGCCTGGTGATCATCGCCTTCGCCCTGGCCGTGGTGCTGCTGACTTGGCTGCTGCTCAACCGCACGCGTCTGGGCCTGAACGTGCGCGCCGTTACCCAGAACCGCAACATGGCGGCCTGCTGCGGCGTGTCCACCGGGCGTGTGGACATGCTCGCCTTTGGCCTGGGCTCGGGCATCGCAGGCCTGGGCGGCGTGGCCTTGAGCCAGGTCGGCAACGTAGGGCCGGACCTGGGGCAAAGCTACATCATCGATTCATTCCTGGTGGTGGTGCTAGGGGGGGTCGGCCAACTGGCCGGAAGCCTCTGGGCGGCGTTCGGGCTGGGCATCGCCAACAAACTGCTGGAGCCGCAGATCGGTGCGGTGCTCGGCAAGATCCTCATCCTTGCGCTGGTTATTCTGTTCATCCAGAAGCGCCCGCAAGGCCTGTTTGCCCTCAAGGGACGGGTGATCGACTGATGAACCAGCCACTGCTTGTCACCGCCGCGCACAAAGCCGGCCCTCGCCTGTCGCTGGCGCTGGGTATCGCCGCCCTGACCCTGCTACTCGCCTTGCCGCTGTTGTCACTGCTGCCCGCCGATCATGCCCTGCATGTGTCGGCCTATGTGCTCACACTGGTGGGCAAGATCCTCTGTTACGCCATCGTGGCCCTGGCCCTTGACCTGGTCTGGGGCTATGCGGGGCTGTTGTCGCTTGGCCATGGCCTGTTCTTTGCCCTGGGCGGCTATGCCATGGGGATGTACTTGATGCGCCAGGCCGCCGGGGACGGGCTGCCGGGTTTCATGACGTTCCTGTCCTGGAGCGAGCTGCCCTGGTACTGGGCAGGGACCCAGCACTTTGCCTGGGCCTTGTGCCTGGCGGTGCTGGCGCCTGGCATGCTGGCCCTGGTGTTCGGCTGGTTTGCCTTCCGCTCGCGGATCAAGGGTGTGTACTTCTCGATCATGACCCAGGCCCTGACCTTTGCCGGGATGTTGCTGTTCTTTCGCAATGAGACCGGTTTTGGCGGCAACAACGGTTTCACCAGCTTTCGCACCCTGCTGGGCTTCGACATCGCCGCACCCGGGACCCGCGCGGTGCTGTTCCTGCTCACCGTCGCACTGCTGGTCGCAAGCCTGTACCTGTGCTGGCGGCTGACGCGCAGCAAGTTCGGGCGCTTGTTGACAGCCGTTCGCGATGCCGAGAACCGATTGATGTTCTGTGGCTACGACCCGCGTGGTTTCAAGCTGCTGGTATGGGTGCTCAGTGCCATGCTGTGTGGCCTGGCAGGCGCGTTGTACGTGCCACAGGTCGGCATCATCAACCCTAGCGAGATGTCGCCCACCAACTCCATCGAGGCCGCTGTATGGGTGGCGCTGGGCGGGCGCGGCACCCTGATCGGTCCCCTGCTGGGCGCAGGGCTGATCAACGGCATGAAGAGCTGGTTCACCGTGGCTTTCCCGGAATTCTGGCTGTTTTTCCTCGGCGCGCTGTTCATCCTCGTGACCCTGTACTTGCCCAAGGGCCTGGTCGGCCTGTGGAACAAAAGGAGCCAGCCATGAGAGGCCTGCCCCCGGTACACCCGGAGTTCATGCTCGAACCTGCCTTCGACCCGCAGGGTATCGGCCGCGACGCCATAGGCCTGGGCCATGCCCGGGTACTGGCCTGGACGCGCGGCACGGCACCGTGCTGAGCCTTGAAGAGGTAAGCGTCAGTTTCGATGGGTTCAAGGCGCTCAATGCGCTGACGCTGTATATCGGCGTGGGCGAGCTGCGCTGCATCATCGGCCCGAACGGCGCCGGCAAGACCACGATGATGGACGTGATCACCGGCAAGACACGGCCCAGCGCAGGCAGTGCCTACTTTGGCGACACGCTCGACCTGACGCGCATGAGCGAATACCAGATTGCCCAGGCGGGTATCGGCCGCAAGTTCCAGAAACCCACGGTGTTCGAGGCGTTGAGCCTGTACGAAAACCTCGAGCTGGCGCTCAAGACCGACAAGTCGGTGTGGGCGAGCCTGAGGTCGCGCTTGAGCGGCGAGCAACGCGACAGGATCGACGAAGTCCTGACCACCGTGCGCCTGAACGGGCTGGCCTCGCGCCAGGCCGGGCTGCTGTCCCACGGCCAGAAGCAATTTCTGGAAATTGCCATGCTGCTGGTCCAGGAACCCCAATTGCTGTTGCTCGATGAACCCGTGGCCGGCATGACCGACGCCGAAACCGCCTTCACTGCCGAGCTGTTCAAGGGGCTTGCAGGCAAGCACTCGCTGATGGTGGTCGAGCATGACATGGGGTTCGTGGGCAGCATCGCCGACCATGTGACGGTGCTGCACCAGGGTTCGGTGCTGGCTGAGGGGTCGCTTGAGCAGGTGCAGGCCGATGATCGTGTGGTCGAGGTGTACCTCGGTCGTTGAGCAAGCGCACGTTTAATCATGCGTACACCGGTGAGCTACCGGGGTCGCACAACCGGTTACTTCAGGAGCCTCGCATGCTCAAGATCGATACGCTGCACCAGTACTACGGCGGCAGCCACATCCTGCGCGGCCTGTCCTTCGAAGCCAGGCTGGGCGAGGTCACCTGCCTGCTGGGTCGCAACGGCGTGGGCAAGACCACGTTGCTGCGTTGCCTGATGGGCCTGGTGCCTGTGCGCGAAGGCAGCGTGGAATGGGAAGGCAAGCCCATTACCGCACTCAAGCCGCACCACCGGGTGCAGGCCGGCATCGCGTACGTACCGCAGGGCCGCGAAATTTTCCCGCGCCTGAGCGTCGAGGAAAACCTGCTGATGGGCTTGTCACGCTTTCCGGGGCGCGAGGCACGTGAAGTGCCTGCCTTCATCTACGAGTTGTTCCCTGTGCTCGAACAAATGAAGCAACGCCGGGGCGGGGATTTGTCCGGGGGGCAGCAACAGCAGCTGGCTATTGGCCGGGCACTGGCCAGTCGCCCGCGCCTGCTGATTCTCGATGAGCCCACCGAAGGCATCCAGCCTTCGGTGATCAAGGAAATAGGCGCGGTGATCCAGCGGCTGGCGCAGCGCGGCGACATGGCCATCCTGCTGGTCGAGCAGTTCTACGATTTTGCCGAAGCGTTGGCGGATCACTACCTGGTCATGGCCCGCGGCCAGATCGTACAGCGTGGCCGGGGCGAAAACATGCAGGCCGAAGGTGTACGCGGGCTGGTAACCATTTAACCTGCACGCTTCGACCTTGCGAGACGCTGCCATGAGTCACGAAATCCGCGACGCCCTGCCTGCCGACCTACCGGCCATCCTAGACATCTACAACGATGCCGTGCGCAACACCACGGCTATCTGGAACGAGACGCCGGTGGACCTGGCCAACCGCCAGGCCTGGTTCGACGCCCGTGCGCAACAGGGTTACCCGATACTGGTAGCCGTGGACGGCGCCGACGTGCTGGGCTACGCCTCATTCGGGGACTGGCGCCCGTTCGAGGGCTTCCGCCACACGGTCGAGCATTCGGTGTACGTGCGCAGCGATCAGCGCGGCAAAGGGCTTGGGCCGGCGCTGATGCGTGCATTGATCGAGCGCGCACAAGGTGGCGGCAAGCACGTCATGGTCGCGGCCATCGAAAGCGGCAACGCAGCGTCTGTGCACCTGCACGAGCAGCTGGGGTTCGTGGTCACCGGGCAGATGCCGCAGGTGGGGGTGAAGTTCGGGCGCTGGCTGGACCTGACCTTCATGCAGCGGGTGCTGAACCCAGGGGCCGAGCCAGACCTGTCATGACACTGGGCAAGGCCGCCCTCACGCAGCCTTGCCCGGTGACACAAGGCTGCGCAGGCCAGCGCTCCAGCCCTGCCCGCGCCTGATTCCCCTCACATCTGCGTGAACCTGCCCAGGCGCTGGCGCAGCATGCTGTTCTCGTTGCGCAGCTGCTGCACCTCCTGGAGCAATTCCAGGGCCAGCGCCACGCCTTCCCATTCCAGCTCCAACTCCTGGTGCAGCTTGGCCGCGCGCCTTGCCAGCAGCGGTGCCTGATCGTCGAACAGCCAGTCTTCAGGCCTGCGCCCGGTTGGCTCCACAATGCCGTGCTCGACGATCTCGATCACACAGTCCGCCGTAAGGTCGGCTTCCTGACACAAGGTATGCATGTCCAGTTGAACGATCAGGGTGCTGCTCATGATCACTTACTCCATTGTGCCCTCGGGTCGAACGCGGCCTTCTCGGAAAGCTTGGCCCACAGTTCCCGGGTAGATTCGTCAGAGGTGGTCGGCATGACGACCTTGAGCTGTGCATAGAGGTTGCCGCGCTGGCCATGCTTGTCGGCCAGGCCCTTGCCTGGCACCCGCAGGCGCTGCCCGCTCTGGCTGTCGGGGCGGATGGTCAGGTTGATCCTGCCTTCGAGCGTGGGCACCGCCACCTTGGTGCCCAAGGCCGCTTCCCAAGGCGCCAGCGGCACGGTGATGATCAGGTCATGCCCCTCGACGTCGAACAGCGGGTGCGGGGCCATGCGGATGGTCAGGAACAAATCGCCATTGGCACCGCCACCGACACCCGGGGCACCCTGGCCCTTGAGGCGAATGCGCTCGCCATCGGTCACGCCGGCCGGGATCTTGACGTTCAGGGTCTTGGTGGTGAACCCCGTACGCTGGCCCATGGCATTGGTTTGCGGAACCTGGAAGCTGATCTGCTTGGACTCCTTGCTCAGGGTTTCTTCCAGAAATACCGCCAGTTCAAGCTCCACGTCCTGCCCTCGCCTGCCGGCACTGCGCTGTTGTTGACGGGCGCCCCCGAACGGGTTGCCTCCACGACCGCCGAACATCGAGCTGAAAAAGTCCGAAAAATCGCCACTCTCGAAACCGCCTCCGGCCCCGCCTCGGCTTTCCCAGCCTGGCGGCGCCTGGAATGGCCGACCATGCTGGCCGCCGTACTTGCGAATTTCATCGAATTCGGCGCGTTTCTGCGCATCGCCCAGCACTTCGTAGGCCTCGTTGGCTTCCTTGAATTTGTCTTCGGCGTCGCGCTCTTTGCTGACATCAGGGTGATACTTGCGGGCCAGCTTGCGGTACGCGGCCTTGATCGCCTTGTCGTCCGCTGTGGGCTCTACGCCAAGTATCTTGTAGTAGTCTTTGAAGTCCATCTAGGGATCACCAGTGAGAATGTGCGTGTTGCTGGAGAAGATAGGGATCAAGCATAGCCTTTCAAGGCCCGCTTGGGGTTGCTCCATGGCAGACGACCGGTCTTGATTCTGTCGCCAGCTGGCATACACTGCGCGGCCGTTTTGCCTCCGGAAGCCTTTTCCCCATGTCCGACGTATCCCCGGCCCGCGCCCTTGGCATCGACTTTGGCACCTCCAACTCGACGGTTGGCTGGCACCGACCGGGCACGGAATCGCTGATTGCCCTGGAAGACGGCAAGATCACGTTGCCCTCGGTGGTGTTCTTCAACATCGAGGAGCGCCGCCCTGTCTACGGTCGGCTGGCCCTGCACGAATACCTCGAAGGCTACGAGGGGCGCCTGATGCGCTCGCTCAAGAGCCTGCTCGGGTCCAAGTTGATCAAGCACGACACCAGCGTGCTGGGCAGCGCACTGCCGTTCAAGGACCTGCTGGGCATGTTCATCGGTGAGCTGAAAAACCGCGCGCAGGCCGAGGCCGGGCGTGAGTTCGATCAGGTGGTACTCGGCCGCCCGGTATTCTTCGTCGACGAGGACCCGGCAGCCGACCAGGAAGCCGAGGACACGCTGGCCGAGGTAGCACGCAAGATCGGCTTCAAGGACGTGTCGTTCCAGTACGAGCCCATCGCTGCGGCGTTCGACTACGAGTCGGGCATCAGCCGGGAGGAACTGGTGCTGATCGTCGATATCGGCGGCGGTACTTCCGACTTCACCCTCATCAGGCTGTCGCCTGAGCGGCACGCGGTAGCCGAGCGCCAGAGCGACATCCTTGCGACCGGTGGCGTACACATCGGCGGCACGGACTTCGACAAGCAGCTGAGCCTGCAAGGGGTGATGCCGCTGTTCGGTTATGGCAGCCGCATGAAAAGCGGTGCCTTGATGCCAACCAGCTATCACCTGAACCTGGCCACTTGGCACACGATCAACGCCTTGTACTCACAGAAGTCGCAGCTGGCCCTGGGCAACATGCGCTACGACATCGAGGACACCCTCGGCGTGGATCGGCTGTTCAAGCTCATCGAGGAGCGCGCCGGGCATTGGCTGGCCATGGAAGTGGAAGCCAGCAAGATCGAGCTGACCGAACAGCCCAGTCGTCACGTCGACCTCGGCCGCATCGAACCCGGCCTTGGCGTGGACCTGTCTCGCAGCTTGTTCGAGATGGCCATCGAAAGCCTGCTGGAACGGGTGCGGGCCAGTGTCACGGACTTGCTGGCCAAGGCCGGGGTCAGCCAGGGCCAGGTCGACACGGTATTTTTCACGGGCGGCTCCAGCGGCATTCCAGCCCTGCGCAACAGCGTGGCGGCGATGTTGCCCAATGCACGTCATGTGGAAGGCAACATCTTTGGCAGCATCGGCAGTGGGCTGGCCATCGAGGCACGCAAGCGCTACGGCGCGTGACGAAATGACCGGGGTAAGGGGCGCTTGGGTCGCCCCTCGTTGGCGGTGGCGCTGGTCAACACCGCCTGACCAAGCCTGACGCCGGCCCTGCTATGCCCTGAGCTGGGCCGTCATGGCCGCATTCATACCAGCTCCATCCTGCGCAGCTCGCTCTTGAGATAGGCGTAATAGACCGGCCCTGCTACCACCCCCGGCAGGCCGAACGCCGCTTCGAACACCAGCATCGCCAACAGCAGTTCCCAAGCCTTGGCCCTGATCTGCCCCCCGACGATCTTGGCGTTGAGGAAGTATTCCACCTTGTGGATGACGATCAGGTAGACCAACGCCGCCGCAGCCACCCACACCGACAACGACAACCCCACGATGGTGATCAGGGTGTTGGACATGAGGTTGCCAATGACCGGTAGCAGACCCAACAGGAACGTCAGCACGATCAAGGTCTTGGTCAGCGGCAGATGCACCCCGAACAGCGGCAGCACCACGGCCAGGAAGATACCGGTGAATGCGGTATTGAGCAGGGAAATCTTAATCTGGGCGAAAACGATGTTGCGAAACGCCTGGACCAGCAGGCTCAGGCGCTCGAACAGGGCGGCAGCCAGTGGCTTGCGCCGAGAGATGTCGGGTATGCGCTGCAGGGCGACGATGGCCCCCAGGATCATGCCGATCAGCAGGGTCACGAACATGTGCGCCATGCCCTGGCCCACCAGTTGCAAATCACTGAGGTGGCTCTTGATCCAGTCGCCGATCGCCACTTTGAACTCTGCCGCGCTGGCCGGCAGGTAGCCCTCGATGAACGGCGGCAACTGGCCGCGTGCCCGCTCCACCAGCGCCATGAACTTGTCCAGCGAAGCGCCTGGATTTTCCGCTTCATGCAACAGGAAGCTGAATGCCCCGGCGATCAACAGCGCAAGGCTGATCACCACTAGCGTCCCCAGCAGCGCCACTGCCAGCCAGCGCGCACGCTGCCCGGCAATCAACGGCTGCAGGCGCGGCGTGAGCATGTTGACCAGTTCGAACACCAGCAGGCCTGCCAGCAGGCTGGGCAGCAGCTTCAACGGCAACGCCATCAGCAAGCCTGCGAATACGATGATCAAACTTGCCAGGGTGACTTGGCGGGGGGTGAAGGTCATACAGCCTCAGCGGCAGCCAGCGAAGAAGATCCGCAGTCTGCCAGCGTTAGGCCTGCAGGCATAGGCACCGATCATTTCTTCTTCAGGCAGTCACTCATGAACGCCTTGCGCTCATCACCCTTGAGCACCTTGGCAGTGGCGTCGGCATTGCACGTCTTCATTTTTTCCTGCTGGGTGGGCGGCACCTGTTTCTTCAGGCACGTACTCATGAAGGCCTTGCGGGCGTCGCCCTTGAGCGATTGCGCCGTGGCATCTGCATTGCACGTTTTCATCTTTTCCTGCTGGGTGGTAGTTGCCGCAAAGCCCTGGGCGCTGAACAACAGCGCAACCATCAGCAACGGAATGTGCAGCCGTTTCATGTCGTGTTCTCCTGAGCCCGCGCCCAACGCACGGTGACACCAGCAGTGTAGACAAGCCTGGCGCGAGGCCCGGTTTGCCATCAAGGCACGACAACCATTTGCACGCAGGCAATTGGCTAGCTCGATCGAACTCCTGGCGCTGCGTGAGGTTCAAAACCTGCACATACCCTTTTGTGCAAGGAGCGGGACGATGTTCAAGCAGACTCTGGCAATCCTTCTGGCCAGCGCCACCCTGGCGGCATGCGGCAGCCGCCCGGAAAACCCGGTGGACTATGTGACCTACCGCAACGAGCCCCTGGTCAAGCAGGTCGAAAATGGCATGACCATGCAGCGCGTGATCGCCATCGGCGGCAGCCCGTCCAATGTCATCGACCTGCCCAATGGCGGTACCTGCAACGATTACATCCTCAACCGCGACGGCAAGCAGCAGCCGTACTACGTGCGCTTCGATGCCACCGGCCATGTGGATGCCAAGGGTTTCAAGACCTGCAAACAACGTGAAGAAGACCGCGAGGCCGTCAAAGGCGCGTAAGGCTTCCGCTACCTGACTACGACTACCTGATGCTTTTCGGAGATGAAACATGAACACGACTGAAATGACCGATATCCAGACCCTGCGCCAGCGTGCACGCGAGCATGTGGAAAATGGTGCAGTGACCGAAGGCTACAATGCTGATCGCGAGCGCATCATCAAGCTGCTCAACGATTCGCTGGCCACCGAGCTGGTCTGCACCCTGCGCTACAAGCGTCACTACTTCATGGCTTCTGGCGTCAAGGCCAGTGTGGCTGCCGAAGAATTCCTGGAGCATGCCAACCAGGAAGCCGAACACGCCGACAAGCTGGCCGAGCGTATCGTGCAACTGGGCGGTGAGCCTGACTTCAACCCGGACAACCTGAGCAAGAACTCCCACGCCCAGTACGTGGCAGGTGCGACCCTCAAGGAAATGGTCCTGGAAGACTTGGTGGCCGAGCGTATCGCCATCGACAGCTACCGCGAGATCATCCAGTACATCGGCGACAAGGACCCGACCACTCGCCGTATCTTCGAAGACATTCTGGCGCAAGAAGAAGAGCACGCCGATGACATGTCCGACCTGCTCGACGGTCTGTAAGGCCAATCGCAACACGCAAGGCCGCTGATGCGGTAATGCTCGTCACGCAGGGCTGCTTCGCAGCCCATTGCGGTCGGTCCGGCGCCCTGATCGGACCGTTCCCAGTCTCGGTGATTGTGAAGCGCCGACTGTCTTGTCCCAGACCTTTGAGTTACTGAACCCTGTGATCGGTCCCGCCGAGGTGCTGGGCTGGCTGCCAGGCCACGCAGCGCCAAGGGTTTCCAGCTCGGCAGCTCAGAGGGTCGGGGCTGCTGCGCAGCCCCAGCATTCCAGCTCGGCAACTAACAGGGCCACAGGGCGCGGCAGGACCTCTGAACCGCCGCGCCCATCGTCTTCATCACTTGCGGCCTTTGACGGCCGCCGGCGCCTTGCCTTCCTTCATCTGCTGCAACAACGGTGTGCACTGGTTGGGATCATCACCACTGCTGGGCGCGACCAGCGCCAGGAGACCGGCCGCAGGCCCCGCGACCACCCCAAGGGCAACCATGCCGGCACCGCGCAGCGCCAGCGGTACGGCCTGCACCCCGGCGCTCGGTTTGGCGAAAGCCCCCCGCACATACAGCGGCGAGCGCAGGGAGAACAGCCTCAGCCCCTTGGATTCCGGTGTGATCTTCAGGTCCAGGCGCTCATTGGCGAGGTTGGCGGTGCCGTTGATGTAGATGATCGCGTTCTCGGTATCGAAAATGAACAGACGCGTGCTGGCAAGGCCATCCTTGATACCGACATCGGCAGCGGCGCAGTTGATCTTCACGTCTTCATCACCGAACAGTTTGTCGACGATGTAGTTGCCCACGTTCAAACCTGCGATTTCCATGAGGCTGCGGCTGATGGCGCCATCGTTGACCAGCATGCGCAGGTCGCCATTGGCGCTACCGAGCAGTGCTGCCACGGAGTTGCCGCTACCGGTAATGTCGGCATCCCCATTGAGCTCGCCAAAGCTGCTTTGCATCGGCGCGAAAGAAGGGAACAGCTGCTTGAGCTTGAATCCCCTGGCGGTCAGCCGTGCACGCCCCTGCAACGGAACGTTGCGGCCGTCCAGGCGGATGCGCGATGCCAGGTTGCCGCCCGCTACGCCAAACCTCAAAGGCTCCAGGCGCAGCAGGCCGTCTTCCAGGATCACGTGGGCCGACAGGTCGTTGAAGGGAAGCTGCTCGCTGTGCACGATGCGCTTGCCGGTGAAGGTGACATCGGCATCCATGGCGCGCCAGCGGTCGGTACGAAATTCCTCGACCGGCAGGACCTTGTCGGACGGCTGCTTGCTGGCACCGCCACGGGCTTTCTGCTCGGCATTGGAGTCAGCGCCGATCAGTGGCGCCAGGTCCTTGAACAGGAGCTGGTTGGAAACGAGCTTGCCCGTGAGCTTGGGCCGAGGCTTGCTGGCGACGTACGCCAGGTCACCATGAATGTCGCTGTCACCGATCTTGCCATTGAACCCTTGGTACTTGAAGGTGGCGCCCTGCTCAGCGTGCAGGTTGGCGCTAAGGTGGCCATCGGTGGAATATGCCGGGGTGTCAGGCAATGTCACGCCGGTCAACGGGAACAGATTGCCAAGGCTCGCGCCCGACAGGCGCAGTCGCAGGTCGAGTGCACCCAGGTTGAGCGGATCGGTCAGGGTACCGGCCAGTACCACATGGGTGTCGGCGATGCGCACATCCGCTTGCAGTGGGAAGGGTTGATCGGATGCTTTGAGTGCCAGCAGGCCACCGATCTTGCCAGTGCCGGACACGGGCTGATCCTTGTAGCGCCCCTGCGCCTTGAGGCCGAATGCATAGTCCTGTGCAGGCGCCGACTTCTCGGCCGTGGCCTTGCCCACGATGTCGCTGAACGGAATCGGCTTACCCAGCGGATCGATCTGGACCTTCATGCGAGCCTTGAGCGTCTGGTCGTCGAAGCTGACGTTACCTTGGTCGAAACCAATCGCACCGATGTCCATTTCCCATTTGGACGGTGCTTCGTTTTCGTCTTTCGGGCCGAAGTCGAAGTTCCAGTTGGCCCTGCCGTCCGCCAGGCGTGTCAGGCTGGCAGTCGGCTTGGTCAAGTTGATGCGCGGGATGCTGACTTGGTGAAACAACAGGGGCAGCGGCGACAGGCGAAACTCCACGCGCTCCAGTGCAACCATCTGCGGCTCTTTGAGCCAGTCCGGGTTGCCCAGGGTGAGGTCTTCAGCCGTGAAATGCGGCCAAGGTATCCATGCCCGCCAGCCCCCTTCTTCAGGCTCGGTGCGCCAGTGCACTGCAAGGTTGCCGTTGATGGCGAAGGGCCGATGCAAGGCCTCGGACACCTTCTCGTTGAGCAGCGGCTTGACGCGGTTCCAGTCGAAGGTGGCAATCACCACGACCAGGATTGCCAGCACGGTCAGCAGTGTGGTCAGGGTCCAGAGGATGATTCTGGCGGGGCGCGTCATTGCGTGAGTCTCCATGCGGCAAGGCGAAAACAAGCGTAGCGGTGAGGGGTCATGTATCTGGGACTGATGAAAGGCGTGAGGGTTTTATCTCAGGGGGAGGATAGCCAAGAATTTCCCGCGTCTGGGTGCGTTTGGCTCGTCATGCTCACTCGGTGCATCCCTTACGCACCCCTACCATCAAGCCCGCCGGCGGCCCTGCAAGGCTCTGAATAGAGCCTTTGACGCCTGATATTAATGGGGTCGATTTTTACCATTACCCGGATGAACTTCTCTGTGCAAGTGCGAGGCGTAGCATTGGCTACACACCCACTTTCCAGCCCCGCAGAGGAGCACCGAATCATGAAACGCCACCTGTTGACCCTCACCTTTTCCTTGCTTGCAGCCAATGCGTTCGCCCTGCCAGGTGCCGAGCAGCACCTGACGGCCGAATCGCGTTCGAGCGCTGTTCAAACCATCCAACCACTTGAAACACTCGCCGAAGGCGGCTCCGACCGGTTGATCGAGCGCAGCGCCCGTGTTGCCGAAGGGGGTTCCGATCGCCTGATCGAGCGCAGCGCCCGTGTCGCCGAGGGCGGTGCAGATCGCTTGTCGCAAACGGCACGGGTGAGCTGACCTTATGGAAGACGCACCGCGCTGTCGTCTACCTGACCTCCCCCTTCGAGCCCGGTCCATTGACCGGGCTTCGTTTTTTTAACTAGAGTGCCCAGCCACCCTTTATAGAAACCTGCATCATGTTGCCGCGTGCCGAACAGAAGCTACAGACCCGCCAGGCCCTGCTCGATGCCGCCTGCCTGCTTATGGAGAGTGGTCGTGGCTTTGGCAGCATCAGCTTGCGCGAAGTGGCCAAGGCGGCCGGCATCGTGCCCACCGGTTTCTACCGGCATTTCCCGGACATGGATGCACTGGGCCTGGCACTGGTCAATGAGGTGGACGATACCTTCCGCCAGACCATCCGGCTGGTGCGGCACAACGAGTTCGAGCTGGGCGGTATCACGGATGCGTCAGTTCGTATATTTCTCGATGTAGTCGCTGCCCACCGCGCCCAGTTTCTATTCCTGGCACGGGAGCAGTACGGAGGGTCGCAGCCCGTGCGCCAGGCCATCGCCCAATTGCGGGAAAACATTACCGCTGACCTGGCCACCGACCTGGCCCGGATGCAGCGTTGGCAGCACCTGGACAATGCGGCGCTTACCGTCATGGCGGACCTGGTGGTCAAGACCGTGTTCGCCACCTTGCCCGAATTGATCGACAGGCCGGAAAGGGGTGAGCCGCAGGCGTTGACCCCTCAGGAGAAGATCACCCAGCAGCTGCGCTTCATTTTCGTCGGTGCGCGGCACTGGCAAGGGCTCGGCAACCCCGGCTGACGGGCTCGGCAGACCCGACTTCTGCTACCATGGCGCCCTGCCCGACAGCGACGAGCGCCAAGATGTCCAACCCCCGCCCTACCCTGCCCGAACTGACCCGCTTCAATCAGCACTTTGCCGCGTGCATCGTGCCCCTATGGCAGGGGCCAGGTTGGAACACCGAGATGGCGTTGCCTTACGAGGCCCTGGACGCCGAGCATCAGCCGTTGCCGGTGCAGCGCTATCGGGCCATGGCTTGCGCACGCCAGTTGTACCTGTTCAGCAGCCGCATCGGTCAACCGGGCGCGGCCGAACGCGCCGCGGCATTGTTCCGCTCCTTGCAAAAGCACTTTCATGACCCCGAGCACGGTGGCTGGTTCTACAGCATCGACGCCCAGGGCAAACCGCTGGACCGACGCAAGGACCTCTATACCCACGCGTTCATCGTCTTCGCCTGCGCGCACTATTGGGGCCAGGTCCGCGACAGCCTGGTGGCCTCCACCCTGGCTGGTGCGCTGGACGTCATCGAGCATCGCTTTGCCCGGGATGATGGCTTGTACGAGGCCAGTCTGGGTGAAGACTGGGGCAACCTGGGCAGTGGCGCGCTGCAAAACCCGCAGATGCACCTGGCAGAGGCCTTCTTGCAGGTGTTGGCCGTGCGTGATGATCAGGCTGTGCAGCAATCGCTTCTACAGTTATGCACAGCGATGCAGGCCCACTTCATCGACCCTGCCCACGGGGTGATGCTGGAAAAGCCCCGGGGCACTGTGGATAACTGGTTCGAGCCGGGTCATCAGTTCGAGTGGTTCTATTTGCTGCACACTTCGCCGCTGCTGCGTGGGACGGCGTTGCATGCGTCCATTGAGCGGGGCTTTGTTTTTGCCGAGCACCATGGCGTGAAGGACGAGGCGGTGCTGGCGATGCTGGATGTGCAAGGGCATGTGCTGGATGCGACTCAGCGGATCTGGGCACAGGCCGAATACGCCAGGGCCCTGGCATTGCGCCCTGATGCAGATGTGAAGCTGCCCAAGCTGTTGCAGGCCCTGCAGGGGCGGTTCTTGCGGCAAGCGGGATGGTATGAATGCCGGGACGGGCAAGGCGATGTCAGCCGGCATGATATGCCGTCGACTACGCCTTATCATCTGGCCACTTGCCTGGAAGGGTTGAAACGATTGGAGGGGTGAGGTCGGGGCCTGCAATGTTGTTACCGTAATGGGCAGTGAGGCTCAGATCCTGGAGCCGTCCAGTGCGCTGGCACGTTTTCGTCATTGGAATACGTACAACGGCGAGTGTTTCAAGAGCTGCCACGGTATCAAGTCTTTGACTTAATGGCGTCGTATGTCCGTACTGCTAATTGTGCTGCCCAATACTTGGAATATGACATAACCAAAGCTCAAAACTCTCTGCTTTTGCAACGGCAACTATAACTTCACCCCGTTAGTTAACGCTTGCACATTCCTTTAACACTCCTCAATCCTCATGTAGGAGCGGCCTCGCCGGGGCGCCGGACCGGCCGCGATGGGCCGCGCAGCGGCCCCTAGATTTAAGCATTATCGCTGCTACTGGGGCCGCTGCGCGCCCCATCGCGGCACAAGGCCGCTCCTACACGGGATATGTCTAGCGGCAAGTTTAGACATTATTAGCCCCACTACAGACGCTGTTGATCTTGATCTTGATCTTGATCTTGATCTTGATCTTGATCTTGATCTTCGCGACTTCAGAAGGCCGAACGCAGGTCTTGCGGAGGGAGGTGACAGGCATGGATGCCTGTCAAGCGCTGGGCCCCAGGATGGGGCCTACAGCGCGGTCCTCCCGGGAGCAAGACCGGAGTGAGGGAACCCCGAAGCGCAGCGTAGGGGCCGTATGAACGGAGCGCAGCCTTTTTTGGTTACTTTTTGTGGCGTTTGACAAAAAGTAACTCGCCGTAAGGGCGAAAAGGTGATTAAGCGTCGCCATCGCAAATGGACTATGCTCTCTATCAATACCCACACCAACCCAATCGAACTACAAACTTCAAACTTCAAACTTCAAACTTCAAACTTCAAACTTCAAACTTCAAACTTCAAACTTCAAAGCGTGGGCGCATATATCGAGTTGGTATTCATTGGCGCGGGTGGCGCACAGTCACCCTTCCGCCCTTACGGCGGCTCACTTTTTGTCTTGGCAAAAAGTAAGCAAAAACCGCCTGCTCCTATCATCCGGCCCCTACGCTGCGCTCCGGGGTCCCCTCGCTCCGGGCTTGCTCCCGGGAGGACCGCGCTGCAGGCCCCATCCTGGGGCCCAGCGCTTGACGGGCATCCATGCCCGTCACCTCCCTCCGCAAGCCCTGCGCTCGGCCTCCTGAAGTCGCGATCTGTGTTGCCTGGGCTACCGCGCGCTTAGAAGCAAAAGCCAAAGCAACGGCAACGGCAACGGCAACGGCAACGGTCATTCAGGTTCGCGAATAGCCATTCCGAATGCGGCAGGATTTCGCCGGGGGTTCGCCCGTGGAGAAGAACTCAGTCATACCCACCGGTCAAAACCCCAAATTACCCCTTCGCCGAGCGATCAATAGAGAAGCCAGCCCAGTCCTGGCTAACCGGCATCAACTCCAGGCTATTGATGTTGATATGCGCCGGCTGGTTGAGTATCCAGAAAATGGTCTCGGCAATGTCCTGCGGCTGGATCGGCTCGGCCCCCGCGTAGGTAGCATCGTACTTGGCCTGATCACCGCCAAACCGAACCAGCGAGAACTCGCTCTCGCACAAGCCAGGCTCGATGTTGCTCACCCGCACGCCAGTACCGCGCAAATCGCAGCGCAGGCTCAACGAGAACTGACCCACGAACGCCTTGGTACCGCCATAAACGTTACTGCCCGGATAGGGGTAATTACCCGCCACCGACCCCACGTTCAGAATAGATGCCCCCCGCCCGTGGGCGATCAAGCGGGGCAGCAGCAAGCGCGTGGTGTAGATCAGCCCCTTGATGTTGGTGTCGACCATGGTTTCCCAGTCGTCGAGGCTGCAATGCTGTGCAGCGTCCACCCCCAGCGCCAACCCGGCGTTGTTGACCAGTGCGCGGAGCGTGTCGAAGCCCGCTGGCAACGTGGCGATGGCCTGTTCCATCGCCTGGCGATCACGCACATCCAGCACCAGGCCATGAACTTCGGTTTGCGCAGACAATTCAGCACACAAGGCATCCAGGCGGTCCTTGCGGCGCCCCGTGAGCACCAGCTTCCAGCCCGCCTCGGCAAACCGGCGGGCAGTGGCCTCGCCAAAGCCGGACGTGGCGCCTGTGATGAAGACGGTCGAAGTCATGCAGTGTTCCTCACGTAAGAGATCCTGGGTGAAACCGCAGCATGCCCGTGCCCGATGCGCCGGGCAAGTCGTCACGCGCACTGATCATTTTTTGATCAACACACTGAAGGCCGCATATACACTGGGCTACAGCCACCTATGAGCACCTTATCCACAAGCCTTTCCCCGCCAATTGGGGGCAACTGCGGCACCAGGCGGAACCCTTTCAGCCTTACACGGTCGCGCCTGCCTTTTTCAACCGCGCCAATTCCTTTATCCCATGCCGCATCCAGACGTCTGTCCAACGCTTTTCCACAACCTTATCCACAGGCGTACGGGTTTATGACATCACCCTCGAAAAGTACTAGTCAGGTAGAGATATCGTCATGCAGCTAGATCCTGATCAAAAAACGATCAAGTCTATGGAGCCCCTGAATTCCTTAGCTTGGAGAAAGATGCCACCATGTTTTCCACAGGCACCTCCACACGAACGGTGGACTAAATCAGGCTGTGGGTAACAAAGGTTGGCCAGTCGCATCGAGCCTGTGCATAAGCCCGAGGCCGTGGCAGTTGTCCACATCAGGCACCGCCTGGTGAAACGTGCAGGCCACTCCCTTGAAGCGTTGACCAGCCCCGATTGACTCAGGGCTGGAACATCATCGGGGCTCAGTGCCCGCCCAAGTAAGCGCTGCGCACCTCTTCATTGACCAGCAACTCCTGGCCCGTACCCGTCATGCGTATCTGACCGTTGACCATCACGTAAGCCCGGTCCGACAGCTTCAACGCGTGGTTGGCGTTCTGCTCGACCAGAAAGATGGTCATGCCCGTCTTGGCCAGCTCGCGCAGGGTGGCGAAGATCTGTTTGACGACGATGGGCGCCAGCCCGAGCGAAGGCTCATCCAGAAGCAGCAGCCGAGGCCGGCTCATCAAGGCGCGGGCGATGGCCAGCATCTGCTGCTCGCCCCCCGACATGGTCATGGCGCGCTGATTGCGTCGCTCCTTCAAACGTGGAAACAACGTATACATCCGCTGCATGTCCTCGTCGGCATGCTTGTCGCCGATGGGGATGGTGCCCATCATCAGGTTTTCTTCGACACTCATGTCCGGGAACACCCGCCGCCCTTCCGGCGACTGGGCGATGCCGTTGGCGGCAATGTAGTGCGAGGACTTGCGGGTGATGTCGGTGCCCCGGTAGATGATCTGGCCGGAAGCGGCGCGGGGCTGCCCGAAAATGGACATCAACAAGGTGGACTTGCCCGCCCCGTTGGCACCGATCAGGCTCACCGTCTCACCTTCGTCGATGTGCATGGACACCTGCTTCAGGGCCTGGATGGGGCCGTAGAACACATCCAGGTCCTTCAATTCCAGAATGGGTGCAGTCATATCAGCTCCTCTTCGTCGGCACCCAGATAGGCAGCGATCACTGTCGGGTTGTTGCGGATATCCTGAGGCGCGCCCTCGGCGATCACGTTGCCGTGGTCCAGCACGACGATGTGGTCGGAAATGCTCATGACCATGCCCATGTCATGCTCGATCAGCACCACGGTGATGTCATGCTCGTCGCGCAGGACCCGCACCATGCGGCTCAACGCTTCGGTCTCCTGAGGGTTCAAGCCCGCGGCAGGTTCGTCCAGGCAGATCACCTTGGGGCGGGTGCACATGGCACGGGCGATTTCCAGGCGTCGCTGCTGGCCGTAGGACAGTTCGCCGGCCAGGCGATTGGCGCAGTCGACCAGGTCCACCACCTCCAGCCAGTAGAAGGCATGGTCCAGCGCGTCGCTCTCGGCCTTGCGATACCCCTTGGTGTTGAGCACGCCAGCCAACAGGTTGCGGTTGACCCACATGTGTTGGGCCACCAGCAGGTTCTCGACGACAGACATCTCCTTGAACAGCCGGATGTTCTGGAACGTCCGGGCCAGACCGGCCCGGTTGACCAGGTGGGTGCCGCCGAACATCTTGTAGTACAGCCGGCTGGCGAACCGTGATGGCGAGACGAAGTCCGCCGCCTGGAAGCGCTCGCCCAGCAACTGAATGACGTTGGTATGGCTACCCCGTGCATTGAGCTCGATTCGTCCGCCGCTGGGCTTGTAGAAGCCGGTCAGGCAGTTGAACACCGTGGTCTTGCCTGCACCATTGGGGCCGATCAGGGCGAAGATCTGATTGCGCCTGACTTTCAGGCTCACATCGCTGAGCGCCTTGATGCCACCGAACTGCATCATCAGGTGGTCTACCGAAAGAATGATGTCGTCGCTCATGGCGCCACTCCTTTACGCGGGGTCACACCGGACCGGCTGATGCGGATCAGCCCGCGCGGTCGCCAGATCATCATCAGTACCATCAGCACCCCAAACAGCAGTACCCGGTACTCGGAGAAGCTGCGCAGCAGTTCTGGCGCAACGGTGAGCACGAACGCGGCAATCACCACGCCGACCGTCGAGCCCATGCCGCCCAGTACGACGATGGCCAGGATCAGCGCTGACTCGAAGAAGGTGAACGAGGACGGGTTGACGAAGCCTTGGTAGGTGGCGAAGAACACCCCCGCCAGCCCCGCAGTCGAGGCGCCCAGGGTAAACGCCGAGAGCTTGACCAGCACATGATTGAGCCCCATGGAGCGGCAGGCGATCTCGTCTTCGCGCAGGGCCTCCCATGCTCGACCTACCGGCATGCGTGTCAGCCTGTGCTTGATGTACAGCACCGCCAGCACCACCAAAAACAGCACCGCGTAGATGAACACGAACTTGAGATTGGGGTTGTAATCGATACCCATGAACTCGTGGATGGGCACGCCCCCGTCCTTGGCCCGCCGACCGAACTCCAGGCCGAGGAACGTCGGCGCCGGGGCCGGCATGCCATTGGGCCCACCGGTGAACGACAGCCAGTTGTTGAGCACCAGGCGAATGATTTCGCCAAAACCCAGGGTGACGATGGCCAGGTAATCACCGTGCATGCGCAACACTGGAAAGCCCAGGATGCACCCGGCCAGCGCTGCGGCAATGGCCGCCAGGGGCAGCACGCTCCAGAAGCCAAGCCCCAGGTACTGGTAGCCCAGCGCCAGGCCATAGGCACCGATGGCATAGAACGCGACATAACCCAGGTCCAGCAGCCCGGCCAGGCCAACCACGATATTCAGGCCAAGACCAAGCAGCACATAGATCAGCCCGAGGATCACCACCGTCAGCAGGTACTTGTTGGCAAAGATCGGGAAGACGATGGCGATCACGATGAGCGCAGGAATGATGTAGCGCAGCCGCGACTTGTAGTCCGGCGGGTTCACATGCACGCCCGAACCGCCATTGTCGAAGCCTTGCAGCATGCGCCGACCGGCAGCGGTTTGCAGGTAAAGGCTGAGCAGGAAGCGCCCGAGCATCACGCCGCCGACCAGCCACGCCACACGCCGCGGTTCGGCGTTGAAGCTGTAGCCGTCGAGCACCACACCGACGACCGGGCCGAACACGATGAGCGCCAGCAGCCCTGCAACCAGGGTTTCCACTACGCTGCGCTTGAGATCGAAACCTGTCTTTTGGGGAACGGATACGGATTTGGCAACGGACATGGTCACACCTTAGCCACGAGTGGGCGACCCAGCAGGCCTTGGGGGCGGAAGATAAGGATCAGCACCAGCAGCGAGAAGCTGAATACGTCCTTGTAGTCCGAGTTGATCAGACCGGAGAACAGCGATTCGGAGATGCCGAGGATGATGCCGCCGAGCATGGCGCCAGGCAGTGAGCCGATGCCACCGAGCACTGCAGCGGTGAAGGCCTTGATGCCGATGATGAAGCCGGCATAGAAGTCGAAGGTGCCGTAGTTCATGGTGATCAGTACGCCGGCCAGCGCCGCCATCACGGCACCGATGACGAACACGTAGGAAATTACCCGGTCGGTGTTGATGCCCAGGATCGACGCCATCTTGCGGTCCTGCTGGGTCGCGCGGCACATGCGCCCGAGCTTGGTGTACTTGATCACGTAGGTCAGCAGGCCCATGCCAACGAAGGCCGCCACCAGGATAAAGATCTTGGTGTAGGTCAGTTGCACGAAGCCGCTGCCCACCTCGACGCGCCAGGCGCCTTCAAGCAGGGTAGGTACCCCCTGTTGCCGCGCACCTTGGCTGATCTGCGCGTAGTTCTGCAGGATCAGGGAAATGCCGATGGCGCTGATGAGCGGCGCCAGGCGGGTGGAGTTGCGCAAGGGTTTGTAAGCGATGCGCTCGATGGTGAAGCCGTATACCCCGGTCACCACAATGGTGAACAACAAGGTGCCCAACATCAGCAGGGGGAAGGATTCGACGCCGAAATAGGCCAGCAATGCCAGGCTGATCGCCGCCAGGTAGGCGGAAATCATATACACCTCGCCGTGCGCGAAGTTGATCATGCCGATGATGCCATAGACCATTGTGTAGCCGATGGCGATCAGGCCGTAGACCGACCCGAGGGTCAGGCCGTTGACCAGTTGCTGCAGGAAAATACCATCCATAACGCAATCTCACCTGATCGAGATCGCACCGGTGCTGCCCACGCAGGGCCCGGTACCAGGCAGCCATGGCGCTGCAGCACTGTGCTGATCTTCGGATAAAGACGGGTACCGCGGGGCCCGGCCCCGGAGCTTGCGCCCGGGGCCTGGAGCCGTTGTTATTGTTGTTTTTCCAGCTGGTGGTACTTGCCGTCCTTGTCCCACTGGTAGACCACATAGTCCGACACCGTCAGGTCACCCTTGCTGTCCCACTTCTTCTCACCCATTACCGTCTGCACAGGGTTGGCCTTCAACCACTTGGCCGCGTCTTCGCCCTTGTTGGACTTGGCGCCGTTGAACGCGGCCGCCAGTGCCTGCAACGAGGCATAGGCGTAGAGGGTGTAGCCTTCGGGCTCGGTGCCGCCTTTACGGAATTCCTCGACCACCGCCTTGCTGTCCGGCAATTGACGCGGGTCGGCGCCAAAGGTCATGTAGACGCCATCGACGTACTGCGCCCCGCCTGCCGTGGACACCAGTTCGTCGGTGACGATGCCGTCGTCGGACATGAACCTCACGTCCTTGAGCCCTTGCTCGCGCAGCTGACGTACCAGGGGGCCGGCCTCCGGGTGCAGGCCACCGAAATAGACCACGTCGGCGCCGGTGGAGCGGATCTTGGTGACGATGGCGCTGAAGTCTTTCTCGCCTCGAGTCAGGCCCTCGTACAGCACGGGCTTGACGCCGCGTTTTTCCAGTTGTGCCTTGGTCGCATCGGCCAACCCCTGGCCGTAGGTGTCCTTGTCGTGCAATACGGCCACTTTCTGGCCCTTGAGTACATCGACGATATAGTTGCCGGCGACGACGCCCTGCTGGTCGTCACGCCCGCACATGCGGAACATGGCCGACAGGCCGCGCTCGGTGACCTGCGGGTTGGTCGAGCCTGGCGTGATGGCGATGACGCCTGCTTCGTCGTACACCTCGGATGCCGGAATGGTATTGGAGGAGCAGAAATGCCCTACCACGCCAATGACCTTGTCCTGGTCAACCAGCCGGTTCGCCACAGACACGGCCTGCTTGGGTTCGCAGGCGTCGTCGCCTTTGACCAGCACGATCTTCTCGCCATTGACCCCACCGGCTGCGTTGATCTTGTCAGCCGCTGCCTGCGCACCTTTCATGTATTGCTCGCCAAACGCTGCGTTGGCACCGGTCATCGGGCCTGCGACACCGATCTTGACGTCGGCCTGTACATACGAAGAAACACCCAGGGCCGTGGCAACGGCCAGGGCCAGGAAACCTTTCTTGTAAAACGTCTGCGACATGAGGTGGTGCTCCTAGAGTTTTTTTGATTGGCACTACAACGACTCAGCCCTGTGCTCTGAGCAAGGGCCGTGCCATTAGATTCGCATCATCTTCAAACCCCACCGTGCATATCGTGGCGGGCGGGCCCTGCCCGTTTCTTTATTGAGCGTGCAACCGTCTACCCCACCTCTGGTAGCACCGATTATCGCGGCGCAGGGCTACCGCACCGTCAGGGTGTTGCAACTGGCGCACAGGCCAATGGGCAACCGACCTGTAACAATTAACGTCACCGAACTGCACACCGCTGGTGCGTGACTGCTACAGCCCGCACCGTAACTACACTCGACACGCAACGTAACGCCGTCCGGTTTGGCCGGTACGACACCGTATTCAGATTCTTCTGAAAGGTTTCGCGCTGCTTCGCCGCAGGGTCGGCGTCACAATCACATCGGCATGGCAAAGACTGGCACAATGACCGCCTATTGCCGTTTCTGGAGCCACCCTGATGAGCGAGAGCGCATTCGCCGAGCGCATCGTGCATAACCTGCTCGACACCGATTTTTACAAGCTCACCATGATGCAGGGCGTGCTCCACAACTACCCTGACGCCGATGTCGAATGGGAGTTTCGCTGCCGCAATGGCGAGGACCTGCGTCCCTACCTGCACGACATTCGCCAGCAACTCGAACAGCTTGCCGAACTGACGCTGGATAACGGCCAACTCGCCTTCCTGGAGCGCATCAGCTTTCTCAAGCCCGATTTCCTGCGCTTTCTAAGGTTGTTCCGCTTCAACCTGCGCTACGTGCACCTGGGTATCGACGACGGTCAGCTGGTGCTGCGCCTCAAGGGGCCGTGGCTGCATGTGATCCTGTTCGAAGTGCCTCTGCTCGCCATCATCAGCGAGGTGCGCAACCGTTCGCTGCACCCGCACATGCGCCTGGCCGCTGCCCGGGATCAGCTTTACCGTAAATTCGATTGGCTGCGCGCCAACGCCAGCACCGATGAACTGGCCGAAATGCAGGTCGCTGACTTTGGTACCCGCCGGCGTTTCTCCAGCCGCGTGCAGGAGGACGTGGTGCGCGTGTTGCGCGATGACTTCCCGGCCCGCTTCGTCGGGACCAGCAACGTGGACCTGGCCTGGAAGCTCGACATCAAGCCGCTGGGCACCATGGCTCATGAATGGATCATGGCCCACCAACAGCTGGGCCCGCGGTTGATCGACAGCCAGATCGCCGCGCTCGATTGCTGGGTGCGTGAATACCGAGGGTTGCTGGGCATCGCCTTGACCGACTGCGTGACCATGGATGCTTTCCTGGGCGATTTCGACCTGTACTTCGCCAAGCTCTTCGATGGGCTGCGCCACGACTCCGGCGACCCTGTGCTCTGGGCCGAAAAAGCCATTGCTCACTATCAGCACCTGGGCATCGATCCGATGACAAAGACGCTCGTGTTTTCCGATGGGCTGAACCTGCCACGGGCGCTGGAAATCTTCCGTGCCCTGCGTGGTCGCATCAACGTAAGCTTCGGTATCGGCACCAACCTGACCTGCGACATTCCGGGCGTAACGCCAATGAGCATCGTGCTGAAGATGACCGATTGCAACGGCGCACCGGTGGCCAAGATTTCAGACGAAGCGGCCAAGACCCAGTGTCGTGACGAAAACTTCGTCACTTACCTACGTCACGTTTTCAAAGTTCCCAGCAAGGAGTAACCCCATGCAAGCGGTTCAGCAAGAGATTGCCCAGGCACTCAAGGTACAACCGCCGTTCGCCGACGCTGCCGCCCTCGAGGCCGAAGTGACCCGGCGGGTAGCGTTCATCAAGGACTGCCTGGCCAATGCAAGGCTCAAGACCCTGGTACTGGGCATCAGCGGCGGCGTCGATTCGCTTACCGCAGCCCTGCTCGCCCAGCGCGCGATCAACGAGTTGCGTGAAGAAACCGGTGACAAGGGCTACACCTTCATCGCCGTGCGCCTGCCCTATCATGTCCAGCACGATGAGCATGATGCACAGGCGTGCCTGGAGGTCATCAAGCCGGACGAGACGCATACCATCGACATCGCCCCGGCCGTCAAGGCACTGGCAGGCGAAACGCAGGCGTTGAAAAACGGCTCGCCCACGCTTGTGGATTTCGTGGTGGGTAACATCAAAGCCAGGATGCGCATGGTTGCCCAGTACACCATCGCAGGCGCGCGCGCAGGTCTGGTGATCGGCACCGACCATGCGGCCGAAGCGGTCATGGGCTTTTATACCAAGTTCGGCGACGGCGCCTGCGACCTGGCGCCGCTCAGTGGCCTGGTCAAGCATCAGGTACGCGCCATCGCGCGGCATTTTGGAGCGCCGGAGTCACTGGTGGAGAAAGTGCCTACCGCTGACCTCGAAGACCTCGACCCGGGCAAGCCAGACGAAGCAGCGCATGGGGTCACCTACCAGCAAATCGATGCATTCCTGCATGGCCAGGAAATCGATCAAGCCGCTTTCGATGTCATCGTTGCCAATTACCGCAAGACCCAGCACAAGCGCGAACTGCCGTTCGCCCCTTGAATACGCAACTGGGGCCGCGTTGCGGCCCCAGTTCGTGTTCTAGCGCGCGGTCAAATCACTTGACCACGACTTTGCCCTTCATCATCGAGATATGGCCTGGGAAGGTGCAGAAGAAGCTGTAGTCGCCGTCTGCTGCAAGCTTGGTGGCGTCGAACGTCACTTCGGTTTCCTTCTCTGGCGCGCCGATCATCTTGGTATGGGCGATGATGGCGGCGTTGTCGGCCTTGATGTAGTCCTTTTCCAGACCCTGGCTCATGCCTTCGGTGGCAATGCCCTGCATGTCGGCCGTCTTGCTGATAACCAGGTTATGGCCCATGACGTTCTTCGGCATGCTGCCGGAGTGAGTGAGTTTGACGGTGAATTCCTTACAGCTCTTGTCGACCGTGATTTGCTTGGTGTTGAAGGACATCTGGTCAGTCGAATCGACAGTTACCGAACACTCGGCTGCGAAGACAGAGGCGCTGGCGAGGGTCAGCAGGGATACCGCTACAGCTTTCGCAAACATCGTGAATCTCCTTGGCAGGGTTTTATCAACAGCGAGACTGCCTGAAACCGTCCAGCCCCTGGGTGACGTGCGTCAAGGGGATGTCAATGGGCCAGCCAGTTGAATTGTTCAATGGATTGTATACAACCAATCTAAGGGCACATCATGCCCTTTTAATAGACGATGGGACAACCTCTCATTTAGGAGCAGTACCAAATGCCCATGTCCAGTTTCTTGAACAGCTTGCTCGCTGCCTATGCCCACGCTGCCACAGGCGCGATCTGCGAGTTCTCGCGCCCCGAGTGATGCCCGGAATGATGTCGATGTGCAGTGATCGAGTAACCGGTAGTCGCTGAAGGAGGGGCCGCCAGGCGGCCCGGGGTTTCAGCGTGGAATGACTGGCTGACGCGGCTTTTTCCCGCCTTTGCCACCCTTGGCCGACTCCTTGCGCTCCTTGGCCGCTTGCTGGTTGCGGGCGAACGCCTCCGCCTTGGCCTTCTCGCGCTTGTCCCATGGCTTGCTGCCATCGCTGGCGCGCGGCGGCAGGCCGGAATGCTGGGTCAGGATCTTCTGATCCTTGCCCACCTTGTGGCTACCGGCTGGCGTCGAGTTCTTGCGCCGGGCGCTCTGGTAGGTATCGGATTGCGGCTGGTGCAACGGGATCAGCTGATGCTTGCCTGGCCCGATCAGGTCGGCACGCCCCATGCGCTGCAGCGCCTCGCGCAGCATTGGCCAGCCCTTGGGGTCGTGGTAACGCAGGAACGCCTTGTGCAAGCGACGCTGCTCGTCGCTCTTGACGATGTCCACGCCCTCGCTCTTGTAGGTCACCTTGCGCAACGGGTTCTTGCCCGAGTGGTACATGGCGGTGGCCGACGCCATCGGCGAGGGGTAGAACGCCTGCACCTGGTCGGCACGGAAACCGTTGCCCTTGAGCCACAAGGCCAGGTTCATCATGTCTTCGTCGGTAGTGCCAGGGTGCGCCGCGATGAAGTACGGGATCAGGTACTGCTCCTTGCCCGCCTCCTTGGAGAACTTCTCGAACATGCGCTTGAAGCGGTCATAGCTGCCAATGCCCGGCTTCATCATCTTGTCCAGCGGGCCACGCTCGGTGTGCTCGGGGGCGATCTTGAGGTATCCGCCCACGTGGTGGGTTACCAGCTCCTTGACGTACTCCGGCGATTCCACCGCCAGGTCGTAGCGCAGGCCCGAGGCGATGAGGATTTTCTTCACGCCTGGCAGCGCACGGGCCTTGCGATACAGCTCGATCAACGAGCTGTGGTCGGTGTTCAGGTTCTCGCAGATGCCCGGGAACACGCACGAAGGCTTGCGGCAATGCTTCTCGATTTCCGGGCTCTTGCAGGCGATACGGTACATGTTGGCGGTGGGGCCGCCGAGGTCCGATACCACGCCAGTGAAGCCGGGCACTTTGTCGCGCATCTCCTCGATCTCGTTGAGGATCGATTCGTGCGAGCGGTTCTGAATGATGCGCCCTTCGTGCTCGGTGATCGAGCAGAACGTACAGCCGCCGAAGCAGCCGCGCATGATGTTGACCGAGAAACGGATCATCTCATAGGCCGGGATGCGCTCCTTGCCATAGGCCGGGTGCGGCACGCGCGCATAGGGCATGCCGAACACGTAGTCCATTTCCTCGGTGCTCATGGGAATGGGCGGTGGGTTGAACCACACGTCCGCCTCGCCATGTTTCTGCACCAAGGCGCGGGCGTTGCCTGGATTGGTCTCCAGGTGCAGCACACGGTTAGCGTGCGCATACAGGACCGGGTCGTTACGCACCTTTTCGAACGACGGCAGGCGAATCACCGACTTCTCACGCGTCACGCGCGGGCTGTCGAGGATCTGCACCACCTTGGCTTCGTTCGGGTCTTCCTGGTCGCCCTTGGCTTGTTCGATGGCGCAGGCCTGGGTGTCCTGGGTGTTGACGTACGGGTTGATGATCTTGTCGACACGCCCCGGACGATCGATACGGGTAGAGTCGATTTCGAACCAGCCGTCCGGGGTGTCCCGCCGCACGAAGGCCGTGCCACGCACGTCGGTGATCGATTCGATCTTCTCGCCGTTGGACAGCCGTTGCGCCACCTCGACCACGGCACGCTCGGCGTTGCCGAACAGGAGGATATCGGCGCTGGCGTCGATCAGGATCGAATGGCGCACCTTGTCCTGCCAATAGTCGTAGTGCGCGATGCGGCGCAACGAGGCCTCGATGCCGCCCAGCACGATGGGCACGTGCTTGTAGGCTTCCTTGCAACGCTGGCTGTACACCAGGCTGGCACGGTCAGGCCGGCTGCCCGCCAGGCCGCCCGGGGTGTAGGCGTCGTCGGAACGGATCTTCTTGTCGGCGGTGTAGCGGTTGATCATCGAGTCCATGTTGCCGGCAGCCACACCGAAGAACAGGTTGGGCTCGCCAAGCTTCATGAAGTCGTCTTTGGACTGCCAGTTCGGCTGGGCGATGATGCCCACGCGAAAACCCTGGGCTTCCAGCAACCGGCCAATGATGGCCATGCCAAACGACGGATGGTCGACGTAGGCATCGCCGGTCACGATGATGATGTCGCAGGAATCCCAACCGAGCAGATCCATCTCCTCCCTGCTCATTGGCAGGAAAGGTGCTGGCCCGAAGCATTCGGCCCAGTACTTGGGATAATCGTAAAGTGGTTTGGCTGCTTGCATATCAGTGACCGGCTCTGGTGTGCAGGGAAATCGCGGGCGCGGAGAATAGCACAAATTTTAACCAAATCCGACTGTCTTCGTGGGAATTGGCAAGCGTGCGACGGTTGGGGCGTGACGCCTTGTGGGGCACGTTCGCCCCACGATTCAGGTAAGAAGGTGCGTCTGGTGAAGCAGGATCAGACGTTATTCATCGTCGTCGAAGTTATACATCCCTGGCGCCAAGTTCTCGAAACGGGTGTACTTGCCGATGAACGCCAGGCGCACAAAGCCAATTGGCCCGTTACGCTGTTTGCCGATGATGATTTCCGCCACGCCTTTGTGCTCGGTTTCGGGGTGATACACCTCGTCGCGGTACACGAACATGATGACGTCGGCGTCCTGCTCGATTGCACCGGATTCACGCAAGTCGGAGTTCACCGGGCGTTTGTTTGGGCGCTGCTCCAGAGAGCGGTTGAGCTGCGAGAGGGCAATGACCGGGCAATTGAATTCCTTGGCCAGGGCTTTGAGCGACCGGGAGATTTCGGAAATCTCGTTCGTGCGGTTGTCACCCGAAGAACCAGGAATCTGCATCAGCTGCAGGTAATCGACCATGATCATGGCGATCTCACCGTGCTCGCGTGCCAAGCGTCGGGTGCGCGCGCGCATCTCCGATGGGCTGATGCCGGCGGTGTCATCGATGAACAACTTGCGGTCGTTTAGCAGGTTCACCGCCGACGTGAGGCGTGGCCAGTCGTCGTCGCTCAATTGACCGGAGCGCACCTTGGTCTGGTCGATACGACCCAGTGAGGACAGCATACGCATGACCAGCGATTCGCCTGGCATTTCCAGCGAAAACACCAGCACGGCCTTGTCGGTACGCAACACGGCGTTTTCCACCAGGTTCATGGCGAACGTGGTTTTGCCCATCGAAGGCCGGCCCGCCACGATGATCAGGTCGGCCGGCTGAAGGCCGCTGGTTTTCTCGTCCAGGTCGGTATAACCGGTGGAGATACCGGTGATGTCGCTGTCGGAGTTGAACAAGGTGTCGATGCGGTCGATGGCCATGGTCAACAGGTCGTTGACCCCTACCGGGCCGCCTGTCTTGGGCCGCGCCTCGGCGATCTGGAAGATCTGCCGCTCGGCGTCGTCGAGGATTTCCGCCGCATCACGGCCTTGCGGGTTGAACGCATTGTCTGCGATGTCGGTACTGATGCTGATCAGCTGCCGCAGCGTGGCCCGCTCGCGAATGATCGCGGCATAAGCCTTGATGTTGGCCACCGAAGGCGTGTTCTTGGCCAATTCGGCCAGGTATGCCAGGCCACCGACCTGCGTCGACAAGCCTTCCTTGTCGAGCTGCTCGTGCAGCGTCACCACATCGAACGGCTGGTTGGCGTCAGCCAACTTGTGCACGGCACGGAAGATCAACCGGTGGTCATGCCGGTAGAAGTCACCGTCCGACACCTGATCCAGCACCCGCTCCCAGGCGTTGTTGTCCAGCATCAGACCACCGAGCACGGCCTGTTCGGCCTCGATGGAATGCGGCGGCACTTTCAGGGCTGCGGTTTGCAGGTCGAGCTGTTCGGAGGTAGTGATCTCGTTCATGGCCACGAAAGAATTCTGGAGGATGAAAAAGACAAAGGGCACGGCCTGTCGAAGACAGGACCGTGCCCGATGTTAACCGGCTGACACCTGACGGGCCAGCCAGTCAGCGCAGCTTAGGCAGCTACGACGACCACACGTACGGTGGCTTCAACGTCGCTGTGCAGGTGCACGGCTACGTCGTATTCGCCAACCTGACGGATGGTGCCGTTCGGCAGACGAACTTCAGCCTTGGCCACTTCAACGCCGGAGGCGGTCAGGGCGTCAGCGATGTCGTGGGTGCCGATCGAACCGAACAGCTTACCTTCGTCGCCAGCGGTGGCAGTGATGGTCACTTCCAGCTCGGCCAGTTGGGCAGCGCGGCTTTCAGCCGACGATTTACGGTCTGCAGCTGCTTTTTCCAGCTCGGCGCGACGCTCTTCGAACGCAGCCAGGTTGGCGGCGTTGGCAACGGTAGCCTTGCCGAATGGCAGCAGGAAGTTACGGCCGTAACCAGCCTTAACTTTTACTTTATCGCCCAGGTTGCCCAGGTTGGCGACTTTTTCCAGCAGGATCAGTTCCATTTGGTAAAACCTCTTAACTTTTAACCTTCACCGTTCGCGGAGTCATTCCCTTTGGGGGACTTGCGACCGCGAAAATCAATCAGGCTGTCGACAATGGCCAGGACCACCAGCAACGGGTAAATCAGCTGCATGATCAGCGGCAGCGTCACGTACATCACTACTAGCCAGAAACCGGCCAGTCGGCCCTGCGCCACAAGCCCATGCATCAAAGCGATGCCGGCCAGCACCAGTACCAGGCTCGAAGCCGATGCCAGGATGATGAACTGCGGCCCGATGAACGGGGCCACCACCATCACTGCCACCAGGGCCACCATGGTCTGTTTCGGCAGCTTCAGGGCACGAAACTCGTGACCGAAGCCTCCAGGGTTGTACAACGCTGCCTGCCAATAACGCGCCAGCACCAGGGCCAGCACGCAGAACAACTGCACTGTCACGGCTGTGGAAGTGACCAGCAATGGGCGGATCACTTCACCGGAGAGTACCGGCTGCCCTTCGACTTGCGGCATGGCTTCGGCAAACGCCTTGGCCAGCGCATCGAAGGTAGGGGCCAGCGCCAGATCAAGCACGAGGCTGAACGCCACGGCGAACACGGCACTGACCACCAACACCCGACTCCAGGGATGCTCGGCCCGCAACAGGCCGGCAAGTGCCAGGGCACCCGCGATCACCATGAAGGTGATCGGATCGCCCATGACCCAAACGGCCAACCCTGCCAGCAAGCCGCCAGCGATGACCGTTGAAGCATCCTTGAACCCGCGTCGCAGCAGCACAAGGCTGCCGGCAGCGGCACTCAACCAGAACAGCAGCGGCAATACCGCGCTGATGACCACCACGAGGGTGGCCTGCACACGACCGCGCATGATGAAACTTGCTAACGCTCGCATGCTAATCCCTTACTGCTTGTCGACGACCCGGTCTCAGCGGCCGTGGCTGTCGGTGTAGGGCAGCAGGGCCAGGAAGCGGGCGCGCTTGATAGCGGTAGCCAGCTGACGCTGATAACGAGCTTTGGTACCGGTGATACGGCTTGGAACGATCTTGCCGGTTTCGGATACGTAAGCTTTCAGGGTGTTGAGATCTTTGAAGTCGATCTCTTTCACGTCTTCAGCAGTGAAGCGGCAGAATTTACGACGACGGAAGAAACGTGCCATTTAATAGGCTCCTCTAAAGGTCCGTGGATTACTCGTCAGCGTTATCGCTGGAGTCGCTGTCATTGCTGTCGTCGCCTTCGGCGGACTCGGCATGCTCAGGACGCTCGCGACGCTCACGGCGCTCGCTGCGGTTTTCTTCAGCCTTCAGCATCTCGGACTGACCGGTAACGGCTTCGTCGCGTCGGATGACAAGGTTACGGATAACGGCATCGTTGTAGCGGAAGTTGTCTTCCAGCTCGGCCAGGGCCTTGCCGGTGCACTCAACGTTCAGCATCACGTAGTGAGCCTTGTGAACATTGTTGATTGCATAGGCCAGTTGACGACGGCCCCAATCTTCCAGGCGGTGGATCTTGCCACCATCTTCTTCGATCAGCTTGGTGTAACGCTCAACCATGCCGCCGACTTGCTCGCTCTGGTCCGGGTGAACCAGGAAGATGATTTCGTAATGACGCATGAATGCTCCTTACGGGTTAGTAGTCTGCCAGCGAATCTGGTCAGACAAGGAGTGAATGACACTGGTGTGTCTTGCCAGGGAGTAGAGGCACATGCGCACCTGCCAGCTCGGCAAGGGGCGCAATTGTAGAGAAGGCCAGACAGACAAGCAAGGCAATTGGCGATTATTTGAACAACCGGAAACACTTCGACGCGGCATCTGTCGCGTCGCGGGTACAGCGGCCCGTGCAGGATCCGTTCAAGCGGGCACGTGCCGGCCAAAAGACCGGCACGGTCATGGGATCAACCCTTGGCCTGGCGCTGGCGCACGGCCTCGAACAGGCACACGCCAGTGGCCACGGACACGTTCAGGCTGCTGACGCTGCCACTCATCGGCAGTTTCACCAGAAAGTCGCAGTGCTCGCGGGTCAGCCGGCGCATGCCCTTGCCTTCGGCGCCCATGATCATCACCAGCGGGCCGGTCAGGTCTTGCTGGTAGATTTCCTGCTCGGCTTCGCCGGCGGTTCCCACCACCCACAGGCCACGCTGCTGCAGCTTCTCAAGCGTACGCGCAAGGTTGGTCACGGCCACCAGCGGGATCACCTCGGCTGCGCCGCACGCGACCTTGCGCACCACAGGCGTCAGGGTCGCCGATTTGTCCTTGGGCACGATCACGGCCGTTGCGCCCGCTGCATCAGCGGTACGCAGGCAGGCACCAAGGTTGTGCGGGTCGGTCACCCCGTCCAGCACCAGGATCAGAGGCGGGGTTTCAGTGCGCTCGAGCAACTCCTCGAGCATGAGCTCACCCCAGACCTGGCTGGGGCTCACCTCGGCGACCACGCCCTGGTGCACGCCTTCGACCCAGGCGTCCATCTCGCGGCGCTCAGCTTGACCCACAGCTACGCGGTTCTCGGCGGCCAAGGCCAGCAGCGCTTGCAGGCGCGGCTCGCTGCGGCCCTCCGACAGCCAGATCTGCTTGACCCGCTTCGGATGGTGCTGCAACAGCGCCTGTACCGCGTGAACGCCGTAGATCTTTTCCAACTGACTCATGAATTGCTCTTGCTCTTGCGTGATGCGCCGGATTTCGACGGCCCTTTACGGTGCTTGGTAGGCTTGCCAGACGTCTTGCTGCCCTTGTCCGACTTGCTGCTGCCGTGGCTGGTACTGCGGGCCTCGGTCATCAGCGCCTTTTTCATTTCGCGGCTCTTGCGCACCTCGGCGTTGCGCTGCACGGCGTCCTTGGGGAAGTACGCCTCGGAGGCTTCGCTCTTGCGGCTGCGCGGCTTGGGCGTGGCCCTGGCCTTCTCTTGCTCCGGTGCTTGCTCGGTCGGGGCAGCGGCAGCAGGTGTACCGCGCTGCTTGCGACCGATCGGAGCGGCCAGGGTGGCGTCGGCCACTTCGAAGTCGATCTTGCGCTCGTCCAGGTCCACGCGCATGACCTTGACCTCGATCGTGTCACCCAGGCGGAAGCTGCGGCCAGTGCGTTCGCCCGACAGACGATGATGCACAGGGTCGAAGTGGTAATAGTCGCCCGGCAGCGCACTGACGTGCACCAGACCCTCGACGTAGATGTCGGTCAGCTCGACGAACAGGCCGAAACCTGTCACCGCCGTGATCACACCCGGGAACGTCTCGCCCACGCGGTCCTTCATGTACTCGCACTTGAGCCAGTTGACCACGTCACGTGTGGCTTCGTCGGCCCGGCGTTCGGTCATCGAGCATTGCTCGCCCAGTTGCTCGAGGGTGTTCTCGTCGTACGGGTAGATACGCGCCTTGGGAATGCTCATGGCACCGGCACGCTTGACGTGTGGGGTATCGACCTTGGAGCGGATGACGCTGCGGATGGCGCGGTGGACCAGCAAGTCAGGGTAACGACGGATCGGCGAGGTGAAGTGGGTGTACGCCTCGTAGTTCAGGCCGAAGTGGCCGTTGTTGTCGGTGCTGTACACCGCCTGGCTGAGCGAGCGCAGCATCACGGTCTGGATCAGGTGGAAGTCCGGGCGGGCGGCGATGCTCGCCAGCAGTGCCTGGTAGTCCTTGGGCGACGGGTCCTTGCCCTTGTGCAGTGACAGCCCCAGCTCACCCAGGAAAGCACGCAGCTTTTCCAGGCGCTCCGGTGGCGGGCCATCGTGCACCCGGTACAGGGCCGGCACACCGTGCTTTTGCAGAAACTCTGCCGTGGCCACGTTGGCGGCCAGCATGCATTCCTCGATCAGCTTGTGCGCATCGTTGCGCACGGTCGGGCGAATTTCCGCGATCTTGCGGTCTTCGCCGAAGACGATGCGAGTTTCCTGGGTCTCGAAGTCAATGGCACCGCGGGTGTGCCGGGCATCGAGCAGGACCTTGTACAGGTTGTAGAGGTTCTTCAGGTCCGGGACGACTTCCTTGTATTCCTCGCGCAGCGCCTTGCCTTCACGGGTGCGTGAATGCTCGAGCATGCTGCTGACCTTGTTGTAGGTCAGCCGGGCGTGAGAGTGGATGACCCCTTCATAGAACTGGTAGTCGACCATCTGCCCGGCCTTGTTCATGGTCATTTCACAGACCATGGCCAGGCGATCGACGTGCGGGTTCAACGAGCACAGGCCGTTGGACAATTCCTCGGGCAGCATGGGCACCACACGCTCGGGGAAGTACACCGAGTTTCCGCGCTGCTGGGCTTCCACATCCAGCGCCGAGCCCAGGCGGACGTAGCTCGACACGTCGGCGATCGCCACATAAAGGCGCCAGCCGCCGGAGAACATCCGCAGCTTGCCCAGGGGTTCGCAGTAAACGGCGTCGTCGAAGTCGCGCGCGTCCTCGCCGTCGATGGTCACGAAGGGCAGGTGGCGCAGGTCGACGCGCTTTTCCTTGTCCTTGTCTTCGACTTCAGAGCGGAACTTGCGGGCCTCCTTGATCACATCCTTGGGCCAGACGTGCGGGATATCGTAGCTGCGCAGGGCAACGTCGATTTCCATGCCCGGCGCCATGTAGTTGCCGACCACTTCCACCACATCGCCTTGCGGCTGGAAACGCGCCGTTGGCCAATGGGTGATCTTGATCTCGACGAACTGGCCGATCTTCGCGCCACCGTTACGCCCGGCCGTGACCAGCACTTCCTGCTGGATCTTCGGGTTGTCAGGGGTCACGTAACCGATGCCGCCTTCCTCGAAGTAGCGGCCTACCACGCTTTCATGGGCGCGGGAGACGACCTCGACCAAGGCGCCTTCGCGGCGACCACGGCGGTCGACGCCGGACACACGCGCCAGGGCGCGGTCGCCATCGAACACCAGGCGCATCTGCGACGGGCTCAGGAACAGGTCTTCGCTACCGTCGTCGGGAATGAGGAAGCCGAAGCCGTCGCGGTGGCCGGAGACGCGGCCGCAGATGAGGTCCAGCTTGTCCACCGGGGCATAGGTGCCGCGCCGGGTATAGATAAGCTGGCCGTCGCGCTCCATGGCCCTGAGGCGGCGGCGCAGTGCTTCGATCTGGTCTTCTTCGTGCAGACCGAACTCTGCCGCCAGCTCCTCGCGCGCGGCCGGTTCGCCACGGTCGGCAAGGCGCTGCAGGATCAGCTCACGGCTGGGAATGGGGTTGTCGTATTTTTCCGCTTCGCGAGCGGCCTCGGGATCGAGGGATTGCCAATCGGCCATCAGAAGGGGTTCACCTTGGGGTATATAGATAGGAATTCTGGCATAGGCGTATTGAAACCGGAAATGTCAGCCTTGGACAGCCCCCTGAGGAGCGCCCGGCGAGCGGCAATAGGCCCATGAAATCAACAAGTTGAATTTTTTGAGATTTTTTTTGATCGAGGGCTTTACAGCCCCCGAGGGCATCCGTATAGTGCGCACCACGACGACGGACAACCCCGAAGTTGTAGTAGAGATGAGCGGCGCTGTAAAGCATCTTTTATCTCGAATGTGTGCCCAGGTGGCGGAATTGGTAGACGCGCTGGTTTCAGGTATCAGTGGCTTAACGGCCGTGGAAGTTCGAGTCTTCTCCTGGGCACCAAAATTTTCAAGTAATAGATGACCAAGGATCTGTTACTACTGTGTGAAGCGAACAATAGTCGCCTTCATCAGATGATGTAAAGCTTTGCCCAGGTGGCGGAATTGGTAGACGCGCTGGTTTCAGGTATCAGTGACTTAACGGTCGTGGAAGTTCGAGTCTTCTCCTGGGCACCATACAAAAACCCACTAGCTTGCTAGTGGGTTTTTTCTTGCCTGAAATTTAGCATCATGGCCCCGCCCTTCCGTGTTTTCGGCGTTGTGCAAGATGGCGCACAAAACCCAACGCCTCGCCCTTTCCGACGCGTGCATAGCCCCAAGCACCCCGCTCAATGAATTTATCGTCACCTCGCCACATGAGAAACGATTTCGTTTACCATTGTTTCCAAATATGTAGCCGTAAGCGAGGAAGTACCCGCATGACGATCCGCCCGCAACCGCTGATGCGCACCCTGGCCGCCGCCGTGTTGAGCCTGGTCATCGGCGCTCCGGCCGCCATGGCAGATGCGCCGGTCACCTTGACCATGTACAACGGTCAGCACAAGGAAATCGGCGAGGCCATCGCCAAGGCTTATGAAGCCAAGACCGGCATCCATATCAATATCCGCAAGGGCAGCAGCAACCAGCTGGCCAGCCAGATCATCGAAGAAGGCGAGCGCTCGCCGGCCGACATCATCTATACCGAAGAGTCGCCACCCCTGAATAACCTGGGTGAGCTGGGCCTGCTGGCAAAGATCGATGATGCCACGCTCAACATGCTGCCCAAGGAATATGTCGCCGCCAACGGTACCTGGATGGGCGTGACCGCGCGGACCCGGGTGGTGGTGTACAACCCCAAGAAAATCGACGAGAAGGACCTGCCGACCACGGTCATGGACTTCGCCAACCCTGAATGGGACGGGCGCGTTGGCTTCGTACCCACCAGCGGGGCCTTCCAGGAGCAGGCGGTAGCCATCCTGAAGATGCATGGCCGCGAAGCAACGGAAGAATGGCTGACCGGCCTGAAGGCATTCGGCAAGACCTACACCAACAACATGGTCGCCCTCAAGGCCGTGGAGAAAGGTGAAGTGGGCGCGGTGCTGGTCAACAACTACTACTGGTACGCCCTGGAGCGCGAGCGCGGCAAGCTTGACTCCAAGCTGTACTACCTGGCCGATGGCGACGCCGGCAACCTGGTGACCATTTCGGGTGCCGCGGCCGTGAAGGCCAGCAAGCACCCCAAGGAAGCCCAGGCATTGCTCAACTGGATGGCCAGCGAAGAAGGCCAGCGCGTGATCACCCAGACCACGGCCGAATACCCACTGCACAAGGGCATGGTTTCCGATCGCGGCCTGAAGCCGTTCGACGAGTTGCGCCCGCCCAAGATCACGCCGGCCGACCTCGGCAATGCCGAAGAAGCCCTTGAGCTTGAGCGTGAGGTCGGTCTGCTCTGATGACTGCCGCCCTGACCCAGCCGGTGCCGGTACGTTTCGTACCGCGCCGCAAGCGCCCCTCGATCTGGGTGGTGCTGCCCGTGCTTTTCCTGGTGGCGATGAGCGTACTGCCATTGCTCTACGTGGCCATCAAAGCCTGGGAAGCCGGCTGGCGAGAGGCGCTGTACCTGTTGTGGCGCCCCTACGTATGGGGGCTGATGCGCAACACCCTGCTGCTGATGGTCGGGGTTACGCTGACCTGTATGGTCGTAGGCCTGGCGCTGGCATGGCTGCTGGAGCGCAGCGACCTGCCCGGGCGCAGGTTGTGGGGGGTGGTGCTGTGCCTGCCCTTTGCCGTGCCGTCGTTCGTCAGCAGCTTTACCTGGGTTTCGCTGAGCTCGGACTTCGAAGGCTTGGGCGGCGCCATTCTGGTAATGGCCCTGTCCAAGTACCCGCTGATCTTCCTCCCGGTGGCGGCCACTTTACGCAACCTGGACACCTCCCTTGAGGAGTCGGCGCGCACATTGGGTTGCAGCCGCTGGAGCGTGTACCGGAAAGTCACCCTGCCCTTGCTGTGGCCGTCGATGCTGGGTGGCGCCCTGCTGATCGCCCTGCACATGCTCGTGGAGTTCGGCGCACTGTCGATTCTGGGCTTGCAGACATTCACCACCGCCATCTACCAGCAGTTCGAGCTGGAATTCAGCAACGCCAACGCGGCCATGTTGTCCGCCGTGCTGTTGGCCATGTGCTTGATCATGCTGTGGCTGGAACTGCGGGTACGTGGCAAGGCACGGCATGTACGCATTGGCCAGGGCGTGGCACGCCGCGCTCAGCCTGTAAAGCTGCGTGGCTGGGCGATACCTGCTCAAGTGTTCTGCCTGGGCCTGGCCGTATTGGGCAGCGGTATTCCATTGGCCATGCTCGGTTACTGGCTCAGCGTGGGTTCATCCGCAGCGTTCCCCATTGCGGATATTTCCAGGGCACTGTTCACATCGCTGTCCGTGTCGCTAGGCGGCGCCGGTTTCTGCGTCGTGCTGGCTCTGCCGATCAGCTTCCTGGTGGTGCGCTACAAGGGGCGCCTGGCCATCTGGGCAGAACGCCTGCCCTACCTGTTGCATGCCCTGCCCGGGCTTGTCATTGCCCTGACGCTGGTGTTCTTTGCCCTGCACTACGTGCCGGCGCTGTACCAGACCACGGCGTTACTGCTTCTGGCCTATGCACTGCTGTTCCTGCCTTTGGCCCAGTCGCCCGTGCGCACGGCCTTGAACAAGGCATCCCCTACGCTGGAAGAGGCGGCACGCACCCTGGGTGCAAGCAGCTTTGCCGCGTTCTGCAAAGTGACCCTGCCGATCATCTTCCCGGCGATGGCAGCGGCCTTCGCCCTGGTGTTTCTGGACGCCATGAAGGAATTGACGGCAACGTTGCTGCTCAGTCCTACCGGCATGACGACCCTTGCCACCGAAGTCTGGGCACACACGGCCAATGTCGAGTTCGCAGCGGCGGCACCCTATGCGGCGCTGCTGATCGTGGTTTCAGGGTTGCCGGTGTATTTGCTGACAACGCGGATGTACCTGAACCGCGCGTGATGGCCCAAAGCGCATCACGCCCGGAACTGGCCCAGACTTGCCCGAAGCTGGGCCGCCAGATCGTCCAGCACCTTGCTGCTTGCCGTGGTCTGCATCACCACTTCGGCTGAACGTTCGGCCTGGGTATGAATGTTCTGCACCCTGCCGCGCACCGCTTGCGCGCCATTGGCCTGCTGTTCGGCGGCGCGGGTGGCCAGGCCTATCGCCGCATGCACCTGCTCGACGGCAGCCTGTACCGACTGCTGGCGACGCTCGTTGTCACGCAGCACCAGCAGCCCTTCGCTGGCCTTTGTACCCGCCTGACTGATCGTGGCCACCGCCTCCTTCGCCCCTGCCTGCAGTGCGGCAATATGCGCTTGGATGTCACCGGTGGAGCGTTGCGTCTTGCTCGCCAACGCCCTCACTTCATCCGCCACTACGGCAAAGCCTCGCCCCGTCTCGCCGGCACGGGCGGCTTCGATGGCGGCGTTGAGGGCCAGCAGGTTGGTTTGCTCGGCAATGCCGTGGATGACCGTCAGCACCACCTCGATCTGCTCGCTTTGCTTGGCCAGGCGCTCGATGACCTGCGAGCCTGCATCCACCTGCCCGGCCAGGTTTTCGATGAGCCCGGCCAGTTGCGTCGAGGTGCGACTGTTTTCGTCAGTGGCCTGGCGAATGTCCACCACCTGCTGCAAGGCGGCCTGCATGGCATGGCTCTCGGCCTGGGCTTCTTCAGCCATGCTCGACAGGTCGCTCAGGCTGGCCGCCACCTCATCACGCTGCAACGCGGCGGCGGCATCGGCGCCTGCGTTGCGCTGGGTCATGGCGCCGATCTCCACACCGGTGCGCTCGGCCACGTCACCGGCTTCGCGCACGATAGGTTGCAGCTTGTCGACGAAGCGATTGACCGCTGAGGCCATGTCGCCAATCTCGTCGCGGCTGTCCAGGGGTACCCGCTTGGTCAGGTCGCCTTCGCCCGCTGCCAGGTCATCGAGCGCCGCGATCAACAGGCGCAACTTGCTCACCACACGCCGGCCTAGCACTATGGCCACCACCAACAGCACGCCCAGCCCCACCAGCACCAGGCCCAGGCCGATGCGCCAACGCAATTCTGCCGCCGCATCGCGCACGGTTTGAGCTGTATTGTTCTGCATGGCCGCGGCGCTGCCTTGCGCAGCCTCCAGGCGTTCACGCAGTGTCTTGCCACTGTCGGCAGCCGCCCCCACCAGGCTGTCGCCAACCAACTGTTCGCTGCTGGTGATCAAGGCCGCGAAACGTTGGTCCAGAGCGGCCAGCTGCTGATCGATGCCGGCGGTTGAAACACCCATCAGCACCTTGCCGATTTCTGCCCCATTCGGGTTGATCGACGCTTCGACCATGAACACAGCAGGGTCGCGGCGTGCGGCCTCGATTACTTTGTCCAGCGCCCGCTCCCCTTGCCCCTTCTCGAGCAATGCCTGGTTGATTGGGTTCTGTCGGTTCAGGTAGCGGGTCAGGTGCTGGCCTTCTGCATCGTCATAAATCACGAACAGAACGTTGGGATTGCGCTGCGCCCGTCGGGCGAAATCCGATAACACCGGCACATCCTTGTCCCAGATGGCGCGCGGCGCCACCGAGGCCAGCAACTCTGCCATGTCGTTGGCGGACTCTTTCAAGGTGCCTTCGAGGGTCTCGCGCAGTTGCTGCTGCTCGGCCTGCAGGCGTGTCGAGAGCCCTGCACTCAAGCGTTGGCGAGTACTGGCAGACAAGCCATCGAGGCCTGCGCGCACCTCCTGGCCGGCTTGTTCCAGATCAGTCGTGAGTTGTTGGCTGTCATGCCCAAGGCGTTGGGCCAGTTCGCGCTCAAGGGCCGAAACCGTGCTTCGTGTCAGGGCAACGGCCACCAGCACCTGCACCAAAAGGGCGATACCCAAGGCCACAAAAACAGGCCGCAACAGGCGGCTTCGTAACAGCGAAAGGATGGCAGACACGGTAAAACCCTCGTGTTTTCTGGCGCCATTACTTTGATGGCATCGACAGACAATTCTTACAGCAAGGGTTATGCCGGTAGCAGCGGGGATACACGCCAAGCTCAAGCAATACGAGCTTCGTACCCACAATGAAAAACGCCGCGACCCCTGTTCAGGGCCACGGCGTCAGATCAGCCTGGAGGGCAGATCAGGCGAACGGATGACGCAGCACGATGGTTTCGTTGCGGTCCGGGCCGGTGGAGATGATGTCGATCGGTGCGCCGATCAGTTCCTCGATGCGGGTGATGTAGGCACGCGCATTGGCAGGCAGCGCTTCCAGGGTCTTGGCACCCAGGGTCGACTCGCTCCAGCCCGGCAGTGTTTCGTACACCGGTTGCAGGCCGATGTAGCTGTCGGCATCGGTCGGGGCTTCGATCACTTCACCATTGGCATCCTTGTAACCTACGCAGATGTTGATGGTCTCCAGGCCGTCGAGCACGTCGAGCTTGGTCAGGCAGATACCCGAGATGCTGTTGACGTCGATGGCGCGGCGCAGGATGACGGCATCGAACCAGCCGCAACGACGGGCACGCCCGGTCGTGGAACCGAACTCATGGCCACGCTTGGCCAAGGTGGCGCCCGTGTCATCGAACAGCTCGGTTGGGAACGGACCCGAACCTACGCGGGTGGTGTAGGCCTTGGTGATGCCCAGGATGTAGTCCAGGTACATCGGGCCCACGCCGGAACCGGTCGAGATACCGCCAGCGGTGGTGTTGGAGCTGGTGACGTACGGGTAGGTACCGTGGTCGATGTCCAGCAGCGAGCCCTGTGCGCCTTCGAACATGATGTCCTTGCCGGCACGACGCAGGTTGTGCAGCTCGGCAGTGACGTCGAGCATCATCGGCTTGAGCTGTTCGGCGTAGGCCATGCACTCGTCCAGCGTCTGCTGGAAATCGATGGCAGGCTCTTTGTAGTAATTCACCAGCTGGAAGTTGTGGTAGTCCAGCAGCTCGCCCAGCTTTGCGGCAAAACGCTCGCGGTGGAACAGATCGCCCACGCGCAGGCCACGGCGGGCAACCTTGTCTTCGTACGCTGGGCCAATACCACGGCCGGTGGTGCCGATCTTGGCTTCGCCACGGGCTTTTTCACGGGCCTGGTCCAGCGCGACGTGGTACGACAGGATCAGCGGCGCAGCCGGGGAAATGCGCAGGCGCTCACGCACCGGTACGCCCTTCTCTTCCAACTTGGTGATCTCGCGCATCAGTGCATCGGGTGCAACGACCACACCGTTGCCGATCAGGCATTGCACGCCTTCACGCAGGATGCCGGATGGAATCAGGTGCAGAACGGTCTTTTCACCGTTGATCACCAGGGTGTGGCCCGCATTGTGGCCACCCTGGTAGCGCACGACGGCGGCAGCATGTTCGGTCAGCAGATCGACGATCTTGCCTTTGCCCTCATCACCCCACTGGGTGCCCAGGACGACGACATTCTTACCCATTACATTGGTCCTCATTCACGCAAACTTGGTTGCCGGCCTGTTGCCGACGCAGAAACTCACTGGGCCAGCGGCAGAACCTGCCAGCGCCCGTCTTGCTGAATCAATTGACGATCACAATCCGCTTCAAGGGCAGCACTCAGCGGCTGACCAGGCAGGGCCTGGACCACACGCTGGCCCTCGTTGCGCAACTGGCAGACATGCTGCCATAGGGCCGCATCGCCACTGTCCGGCATCCAGATGCCGCCCGTGGGCAGTACGACCTCCGCTCGCCCCAGTGTGACCAGGGTCTTCAAATCCGTGGAGAAACCGGTAGCCGGGCGCGCCCGGCCAAAGTCGGCGCCGATGTCGTCATAACGGCCGCCTTGGGCAATCGACTGCCCTTCACCTGGTACGAACACCGCAAACACCACGCCCGTGTGGTAGTTGTAACCGCGCAGTTCACCCAGGTCGAAGTACAACGGCAACTGCGGGTAACGGGCGGCCAGCCGATCGGCGATGGCCAGCAAATCGTCCAGGGCCGCCAGCACGCTGGCAGGTGCACGACCCAGGCGTACGCGGGCCTCGGCCAGGACTTCCCTGCCGCCGCATAGCTCGACCAGGGCTCGCAACATGTTGCCCACATCGTTTGGCACGTCGGCCGTCAGCGCCTGCACTTCGTCGACCGCCTTACGTTGCAGGGCGTCGAACAACTGCTGCTCGACCGCGCCCGACAGACCGGCGGCCCGAGCCAACCCACGGTAGATACCCACATGGCCCAGGTCCATGTGGACATCAGGCACATCGGCCAACTGCAACGTGGCGAGCATCAGGCTGATGACTTCCACATCGCTGGTGGGGCTGGCATCGCCATACAGTTCGGCACCCAGCTGGATAGGGCTGCGCGAGGTGGACAAGGCACGCGGCTGGGCATGCAGCACACTGCCGGCGTAGCACAACCGGCTTGGGCCTTCACGGCGCAGGGTATGGGCGTCGATGCGCGCAACCTGCGGCGTGAAGTCGGCACGAAAGCCCATCAGGCGGCCGGACTGCGGGTCTACTACCTTGAAGGTACGCTGATCCAGGTCCTGGCCGGCGCCGGTGAGCAGCGACTCCAGGTACTCGATATGCGGGGTGACGACCAGTTCGTAACCCCAACTCTGGAACAGGTCCAACACCTGGCGACGCGCGATCTCGATACGCGCAGCCTCAGGTGGCAGTACTTCCTCGATGCCATCTGGCAGCAGCCAGCGGTCTACCGTTGCCATTACGCCTTTTCCCCTCTGGTCCGGGCGGCCGCCAGCAGGCCGGCCGTCAGTAAAGCAGGTATCGCGCACAGCAACGGGCAGCACTGATCCCAGCGCAGCCACCGTACCCGATACCCTCGAATTGCCTTGCGAACGTGTCAAAAGCGGACCGACACCGGGCCGATCAACCTTGCAGACGCAAAAAAGCCGGGAAATTTCCCGGCTGACTCATCATACACCCCTTTTGATTCGGGATGCACCCTGCCTGGCGTTTTAGCTGCCAGGCGGGGCGCCTGCCCGAATTCGACTCAGGGCCTGCTCTTGTCCATGAAGCGGAAGAACTCGTTCTTCGGATCCAGGACCAGCACGTCGCTCTTGCTGGAGAAGCTCTCGCGGTAGGCTTGCAGGCTACGGTAGAACGCATAGAAATCAGCGTCCTGCGTGTAGGCCTTGGCGTAGATGGAAGCCGCCTGGGCATCACCGTCACCGCGGGTCTCTTCAGCTTCGCGATAGGCCTCGGCCAGCAGCACACGGCGCTGACGATCGGCGTCTGCACGAATACCTTCAGCCAGCTCGTTACCCTTGGCCCGGTGCTCGCGCGCCTCGCGCTCACGCTCGGTGCTCATGCGGTCGAACACGCTGCGGTTGACTTCCTTGGGCAGGTCGATGGCCTTGACGCGGACGTCGACGACCTCGATACCCAGCTCCTTGTTGGCCATGCGGTTCAGCGAAGCGGTGATGTCGGCCATCAACGCGTCACGCTCACCCGACACCACCTCGTGCAAGGTGCGCTTGCCGAACTGGTCACGCAGGCCGCTTTCCAGACGACGGGACAGACGCTCGTCAGCAATCTGCTTCATGCCGGAGGTGGCCGTGTAGAAGCGCTCGGCATCCTTGACGCGCCATTTGGCATAGGCGTCGACCATCACCGCTTTCTTCTCCAGGGTCAGGAACCGCTGGGTAGGCGCGTCGAGGGTCATCAGGCGGGCGTCGAACTTGCGTACCTGGTTCACGTACGGCACTTTCACGTGCAGCCCTGGCTGGACATCGGCCTGGACGACCTTACCGAAGCGCAGCAGAACTGCACGCTCGGTCTGGGACACGATATAGAAGCTGTTCCAGGCCACGATGGCCAGAACCACGGCGGCGATCAGGGCGATCAGCGATCGGTTGCTCATCAGCGGCTCTCCCTAGTGCGCAGTGGCTGCTGTTGCTGTTGCGTGTCCTGCGCCGAGCGCGCGGCCGCAGCGTCGTTGGCCGACGATACGCCGCTTGCAGGCGCGGACGGGTTGCGGCTGCCTTCGACCATCTTGTCCAGCGGCAGGTAGAGCAGGTTGTTCTGCCCGTCCTTGGTCGCCACCATGACCTTGCTCGAATTGCTATACACCGCCTGCATGGTTTCCAGGTACAGGCGCTGACGGGTCACGTCAGGTGCCTTGCGGTACTCGGTGACCAGCTTGGTGAAGCGGTCGGCCTCACCTTTGGCTCGGGCAATGACTTCATCGCGGTAGCCGTTGGCGTCTTCGATGATGCGCTGAGCCTGACCACGGGCTTCGGGCACCACGCCATTGGCGTAGGACTCGGCCTGGTTGCGGGCACGCTGCTCGTCTTCGCGGGCCCGGATCACGTCATCGAAGGCTTCCTGCACTTCACGCGGGGCTGCCGCGCTCTGCACGTTGACCTGGGTAACGGTGATACCGGTGCGGTAGTTGTCGAGGAAACGCTGCAGACGTTCGCGGATGTCCACGGCCATCTGTTCACGACCTTCGGTCAACACCTGGTCCATGGACGTAGAGCCCACCACGTGACGCAGGGCGCTGTCGGTCGCATGCTGCAGGCTGACCTCGGGCTGGTCGACGTTGAGCACGAAGTCCTGCAGGTTGCTGATCTTGTACTGGACGGTCAGCGGCACCTCGACGATGTTCTCGTCTTCGGTCAGCATCTGGCCCTGCTTGGTGTAGGCCCGCTCGCGCGTGACGTTTTCCATGTACTTGCGATCGATCGGCGGGAAGTAGATGTTCAGGCCGGGACCGACCGTCTCATAATACTTGCCGAAGCGCAGCACAACGGCTTGCTCCTGCTCGTCGACGACATACACGGCGCTGTACAGCCAGATGGCCGCCAGCACTGCCAGGCCGATGGCCAGCAGCCCCAGGCCGCCGCCCTTGCCGACATTGCGGTCACCGCCACCCCGTTTCTTGCCACCACCGAACATGCCGTTGAGGCTGTCCTGCAGTTTGCGGAAGGCCTCGTCCAGATCCGGCGGACCTTTTTTGTCGCCGCCACCACCGCCACCGCGGCGGCCGCCCCAGGGATCCTGATTGTTCGAGTTGCCACCCGGCTCGTTCCAAGCCATAGCGCTCTCCATCTGATAAAGCAAAGACGCGCCCACGGCGCGCCGTCCAATGCTACAGAATGCCTGTCACTGCTGCCCGACGACCTCGTGGGGCATTTATTGCAAAGTGTGTTGCTCGACAAACACTTGCGGCTCCATGCCTTCACGGCTGACCAGGCGATTGAGTTCGACCCTGGGCAGACGCACGCTCAGCAGGCTGCGCCCTTCTTCATCATGCGCTTCACTCTGCACCGCGCCCAAGTCAAAGAATTGCGCGCGCAGGCGAGCAAAACGTTGTTCCAGGCACAAGGTGCCGACAAACAGATCATCACCCAGCAACTCGGCAATCGCCTGGCCAACCAGCTCCAGGCCACGCCCGTCACGTGCCGAAACCCAGACCCGCTCCGGCTTGCCGTCGGCGTTGCGCTGGATCTGCGGCTCGACCTCTTCGAGCAGGTCGAGTTTGTTATACACCTCGAGGATCGGCAAGCCTTCAGCGCCAATCTCGCCCAATACTGCCAGCACCTGCTCGATCTGCTCCATGCGCTCGGGCTCATGGGCATCGATCACGTGCAGCAGCAGGTCGGAGTTGCTCGACTCCTCGAGCGTAGCTCGAAACGCCTCGACCAGCTTGTGCGGCAGGTGCCGGATGAAGCCCACGGTATCGGCCAGCACGATAGGCCCCAGGTCGTTGAGCTCAAGCCGACGCAGCGTCGGGTCGAGGGTGGCGAACAACTGGTCGGCCGCGTACACCTGCGACTGGGTCAGGGCGTTGAACAACGTGGACTTGCCGGCGTTGGTGTAGCCCACCAGCGAGACCGACGGGATGTCCGCACGCTTACGCCCGCGACGCGCCTGTTCACGCTGGCTGCGCACTTTCTCGAGGCGGGACTTGATCTGCCGGATGCGCACGCGCAGCAGGCGACGGTCGGTTTCGAGCTGAGTTTCACCCGGCCCCCGCAGGCCAATACCCCCTTTTTGTCGCTCAAGGTGGGTCCAGCCGCGTACCAGCCGCGTACTCATGTGCTCAAGCTGGGCCAGTTCGACCTGCAGCTTGCCTTCGTGGGTACGTGCGCGCTGAGCGAAGATATCCAGAATCAGCCCGGTCCTGTCGAGCACACGGCACTCGAACACGCGTTCGAGGTTGCGCTCCTGGCTGGGCGTGAGGGTGTGATTGAAAATCACCAGGTCTACCTGCTCGGCATGGACACGGTCGTGCAACTCCTCGACCTTGCCACTGCCAATCAGGTACTTGGCCGAGGGCTGATGCCTCGTGACCGTTACCAGCGAGACGATGTCGGCACCGGCCGACAACGCGAGTTCCTGAAACTCCTGCGGGTCTTCGCGCGCCTCAGGGTTCTGACCTTCCAAGTGAACGAGCAGCGCGCGTTCACCACCACCGTGGCGCTCAAAGAACAATGCAGGCTCCTATCAGGCGTTGCCTGGCTCGCTGTCGCCGTGATCGGAATCGGACGGGCTTGGCAGACGAACCGGGCGGGCAGGTACAACAGTGGAAATGGCGTGCTTGTAGACCATCTGGCTGACGGTGTTCTTCAGCAGTACCACGAACTGGTCGAACGACTCGATCGAGCCTTGCAGCTTGATGCCGTTGACCAGGTAGATCGAAACCGGAACCTTTTCTTTTCTCAAGGTATTCAGGTAAGGGTCTTGTAGCGAATGCCCTTTTGACATATGCCGCACTCCTGTAAGGATAAATAATTGGAAAATCTGAAAAAACGATAAGTAAGGCCGGCTTTCACAAGGATAGACGGCAATCAGCAGGGACTCAGCTCAATATGGAGACGGCCCCAAGGTATTTCAAGGTGCGGGACAGATTGTCGCAGGCCAGGCTGTCGAGCCAATGCACGCCTGGCCAGCCACGCAGCCAGGTGAATTGCCGCTTGGCCAGCTGCCTGGTCGCGATGATACCGCGTTCACGCATCTCATTCTCAGTCAGCTGGCCGTCCAGGTAATCCCAGACCTGCCGATAGCCCACTGCCCGTATAGACGGCAGCCCGGCGTGCAAGTCACTTCTGGCTCGCAGCAATCGGACCTCGTCGACAAAGCCCTGTTCCAACATCTGTGAAAATCGTAACGCAATTCGCTGATGCAGAATGTGACGATCTGTAGGCGCAATCGCAAGACTGGCGACAGTATAGGGCAAATGACCGCAGGCGCTTGCGTCTACACCGCTACTTTCAGCCAATTGACGCTGGCGATGGGCCGTCATGCTTTGCCCGCTGACCCGGTACACCTCCAGCGCCCGGATCAACCGCTGCGGATCGTTGGGATGAATGCGCGCGGCCGACTCCGGATCGACCTCAGCCAACTGCCGATGCAGCGCTGCCAGGCCCTCGGCCTCGGCCAGAGCCTCGAGCTCGGCCCTGACCTGGGCATCGGCCGCCGGCATGTCGGCCAGCCCCTCGGTCAACGCCTTGTAATAGAGCATGGTCCCGCCCACCAGCAAGGGGATGTTGCCGCGTGCGGTGATCTCGGCCATCACGCGCAAGGCGTCGGCACGAAACTGCGCTGCCGAGTAGGCTTCGGCCGGGTCGCGGATGTCGATCAGGTGGTGCGGGTGGGCAGCCAGGACGACCTTCGAGGGCTTTGCCGAACCAATGTCCATGCCCCGATAGACCAGGGCAGAATCAACGCTCACCAGTTCGCAGGGCAAGACCTTGCTCAGCTCGATGGCCAGGTCGGTCTTGCCCGACGCGGTCGGGCCCATCAGGAATATTGCAGGGGGCTTGCCACTCATGTCATCGACCGCGCAGGAATAGTTTGTCCAGATCATCCAGGCCCATCTGGGTCCATGTGGGACGGCCATGGTTGCACTGGCCGCTGCGCTCGGTATTTTCCATGTCGCGCAGCAAGGCGTTCATTTCAGGAATCGCCAGGCGCCGATTGGCACGCACGGCACCGTGGCAGGCCATGGTGCCGAGCAGTTCGTTCAGGTGTGCCTGAATACGGTCGCTGGTGCCGTACTCCATGAGGTCCGCCAGCACATCCTGCACCAGGCGGTTGGCTTCGGCCTGCTTGAGCAATGCTGGAATCTGGCGAATCGCCAGCGTTTCCGGGCCCAGGCGCTGCAGTTCGAAGCCCAGGCGCTGGAACCAGGCCGCGTGTTCTTCGGCGCAATCGGCCTCGCGCTGGCTCAGGGCGAGCGTTTCGGGCACCAGCAGCGGCTGACCGCTAAGACCCTCGCTGGCCATGGCCACCTTCAGCCGCTCGTACATGATCCGTTCATGGGCGGCATGCATGTCGACGAGCACCAGGCCCGCGGCGTTCTCGGCCAAAATGTAGATGCCCTTGAGCTGGGCCAATGCGAAGCCAAGCGGGGGGATGTCGCCCTGGCTTTCCGGCAGCGCGGCAGCGCCTTCGCTCAAGGGCTTGTAGAACTCGCGATAGACCGCCTGGGCCTCGGCAGCCGGCAATGGCTGCGACGGCCTGGGCGTGTATGAGTACTGGTAACCCGCGCCACTGCCACTGCCGGCAATGGGAGACGGCGCAGCACGTGGTTGCTCGAGCACGGCCGCAGCCAGGCGCATTTCGCCCTGAGGCCCGAACTCGCCTGCTTGCTGCCCCGTCGGCCGGGTCGCCTCAGGCAGGGCAGCCGGGGCAGCCAACTGGTCTTCGGGACGCACATCGGCCAGGGCACGGTGCAAGGTGCCGTACAGGAAATCGTGGACGCTTCGGCCTTCACGGAAGCGCACTTCGTGCTTGGTTGGGTGAACGTTGACGTCCACGCCGTTGGGCTCAAGCTCAAGGAACAGTACGAAGGTCGGGTGACGACCGTTGAACAGCACGTCCCGGTAAGCCTGGCGTACGGCATGGGCCACCAGCTTGTCACGCACCGCGCGCCCGTTCACGAAGAAGTACTGCAAGTCTGCCTGGCTGCGCGAGTACGTCGGCAACCCGACCCACCCCCACAGGCGCAGACCGTTGCGCTCCACGTCGATGGGCAGGGCCTGCTCCATGAAACCGGGACCACAGATGGCGCCCACCCGCCGGGCCCGGTCGGCTTCTTCGCGGGCCTCGTGCAAGCTCAGAATGCTCTTGCCGTTGTGTCGCAGATGGAAGGCCACGTCGAACCGGGCCAGTGCCAGGCGCCTGATCACTTCCTGCAGGTGGTCGAATTCGGTTTTCTCGGCCTTGAGAAACTTGCGCCGCGCCGGCGTGTTGAAAAACAGGTCCCGCACTTCCACGGACGTGCCGACAGGGTGCGCAGCAGGCTGCACCCGCGCGGTCATCTCGCGCCCTTCGGTTTCCACCTGCCAGGCTTCGCTGGCGTTGGCCGTGCGCGAGGTCAGGGTCAGCCGTGCGACCGAGCTGATCGACGCCAGGGCTTCACCGCGAAATCCCAGGCTCAGGACGCCTTCGAGGTCTTCCAGCTCGCGGATCTTGCTGGTGGCATGGCGCTCCAGCGCCAGCGGCAGGTCGTCGGCAGAGATGCCGCTGCCATCGTCGCGCACCTTCAGCAGCTTGATGCCACCTTGCTCGACGTCCACGTCGATCCGGCGAGCACCGGAGTCGAGACTGTTTTCCAACAGCTCCTTGGCAACCGATGCGGGCCGTTCCACCACCTCGCCAGCCGCAATCTGGTTGGCCAGCCGCGGGCTGAGCAGCTGGATGCGTGAGCCGCCGCTCATTGCGAGGCCAACGTGGTGGCAGGAATGTCCAGGCGCTGGCCGACCTTCAGTTCATCGGTCTTGAGGCTGTTGGTACTGCGCAGGCTGGTGACGCTGACTTGATAGCGAACCGCGAGCATGGCCAGGGTCTCACCAGGCCGCACCGTATGTTCACGCGGGCCCTGGGCGATCTTGCCGCTGTCGCGTAGCCACGCCACGTAGGTGCCTGGCGGTGGGTTCTGCTGGAAGTACTGGCGAACCCCGGTGTGAATGGAGCGGGCCAATGCCTGCTGGTGGCTGCGCGTAGCCAGCTTGGCGGCTTCTGCATTGTTCGAGATGAAACCGGTCTCGACCAGGATCGACGGAATGTCCGGGGACTTGAGCACCATGAAGCCGGCCTGCTCCACGCGCTGCTTGTGCAGCGAGGTGATACGCCCCATGTTGCCCAGCACCTTCTGACCGACGTTGAGGCTGGAACTGAGCGTGGCCGTCATCGACAGGTCGAGCAGCACCCCGGCCAGCATGCGGTCCTTGTCGTCGAGGCTGACATTGCCGGCACCGCCGATCAAGTCGGAGCGGTTTTCCGTATCGGCCAGCCAGCGTGCGGTCTCGGAGGTCGCACCGCGGTCGGACAAGGCGAACACCGAGGCGCCGAAGGCAGCGCGCGACGGGGCAGCATCGGCGTGGATGGAGATGAAGAGGTCGGCGCCTTTCTTGCGAGCGATCTCGGTGCGCTTGCGCAATGGGATGAAGTAGTCGCCCGTGCGCGTCAGCTCGGCGCGAAAGCCCTTCTCGCTGTTGATCTGGCGCTGCAGTTCGCGGGCGATCTGCAGGACGATGTCTTTTTCATGCTGCCCGCTGGAGCCCGAAGCGCCAGGATCCTCGCCACCGTGGCCAGCATCGATGGCCACCACGATGTCGCGCTTGCCACTGGGCACCGGTGGCAGCTTGATGGCTGGCTGGGTCGGCGTGACGGGCACCGCTGGCGTGGTGGCCGGCGCCTGCACCGGTGGCGGCGCAGGCGTTGGGGCACTGGCGGCAATGGCGTCCGCCTCCTGGTCGTACAGGTCGACCACCAGACGATTGCCGTATTGCGCGTTGGGCGCCAAGGTAAAGCTCTTGGGCGTGACCGACTTCTTCAGGTCCACGACCACCCGCAGGTCGGTCGGTGTGCGCTGGGCCGAGCGCACGCTGCTGATCGGCGTATTGGAAGTTGCCACCTTCAAGGGTGCGCCCAGGGTTGCGCCGTTGATGTCGATGACCAGCCGATCGGGTGCGCTCAATGTGAAGACACTGTGCTGCACAGGCCCGGACAGGTCGAAGACCAACCGGGTGTTGTCCGGCGCACGCCACAGGCGCACGCTCTTGACTTGAGTGACGGCCAGAGCCTCAACGGTCACCGTTGTCAGCAAAAGCCCAACGATGGCGACCAGTGCGCGTATGCGCATACCTACCCCGCTTGCTGTTTATAGTATTCGGCCAGTGCCACGCACCAGGCGTCGCCGCGAGCCCCCTGCGGCGAAAGTACAAGCGAGCGTCCGCTCGCCTGGGGGCTTATGGTAATGGTCAGGTCAGGCTTTGGCAAAACGCCCGCACCCTTTTGTGGCCACTCGAACAGGCACAGTGGATCATCCTCGAAATAGTCACGAATGCCCATGAACTCAAGCTCCTCCGGATCGACCAGCCGATAGAGGTCGAAGTGAAAAGCTCGGACATCACCAATCTCGTAGGGTTCTACCACGGTAAATGTAGGGCTTTTCACCGCACCCGTATGGCCCAACCCACGAATAAGGCCGCGAGACAGGGTTGTCTTGCCAGCGCCAAGGTCGCCTTCCAGGAAGATGATCCCGCGCCCACCGGTCACGCGGGCGAGTTGGCCGCCGAAGGCGACCATGGCCGCTTCGTCGGCCAGAAACAGGTTTAAGCCAGACACGCTGAATGCTCCTCCAACAACTCACGAATCACAGGTATCAGGTCACTGGCGGCCAACCCACGGCCGCCGCTACCCAGGCGCTCGCCAGCACAGGCATGCAGCCAGACGCCCAGGCCTGCGGCGTCCCAGGCGCCAAGCCCCTGGGCCAGTAGCGCGCCGCACACGCCACTGAGCACATCCCCAAGGCCTGCGCCCGCCATGGCCGGATGGCCACGGTCGCAGCGCGCCAGCCGCCCTTCGGGGTCGGCGACCAGGGTACCTGCGCCCTTGAGCACACACACGCTGTTGTGGCGGCGTGCCAGCTTGCGCGCTGCACCCGGGCGATCCGCCTGCACCGCTTCGGTGGAAATACCCAGCAGCCGCGCAGCTTCGCCTGGATGCGGGGTCAGGATACTGCCACTGGGCAGCGCAAGGGGCGTGGCTGCCAGCAGGTTCAGGGCATCGGCATCCCAGACCTGCGCGCCATCGGCGTTGGCCACGGCGGACAGCAGGCTGCGCCCCCATGCCGCCTGCCCCAGGCCAGGCCCCACGACCGCCACCGAAGCGCGGGCCAGCACGGTCATCAACTGGTTGGCCGACTGCACGCCCAGGCACATGGTTTCGGGCATCCGGGTCAGCCCGGCGCCCACGTGCTCCGGCCGCGTGGCCACGCTCACCAGCCCAGCGCCGCAGCGCAAGGCGGCCTCGGCACTGAGCAGGACGGAGCCGCCGGTGCCAAGGTCGCCGCCGACCACCAGCACATGGCCGAAGTCACCTTTATGGGCCTGAGCAGGGCGTGGCGGCAGGTGGGCAACGGTCAGGCTGCTCAGCACTGTGGGGGTGTGTAGGGGGTTACTGGTCTGTTGCATGGGGTCAAAAGCTCCAATGTCTGGCAGAATTATACGCACCTCTGCCTGTATTGCTTGCCCATCCATGTCCGCCTCCCCACCTGACCTCGACGCATTGGCCCACAACATCAAGCTGTGGGGCCAGGAACTGGGCTTTGCCCACGTCGGCATCGCCGGTATCGACCTGGGCGAACACGAGCACCACCTGCAGCGCTGGCTGGACGCCGGTTATCAGGGGGAGATGGAATACCTGGGGGCGCACGGCAGCAAGCGCGCCCACCCCGAGCAACTGATCCCAGGCACCGTGCGCGTCGTCTCGCTGCGCATGGACTATCTGCCCGGCGACACGCAGATGGCGCAGCGCCTGGCCCAGCCGGAGAAGGCCTACGTGTCCCGCTATGCCTTGGGCCGGGACTACCACAAGCTGGTGCGCAAGCGTGTGCAGTCGCTGGCCGACCGCATCCAGCAGGCCATTGGCCCCTTTGGCTACCGAGCCTTCGTCGACAGCGCGCCAGTTCTGGAAAAGGCCCTGGCCGAACAAGCCGGGCTTGGCTGGATCGGCAAGAACACCCTGTTGCTCAACCGCAAGGCCGGCAGCTATTTCTTTCTGGCCGAACTGTTCGTCGACCTGCCTCTGCCAGTGGACCAGGCCACCACCAGCGAACACTGCGGCCGCTGCACGGCTTGCCTGGACATCTGCCCCACCCAGGCCTTCGTCGGCCCGTACGTGCTGGATGCCCGCCGCTGCATCTCCTACCTGACCATCGAACTCAAAGGGCCGATTCCCGTGGAGTTGCGCTCGATGATGGGCAACCGGGTATTCGGCTGCGACGACTGTCAGATCGTCTGCCCCTGGAACCGCTTCGCCAAGCCCAGCCGCGAGCAGGACTTCCAGCCCCGCCACGGCCTGGAGAACGCGGAGCTGGCGCAGATGTTTCTGTGGGATGAGCCTACTTTCCTGCGCAAGACCGAAGGCGGGCCTCTGCGACGTGCCGGTTACGAGCGCTGGCTGCGCAACCTGGCCGTCGGCCTGGGCAACGCCCCTTCCACGATCCCGGTCATCGAAGCCCTCAAGGCGAGGCGCGACGATGCCTCGCCGCTGGTGAGGGAGCACGTGGAGTGGGCGCTTGCCCGGCACGGGGTGGCATGAGCCTGCTGGGAGGCTACGCCGCCTCTGCAGCTTTGCGGTGAAGCACAAAGCCTGAGCCTGCTAGCCGGGTGCGGGCGCCCACCTTCACTGTTGGTCATTGTAATGAAACTTGGGCATCTCCCAGTGAAAGCGAATAGCCAGCAACCGCACCAGAAACCCACCGAACAACGTCAGCAGCATGGCTTGCTCCGCGGGCACCTTGAAGTAGTCGCAGCCCAGGTAGAACCAGGCCGCGGCGAACGACACGCTTGCGTATAACTCCCGGCGGAACACAAGCGGAATGTCATTGCAGAAGATATCCCGCAGAATTCCGCCGAAGACCCCCGTGATCACACCGCTGATGGACGCCACCAGCATCCCCTGCCCCATCTCCAGCGCGGTCATGCAACCAATGAGGGTAAAGGCCACCAGCCCCAAGGCGTCGAGCACCAGAAACAGGGAGCGCAGGCGGCGCATCATCGGCGCGATGAAAATGGTCAACAGCGCCGCGCAGCTGGTCAGCACCAAGTATTCCGGGTGCTTGACCCACGTCAGCGGGTAGTGCCCCAACAGCATGTCACGCACCGAACCACCGCCCAATGCGGTCACGCACGCGATCAGCACCACGCCGAACCAGTCCATGCCGCGACGGCCGGCAGACAGCGCACCGGTCATCGCTTCGGCAGTGATGGCGATCAGATAAAGCATCAGCAACATGAGCAAGACCCACGCCGATCACACACGCGAGCGGCCGTCAGCGCATGGAACCGGGCATCAGTGCCCGGCCCGTCATTGGCTGGCCGCATGCAGCGTGTGAGCTACGTTTTTTAGAATTTGATGAAGTGTTCGCGGTAGTGGCGCAGCTCGGCGATGGATTCGCGGATGTCGTCCAGCGCCAGGTGCGTGTTGCCCTTGCTGAAGCTGTCTCGCACCTCGGGGGCCCAGCGCGCTGCCAGCTCCTTGAGGGTGGAGACGTCGAGGTTGCGGTAATGGAAGTAATTTTCCAGCTGACGCATGTGCCGGTACAGGAACCGACGGTCCTGGCAGATGCTGTTCCCGCAGATAGGCGACTTGCCCTTGGGTACCCACCGCTCAAGGAAGGCGATGGTCTGGGCCTCGGCCTGGGCCATGCTCACCTGGCTCTCACGCACCCGCTGGGTCAGGCCGGAGGCGCCGTGGGTGCGGGTGTTCCAGTCGTCCATGCGCGCCAGCACTTCATCACTGTGGTGGATGGCGATGACCGGTCCCTCGGCCAGCGTATTGAGGTCGCTGTCGGTGACGATGGTGGCCATCTCGATGATGACATCGCTGTCCGGATCCAGCCCGGTCATCTCCAGGTCGATCCAGATCAGGTTCTGTGGGTTTTGCATGCAGGCACTCCTCCGATGGAGGCTTATATTAGCGCAGTGCACCCTCATGAACCAAAGTGAAGCGGACAGCGTTCAGGCCCGGCATGCTAGACTGCCAGTCGTTTTCTACGCCCCGCTCGGGGCCTTCTACGGAGCGTTCATGGCCAAACGCCAGCTCAACCGTCGCCAGAACTGGCGTATCGAAAAAATCCAGAACGAGCGCGCTGCACGTGCAGCAAAGCGCGAGCAGCATGCCTTGCAGGAACTGGAAGGCGGCGACCTTGGGCCCGAACAGCTGGGGCTGGTGATCGCACACTTCGGCGTGCAAGTCGAAGTCGAAGCCCAAGATGGCGACACCGCAGGCCAGGTATTTCGCTGCCACCTGCGCGCCAACCTCCCGGCATTGGTCACCGGCGACCGCGTGGTCTGGCGTGCCGGCAACCAGGGGATCGGCGTCATCGTTGCGCAGATGCCCCGTGCAACCGAACTGTGCCGCCCCAACAACCATGGCCAGCTCAAGCCAGTGGCCGCCAACGTCGACCTCATCGTCATCGTTTTCGCACCGGCGCCGGAACCGCACCCCAACCTCATCGACCGCTACCTGGTGGCCGCCGAACATGCCGGCCTGCGGCCCCTGTTGCTGCTGAACAAGGCCGACCTGGTCAATGACGAAAACGGGCCAGGCCTGCAGGCGCTCCTGGACGTCTACCGTGAACTGGGCTACCCGCTGCTGGAAGTGTCGGCGCACCAAGGGGATGGCATGCAGCGCCTGCAGCAGGCGCTGGATGGACACATCAGCGTCTTCGTCGGTCAGTCGGGGGTGGGCAAGTCGTCACTGGTCAACAGCCTGCTGCCACAGGCCGGCACCCGGGTCGGTGACCTGTCGGAATGGTCGGGCCAGGGCACCCATACCACCACCACCGCCCGCCTCTATCACTTCCCCAACGGGGGCGACCTGATCGACTCGCCGGGCATCCGTGAGTTCGGCCTGGGGCACGTCAGCCGCACCGATGTAGAAGAAGGCTTCATCGAGTTCCGCGACCTGTTCGGCACCTGTCGTTTCCGCGACTGCAAGCATGATCGCGAGCCCGGGTGCGCTCTGCTCAAGGCTCTGGAAGACGGGCGAATCAAGCCTCAGCGAATGAACAGCTACCGCTCGATCATCGCCAGCCTGCCGGAAGAAACCTACTGATCAACCCCTGCGAGCACGATGCAGGCATGGCGCCTCGTCCGATCCGGCAGTGACCGGCAGCCCCGCGGGGCTGCCAAGCCCTCACTGCTCCTTGGTCTCATCCATCTTCAACGTGCCGTTCTCGAAGATGTTGAGCTTCTGGCGCAACTCACGTGGCTGCATGGGCGTCTGGCCATCGACCGCCGAAGGTGCCGGTGCGGATGGTGACGGTGCCTGCGCCCCGGCAGGCGCTTCAGCCGGCGGGGGCGCGGCGCCCTGCTCGCCTTCGATATCACGCTGGGCCTTCTTGGTCAGCACGATGATGTCGATCCGGCGGTTTACCGGGTTGAGCGGGTTCTTGCGATCGAACAGCGACGAAGACGCATACCCCACCACCCGTGCCACCTGACCCTCTGGATAGCCCCCTGCTACCAGTGCCCGCCGTGCAGCATTGGCGCGGTTGGCCGACAGTTCCCAGTTGCCGAACTCGCCAGCACCTGCGTACGGCTTGGCATCGGTATGGCCACTGACGCTGATCTTGTTGGGCACGGTCTTGATGGTATCGGCCATGGCCAGCAGGATGTCCTCGAAATACGGCTGCAAGCGTGCGCTGCCGATGTCGAACATGGGCCGGTTCTCGGCGTCCATGATCTGGATGCGCAGGCCGTCCTGAGTGATCTCGAACAGGATCTGGTCCTTGAACTTCTGCAGCTGCGGGTTCTCTTCCACCTTGTTCTGCAACTCCTGCAGCAGCAGCTCGAGGCGCTCGCGCTCGACCTGCTCGGCCATGGTTTCCACCTGGTCCTTGTTCAGTTCGATGCTGGTGTCGGGGGTCGGCTCCGATTTCACCTCGGGGTTGATGGTCTTTTCCGGCGCCAGCTCGGGCGAGCCGCCCAGGTCGATGACGTAAGGTGTACCGCTTTCGGAGAAGCCGATCGGGTCCTTGAAGTACCCGGCGATGGCGATCTTCTGCTCAGGTGTTGCCGTCGACAGCAACCACAGCACCAGAAAGAACGCCATCATGGCCGTGGCGAAGTCGGCAAAGGCGATCTTCCAGGCGCCACCGTGGTGGCCGCCGCCAAAGCGCTTTACGCGCTTGACGATGATGGGCTGATTGTTCTCCATGACTCAGCGACCGCGTACCGCTTGCTCGAGCTCGGAGAAGCTGGGGCGATGCTTGGGGTACAGCACCTTGCGCCCGAACTCCACGGCCAGCGACGGCGGCATGCCCGAGGCCGAAGCGACCAGCGAGGCCTTGATCGACTCGTACAGGTTGAGTTCTTCCTTGGCATCGTGCTCAAGGCACTTGGCCAGCGGGCCGAAGAAGCCATAGGCGGCGAGAATACCGAAGAAGGTACCCACCAGGGCGGCGCCCACGTGCATACCGATGGCTGCCTGGTCACCATCGCCCAGCGACGCCATGGTGACGACGATGCCCAATACGGCTGCAACGATACCAAAGCCTGGCATGCCATCTGCGACCCCAGTGACCGCGTGGGATGGATGCTCCAGCTCCTCCTTCATGCTCAGCAGCTCCATGTCGAACAGGCCTTCGAGTTCGTGGGGGGCCATGTTGCCGGTGGACATGATGCGCAGGTAGTCGCAGACGAACGCAGTCATGCGCTCATCGGCCAGTACGGTCGGGTACTTGGCAAAGATCGGGCTGGCCGAGGCGTCTTCGATGTCGGCCTCGATGGCCATCATGCCTTCGCGGCGGCTCTTGTTGAGAATCTCATAGACCAGCCCCAGCACTTCCAGGTAATAGCCATGGGTGAAGCGCGAGCCGAACATCTTCATCGACTTCTTCAGAACGTGCATCGTCATGTAGCCAGGGTTGGCTTGCAGGAACGCACCAAAGGCCGCGCCGCCGATGATCAGCACTTCGAACGGCTGGATCAGCGCCGCAATCTTGCCGTGGGAGAGGACGTAGCCGCCGAGCACGCTCGCGAATACGACGATGATGCCGATAATTTTAGCCATAGATTCAAAGCACTTGCTGTCGTGGTCAGGGAAAGAGGCGGGAGCGTCAAAACTCTTCTTCTCCTTATCGGCAGAACTGCGCCAGACTATAGCCACTAAAAGCGAAAAGCCAGTTTGGACTGATGTCAAAATGCCAATCGAAACCGAGGTATCCGGCCAGGCCCCACGTACGCTAGAGGCTTGGGTGAAGTTGCTGGAGAGTGTGCGCATTCCTGTGCCCAAGCACAGCTACGACCGGGTCATGGCGGCCATCAACGATAACCGGCGTTCATTGCGCGACATCGCCGAGCTGATGCAGGACAGCCCGGCCCTGGTGCTTTCGGTGATGCGCGAAGCCAACCACCCGACCAACGCCAGCCAGGCCGAACCGGCCGAAAGCCTGGAGATCGCCCTCAATCGCCTGGGGCTTGAGCGTAGCGCTCTCCTGCTCAGGCGCCTGCCAGCCCTGCCGATCGAAGACATCCCGCCGGTGCTGCGCCAGTTCCAGTTGATCAGCCAGCATGCCTCGCAGCAGGCCAGCGGCCTGTTCGCCAGCCGTCTGGCGCGGCTGTGGCAGGAAATTCACTGGGGTAGCCTGCTGTTCCTGTCCCCGTTATGGCCGCTGGCATTGGCCCACCCGAAGCTGCTCGACACCTGGGAGCTGCGGGTCATCCATAAAGGTGAAGACGCCGCCATTGTCGAGCAGGAGCTGTTCGGTGTTCGCATCATGGCGCTGTGCCAGGCCGTGGCCCAGCAGTGGCGCCTGCCGCAATGGGTGACCCAGGGCTATCGCCTGCTGCTCGAGGAGCGCGACCAGCTTGCCCAGGTGTTGAACATCGCTCGGGACGAAGACCTGCTCAATCAACAACAGCGGCTCGATGCCGAGCCCGGCCTGCGGCGCTGGTTCAACCAACCGGCCAACACCGTGCTGCTGGCCAACAACCTGGCACTGGCAGCGCAGGTGGGCTGGGACAATCCTCACCTGCTGCGCTGGCAACTGCTGACCGCACTCTACCTGCAGACCTCGCTCGAAGAGGTTCAACAGCAGGTTCACCAACAAGCTGCGGCCAGTGCCAGGCGTCATGCGCGCCTAGCACTGTTCCACCCTGCCGAGGCCTTGATCTGGCCCTGGCATCAACGCCGCCCCCACCCGGACATGCTGGCGCCCCCGCCCCCTACCGCCGAAGAACTGGCACGCTGGCGGTCGCTCTGTCAGGACTTGCTGGCCCAGCCCAGTCCTTTCACCAATACCGTGCACCTGGCGGCCCAGGCCCGTGAAGCGGTACTAGCGTGCGGCATGCAACGCCTGCTGCTGCTGGGCCTGGACCGTGCCAATGACTGCCTGCGCGTGCAGCAGGCAGCCGGGCTAGCGAAAGAGGCGAGCAGCCTGATATTGCCGGTGGCGGCGAATAAGCTGCTGCAAAAGCTGATGTCCAAGGCCGGGCAACTGCGCATTACACCCGAAAACCACACCCAGTTCGCCTCGTTGTTGCCGCCGCCCTTGCGTGCCCTGTTCCGAGGCGAGCATGTGCTGCTGCGCTCGCTGGCGGTCAATGACCAGGTGCTGATGCTCTTGGTGGCCGACCAAGGGTGCCGGCCCCTGGCCGACATCAGCGTGCAGGCTTTTGGCAAAACCTCGCAATGCATCGAACGGGCGCTATCGGTGTTTGCCAACCGCAAGGGCTGAGCCTTGCGCTACAATCGCCTCTTTGCACACTGGAGACCGTGGATGACCGACTTTTCCGGCCTGCCGCTGGTGATCGAAGCCGCCGACCTGTTGCCACGCCTGGGCTCGCCCGACTTGATCCTGGTCGACCTCAGCAGCGCCAATCGTTACGTCAGCGGGCATATCCCGGGCGCGCATTTCGTCGAGGGCAAGCGGACTCAGCTCGGTCAGCCGCCTGCACCGGGGCTGCTACCGCCGTTGAGCGACCTGGAAAAGCTGTTCGGCGAACTGGGCCACCGCAGCGATGCCGTCTATGTGGTGTATGACGATGATGGCGGTGGCTGGGCTGGCCGCTTCATCTGGCTGCTCGATGTGATCGGTCACACCCGGTACCACTACCTCAACGGTGGCATCCAGACCTGGCCTGCCGACCGGCTCAGTACCGATGTGCCTGCCAAGGGTACCCAGCCGGTGAGTTTGCACCTGCATCCGGAACCCACCGCCACCCGCGAATACCTGCAAAGCCGCCTGGGCGCCGATGACCTGGCAATCTGGGATGCTCGCGCCCCACAGGAATTCACCGGCGAAAAAATGCTCGCGGCCAAAGGCGGGCACATACCCGGTGCGGTCAATTTCGAATGGACCGCCGGCATGGACCTCAATGACCATCTGCGCATCCGCCCGGACATCGCCGAAGTGCTGCAGTCCCTTGGTATCACGCCTGACAAGGAAGTGATCACCCACTGCCAGACGCATCGCCGCTCCGGCTTCACTTATCTGGTGGCAAAGGCCCTCGGCTACCCGCGAGTCAAAGCGTACGCTGGCTCCTGGAGCGAATGGGGCAACCACCCGGACACGCCTGTAGAAGTTTAAGGAACCTGAATGAAATCCCGTCTGTTCATCATCAGCCAGTACCTGCTGCCGCATCACCTGCTGTCGCGCCTGGCCGGCTGCGTTGCCGAGTGCCGCGCCCGCTGGTTCAAGAACGCCTTCACCGCCTGGTTTGCCAAGCGCTACCAGGTCGACATGCGTGAGGCGCTGGTCGAAGACTTGACCGCCTACGAGCACTTCAACGCGTTCTTCACCCGTGCCCTGAAACCCGGCGCACGCCCCCTGGACCAGACCCCCGGCGCCATCCTGTGCCCGGCCGACGGTGCAGTGAGCCAGGTGGGACCGATCGAGCACGGCCGCATCTTCCAGGCCAAGGGCCACAGCTACAGCGCACAGGAACTGCTGGGCGGCGACCCGGCCATGGCGGCCCCCTTCATGGGCGGCGAGTTTGCCACTGTCTACCTGTCACCCAAGGACTACCACCGCGTGCACATGCCGCTGGCAGGCACGTTGCGCGAGATGGTCTACGTGCCGGGGCGGCTGTTCTCGGTCAACCAGACCACCGCAGAAAACGTGCCCGAACTGTTCGCTCGCAATGAGCGGGTGGTCTGCCTGTTCGACACCGAGCGCGGCCCGATGGCGGTCGTGTTGGTCGGTGCCATGATCGTGGCTTCCATCGAGACCGTCTGGGCAGGGCTGATCACGCCGCCCAAGCGCGAGCTCAAGACCTTCCGCTACGACGACGCCAGCCGTGCGCCGATTCACCTGGAAAAAGGCGCCGAGCTGGGTCGGTTCAAGTTGGGCTCGACGGCGATCGTGCTGTTCGGCCCCGACCAGGTCAAATGGGCCGAACACGTGGGCGCCGCCTCGGCCGTGCGCATGGGCCAGCTGTTGGCCACGCCGTTGCAGGCGTAATGGCCTGAGACGTGGCCCCAGGGTTCGGGCGCTAGCGCCAGAGCCCTGGGGCCGCTTTGCGCAAGCGCAGGCTGTATCAGCCGCGTGTGTCGCGATCGCGCAGGCCCAGCAGGTACAGCACGCCATCAAGGCCCAGCGTGGAAATTGCCTGCTTGGCCGACTGCCGCACCAGCGGCTTGGCGCGGAAGGCTACGCCCAGCCCCGCCAGCGCCAGCATCGGCAAGTCGTTCGCGCCATCGCCCACGGCGATGGTCTGTTCCAGTTGCAGGCCTTCTTCGCTGGCCAATTGCTGAAGCAGCTCGGCCTTGCGCTGGGCATCGACGATAGGCTCCACCGCCACGCCAGTCACCTTGCCATCGACCACTTCCAGCTCATTGGCAAAGACGTAGTCGATGCCCAGGCGCGCCTGTACCTGGCGGGCGAAGTAGGTGAAGCCACCCGACAGAATGGCGGTCTTGTAACCCAGGCGCTTGAGCTCGGCAAAGAGGTTTTCCGCACCTTCGGTCAAACGCAGCGATGCGCCGATTTCATCCAGCACGCTGACATCCAGGCCCTTGAGCAGCGCCATGCGCTCCTTGAAGCTGGCCCGGAAGTCCAACTCGCCACGCATGGCCCGCTCGGTGATCGCCGCGACCTGCTCGCCCACGCCAGCGGCCTTGGCCAGCTCGTCGATTACTTCAGCCTCGATCAGGGTCGAATCCATGTCGAACACGGCCAGGCGGCGGTTGCGGCGGAACAGGTCGTCCCGCTGGAAGGCGATGTCGATGTTCAGGGCCTCGGACAAGGCAAAGAACTCGGCGCGCAACGCCTGGCCATCGTCAGGCTCGCCGCGAACCGAAATCTCCACCGCAGCCTTGCCCTTGCTGGTGTCCGCGTCCAGGGCCACCCGGGCCGACAGGCGCTCGATGCGCTCGATGGTCAGCCCGTGCTGGCTGATGATGGCGCTGACACGCTGCAACTGGTCTGGCGAGATCTTGCGGCTGAGCAGGGTGACCACGTGCCGTGCTTCACCATGGCCATCGGCCCAGTGCTGGTAGTCCGCTTCGGAAATCGGTGTGTAGCGCGCCTGCAGGTTCAGCTCGTGCGCCTTGGCCTGGACGCTCTGCAGCAGCTTGGTCGCCACTTCGTTATCCGGAATATCCACCAGGATGCCGAACGACAATGTGCCGTGCATCACCGCCAGGCCGATATCGAGAATGCTCACACCGCCCTGCAGCAGGACGCCAGTGATGGCAGCAGTAAGACCGGGGCGGTCCTCACCGGTGATGTTGATCAGGACGATTTCGCGCACAACCAGGCTCCGACTTCGATGAAAAATGCGCATTCTACCGATTTTCCGTGACCATCGGGCGCTAACGCTACTTTGCCGACAAAACCCGGGTCGCTATACTCCCCCCCACTTCATGCCATTAAGAGCCGAGCTCAGTGAACCGGCCCACCTCAGTCAAAACAGACAATTTCTTCCTGATGATCTATCGCGCCCTGAGTCAACGTCGCGTGCCATTGGCATTGCGCATCGCCTGCACCAACATCTTCCTGGTGGCCCTGGCGCTGGTGATCTATGCCTGCGTCATGGGGTTGCAGTTCAAGCAGGCCATGCACGATCAGGCCGATGCCGTGGGCCAGAGCCTGACGACCCAGACGGCGACGTCGGCGACCGAGTTGCTGGTGGCCAACGATATCCTCAGCCTCAACGTGCTGCTGGGCAACCTGGTGAAGAACCCGCTGGTGGCACACGCCGCCATCTACAGCGTCGACAACCGCATCCTCGCCGAGGCAGGCCAGCGGCCGCGCAACAGCCTGCTGGGTGAGGCCGAGGGCGTCTATCAGACCAAAATCACCTTCCAGGACGTGGCTGCCGGGCAACTGCGCATGAGCCTGGACATGAGCCAGTTCCAGCAGCCCATGTTGATCAGCATGCAGAGCATGGCCATCCTGGCGGCCATTCTGCTGGTGCTTGCCCTGACCCTGAGCCTGCGCCAAGGCCGATTCATCACCTTGCCGCTGCTGCAACTGCGGGTCTGGTTGCGCGATCCGCAGTATTACACGCCCGCCACCGACCGCCAGGACGAGATCGGCGACATCGCCCGGCAACTGCATGCCCGCTTGGCCCCACCGCCTCCGCCAGAGCCGGAACCGGAGCCTGAGGACGACGAGCATTTCGATGACGCGCCCGCCCCCGTTTCCAAGCCTGCTCAGCGCACTACCGTCACGAGCGCGGACGATGACGACGAGGCGTTCGCCGGCCTGCTGGACGACGACGCACCGGCACACGCGGTCGAAGTGGAGTCCGATGAGCCTCAGTTCAGCGCGGTGCTTGCCGTGCAACTGGGTTCCCAGGAGCAGCTGCGGCGCTTGCCGCGCACCCGCCTGACCGAGCTGACCGAGCGCTATCAGGAGTGCCTGGAGCATGCGGCCTCGCTGTACGAGGGCGAAACCCACACCCTCAACGACGGCAGTACGTTGGTCCTGTTCCACAGCCGCCAGTGCGGCGAGGACTACCTCACCAATGCCATCTGTTGCGGCGAGTTGCTACGCGCCTTGGGCCATGCCTTGCAGATCGACGTCGCTGACAGCGGCATCACCTTGCAACTGCAACTGGGCCTTGCCATGAGCAATGACCTCGATGGCCTGGAACTGGTCGACCTGCTGATGGCTGAAAAGGTGCAGGACGCGCTGGCACTGTCTCAACACAGCCGCAACCTGCTGCTGGTCGAGCGTAAGGTCAACGACGACGGTTTGATCCGCCAGCGAGCTCGCATTCGCCCAATCGCAAGCCCGGAAGGGGCATGCTGCGTGGAGCGCCTGATGGAGCCGTACCCCTCGATGCTGGAACGCCAACTGGCCCGCATGCACGAACGCCGCGCCTGAGCCATTACAGGGTCGCTGCGCGGCCCTGTACAGCGCCCACGAAAAAGCCCGCCTTGATGCTAATGCTGTTCACTTAAGCGTGTTGGGGCCGTTTCACGGCCCATCGCGGCACAAAGGCCGCTCCCACGATGCCCAGTGAGCCCGCTAACTCAAGCGTCACGCAGTCACTGTGGGAGCAACTGTCTTGCCCGATTTATTTAAAATCTAGCCCGCCCCCCAGGGGGCGCGCTTGTCGCGCGGCCACGGGCGAAGCCCGTGCCATCCAGCGCGGTATTGGATTGATGGGCAAGCCCGCTCCTGTATGAGTTACGTCGGCTTCCTGCTCTAGGTCCGCATAGGCTGTGGCAAGACCAGATCAAGCCAAGGCTTGCCCGTCCTTAGCATGGCATTGAGCCGTACGATCAATACCCGCATACAGGCTACGAGGGCGACCTTGGCAACTTTTCCGCGTCCGCGCAGCGCCTCATAACGAGCCTTGAGTGCTGGGTTGTACTTTATCGCCACAAGGCATGACATATACAACGATCGCCTGGCCTCAAACCGCCCGCCCGAGATAGAGCGTTTGCCCACGGATTTTCCGCTGTCGTGGTTAAAAGGCGCCACCCCGACCAACGAGGCTATTTCTTTGGACTCTACACGCCCCAGTTCTGGCAGAAGTGTTATCAGCTTGCCCGCCGTTACCAGCCCAATGCCTTTGACCTGGACCAGCTGAGTAACCCGTTCATCTTTCAGGGCTTCCGTTTGCTGGCTGATCGCTTGCTCAATCAGCTTGATCTGCGACTTGAAGTGCTGAAGGTTGGCTTTCAGAAAGTCGGACACCGCGCTGAACTGCGCCTGTTTCAGGCGCCTGCGGTCGTCATCACGCTGCTGAACCAGCCGATCACGTTGCTGCAGCAATTCTCGCAACAGCGCACGCTCCGGGCTGATCCGCAGGGTGGGCTGGTCTGGAATGACCTCAGCGTAGTGGGCCAGTACTTCGGCATCGATGGCGTCGGTCTTGGCTTTGACTCCGATGGATTCTGCGAACGCTCGGGCTCGCCTGGGATTGACGCGTATGACCTTGTAGCCCGCGTCCTGCAAGAACCTCAGGATATTACGCTCATAGCCACCTGTGGCCTCCAGCAGAACACGCTTTATGCTGAGACCGCAAAGGCCATCGAGCAACGCTTCGAATCCCGCCGGATCATTGCTTACATGAAGTCTGGTGCCCTGAGGCCGTACCGCAGCATCAAGCGAAAGACTAGAAACATCGATACCCAGGTAGGAAACCATCGCCTAAATCTCCTAAACTCAACACTGTGAGAGGACTTTGGCTTGGCCCACGCTTGTGATTCGAGATCAGAGCCGCGTCCAACTGTTCGGGCTCTCGCCAAAGTGGAACGGTGAATGGCAGCTTGTGCTCCCACTCGTGCTCAAGGCACCTGCGGCCTTCAGCTTGCCATTCACCGCTCTCACTCCAGATTCTAATCTCTAATCAAGACACAAGCGGCCTTGTGCCGCGATGGGTCGCGGAGCGGCCCTAAATGAACAGCATTACGCCTTGAGGCGGGCTTCTTCATGCCTGGCCTTCGGTTAGAACCGATACACTTCCATGTCGGTACGAATCGGCGAGGCCATCGGGATTTTGGATTTCTCGGGCTGCTTCTTGACCTGCACAGGCGCTGCAGGCTTCTTGGGTGCGGCTTCGGCAATGGCCGGCTGGTTTGCCAACGGCTTCACCGCAGTGCTCAGTTGCTCGGCCAGCTTCTGCAGCAATTGACCTTGCGCCTGTACCTGCGAGGCCTCGCTACCTTCATGCTTCTGCTCCAAATGCACGATGCGGTTGTCGCGCACCTGGCCACGGCGGTCGAGCACACGCCATTGTGCATCCAGAACCGCGGGTTGGTTCTTGCCAGAGTCCAGCCGCGTGATCGACAGCAGCACTTGCACGTCCGGGCTGAAACCTGCCGTCGCCGGCGCCAGCACCACGCGCTGGCTATCCAGACGCCAGGCCAGCTGCCGCACCAGCAATTGGTCGATGTCCGAGGACAGGCTGCCCGCCCAGCGCCCGTCGGTGGCGGCGCTGAGGCTGCCGTCGGCCTGGCGTTGCAGGAACGTCTCACGTTGCAGGTAGTCGGCCACCGAAACCGGGCCGAGCACGACGGCCATGCCCGCGTGTTGCGACGGCTGGCCAGGATCACCGCTGTCGAGCTGGTACAAGGCAACCGGCTGGTGCATGGTGCACCCGCCAAGGCCCAATAGACCCGTCATCAACAGCGCAAAGGGAAGGCGCAGAAATTTCATCATCCCATCCAGGCGGCTGCCTTCAGGCATGCCGCAGTGATACGTATGGATTCAAACGGGCACACGGCTACGCCGGCACCGCAGGGGGCATATCATCCGCGAAATGAGTGCTCGACTCCAGCATTTCTGCCCGCAACGGCGGTGAAATCGCCATTGCGGGCCTGTCTGACGGTCAGGCGGGCAATTCGACCTGCAGCCCATCGACCCGCTGGAAGCCACGTGGCAGCTTGCTGCCGCGCCTGCCGCGTTCGCCCTTGTAGTGCTCCAGGTCATCGCCCTTGAGTGACAGGGTCCGCTTGCCGGCTTGCAGCACCAGCGTAGCCCCTTCGGCTACCACGGCCAGGTCGGTGACATACTCTTCCCGGCTGGCGACCCGGTCACCGGGCACGCCGATGATCTTGTTGCCCTTGCCCTTGCCCAACTGCGGCAAATCACTGACCTTGAACACCAACAGACGGCCTTCGGTGGTCACGGCTGCCAGCCAGTCCTGCTCCCGGTTGAGCACCGGTCGCGGCGTCATCACCTTGGCGCCGTTGGGCAAACTGAGCAGCCCTTTGCCAGCCTTGTTCTTGGCCTGCAGGTCTTCACCTTTGACCACGAACCCGTAGCCGGCATCGGAGGCCACCACGTACAGCGCATCGTCTTCGGGCAGCAGCACGCACTCGAAGGTGGCGCCCGGTGGTGGCGTCAGGCGCCCGGTCAGGGGCTCGCCCTGGCCACGGGCTGACGGCAGGCTGTGGGCAGCCACCGAGTAGCTTCGGCCGGTGGAATCGATGAGCACGGCAAATTGGTTCGAGCGCCCCGCGGCTGCGGCCTTGAACCCATCCCCGGCCTTGTACGACAGGCCCGTGGCATCGATGTCATGGCCCTTGGCACACCGCACCCAGCCTTTTTCCGACAGCACCACCGTGACGGGCTCGGTCGGCATCAGCTCGTTTTCGGAGAGCGCCTTGGCTTCTGCCCGCGCGACGATCGGCGAGCGTCGGTCGTCGCCATAGGTTTGAGCATCCTTGAGCAATTCGCTGCGCACCAACTTGCGCAGCTTCGCCTCGCTGCCCAGCAGCGCCTGCAGCTTGGCCTGCTCTTTGAGCAGCTCGTCCTGCTCGCCACGGATCTTCATTTCTTCCAGCCGGGCGAGCTGGCGCAGGCGGGTTTCCAGGATGTAATCGGCCTGGATCTCGGTGAGGTCGAAGCGGGCGATCAGCGCCTGCTTAGGGTGTTCCTCGGTGCGGATGATATGAATCACTTCGTCCAGATTGAGGAAGGCAGTGAGCAAACCATCCAGCAAGTGCAGGCGTTTTTCCACCTTGTCCAGACGATGCTGCAAGCGGCGCCGGACGGTGCCGGTACGGAACTCCAGCCATTCCAGCAGCAGCGCCCGCAGGTTCTTCAGCTGCGGACGACCGTCCAGGCCGATGATGTTGACGTTGACCCGGTAGCTGCTTTCAAGGTCGGTGGTGGCGAACAGGTGCTGCATCAGCTCGTCGGCATCCACGCGATTGGAGCGCGGGATGATGACGATACGGCACGGGTTTTCGTGATCGGACTCATCGCGCAGGTCAGCGACCATCGGCAGCTTCTTGGCCTGCATCTGTGCGGCAATCTGCTCCAGTACCTTGGCGCCGGACACCTGGTGCGGCAACGCCGTGACGACGATATCGCCATCCTCGACCCGGTACACTGCACGCATGCGAATCGAACCGCGCCCGCTTTCATACATCTTGAGGATGTCGGCCCGAGGCGTGACGATCTCTGCCTCGGTCGGGTAATCGGGCCCTTGAATGTGCTCGCACAACTGCTCGATGGTGGCCTTTGGCTCGTCGAGCAAACGCACGCAGGCACTGGCCACCTCACGCAGGTTGTGCGGTGGCACATCGGTGGCCATGCCCACGGCGATACCGGTGGTGCCGTTGAGCAGAATGTTGGGCAGGCGCGCAGGCAACACCGCCGGTTCCTGCAAGGTGCCGTCGAAGTTGGGCACCCAATCCACGGTACCTTGGCCGACTTCGTCAAGCAGCACCTCGGCATAACGCGACAGCCGTGCTTCGGTATAGCGCATGGCGGCAAACGACTTGGGATCGTCCGGCGCGCCCCAGTTGCCCTGGCCGTCCACCAATGTGTAGCGGTAGCTGAAGGGCTGCGCCATCAGCACCATGGCTTCGTAGCAGGCCGAGTCCCCGTGAGGGTGGAACTTGCCGAGCACATCGCCCACGGTACGCGCCGACTTCTTGTGCTTGGCATCGGCGTCCAGGCCCAACTCGCTCATGGCGTAGACAATGCGCCGCTGCACTGGCTTGAGGCCATCGCCGATATGCGGCAGGGCCCGGTCCATGATCACGTACATGGAGTAGTTGAGGTAGGCGTGTTCGGTGAAGTCAGCCAACGAGCGGCGTTCGACGCCGTCCAGACTGTCTTGTAGTTCGCTCATGCGAGCCTCGTCATTTCAGGTTCTGGCGCAGCAGCATGGTGCCGCCGCGCTGGGTAAATTCAAGTAGTTTCAAGGCGCTCATGCCCAACAGCACGGTGGTGCCATCCAGGCCCGGCACCACGATCGCGCGGATGTCGCGCAGGTGGATATCGCCCAATTGCAGGCTGTCCAGCCGGGTGCGATAGCCTTGCGTGCGACCGTTGGCCGTGCTGACGGTTACCGGGCTGCCACGTCTGAGCGCAAGGCCGTCGGCCAGGGATTCGGGTATGGCGACATCGGTGGCACCGGTGTCGAGCATGAAATGCACCACCTGGCCATTGATGGCGCCATCGGCCACGAAGTGGCCCTGGCCATTGCCCAGCAGGCGCACCTCGACGAACCCTTGCCCGTGGGAGGATTGGACCTGCGCATTGGGATTGCGCTGGCGGTCTTCCCACTGCCCGAAGAAGCGCGTAGCCAGAAACAGCGCCGCCGCCCAGGCCAGGATCATCAGCACCCTGCCCGCCCGTCTGCCCGGTGCCTGACTCACGGCTTGGCGCTCCAGCCGCCGGCAGGGGCCGCAAAGCGCCAGACGATCGGTCGGCGCTCGCCATCGGCACGCGCGCCTTCATTGTTGTCCAGGCCGATCCACGCCCCCTCGGCGTCGACCACCAGCGCCTCGGCCACACCGAACAGCTGGTCATAGCGGCGCGGCTCGGTCAACGCGTCGGCCGCAAATGACCAGCAGCGCTCGACCTGGCCGCTGTCGGCATCGCGGCGACAGATGCGATAGGCATTGCGCTCGAGCGTGAACAGTTTGCCGTCGAACCAGGCCAGGTCGGCGAAGTCCCGTGAAACCGGCCGCGCATCGGGTATCTGCGGCGGTTGCATCTCTACACCGGCTTCGCTGAACAGGACGCAGCGGGGCCCGCAGGCCCACACCGACTGTTGGCGCTCGATGGCCACCAGCCCGCGGCGCTCACGCTCGCCGGCCAGCCACAGGCGATCGCCAGCAGGGTTGACGGCCACACCCTCGAAGAGCGCATTGAAGTTCAGCAGCATGCCGCTGGCGCGCGCCTGGCGCACCATGGCCGAATCGATCTTCAGCCAGTCTGGCGTGCCCGAAACAGGCAGTTGCAGCACGGCGGCATGCGCCTCGCTGACCAGGTACAGGTTGCCGGCTTGGTCACAGGTGATGCCCTCGAAGTCAAGGTCGCCACCGCGCAGCCACGACGCCAGCCAGGTCCGCATCTTCAGCCCCCATGGTAAGCCGCTTTCCGGCACCGGTGGGGGGTCAAAGGCCACTGCCTGCGCCTGCCATGCACCGTCCTTGAGCTCGAAACGGTAAATACGGTCGTCGTCGCGGTCCGAGACACCCCACAAGCTGCCGCGGCATTGCGCAAGGCCCGACAGGTTACCGGCACGCATGCCATCGACGGGGTGCTCGCCGATCAGTTTGAGTTCAGGCCAGGTGTCTGCCAAGGTCGGCAAGGCCACCAGCGGCAGGCAAGCCGCCAGGAGCCAACGAATCAAACCATGACCTCGGCCAGGTTGCCCTTGGTTTCCAGCCAGGCCTTGCGATCACCTGCACGCTTCTTGGCCAGCAGCTTGTCCATCAGCTCGCACGTGGTCTGCACGTCGTCCAGGGTGAGCTGGACCAGGCGCCGGGTGTTGGGGTCCATGGTGGTTTCGCGCAACTGGGGCGGGTTCATCTCGCCCAGGCCCTTGAAGCGGGTGACCTGCGGCTTGCCGCGTTTTTTCTCTGCCACCAGGCGGTCGAGAATGCCGTCTCGTTCGGCTTCATCCAGGGCATAGTAGATTTCCTTGCCCAGGTCGATGCGGTACAGCGGTGGCATGGCCACATACACGTGACCGGCTTCGACCAGTGCCCGGAAATGCTGCACGAACAGCGCGCACAGCAAGGTGGCGATGTGCAGGCCGTCGGAGTCGGCGTCGGCCAGGATGCACACCTTGCCGTAGCGAAGCTGGGCCAGGTCGGTGGCACCTGGGTCTACGCCGATGGCGACGGCGATGTTGTGCACTTCCTGGCTGGCGAGTACTTCACCGCCGTCCACTTCCCAGGTGTTGAGGATCTTGCCGCGCAGCGGCAGGATCGCCTGGAACTCCTTGTCACGCGCCTGCTTGGCCGAACCGCCGGCCGAGTCGCCCTCGACCAGGAACAGCTCGGCGCGCATTGGGTCCTGGCCTGCGCAGTCGGCCAGCTTGCCCGGCAGTGCCGGGCCCTGGGTGATGCGCTTGCGCTCGACCTTCTTGCTGGCTTTCAGGCGGCGCCCGGCGTTACTGATGGCCAACTCGGCCAACTGCATGCCCAGCTCCGGGTGGGCGTTGAGCCACAGGCTGAAGGCATCCTTGACCACGCCTGAAACGAAGGCGGCGGCTTCACGCGAGGAAAGGCGCTCCTTGGTCTGCCCGGAAAACTGTGGGTCCTGCATCTTCATCGACAGCACGAAGGTGATGCGCTCCCAGACGTCTTCGGGGGCCAGCTTCACACCACGCGGCAGCAGGTTGCGGAATTCGCAGAACTCACGCATCGCATCCAGCAGGCCCTGGCGAAGGCCGTTGACATGGGTGCCGCCCTGGGCCGTGGGGATCAGGTTGACGTAGCTTTCCTGGATGCTGTCGCCCCCTTCGGGCAGCCACAGCAGGGCCCAATCGACCGCTTCCTTGTTGCCGGCCAGGTTGCCGCAGAACGGCTCGTCGGGCAGGCGCTGGAAGTCACTTACCGAATCCACGAGGTAGGAGCGCAGGCCGTCTTCGTAATGCCACTCCACCTTCTCGCCGCTGGCCTTGTCCTCGAAACTGACGAGCAGGCCTGGGCAGAGCACGGCCTTGGCCTTGAGCACGTGCTTGAGCCGGCTGATGGAAAACCGCGGGGAGTCGAAGTACTTGGGGTCGGGGCTGAAATAGACGCTGGTGCCGGTGTTGCGCTTACCGACCGTGCCGACCACTTCCAGCTCGCTTGCCTTGAAGCCATCGGCAAAGGTCATCTGGTACTCGTTGCCATCACGCTTTACGCGCACGCGCACCTGCGTGGACAAGGCGTTGACCACCGAAATGCCGACGCCGTGAAGGCCGCCGGAGAACTGGTAGTTCTTGTTGGAGAACTTGCCGCCGGCATGCAGCTTGGTGAGGATCAGTTCGACGCCCGACACGCCCTCTTCTGGGTGGATGTCCACCGGCATGCCGCGTCCGTCGTCGCTGACTTCCAGCGAATGGTCGGCGTGCAGGATGACCTGCACCGAACGGGCGTGGCCGGCGAGGGCTTCGTCGACGCTGTTGTCGATGACTTCCTGGGCCAGGTGGTTGGGGCGGCTGGTGTCGGTGTACATGCCCGGCCGCTTGCGAACCGGGTCAAGGCCCGAGAGGACTTCGATGGCGTCTGCGTTATAGGCGCTAGCGCTGGGATTGGCCATGGGGTCTCGTCGTCAGTCTGGTGAATGCAAAAAAATCAAAATACAGAAAAATCGAGTGCAGCGTACTGCGTCGGGGCAACACCGGCGAAGGCCAGCAGGGCCGGCAGGCGCTCGGCGAAGCCTTGAAAACTGTGGTCCCCACCGGCCTGGATACGCAGCGCGCAGTGGCGGTAGTACCGCTCGGCATGGCGATAGTCCAGGGTTTCGTCACCGGTCTGCAACCATACCTGGTAGCGGCTTGGGTCCGCAGGAGGCGGGACCTCCAGCTCGGCCAGCGCCTGGACGTGGTCGAGGGTCAACTCCCACGCCTGGCCTGTGTGATGGTTGTGCTGGGTACCCAGATAGCCGTCGAACGAGCGGTGCGGCCCTACGGCGGGATTGATCAGCAAGGCCTTGAGGCCATGGCGTTCGGCCAGGTAGGTGGCATAGTAGCCGCCCAGTGAGCTGCCCACCAGCAACGGCGCGTCCAGTTCGGCGATGCAGCCTTCAAGCTGCTCGATGGCCTGGCGGGGGTGGTGATGCAGCGCTGGCAGGCGCAGCCGGTCGATCAGCCCGAGGTGCTGCATGACGGCCTGAAGCTGCCTGGCCTTGGCTGACAACGGCGAACTGTTGAAGCCGTGTATATAAAGGATGGAACCCGACATGCTGCTCCCCGAAAGCTGTAGCGTTGCGCCTGTAGGCAGGCGCAGGGACGCGCAGTGTATCGCGTTCGCAAGGTTTTGGCGCCGCGCCGGTTTTTCTGAAACACATTCCCCGACGGGCAGGGTGAAGAGTCACTGAGAGGATTCGCAGCTTTGGTGTAAGCGGCGGGATGGGCGTCTGACCGGCATCTACACGGCAATGTGCTGGCTTGCTGATACGGCACCAGACAGTTGGGCCCACAAGCCCAAGAGCCCGTCAGCTCAGGCACCACACGGCCAATGGAGCGGCCTCGCGGTTCAATACCCGGGGCTATCGAAATCGAGCCTGACCTCGAAATCCAGCGCTCGCTCCACCCCCGTGTCCACCGTCCCATCAGCATGCAGGCGGATCCAGCGGTAGCCAGGATGCTGCTGACTCACCTCGAAATCCTCACTGCCTGGCGCGAACTGAATGCAGGTCGAAGGCGTGGCCAGCAGCCGCAGGTCGCCGCGCCATTGATCCCATTCCTGATGCACGTGCCCCCACAACAGCGCGCGCACCTGGGGATGACGATCGAGCACGGCGAACAGCGCATCGGCGTTGCGCAGGCCGATGGGGGCGATCCATGCGCAGCCGATGTCGACCGGTTGATGGTGCAGGCACACCAGGCAATGGCGCTCCCCTGCCGTGCGTAAGGCCGCCTCCAGCACACTGAGCTGGGCGTCCTGCAGCCAACCATGGGCCGCCCCTGGCACTGCCGTGTCGAGCATGACGATGCGCCAGACCCCGATGTCGGTAACTGGCTGCACCAACTCGGGCGCCACCTGCGCCATCACCTGCGCTTCGTCATGGTTGCCCGGTAGCCAGCGCGCCGGCGCGGCAAAGCCTGCGGTCAATTGCTCAAAGGCTGCGTAGGACGCAACGCTGGCGTCCTGGGACAGGTCCCCCGTGCACACCAGCAGGTGCGTGTCGTGCTGCTCGCGCAACGCCTGCTGCACCACATGGCGCAGGCTGTCGCGGGTATTGAGGCCCAGCATGCTGCCCTCGGGGCTGGCGAACAGATGGGCGTCGGTCAGGTGCACCACGTTAACGGTGCCGGCAGGGTTCGAGTGCGGCAAGGCCGTCTCCTTTCAGCGAGCGCTTACCAGTTCGTGGCCGCAGGCCAGGCAGTGGGAAAGCCATTCACCCAGGAACAGGTTCAGCTGGGCTTTCTCGTCCGGCTGATGCATGGCGGCGTTGGGGTAAGGATAGATGCTACGCAAGCGCCGGGCGTGCTCAGCACTCACCACTTCGGCCATGCGGGCATCGTGGTACACCTGCACCTCCATGACCGGGACCGGCAGCCAGGGCAGACTGTGCTCCTGGCGTATGCGCAGCGTGGTGGTATAGGGGCAGGCCAGGACCACGTCGAGCACCAGCACGCCCAGCATCTGGTCGCCCTGGGTCATGCCGATGCTGCGCGAACTCTGGGTGGTGCGCATGTCCGGGAGCAGGCGCATCAGCCGGGCATAGTTGGCCTCGCAGGCGGCCTGCAACCCGGCCAGGTCGACCCGGTAGCGCTCGCGCAACAGGTTCACTTCCACATACCTCGAACTTCGTCGCGGTTCAGGGCAAGCCATTGCAAGCCGATGATGGTCGCGGCATTACAGATGCGCCCGTCGCGTACCGCCTGCAAGGCATCCTCGAACGACCACACGCGCACCCGGATGTCCTCGCCTTCGGACTCCAGCCCGTGCAGGCCGCCGGCACCCTCGGCGCTGCAGCGGCCCAGGAACAGGTGGACGTATTCGTCACTGCCGCCTGGCGAAGGAAAATAGCGCGTCATCGGCCACAGCGCGCTGAAGGTCAGGCCGGCCTCTTCCTCGGCCTCGCGGTGCGCCACCTCTTCAGGTTGCTCGTCCTTGTCGATCAGCCCGGCGACCATCTCGATCAACCAGGGGTTGGCGACCTTGTCCAGGGCACCCACACGAAACTGCTCGATCAGGACCACTTCATCGCGCTGCGGGTCGTACGGCAGAACGCACACCGCGTCATGGCGCACGAACAGCTCACGGCTGATTTCCCGACCCATTCCACCGGCGAACAGCTCATGGCGAAGGTGGAGCTTGTCGAGCCTATAAAAGCCCTGGAAGCACTTGTCCCGCTTGACGATCTCGACCGCCTGGGGCACTGAATTCAACGTATCCGACATGAAAATCCTCGTTGCATCGCTGCTGCATCGCGCCATCCTACTCTGCACGCTGGCACGTTTCACCCCCCGGCGACAACCGTTGGCGTACATGGCACAGCAGGCCCGGTCTCTGTTAGCTTAGTGGCGAACTGAAGGCCATGCCGACGGTCAAAGGCCGACTTTTCCCTGTTCTTGCAAGGATCATCATGACACTTGTCAAACTGACATCCATCGCTGTGCTGGCCTTGGCGCTGGGCGCATGCCAGAGCCTGTTCGCCCCCAACTACCGAGCGCCGCTCGAGGTCAAGCGCGAAGCCTGGGAACACGTCAAGCCAGGCTGCAGCGAGCGTGATTGCCCGTTGGTGAATATTGACACCGTGCATTTCCCGGCGTTGCCCAAGCTCGACGGCATTGTCGAAAAGCGTCTGCTGCAACTGACCGAGGACAACCAGCACGGGGCGGCACCGACAACGCTGCAAGCCTACGAACAGCACTACCTGGCCAGCGCCGAGAAGCGCAACAGCAGCTACCTGCAGGCCAAAGTACGCGAACAGCATGACGGGCTGGTGATCATCGAGCTGTCCAGCTACCTGGATACCGGTGGTGCCCATGGCATGCCAGGTCGTGCGTTCATCAACTATTCACGCAAGCTGGACAAGGTCCTGACCCTGCAGGACATGCTGGTCCCCGGCCAGGAAGAAACGTTCTGGAAGACGGTGGAGGAATCACACCGGGCCTGGCTGATGAGTGTCGGCATGGACAAGGATGCCGAGTTCATCAAAACCTGGCCATTCAAGCGCTCGCCGCATATCGCCCTGACCTACGGCGCGGTGGTGGTGAAGTACGAGGTGTACGCCATCGCGCCGTATTCCATGGGCCATGTGGAGCTGAAAATTCCCTACCCACGCCTCAATGGCGTAATCAAGCCCGAACTGTTCCCCGGCCGCGGCTGAAGTTCAATACGCCATACAACACCCCTGCCAGCACCAACGCCGGCAGGGTCGCGCCCAGGTCCGGCGCCTGGGCGGCGATGATGTGATACGCCGCCACGCCTGCCGCCCATGCCAGCAATGCCGGCCAGTGCAGCGCCCCCACATGGGCTGGAATGCTGCGACGGCGAACCCAGTAATGGTCCGTCAGCACCACACCGAACAGTGGGGCGAACACCGAGCCGATCAGTAGCAGGAAGTTTTCGTACTGGGCAAGCGGTGCCAACAGGGCGATCAGGGTGCACAGCACGCCGATGGCCAGGGCCAGGTGTTCAACCTTCACGCGTGCCAGCACGCCGGCGGAGACCGCCGCCGAATGAATGTCGGCGAAGGCTTTTTCCGATTCGTCGAGCAGAATCAGTAGCAACGGAATACCCATGCCCGCCCCGGCGAGCGCCAGCAGCAGGGCATTGACTTCGCCTTGCGCCGCGAAGGCCAGGGTATAGGCCACCCCCAGGCTCATCAACCAGGTGTTGCCGATGAAATACCCCACCACCGTGCTGCCGAACACCTGCCTGCCGTCGCGGGCAAAACGCGAATAGTCGGCAATCAGCGGCAGCCAGGACAGGGGCATGGCGATGACGATGTCAAAGCCCACGGCCAGCGACATCGACCCATCCCCGCCGCGCTGCCACAACATCGCCAGGTCGGCCTTGGCGAACAGGTTCCAGGTCAGCCAGACACAGGCGCCCAGCAGCAGCCAGATGCCCCAGGCCCGCAGGATCTTGCGCACGAAAGCCAACGGTCCACTGACCGCCAGCACGGTGGCCAGCGCGCCAAAACACAGCGTCCATAGCACCGGGCTGTTCCAGATGCTGCCCTCACCGAAGGCTCGCGCACCCAACAGGCTGGCGGCATCGCGCATCACGATGATCTCGAAGGCGCCCCAGCCTATCAGCTGCAATACGTTGAGCAGCGCTGGCAAGCGCGCACCCTGCGCCCCCAGGCTGAGCTTGAGCGTACCCATGGCGGACAAACCGGTGTCGCTGCCGATCACACCGGCAGCACCCAGCAACAGCACACCGACCCCGGTGCCCAGGACGATGGCCAGGATGGCCCCGGACAGGCCAAGGCCCGGCGCCAGCATGGCACCGACTTGCAGCACCATCAGGCCGATGCCTAGGGAAAACCACAGTGAAAACAGGTCGCGGCCACCGAATACGCGCTGGCCGTTGGGAATGGGATGATCAGGGGAAAATTGACTGGACGTGGTCATGCTTGCTCGCACTCGGCAATGTGATTGTTGGGGTGGGCGCAAGGCAGGCCGCTAACCAGGTCCCTGATTCGCGGCCTGAGTGGCGCCCACCTTGGCCCAAAGGCTGGGCCTCAGACCTTGTGGTACAGCTGGCTGCCGGCTTGGCGGAAGCGCTCGGCCTGCTCGCGCATGCCCTGCTCCACCGAGACGTCCACGGTTTCGATCCGGGCAGCGTATTCACGCACCTCCTGGGTGATCTTCATGGAGCAGAACTTCGGCCCGCACATGGAGCAGAAATGCGCCACCTTGGCCGACTCCTTGGGCAGGGTCTCATCATGGAAGGCACGCGCCGTGTCGGGGTCCAGCCCCAGGTTGAACTGGTCTTCCCAGCGAAACTCGAAGCGCGCCTTCGACAGCGCGTTGTCGCGAATCTGGGCCCCTGGGTGACCTTTGGCCAGGTCGGCTGCATGGGCCGCAATCTTGTAGGTGATGATGCCGGTCTTGACGTCGTCCTTGTCGGGCAGCCCCAGGTGTTCCTTGGGCGTGACATAGCAGAGCATGGCGCAGCCGAACCAGCCGATCATGGCCGCTCCGATGCCGGAAGTGATGTGGTCGTAGCCAGGGGCGATGTCGGTGGTCAGCGGGCCCAAGGTGTAGAACGGCGCTTCGTCACAGCATTCGAGCTGCTTGTCCATGTTCTCCTTGATCAACTGCATCGGCACATGGCCGGGGCCTTCGATCATGCACTGCACATCGTGCTTCCAGGCAATCTTGGTCAGCTCGCCCAGGGTTTCCAGCTCGCCAAACTGCGCCGCATCGTTGGCATCGGCGATCGAGCCCGGGCGCAGGCCATCGCCCAGCGAGAAGCTGACGTCGTAGGCCTTCATGATTTCGCAGATTTCATCGAAGTGGGTGTACAGGAAGTTCTCCTGGTGATGCGCCAGGCACCACTTGGCCATGATCGAACCACCCCGGCTGACGATGCCGGTGACGCGCTTGGCGGTCAGCGGTACATAGCGCAGCAACACCCCGGCATGGATGGTGAAATAATCCACGCCCTGCTCAGCCTGTTCGATCAGCGTGTCGCGAAACAGCTCCCAGGTCAGGTCCTCGGCCACGCCACCGACCTTTTCCAATGCCTGGTAGATGGGCACGGTGCCGATGGGCACGGGGGAGTTGCGAATGATCCATTCGCGGGTTTCATGGATGTGCTTGCCGGTGGACAAGTCCATGACGGTGTCCGAACCCCAGCGAATGCCCCAAGTGAGCTTGGCCACCTCTTCTTCGATGGACGAACCCAGCGCACTGTTGCCGATGTTGCCGTTGATCTTCACCAGGAAGTTGCGGCCGATGATCATCGGCTCCAGCTCGGTGTGGTTGATGTTGGCCGGAATGATGGCGCGGCCACGGGCCACTTCCTCGCGCACGAACTCGGGGGTGATTTCCTTGGGAATGCTGGCGCCGAAGCTGTGACCGGCATGCTGCGTATCGAGCAGGCCTGCCGCCCGGGCCTCCTGCAGCTTCATGTTCTCGCGGATGGCCACGTATTCCATTTCGGCGGTGATGATGCCCTGGCGGGCGTAGTGCATCTGCGACACATTGGCGCCTGGCTTGGCACGACGCGGGTTGCGCACATGGGCGAAGCGCAGCTTGGCCAGCTCGGCGTCGTTCAGGCGCTGCTGGCCGAAGTGGGAGCTCAGGCCGTTCAGGCGCTCGGTGTCACCGCGTGCATCGATCCAGGCCGAACGCACGTCGGCCAGGCCCTTGCGCACGTCGATCAACACCTCTGGGTCGGTGTAGGGGCCGGAAGTGTCGTAGACCAGCACGGGCGCATTACGCTCGCCCCCGAAATCGGTGGGCGTGTCGGCCAGGCTGATCGCGCGCATCGGTACGCGAATATCCGGGCGCGAGCCCTGGACATAGACCTTGCGCGAGCGCGGAAACGGCTGCACGGACTGCTGATCGACTTGCGCCGATTCGCTGAGGTTCATCGCTTTTTCTTGTTGGGTCATCACAGGCTCTCCAGACGGCTTCCTAGCAGTGGAATGTCGGGGTGAACCTGAAGGACGCGGACGCACTCCTAGACGGGTGCGGTGCCAAAGACGGGGTGTCATGGGCTGCAAACAGCCGATGCTTTCCCGGACCTGGCACAAGAGGCTCCCCGGGAAGGCGAGCAATCTTGTTCCCTACGCAGGCGCTAACCTGATCAGGTTCAACGGGATCCGCACCTATGCGATCTCAGCCTTTGCTTCAAGGCACCCCGACAAGAACATGCGCAGTCTAGACTGGAGTTGCCGGCAAAGCCAAGCGAGCAATCCCGGGAATGATCAACGGCATCAGGGTGATTGTTGCCCGGAGCGCGTGGCACTACACTGCGTCATCAAGCAAAACTCAACAGTTCAGTAATTACATTTCGTACAAGGATTGCCCCTATGCTGCGCAAACTCTCACTGGCCCTGGCCGTGTCTTGTGCGTCCCATACGATGGCCTGGGCGGCGGACGTACCGGCAACGGTGAAAACCGATCTGGTGAGCGTTTACCAGGAAGCGGTAGAGAACAACGCCGACCTGGCAGCCGCCCGCGCCGACTACGGCGCGCGCCGCGAAATCGTGCCCCAGGCCCGTGCCGGCTTGCTGCCCAACCTGTCGGCCGGTGCCGAGATGCAAAGCACCCGCACCAAGCTCGACGAGCCGTCGATCACATCCAACCGCAGCGGCAATGCCTGGAGCGCGACCCTGGCCCAGCCCATCTTCCGCGCTGACCGCTGGTTCCAGTTGCAAGCGGCCGAGGCCGTCAACGAACAGGCCGCGCTGGAGCTGTCTGCCACCGAGCAGAACCTGATCCTGCAGACTGCGCAAAGCTACTTTGCGGTGCTGCGTGCGCAGGACAACCTGGCGGCCAGCAAGGCCGAGGAAGCGGCCCTCAAGCGTCAGCTCGACCAGTCCAACGAACGTTTCGACGTGGGGCTTTCGGACAAGACCGACGTGCTGCAGTCCCAGGCCAGCTATGACACGGCCCGCGCCAACCGCATCATCGCCGACCGTCAGGTGCAGGATGCTTTCCAGGCGTTGGTCACCCTGACCAATCGGGAGTACACCGCTATCCAGGGTGTGGTCCACAGCCTGCCGGTGCAGGTGCCCGTGCCCAACGACGCCAAGGCCTGGGTCGAAACCGCCGGCCGGCAGAACCTCAACCTGTTGGCGACCAACTACGCGGTGTCCGCGGCGGAAGAAACGTTGCGTCAGCGCAAGGCCGGTCACGCCCCGACCGTCGATGCCGTGGCCAAATACCAGAAGGGTGACAACGACAACCTGGGCTTCAGCAACCCATCGCCGCTGGGTGTTCGGTATGGGGGCGACGTGGAGCAGACCACCGTTGGCCTGCAGTTGAACATTCCCATCTACAGCGGCGGGCTGACCAGTTCACAGGTACGCGAAGCCTACCAGCGCCTCAGCCAGAGCGAACAGCAGCGCGAAAGCCTGCGCCGTCAGGTGGTGGAGAACACCCGCAACCTGCACCGTGCGGTGAACACCGACGTCGAACAGGTACAGGCGCGCAAGCAGTCGATCATCTCCAACCAGAGCGCGCTCGAGGCTACCGAAATCGGCTACCAGGTGGGCACCCGCAACATCGTCGATGTGCTCGACGCCCAGCGCCAGCTGTACACCTCGGTGCGCGACTACAACAACAGCCGGTACGCCTACATCCTCGACAACCTGAGCCTGAAACAGGCGGCCGGCACGCTGAGCCCGCAAGACTTGCAGGACCTCAAGCGCTACCTGAAACCCGACTACAACCCGGACAAGGATTTCCTGCCACCGGACCTGGCGGCAGCGGCGGCGAAGAATTTCGAGCGTAAGCCCTGAGGACGGGCAGCCTCATCTGGGGGAGCCGGCTTGCCGGCGATGGGCCGCAAAGCGGCCCTGATCACGCCAACCGCAACCATCGCCCCGACAGTGAGCGCTCAGGGCATCAGCCTTTCCAACCCCTCCAGCAAGCGCTGCAGCGCCCCTTGGTTGGCCCTCATCACCGCCCTACCCGCCTCACCCATGCGCCGGGCATCTTGCGGTAATTCGACCAGCCGTTGCACGGCACCGGCCAACCCCTGAGCGTCATCGACCTGCTGCAACGCACCCGCCTCGCGCAGCATGGCGCTGATTTCGAGGAAGTTGAACACGTGCGGCCCCATGAGCACCGGTAGCGCCAGGGCTGCCGGTTCCAACGGGTTGTGCCCGCCGGTCGGCACCAGGCTGCCACCGACGAACGCCATGTCGGCCAGGGCATACAAGAACAGCAATTCACCCATGGTGTCGCCCAGCAGCACCTGGGTCTGGGCAAGCACCGGTAGCCCGGTAGAGCGACGCACCGTGGCAAACTGCTGACTGCAGATGGCATGAACCGCGTCAAAGCGCTCCGGATGCCGGGGCACCAGGATCAGCAACGCATCCCCATGCACCTGCAGCAACTGCTGGTGTGCCTGGAGGATCAGGGCATCTTCGCCGTCGTGTGTGCTGGCGGCAATCCACACCGGGCGCGAAGTGGCGGCCCATTGCTGGCGCAAAGCCTGGGCGCGCGGCACCAGCTGCTCATCGATCTTCAGGTCGAACTTGATCGAGCCGGTGACCTGCACGCAGGCAGCACGCGCGCCGAGTGCCAGAAAGCGCTGGGCCTCGACCTCGGTCTGCGCGGCAATCAGGCTCATTTCGGCCAGCATGGGCCGGGTCAGCCTGGCAAACCGCCCGTAGCCACGGGCCGAGCGTTCGGACAGGCGCGCATTGGCCAGCGCCACGGGAATACCGCGCCTGGCGCATTGATGGATGTGATTGGGCCAGAGTTCGGTTTCCATGATCACGCCCAGCCTTGGCTGCACATGGTCGAGAAAGCGCCCCGCCGCCCACGGCAGGTCGTATGGCAAGTAGCAATGCTGGACCCGCGGCTCATCGGCGAACAGGGCGCCAATGCGCTCCGAACCGGTGGGCGTCATGCACGTCAGTGTGATCGGCAGCTCAGGGTAGGCCTTGAGCAGTGCGCGCACCATGGGGGCAGCTGCGATGCTTTCGCCTACGGAAACCGCATGGACCCATATGCCGCCCTTGCGCATCGTCGGCAGCTTGATGGCAAAGCGCTCGCCGATACGGCGCCCGTAGGCCGGCGCCTTGCGCGCGCGTAGGTACAGGCGAAGTGCAAGCAGTGGCAGGACAAGGTGAAACAGCAAGGTGTAGAGAGTTCTGTTCATGGCGACGCAGTTTACCCGATCGCACGCAAATGCACCGCAAAGCGCTCGGCCAGCCACTGCGCCGCAGGCCCCAGCGGCTCGTCCCGACGCCAGGCCAGCTCCACCACCAGCGCCGGTGGCCGCCAGTCGCTGGCCAGCTCCACCATATGCGCCTGATAGGTGGGGTACTGCACCACATGCCGCGGCAGCCAGGCCCAGCCCAGCCCGCGCATCAGCAGTTCGGCCATGGCATAGAAGCTGTCGGCCCGCCACACCTGTGGGCTGATCGCCTCACCCCCCGGGTAACCGCTCTGCTGGGGGGTGATCAGCAGCTGGCGATGGCGTGCCAGTTGCTGTCGGTCCGCCCGGCCGGCCTGCGCCAAGGGGTGGCCGACGGCGCAGACCGTGACCATTTCCACGCTACCCAAGGCCCGCCGTTCCAGCGACGCCGGTACGCGCTCATGGTGAAAGAACAACCCCAGGTCGGCACGCCGCTCCACCAGCTTGCGTGCAACGTCGCCCTGCGCGCCGCTGGCCAGTTGAACTTCCAGAAAGGGGTAACGGGTTGCCAACTCATCCAGGCTGTCGATGACAGGCTGATACGGCATCGCCTCATCCTGCGCCACCCGCAGCAGTGCTTCCTGGCCACGCATCAACGCCAGGGCCCGCCCATCCAGACGCTCGCACTGGCGCAGCAGCTCGCGGGCATCGGCAAGCAGCGCTTCGCCGTTTGCGGTGAGCTTCGGCTGGCGCCCACTGCTGCGTTCGAACAGGGTGACCCCAAGGTCCGTTTCGAGCAGGGCGATGGCGTTGCTGACCGCTGATTGAGCCTTGTGCTGTTCGCGCGCAACGGCAGAAAACGAACGCAGCTCAGCCACGCGCATGAACGTGCGCAACTGATCCAGACTCCATTGCTCGGCCATTCACCTATCTCCTTACCAGATAGGTAATGACTTTACCGCATTCGAGTACGGCCTAGAATGCGCCCATCCACTGGAGAACCGTCATGAATGCCTACACCTACCTCGCGATTGCCATCTGCGCCGAAGTCGTCGCCACCGCCTCCATGAAGGCTGTCAAAGGCCTTAGCACCCCATTGCCTCTGTTGCTGATGGTGGCGGGCTACGCCATCGCGTTCTGGATGCTGACGCTGGTGGTGCGCAGCATCCCGGTGGGCATCGCCTACGCGATCTGGTCGGGGCTGGGTATCGTGCTGATCAGCGTGGCGGCACTGGTGCTCTATGGGCAGAAACTGGACATCCCGGCGATGCTCGGCATGGCGATGATCGTCGGCGGCGTGGTGGTGATTCAGCTGTTCTCCAAGACCACGGGGCACTGAGCCGGGCCGTGGCAGCAGCGTCAGGATGCGTGGCGCACGCCAGCCCGTGCATCCGACCCTGAGCCTGTATACTTGCCAGCTGTCCCAGTTTTCGAGGTATCGCCATGCCATCTGCCATTTCCACTGACGTGCTGATCGTCGGCGCCGGGGTCGCAGGCCTCTGGCTCAATGCCCGCTTGCGCCGCCTGGGTTATTCGACAGTGCTGGTGGAGCGCGCCACGGTAGGCGGCGCACAGACGCTCAAGTCCCAGGGCATCATCCATGGCGGCACCAAGTACGCGCTGCATGGGGCGCTGACCGGCGCCTCGGAGGCGATTGCCGACATGCCGCGCCGCTGGCGCGAAGCCTTGGCGGGCAACGGCGAACTGGACCTGCGCCATACGCGCCTGCTGTCCGATGCGCACTACCTGTGGTCTCCAGGCACCCTGGCCGGCAATCTCACCAGCTTCTTCGCCAGCAAGGCGGTGCGCGGCCGGGTGGATCAGGTCAAAGGCGACCAATTGCCTGCGGCGTTGCAGGACCGTGCCTTCAAGGGCAAGGTCTATCGGTTGGCCGAACTGGTGATCGACGTGCCCAGCCTGCTGACCAACCTGGCCGAACTGGCCGGTGACAGCCTCCTGGCGGGCGAACGCATCGAGCCGCTGCGCGACGAGGGCGAGCTGGTGGGCCTGCGTGTGGACGGGCGTGACATCCGCGCCCAGCGCATCGTGCTCAGCGCGGGCGCCGGCATCGCGGACCTGTTGCAGGCACTGGGGCTCGAGCAGCCCGCCATGCAAACCCGCCCCCTGCACATGGTGATGGTCAAGGGAGCCAACCTCAAGCCACTTTATGCCCATTGCCTGGGCGCAGGCCCCAAGCCGCGGATGACGGTCACCACCCACCCGGCCGCCGACGGACAGTGGGTGTGGTACCTGGGCGGCGAACTGGCCGAAGCCGATGGCGTGGCCCGCGAGCCGGCCGCGCAGATCGCCGCCGCGCAGAAAGAAGTGGCCAGCCTGCTGCCCTGGGTGGATCAAAGCCAGTTGCACTGGGCCACGTTGCGAGTGGACCGTGCCGAGCCTGCCCAGTCCGGCCTGGTGCGCCCGGACAATGCGTTTCTTGCCGAACAGCAACGGCTGCTGGTGGGCTGGCCTACCAAGCTGGCCCTGGCACCTGACTTCAGCGACCGGGTTATCCGCCAGTTGCAACGCGACGCCGTGCAACCTCAGGCCCAGGCCGACCTGACCGACTTGCCGCGCCCGCCGCTGGGCCAGCCTGCATGGGAGACCCTCCTGCCATGAGCTTGCCAACTCTCCACGGTTTGCACCGCCCCCTGGGCAGCACGGGCTTGCAGGTTTCGCCCCTGGGGCTGGGCACGGTCAAGCTTGGCCGGGACCAGGGCGTGAAATACCCTTCAGGCTTCACCATCCCCGGCGACGATGAAGCCAGGCTGCTGCTTGGCCAGGCCCGCGACCTGGGCATCAACCTGCTAGATACCGCTCCGGCCTATGGCCGCAGTGAAGAGCGCCTTGGCCCGCTGCTGCGGGGTCAGCGCGATGCCTGGGTGCTGGTGAGCAAGGTGGGCGAGGAATACGACGCCGGTCAATCGCGTTTCGATTTCAGCGCGGCCCACACGCGCCGATCGGTGGAGCGCAGCCTGCGCCGGCTGGAAACCGACCGCATCGACCTGGTGCTGGTGCACTCCGACGGTAATGACCTGGCCATCCTCGAGCAGCAGGCGGTGTATGAGACCTTGGCCACGCTCAAGCGTGAAGGCAAGATCCTGGGCTTCGGGTTTTCAGGCAAGACTGTAGCCGGAGGCTTGAAGGCCTTGGAGCAAGGCGACTGCGCCATGGTCACCTTCAACCTGAACGAACAGGCAGAGCGCCCGGTACTCGACTACGCTGCGCAGCACGGCAAGGCCATCCTGGTCAAAAAGGCCCTGGCCAGCGGCCATGCCTGCCTGGCACCCGGCGTCGACCCGGTCCGTGCCAGCTTCGAGCTGCTCTTCGCCCACCCTGGCGTCAGCAGTGCTATCGTGGGCACCATCAACCCGTTGCACCTGGCCCATAACGTGGCCACCGTCGCCCGAATCCTGGGCCAGCATTGAGTCTGCCTGGCCACGCGCCGGGCGAGCCGTCGCAAGGAGGAGCAACGTGGCGCGAACGCTGATACGCAAGAACCCGAGCAACTTCAAGACGCTGCCGCTGCATGTCGAGGCCACGGCCGAAAGCCTTCTCTACCAGGGCACTGGCATGCCCCTCAATTTCGCCCAGACCCAACAACGTCGCAAACCGGTGGCGGTGGCAGATCCCCAGCGGTTCGTGGTCGAGCTTGCCAACTTGGGTGTTTCGGTGCGCCTGACGCTGAGCTGGCAGAACCGCGACTACTGGGTGCTGGTGCGTCAACGGCGCCAAGACCGCGGCGACGTGGTGCTAAAGCTGATCTCAGGTTACGTGCCCGCTCAGGAACTGAACCTGCCATTGCACACCGCCGTGCAGGAAGTAGCCGAGGAATGCCTGCTGGAAACCACAGAGGGCTGGCTGGGCGGCCGCTTCAACGACACCTGGCTACCTGTGCCCTATGCGGCAGCCTTGCACTACCGAGAAACGCCGCATTTTCAACTGACCCCGCAGTCCGGTGCCGCCCGCCCGGTCCACTGCGGCAACCTGGTCCTGCTGGAGCGGCCCCGTGCTTACGTGCACCTGCCGACCGCTTCGCTGCAACTGATCTACGACATGCGCCTGCAAGTGCCCAGGGAGGCCAAGAAGCTCAGCCTGTTCCATGTGGATGAACGTCTTGAGGGCGACCAGTTGGTGGCGCGGCTGAACCGCAAGCGCCCGGACCTGTACCTGATGCCGCTGCAGGACGGCCAACCCCTGGCCGAGCTCTATACCCTGAAGAAAGACGAACTGTTGCCGGCCAGCACGCGGGGGTTGTACCTGGCCGAAAGCTTCGCCCGGCAGGAGGGCTGGGTGGTCAACGAGGAACGGATACGCTGGAAGGATTGGGTGCGTCAACAAGGCCTGGTGGAACCCAAGCCTGCCCGAGCCTCCCACCTGCAACGGTTCGGTGCCAAGGCCCGAGCGCTGCTCAAGCGGGCGCGTACCTCGCTGCACAAGCCCTGAGCAAAGCGCGCATGCAGCGCGCCCCCGCTGGGGCCGGCGCAACAAGGGCTGCCGCGCAGCCCTGCCCTGTCAGTGCTTGCGGATCTTCTCGACGATGGCAGTGGTGGAGCTGTTTTCGACCAGCCCCAGCACTTTCACGGTGCCGCCATAGGCGTTGACGATGTCGGCGCCAACCACTTGGTCGATGCCGTAGTCGCCGCCTTTGACCAGCACATCCGGCTTGACCTGGCTCAGCAGGTTTTCTGGGGTGCCTTCGGAGAAACTGATCACCCAGTCCACTGCGCCCAAGCCTGCCAACACGGCCATGCGGCGATCGACGCTGTTGATCGGCCGGCCCGGGCCCTTCAGCCGGCTGACCGATGCATCGTCGTTGACCGCCACGATCAGGCGATCGCCTTGAGCGCGCGCCTGCTCCAGGTAGGTCACGTGGCCCGCATGCAGAATGTCGAAGCAGCCATTGGTGAACACGATACGCTCGTTGTGCGCCCTGGCATCGTCGATCGCTACCAGCAATTGCTCAAGGCCCAGCACCCCGCGCTCGGACCCTTCTTCGCGCTGGATGGCGCGGCGCAGTTCCGGCGCGCTGATCGCCGCAGTACCAAGCTTGCCGACGACAATACCCGCCGCCAGGTTGGCCAGGGCCACTGCCTGGGGCAGCTCTTCACCGGCGGCAATGGCGGCGGCAAGGGTGGAGATCACCGTATCGCCTGCGCCGGTCACATCGAACACTTCACGTGCACGGGCTGGCAGGTGCAGGGGCGGATGACCATTGCGCAGCAAGGTCATGCCGTGCTCGCCACGGGTCACCAGCAAGGCGCCCATGTCCAGCTCCTGGAGCAGCTGCAAACCTTTGGCAACCAGCTCCGCCTCGTCGGTACAACGCCCAACGATGTTCTCGAACTCGCTGAGGTTGGGGGTAATCAGGCTGGCCCCGCGATAGACGGAGAAATCCTTGCCCTTGGGGTCGGCCAGCACCGGGATGCCCTTGGCCCGTGCGGCCTGGATCAGCGCCTGGTGGTTTTTCAGCGCGCCCTTGCCGTAGTCCGACAGCACCAGGACCTTGACGCCTTCGAGCAAACCGTCGACTTCTGCGCTGAGCGACACCGGGTCGGTGGCGAAGGATTCTTCGAAATCGATGCGCAGCAGCTGCTGGTGCCGGCTCATGACCCGCAGCTTGACGATGGTCGGCTGATGCGCAATGCGCTGGAAGACCGAACGCACGCCTGCCGCCTGCAGGCTGTTGGAAAGGCTGTCGGCAGCTTCGTCCTGCCCGGTGACGCCCACCAGGGACGCCGGCGCGCCCAGTGCGGCGATGTTCAAGGCCACGTTGGCCGCACCGCCTGGGCGATCCTCGATCTGATCGACCTTGACCACCGGCACTGGCGCTTCCGGCGAAATACGCGACGTACCGCCATGCCAGTAGCGGTCGAGCATGACATCGCCGACCACCAGTACCGGGGCTTGATCGAAACGCGGCATGGACAACTTCATGGGCAACCCATATGACAATAGTGAACAGGGACGGGATATTAGCACAGCGCGGCTGGCGGCTTTAGGGCCAGTTCGCGCTGAGGAATACCCCGAAACAGAAGGGGCACCGAGGCCCCTTGGCAGGTAGAATCAGGTGATGTCGGCCTTGGCCGGCTCATCCAGGCCCATGGCATGCAGGCGCGCATAGTAACCGTTGGCGGCCAGCAGCTCGGCATGGGTGCCCCGCTCCACCAGACGGCCCTGATCCATGACCAGGATCTGGTCGGCCTTCTCGATGGTCGACAGGCGATGCGCGATCACCAGCGTGGTGCGCCCCTGCATCACGCGGTCCAGCGCAGCCTGGATGTGCCGCTCGGACTCGGTATCCAGGGCCGAGGTCGCTTCGTCCAGGATCAGCAGTGGCGAGTTCTTCAACAGCGCGCGGGCGATGGCCAGGCGTTGGCGCTGGCCACCGGAGAGCAACACCCCGTTTTCGCCGATCTGGGTATCGAAACCTTTGGGCAGCTGATCGACGAAATCCTTGGCGAAGGCTGCCTCAGCCGCCGCTTCGATGTCGGCACGCGGCGCCCCGGCCAGGTCACCGTAGGCAATGTTGTTGGCGATGGTGTCGCTGAACAAGGTCACATGCTGGTTGACCTGGGCGATGTGTCGACGCAGGTTGAGCAACTTGAAGTCTTCGATTTCCACGCCATCGAGCAGTATCTCGCCGCTGCTGTGGTGGTAGAAGCGTGGAATCAGGCCGGCCAGGGTGGACTTGCCGCTGCCGGAGCGGCCCACCAGCGCGACCATCTGCCCAGGCTCGACGGTGAAGTTGATGTCGCTCAGCACCTGGCGATCGGTACCGGGGTAGGTGAAGCTGAGGTTGCGCACTTCCAGGCGCCCGCTGACCGCATCGCGCTCGACGGTACCGGTGTCCACTTCTCGCTGCTCGTCGAGCTGCTCGAAGATGCTCTCGGCACCGGCCACGCCCTTCTGGATGGTCGAACTCACTTCCGAAAGCTGGCGAATCGGCTTGGGCAGCAGGCCGGCCAGGGTGATGTAGGCCACCATGTCGCCTGCCGAGGCATCGCCACGAAGGTACAGCACCAGGAACATCAGCACGGCCATGGCAACGTAGATCACCAGTTGCAGCAGGGGCGTATAGATGGCGCTGGTACGGGTCATGCGCAGCTGCTTGTCGGTGTTGCTCTGGCTGGCCTTGAGGAAGCGCTGGCGCTCGTAGGCCTCGCCGCCGAAGCTGCGCACCACGCGGTAGCCCTGAATGGTCTCGGACGCCACGTGGGTGACGTCGCCCATGGCAACCTGGATCTTCTTGCTCTGTTTGCGGAATTTCTTGCTGGCACGGCCCACCATGAAGGCGATCAGCGGCAGGATGGCCAGCATCACCAGCGTCAGGCGCCAGTTCATCAACAGCAGCGAGCCGAACAGGAACACCACCGTCATGCCTTCGCGAATGACCACCTTGATGGCGTCGGTAGCCGCCCCAGTGACCATGGTCACGTTGAAGGTGATGCGCGAAATCAGGTGCCCGGAGTTGTTCTGGTCGAAGTAGCGGTTGGGCAGGCTCAGCAGGTTGTTGAACAGCTGCACCCGCAGGTCATGGACCAGGCCCAGCGAGACCTTGGCCAGGAAGTAGTTGCCCAGGAACGAACCCAGGCCTTGCCAGGCGGCGATGATGATGATCAGCGCCGGCACCGTGTGCAGCAGGTTCAGGTCGCGCAGGTGCGGGACGTTGGGAAACAGCGAGGCATCCGGGTTGGACAGGCCGTCGACGAAATACTTGAGGATGTAACCCAGCATTGGCTGGGTCGAAGCAAAGATCAGAAAGCCCAGGATACTCAGCAGGAACACGCCGATGTAGGGTCGGACATAGCCAAGTAGACGGAAATAGATCTTCATGCTCGATGGGCTCTGGGAGCCGTTGGCGTCTGTCATATCACGGAACATGCTGAAAATGGGGTGCTGACTTTACCACACGTTGGCAGCGACGTCGGACCACTCGGCCCCCGCCGCTTACCAGCAGCAATGCGCGCAAAGCTGGGGTAACATTGCCCGTTCTTTCGACCTGGGCCCTCTTTCTCCATGTTCCCAAGCAGCCTACACAACGCCGGCAACCGCTTTTTCGATTTCGTGTGCCTGTGGCTGCTGCCGGCCGGCATGCTGGCGCTGCTCGGTGCCCTGTTCTTCCTGCCCGAACGCAGCCTGCACCACAAGCTGTACTACGGCCTTTTCAGCATCCCGACCCTGCTGGCGCTATGTGTCCGGCCTCGTGAACTGAAAACCCTGTTTCGTGAACCGTTGCTGTGGCTGTTCGTGGCCTTCGCCGGCTACGCCATCCTCAGCCTGAGCTGGTCACCCTCGGCGGCGCAGGCGGACAACCTGATCAAGCGGCCCCTGCACACCCTGATGCTGTTCCTGGGCACCGGGCTGATGCTGCGTTACCGGCCCGAGGCGCTCAAGGGCCTTTTCCTGGGGGCTGCGCTACTGGCGCTGCTGGCCACGCTGCGGGACCTGACCACGTTCATGCTCACCTACACGCCAGGCAGCCGGCTGATCGGCGCAGGCGCTCTGGATAACCCGCTGCTCAGCTCGCACTTGTACGGTTTCTTCGGGACCTACTGGCTATGGATGGCGGTCAACGGCAAGCGGGCGCTGACCGTGTCGCTGTGCATGGCGGCCTTTGCGGTCATGTTCGCCGCGGTGGTGGCCACCGGTTCCCGCACGCCCCTGGTGGCCATGACCCTGGCGGTGAACTGGATCGCCCTGCTGTGCCTGGACCGTCGTTCGATCCCCCTGTTCCTGGCCGCTCCGCTGTTCATCGCCGCAGTACTGGTGGTGGACCCGCAGTTGATCATGGCGCGCGGCGACTCGTACCGTTTCGATATCTGGCGCATTACCTGGGACCTGTTCCTCCAGCACCCGCTGATTGGCCACGGCTACGACGCGCCCTTGTCCATCGATGTCGGCGTGGGCTACCTGCTGAGCGAGCCCCACAGTTTCGTCATGGGCGTGCTGTATTACGTGGGCATCCTGGGCTTGCTGCCGTGGCTGGGCATGATCCTCTACGCGCTTTACAGCGGCTGGAAGTACCGCACCCACCCTGCCCTGCAGATGGCCTCGGCACTGCTGGTGTTCGGCATTGGTGCGGGCCTGACCGAGGGCGGCGGTATCCTGTCGCGGCCCAAGGAGCACTGGTTCCTGCTGTGGATTCCGCTGGCACTGGTCGCGGGGCTGAACATCGCCCGCCGGGGCGGCAGGCTGGTGGCGGCCAACCGCGCTCGCTTGAGCGAGGCGCAGGCCAGGCAGCTGCATGAGGGTGCCCGCATCATCGAAGAGGACGGGCTTGGGCCCAAGGTCCTGCTCCTGCAAGATGGCAGCTTCCTGAAGTTGTTCCGCCCGCGCGCCTGGTACACCGCCGGCGCCTTCTACCCCTACGCGCGCCGCTTTGCCAGAAACAGCCAGCAACTGGCACTCGAAGGCATTCCCACGCCCCCCGTCGTGGAACTGCTGAACTACGCCGATGGCACCCAGGGTGTGCGCTACATCCCCCTGGCAGGCCAGACCGTGCGCCAGGCGCTGCAGGCCTGTCCCTCGCTGGCAGCACGCAAGGCCCTGGTGCAGCGGCTGGGGCGCTTCATGGGTCAGTTGCACCAGCAAGGCGTCTACTTCCGGTCCTTGCACCTGGGCAACGTACTGCTGATGGACAACGGCCAATTTGGCCTGATCGACCTTGCCGACATGCGCCTGCTGCCTTCGCCACTGTCGGCAGACCTGCGCCAGCGCAACCTGCGCCACATGCAGCGCTACGCCGAAGACAAGCAGTGGCTGTTCGAGGAAAACGTCCAGGCCCTGCTGGAGGGCTACAGTGCAGCGGCCAGCCAGACCATGAGCCACGCCCTACGCCAGAAGCTCGAACTGGCCCCTGGAGCGGATCGCTGACATGGGCTACCTCGCGCCGCTGCTCAGTTTCCTGGTGTTCGGCCTGGCCCTGTTGCTGGCAGGGCTGCTGCTGCGCAGCCCTTGGGTGGCGCGCCATCTGGAGCCGGTGGCGGGGCGCTGGGCCACCCTCGATGGCTTGAGGGGCTACCTGGCACTGGGGGTCTTCATCCACCATGCCGCCATTGCCTGGCATTACCAGCACACTGGCCAGATCAACATGCCACCGGAGCGCTTCTTTGCCCAGATCGGGCAAGCGAGCGTCGCCCTGTTCTTCATGATCACCGGGTTTCTGTTCTGGAGCAGGCTGGTTCGCCAGGGCCGCGCCTTCGATTGGCGGGCCTTTGCCATTTCCCGGGTCATGCGCCTGTACCCCCTGTATTTCGGCCTGCTGGCTGCGGTGCTTGTGACGGTGTTCTATCTGCAAGGCTGGGAGCTGCTGGATACGCCGACCGCCCTGGCACAACAGCTTTCAGCCTGGCTGCTGTTCCACCGTCCCGACATCAACCAGTTGGCCGGCACCGGCAACCTGATCTCGAACGTGACCTGGACCCTGAACTACGAAATCTACTTCTACCTGGCCTTGCCGTTGCTGGGCCTGATGTTCGTCTACCGCGGTACGCTCTTGAGGGCCATTGCCTGCGTGGTCGCCCTGTACCTGCTGGCAAAGCTCGTGGGCTGGGAACATGCGCTGAAGAAGAAATACCTGATGAGCTTTGCAGGCGGCATTGCGGCGGTGTACTGGATACGCAGCCCGAGGCTGGTGCAATGGGCCAAGGGCAGGTACGGCACCTGGATGGCCATCGGCTTGCTGGTGCTGGTGATGACAGTGCTGCACAAGACCTTCGCGGTATTCCCGCTGCTGCTGCTGAGCCTCGTGTTCTGCATCATCGTCTCGGGCAACGACCTGCTGGGCGCCCTGGCCCTGCGCAGTGCCCGCTGGCTGGGTGAAATCAGTTACAGCCTCTACCTGCTCCATGGGCTGGTGCTGTGGTGGCTCGCCTATCGCCTCTACCCCTCTTACGGGTTCACCTACGACGACCACGGGGCATTCATGGCCGTGATCGCCATCGCCTGCACCGTCCTGGTGGTCTTGAGCAGCGCCACGTTCCTCATACTGGAAAAGCCGGGGATCGCCCTGGGCAAGCGCCTGGCTCAGCGCCGGCAGACCAAGCCTGACAACCTGAAGTCAGGTTCGACCCGCCAGGCCTGAGGCGCGCTGCTCGGCATAGGCGAGAAACGCCTGGATATCATCGCTGCACAGCTTGCCCGCCACGTGGGCAATCTCGGCAGGTGGCCAGTCCCACCAGGCGCTGGCCAGCAGTTGCACGCGTACCGCTTCCGGGAATCGCCAGCGCACGACGCTGGCCGGGTTGCCGCCGACCACCGCGTAAGCGGGTACATCCCGCGTCACCACGGCCCCAGCGGCCACGATGGCGCCGCTGCCAATGTTCACCCCCGACAGGATCGTGCAGTTGGAGCACAGCCACACGTCGTTGCCGATGGTCACATCCCCGCGGCTGAAGGCATAGCCCTCTATGACCGATGCCTCGGGCAGCATGGCCGGGAATGGGTAAGTGGTGACCCAGTCGGCCCGATGATGCCCGCCAAGGAAAATCTGCACGCCTTCGGCAATCGAGCAATAGGCGCCGATGCGCAGCGTCGTGCCCTCTTGCCAGTCATGCACCTCGGGCACGCCATAGCTGCCCACGCCGAAAGCGTACTGGGGGTAACGCGCGGCAAATCGCGCCTGCCCGCGCTCGATGGCCGGCAGCTTGCGAATCGCCCGCTTGGCCCGTTTTTCCCGGTAGCGCGATAGCCAGCCCATGGCCCTTCAGCCCTTTTCCAAGGGCGAGAAGAACAACCGCCCCAGCCCGCGCCAGGTCTTGCGCGTATAGGCGCGCAGTGGAATCTGCGCCAGCAGTTCGCGGGCCAGCTTGCGGTCACGGTTGGCCACCTTGAGGAACATCGAGTTCAGCGCCTTGAACTTGACCTGCTCGTAGGCCGGGTGATCCTTGAACTTGGCATAGGTACGCAGGATGTTGTCGATCATGAATCGGTGGTTCTTGTACGAGTTGCTGGCATGTTTGCGGTAGCGCGCCATGACCACGCTCAGGCCATCGATGAAGTACCCGGCATGGGTCACCTTCAGTTCGATCAGCAGGTCTTCCAGGCGGATATCCGGGTCGAAACCGCCCACCTTCTCCAGCGCCTCGCGGCGGATCAGCAGCGTGGGCGCAGGTGGGTAGGGTTTGCGCTCCAGGAACATGTCCTCGAAGTCCAGGCGCCTGAACGGAACCTCGCGGCGCTGCCGCGCTTCGGGGAACAGCTCACCCTGGGAATCGATGAGTTCGATGTTGCCAGCGCAGATACCCACTTCGGGCTTGTCGGCCATGTACTGGACCTGGATCGCGATGCGATCCGGCATCATGATGTCGTCGGACCCGAACGGCGCGATCAGCGTGCCCCTGGCCCGCGCAATGGCCTCGTTGAGCGTGTGGGTCAGGCCTTTGTTGCGCTGCACGCGAAAATCGAAGCCATGTTGCGCCTGCAGGCGCTCGATACGCTCGACGCTGTCATCGGTCGAGCCGTCGTCCACCACCAGCAGCTCGATGTGCGGGTAGGTCTGGTTCAGTACGCTGAGAATGCTCTGCTCGATGTAAGGGCCATGGTTGTACGATGCGATGATCACCGTGACCAGGGTTGGGTCCGCACTCATTTCGGCTCCTTGGCAGCCAAGCCCGACTCGATCAGCGCCAGGTATTGCTCACGGAACACGTCGATGTCGTGGTGTTGATTGAGGTAGTGGTAGGCCTGCTCGCCCTTGGCATGCAACGCCGCGTCATCCAGCGCCAGGTAGCGGTCCAGGGCCGTGGTCAGGCTGTCAACGTCCGCGGGCTTGACCACCTCGCCGCCCGCGCCGGTAATCAGCGGCAACATGGCCGGCACGTCGCTGGCGATGACCGGCAAGCGCCCGCTCATGCCTTCGAGCAGGGCAAGGCCAAGGCCTTCGGCCAGCGATGGCATGGCCCAGATGTCGAAGGCACGGACGTAGCGCAGGGCGTTGTCACGAAAGCCCAGCAGGTGCGCCCTGCCCGTCAGCCCCAGGCGATCGATCTCAGCCTGCAGGCGCGCCTGCTCACGACCAGCACCGATGATCGCCAGCTGCGCGGTGGGGTACTTGTCCTTCAGGGCGGCAAACGCCTGGATCAGGTAGGTATGGCCTTTGACCGGCACCAGGCGGCCCAGCGCCCCGACCATGCGAACGTTCTGGGCCAGGCCAAGTTGCGTACGGGCCTCGGCCTTGTCCAGCTGCAACGCCTGGGCCTGATCCGTGTCGATGGCGTTGGTGATGGCGTGGGTGTTGGCATCGGTGAAACCGCAGCTGCAATCCAGCAGGTACTGCTTGACTGCCGGCGACACGCCTACGAACTGCCAATGCCCGTCGATCAGGCGCTGGGTCTGACGACGGCGGTAGGCGCGGTCGTACTCGCCGAAGCCATGGGAAATGCCGATGCACAACGGGATCTTCAACCAGCGGTTGAGCTGCAACAGCATGTTCACAGGCTTGAAGCGGTTGCAGATCACCACGTCGAAGCGTTCGCGCCGGCAATACCGGTAGAGCTGCCACAAGGCCTTGAGACGCATGCCCTTGAGCGCACTGTCGCTGAAGTCGAAGTACACCGAATGGTCGGCGCGGCTGACCGGTTGGCCAGGCGCAGGCCGGCCCTTGAGAAAGGCCATGGTCGTTTCGAAGCGATCCGCTGGCAGCGCCTTGAAGATCTGCTCGGCCAGGTCGGCGAAATCGTGCTGCTTGATGTTGTAGTCCGGTTGCAGTTGCAGGACTTTGAAACGCTTCATACGTTTTCCCGATGTACACCCTGGTGGCGGTCCGTCAGAACCCAGAACAGCTCGTGGCGACGCACGGCCTTGCGGAAAAATTCGTTCTCGCCGTAAGGCGAACTGCGCCGGCCTGCCAGCCAGCGCTGGATCACCCGTCGCACTCGGCGCTTGAAGGGCGGGCGGGGCTGAAGGTCGTGCATCATGCCCAGAGCCATGGCCTTGTCCAGTTGCAGAGGACGGTCCAGCACCAAGGTGCACGGCTGCCCGACCGACAACGCGTGGGTGACCGGCGGCAAGGCCACGCCTGCACCGCTGTCGCCCATGGGCCAGCGGTCGTTGTCGTGCAGGTGATTGGCATAGCCCAGCAGGATCTCGGGTTGCCACGGCAGGCCCTGCAACGCTTCCTGCAGGGCTTGCTGGGCAGCCACGTGGTCAGGATGCGGATCGAGCACCGGGTGCGGCATCACGATCACTTCCGGACGCGCCTGTTGTATCAACGCGCGCACGTCGGCCAGCAGGTTGTGCCAAGTCGGGACGCCGTCGTCGCCGGGCAGAGGCAACGCGTTGAGGGTACGGAAGGGGCGCGTGTCGGCCATGTCCGCTTCACGCGAGCCGAAGGGGGTCGTCGGTGCCTGCCGCATGGCCGGCAATTGCAGGCAGAAATAGCCCAACTGCACGCAGCGCGCTTGCGCAACGCCTGCCCAGCGAGGCACCGCGATACTGTCCCAGGCCCGCAAGCGCCCCTTGAGCCGCGCAGCCTCGACAGATGACAGGCCCATGGCCTGGTAGTGCTCGGCCTCGATTTCGCCAGCGGTCAGGGTCACGATCCAGGCTTCGTCTGCCTGGCTGTACAGGCCGTAGGCGGCAAGTTCGGCATCATCGGCATGGGGCGCGATGACCATCACCCGCTTACGACGCAGGTCTGGCTGCTGGAACATCCACAGGCGCGGCTGGCCCACCAGCCGGCAGAAGCGCCCGCGCAAGGTGATCTGGCCCTGACGCAGCGCCGTGTCGAGCCCAGTCAGGTTGAGGTAGCGCTTGCCGCGAACACCGCGCTCGAACACCTGCAGGTCTTCGCCACCTGCGCCTTCGATGGACACGCCGGGGTCAAGAAACCTGCCCAGCAGGGCGCAACGCAGCTCAACCTGCAGCACCCACGTGGCGCCTTCTGCGACGGGCAATGCAGGTAGCTGCAAGCGGCCGTCCTTCAAGCTTACGCCCGCCACTTCATCGGCCTCATCGAAGGCGTAGGTGTAGTCGTCGGCCGGGGTGTAGAACAGGTGATCGGCCAGCCACGCCTCGTGGGCCACCCACAGCAGCGGCAGCAGCAACAACGGCAGCCACCAGGTGACCAAACCCAGCGCAATCAACGCCGCCAGGGCCACCAGGAGCGCGAGGCGCTTGTTGCGCCGGTGGCGCTTTAGCAACTGCTGCTTGCGGCTCACGCCTGGTACACCGGCACGGGGTGGCACCAGCGGTCCTTGTACTCGCGGTCGGCACGGCCGAACGAGAACCGCAATGGCTTGTTGCGCGCACGGGCGTCTTCCCAGGCGGCCTGGGTGTTGAGGAAACTCAACACGCTGCCGGGGCTGAACGCCTTGGTCTCGGGGTCGACGCCGCCATTGACGTATTCGACGCTGATCCACTCAGGCGCCTCGACGCGGTACACCAGCTGGATGGCGATAGGCTTGTTTTCGAGCAGCAGGACCGAGCCGATCAGCAGGTCCCGCAGCCGCGCGATCACGTCGCCCATGCGCTCGGCGCCGGTGGCTGCGAACCCCCAGCGACGCTGGAAAAGGTCGCAATACATGGCGGCGATGGTAGCGGCATCGAAGTCGCTGATCGGCCGCACCACGCCACCGGCTTCTTCCAGTAACCGCAGCTCACGGCGCTGGTTGTAACGGAATTTCTTCGACAGGTCTTCGGGCGCACGGGCCATCGCCAGCTGTTCTTTCTGCGCCTTGAGACCAACAAAGCGGCCCTGGTTCAGCTCGGACAGGTAGCGTGCGCCATGGCGCAGCGGCGCAGCGGCGTCGGCCGCCGCCGGCAGGATGATTTCGGCATTGCCCAGGTCAAACAACGCCTTCTTGCCGCTGCGCTTGAGCACGTCCTTGGACAGCGCCAGGTGGCGCCCCCAGGTGGGAATGGCTGCCTTGAGCTCCCCGCCCTGATGCCAGGCCAGGTAACGCACGGGGATCTGCGCCAGGTCCGCCAACTGCGAGACCACCAGGGGATGAGTGGCGACACTGCCGCCGAAACGCGCCCAGGCCTGGGCATAGGTTTGCGCGTCGATGACTTGCCAGCCACGCTCGCGCAGGGCTTTTACATGATTGAACATCAGGCCCCCACCAACGCGCGAACCTGGGGCAGTTGCCAGAAGGTATCGCGCACCGCCTGGTCCGAGAAACGCTCGCGCAGGCGTTCGAGCATATGCTCGGCGCACGCCTGGCGTTGCGAGTCGTCCAGCGCAGCCATGCGTTCGAGGCCTTGCGCCAGCTGGCTGGCCTCGCCCAGTGGGAACAGCATGCCGACACCCTCGACCACTTCCCGCGCGCCGCCACAGGCCGTGGCCAGCACCGGGACGCCAGCGACCATGGCTTCGAGCAGGACCATGCCGAAAGGCTCATGGTCGGAACTCAAGGCGAACACGTCGAAGGCCTGGAAATAGCGACGCGCATCGGGCACCTGCCCCAGGAAGTCGACCTGATCGGCAACGCCCAGCTCGCGGGCCAGGGCCTTCAGTTTGGGTTCCAGGCGGCCCTTGCCCAGGATGGCCAGGCGCGCACCACCCGGCAAGGCCGGCAATGCCTGGGCAAAGCCGCGCAGCAAGGTGGCCTGGTCCTTGTCCGGGTGCAACCGACCGACGTTGCCCACCACCCAGGCCTGCGCATCCAGCCCCAAGGCTTCGCGTGCCTCGGCACGCGGCACCAGGGCAGCTTGCAGGGCCGCGATGTCGATGCGGTTGTACAGCGTCTGGATGCGCTCGGCGGGCCACTGCGCCAGGCAGCGGCGCATGTCGTCGCGCACTGCGTCGGATACACCCAGCAGGCTCAAGCGCTTGCTGAACAGGTTGGCGAACAGGCGCCGGCCTTTGCGCTCATAGTCGCCAAAGGCATGGTGCACGCCTATCACCGGTAACCGGGTGCCGAGCAAGGCGACGTAGATCGGCTTGAAGCGGTGAGCTATGCAGAATGCGAAGTTGCGCTGGGCCGCGACCTTGCGCAACGCCCGAATCGCGCCAAGCTTCAGGCCACGGACCGCCTTGGAGCTGAACTCCAGAAACAGCACTTCATCCGACGCACAGCCGGCCGCCACCTGCGGGTCGGCTGCGCCGGTCAGGAACACGGTCGTAACCTTGTAGCCGCTGCCCTCGAACAGGCTGGCGTATTGACGGGCACAATCCAGGAAAGGCCCGTCATAGCCATGGCAGAACTGCAGGATGCGCGGTTCAGAGCGGCTGTTCATAGGCGGCAGCGCCGTCCTTGACGACAAGGATGTCTTCCATGATCAGGTACTGCAGATCCGAGCCGAAGAACATGTTCAGGGCATCGGTCGGCGAGCAGATCATCGGTTCGCCCCGGCGATTGAGCGAGGTATTCAGCGAGACGCCATTGCCGGTCAGGTCTTCGAGCGCCTTCATCATGTCGTAGTAGCGCGGGTTGTATTCGCGCTTGAGCACTTGGGCACGGGAGGTGCCGTCCTCATGGACCACTTCTGGCACGCGGGTTTTCCATTCTTCAGCCACTTCGAAGGTGAAGGTCATGAATGGCGCCGGATGGTCGACCTTGATCATTTGCGGGGCGACCGTATCGAGCATGGACGGGCAGAAGGGTCTCCAGCGCTCACGGAACTTGATCTGCTCGTTGATGCGGTTGGCAACGCCCGGCACGCTCGGGCAGCCAATGATCGAGCGACCACCCAGGGCACGCGGGCCGAACTCCATGCGGCCCTGGAACCAGGCCACCGGGTTGCCATCGACCATGATCTTGGCGATGCGCTGCGGCATGTCGTCGAGCTTGCGCCATTTCGGGGCGTTGGGATGACGAGCACAGGCCGCGATCACATCTTCGTTGGAGTAGGACGGGCCAAGGTAGACGTGCTCCATCTTCTCGACCGGCACGCCGCGGGCGTGGGACACGTAGGCTGCCGCGCCCACTGCCGTACCGGCGTCACCGGAGGCCGGCTGCACGAACAGCTCCTTCACATCGGAACGGGCAATGATCTTCTGGTTGAGTTTCACGTTCAGCGCACAACCGCCGGCGAACGCCAGCTTGCCGGTTTCGCGCAGGGTATCGCCCAGGTAGTGGTCGATCATCTGCAGGGCGATCTTCTCGAACAGCGCCTGCATGCTGGCTGCGTAATGGATGTACGGCTCGTCGGCGATGTCGCCTTCGCGCTTGGGCCCCAGCCACTCGATCAGCTTGGGCGAGAAGTAGAAGCCCTTGCCTTTTTCCTTGTAGCGACGCAAGCCGATGACGTTGGCGTAATCGGTGTTGATCACCAACTCGCCGTTTTCGAAACTGGCCAGGCGCGAGAAGTCATATTTGCTGGCATCGCCGTACGGCGCCATGCCCATGACCTTGAACTCACCGTCGAGCATTTCGAAACCGAGGAATTCGGTAATAGCGCCGTACAGGCCACCCAGGGAATCCGGATCGAAGAACTCCTTGATCTTGTGGATCTTGCCGTTCTCGCCGTAGCCGAAGAAGGTGGTGGCGTACTCGCCTTTGCCGTCGATGCCCAGGATCGCGGTCTTTTCCTTGAAGCCCGAGCAGTGGTAGGCGCTGGAGGCATGAGCCAAGTGATGTTCCACGGGCTCGATCTTGACCTTTTTCGGGTCGAAGCCCAGCTGCTCCAGACACCAGACGATCTTCTTGCGGTAGCGCTTGTAGCGGCGGTTGCCCATCAGGATCGCGTCGAGGGCGCGGTCCGGTGCGTACCAGTAGCGCTTGGCGTAGTGCCAGCGCGCCTTGCCGAACAGGCTGATGGGCGCGAACGGGATGGCAATGACATCGACGTCGGCGGGCTTGATGCCGGCTTGTTCCAGGCAGAACTTCGCCGATTCGTAGGGCATGCGGTTTTTCGCATGCTTGTCGCGCACGAAACGCTCTTCTTCGGCGGCGGCAATCAGCTTGCCGTCGATGTACAGGGCCGCGGAAGGGTCATGGCTGAGGGCGCCGGACAGGCCAAGAATCGTCAATGCCAAGGGATAGGCCTCTTCATTCGGTAGAGATGCGCCAGCGGCCCGGTGGGCGGGTGGCGGCTAAAAGGCGGGATTATAACGCAAAGCGCAGCGTACGCATGCCTCTGCAAAGGCTACGCCTTCGGCCACGGCACAAACTCCACAAGCACGGCAACCGCGCAACTTGTCCATCACGCGGTCACTGTGGGAGCGCCCTAGCGCCGCGATGGGCCGCAAAGCGGCCCCTGCACTACGCGCTGCGAAGCTGAAACCCTGCGGCCACTTTGCGGCCCATCGCTGACTAGGCCGCTCCACGCTCTGTGGGGCTACTCACTCAGGCGTCACGCGGCCTGTGTGGAGCAGCCTCGCCGGGGCGGCCTTATTCGGCGATCAGCCAGTCCATGCGATAGCTGCCTTCGGTCTGCGCCAACTCCCGGGCGAGCCAGGGCAGCAGCTCCTTGAGTTCATCTTCCAGCCCCCAAGGCGGGTTGGCGATGGCAAGCCCAGATCCATTGAGGCCTTGCGGGCTGTCCTGGTGATGCACATACAGCTCGACGCGCAGCAGCTTGGGCGCCCCAGTGCTGGTAAGGTCCTGGTAGAAACGGGTCAGCGAGCGCTGGTCCTTGATGGGGTACCAGATGGCCGCCACCGTCTGGCGCATCCGACCAATGGCTTCCTTCATCGCGGCTGTGCAACGCTTGAGTTCATCGGCCTGCTCGAACGGCGGATCGATGAGCATGACCGCGCGTTTTTCCTGCACGGGCAACAAGGCGCGCGGCACGTGCCAGCCCTCGCCCAGGTGCACGAACACGCGCGGATCCTTCTTCATGTTTTCCTTGAGCAGCGGCCCGTCCTCCGGGTGCTTCTCGTTGAGCAAGGCGCGATCCTGCTGACGCATCAGGCGACGCGCCAATTCAGGTGAACCTGGGTAGTAGCGCAGCTCGCCGTCTGCGTTCAGACGCTTGATGACGCGCAGGTAATCGGCGGTCATGGCCGGCAGGTCGTCACGGTTCCACAGCCGCGCGACCCCCTCGAGGTACTCACCGGTCCGGCTCGCCTGGTCACCCTTGAGGTCGTACAGCCCCAGCCCGGCATGGGTGTCGAGGTAGGCGAACGGTTGCTCCTTGCGCGACATCAGGGCGATGAGGCGGGTCAGCACGATATGTTTGAGAACGTCGGCATGGTTGCCGGCATGGAAGGCGTGACGATAGTTCATGGCAACTCCTGCGCAGAGCGCAAGTTTACCCTGCCTGGCAAACGACGTCAGGCCTGACGGTCGTCAGAAAACAACGAACCCGCTACCGCAGTGCAGCACGAACCTTTGAAGGCCGTGCGGACACTGCAGGAGCGGGCCCGTCTTTCAGCTAGCAGCGCGCCTTGGCGCTGTCACTTGTCAGCGTGATACGCCGCATCAGCCGTCTCGAAGCGGCTCACCATCGCCTGCGAAGGACGGCCCAGCTTGCTCACCAGGACGATGGCGATGCTGGCGAACAGGAAGCCAGGGATGATTTCGTACAGCCCCATGGTGTCGAAGCTTTTCCACAGGATCACGGTCAGGGCACCCACCACGATACCGGCCAGCGCGCCATTGCGCGTCATGCCCTTCCACAGCACCGAGATCAGCACGACAGGGCCGAACGCAGCACCGAAGCCCGCCCAGGCGTAGGCCACCAGGCCCAGCACGCGGTTTTCAGGGTTGGCAGCCATGGCGATGGCGATCAGGGCCACGGCCAGTACCATCAGACGACCGACCCACACCAACTCTCGCTGGGAGGCATTCTTGCGCAGGAAGGCCTTGTAGAAGTCTTCGGTCAGCGCACTCGAGCACACCAGCAGCTGGCAGCTCAGGGTACTCATCACCGCCGCCAGGATGGCCGACAGCAGGACACCGGCGACCCACGGGTTGAACAGGATCTTCGCCAGCTCGATGAACACGCGCTCGTGGTTTTCGTTCACCGGCCCGGCCACCTCAGGGTGGGCCGAGAAATAGGCGATGCCGAAGAACCCAACGGCGCAGGTACCGGCCAGGCACAGGATCATCCAGGTCATGGAAATACGGCGCGCCTTGGCGATGGACTTCACCGAATCGGCCGCCATGAAGCGCGCCAGGATATGTGGCTGACCGAAGTAGCCCAGCCCCCAGCCCATCAGCGAAATGATCCCGATGAAGCTGGCGCCCTTGAGCATGTCGAAGTGGGCCGGGTTGACGGCCTCGATCGCGGCGAAGGTCTGGTCTAAGCCGCCGGTGGAGATCAGCACGATCACCGGGGTCAGGATCAGCGCGAAGATCATCAGCGACGCCTGGACCGTGTCGGTCCAGCTCACGGCCAGGAAGCCTCCGACGAAGGTGTAGATGATGGTGGCGGCTGCCCCTGCCCACAGCGCTGTCTCATAAGACATGCCGAAGGTGCTCTCGAACAGGCGAGCACCGGCCACGATGCCAGAGGCGCAATAAATGGTGAAGAACACCAGGATGACGATGGCCGAGATGATCCGCAGCAGGCCGCTCTTGTCCTCGAAACGGCTGGAGAAGTAGTCCGGCAGGGTGAGCGCATCGCCGTTGTGCTCGGTCTGCACGCGCAGGCGCCCGGCGACGAACAGCCAGTTCAGGTAGGCGCCGACGGTAAGGCCGGTGGCAATCCAGACTTCTGACAGACCCGCGAAGTAGATGGCGCCGGGCAGGCCCATCAGCAGCCAGCCACTCATGTCGGATGCACCGGCCGACAACGCGGTGACCACGCTGCCGAGGCTACGGCCGCCGAGAATATAGTCGGAAAGGTTCTTGGTGGCGCGGTAGGCAGCGAAGCCGATCAGCACCATTGCTGCGATGTAGACCACGAATGTGATCGTTAAGGGATTACCCATGTGTTGGCCCTGGCGTTTGTTGTTATCTCATGCGCACCCACATCGTTGGTGGTTGCACCCAGGCGGCAGATGCTATTCAACAACGTAAATCCGGTGCAACCATTTTTCACTGTGAAGTTGCACCCAAGTATGCATTTTCAGACAAAGCCTCGTTTTTGCTCCCTAATGGGGCAGATGAGGCTCTTTTTTAGAACAAATCCTTCCTCGCCTGACGCTTTGACCCTCACTGAAAACGACAGCCTGACGAGTTGCACCCTATTCACGACATTTTAGGGTTGCACCTGGTTGCACCCGCGTTTTCCTGAAGATAATCTTGTCGCCAGCTTAAGCCACACTCGTGGCAATAATGAGGATAAGAAATGGCGACGACCACCCTTGGAGTCAAACTCGACGACCCTACCCGTGAACGACTCAAGGCCGCTGCGCTGTCCGTGGACCGCACGCCGCACTGGTTGATCAAGCAAGCGATCTTCAGCTACCTGGAGAAGCTCGAGGGTGGCGCGACCCTGACCGAAATCAATGGCCAGACCCTCGGCCTGAACGATGAAGCCGGCGACGTGCAGCCCGAGCAGGGTCACCAGAGCTTCATGGAGTTCGCCGAAAGCATCCTGCCGCAGTCGGTGCTGCGCTCGGCCATTACCGCCGCCTACCGTCGGCCCGAGCAGGAGATGGTGCCGATGCTGCTGGAGCAGGCGCGCCTGAGCGCTCCGCTTGCCGACGCGGCCAACAAGATGGCTGCCGGCATCGCCGAGAAGCTGCGCAACCAGAAGAGCACCGGGGGCCGGGCCGGCATCGTTCAAGGCCTGCTGCAGGAATTCTCGTTGTCGTCGCAGGAAGGCGTGGCGCTGATGTGCCTGGCCGAAGCGCTGCTGCGCATTCCCGACAAAGGCACCCGCGACGCCCTGATCCGCGACAAGATCAGCACCGGCAACTGGCAGCCGCACCTGGGCAACAGCCCGTCGCTGTTCGTCAATGCCGCCACCTGGGGCCTGTTGCTAACGGGCAGGCTGGTAAGCACCCACAACGAATCGGGCCTGACCTCCTCGCTGACCCGCATCATCGGCAAGAGCGGCGAGCCGATGATCCGCAAGGGCGTGGACATGGCCATGCGCCTGATGGGCGAGCAGTTCGTCACGGGCGAAACCATTGCCGAAGCACTGGCCAACGCCACGCGTTTCGAGTCCAAGGGCTTCCGTTATTCCTATGACATGCTCGGTGAAGCGGCACTCACCGAGCACGATGCCCAGAAGTACCTGGCATCCTATGAGCAAGCCATCCACTCGATCGGCAAGGCATCCAACGGCCGCGGCATCTATGAAGGCCCGGGCATCTCGATCAAGCTCTCGGCCCTGCACCCACGCTACAGCCGTGCCCAGTACGAGCGGGTGATGGAAGAGCTGTACCCGCGCCTGCTGTCGCTGACCCTGCTGGCCAAGCAATACGACATCGGCCTGAACATCGATGCCGAGGAAGCCGACCGCCTTGAGCTGTCCCTCGACCTGCTCGAGCGCCTGTGCTTCGAGCCCGCACTGGCCGGCTGGAACGGTATCGGTTTCGTCATCCAGGCGTACCAGAAGCGCTGCCCGTATGTGATTGACTACGTGATCGACCTGGCCAAGCGCAGCCGCCACCGCCTGATGATCCGCCTGGTAAAAGGCGCCTACTGGGACAGCGAGATCAAGCGTGCCCAAGTCGAAGGCCTGGAGGGCTACCCGGTCTACACGCGCAAGGTCTACACCGACGTGTCCTACGTCGCCTGCGCCCGCAAGCTGCTGGCCGTACCCGAGGCCATCTACCCGCAGTTCGCCACGCACAACGCCCATACCCTGTCGGCCATCTACCAGATCGCCGGGCAGAACTACTACCCCGGCCAGTACGAGTTCCAGTGCCTGCACGGCATGGGTGAGCCGCTGTACGAACAGGTGGTCGGCAAGATCGCCGATGGCAAGCTGAACCGCCCTTGCCGCGTATATGCACCGGTCGGCACCCATGAAACCCTGCTGGCCTACCTGGTTCGTCGCCTGCTGGAAAACGGCGCGAACACCTCGTTCGTCAACCGCATCGCCGACCAATCCATTTCCATCCAGGAACTGGTCGCCGACCCGGTCACCAGCATCGAGCGCATGGGTACCCAGGAAGGCCGCATCGGCTTGCCACACCCCCGCATTCCACTGCCGCGTGACCTGTACGGCACCGAGCGGGCCAACTCCGCCGGCATCGACATGGCCAACGAGCACCGCCTGGCTTCGCTGTCCTGCGCCATGCTGGCCACCGCCAACAACGACTGGAAAGCCGGTCCGCTGCTGGCCTGCACCGCCAGTGACAGTGCGGCAACGCCGGTTCTGAACCCTGCCGATCACCGCGATGTGGTCGGCCACGTTCAGGAAGCGACCGTTGCAGACGTTGACAATGCCATCCAGTGCGCACTCAACGCAGCGCCCATCTGGCAGGCCACCCCGCCAGCCGAGCGCGCCGCCATCCTGGAACGCACGGCCGACCTGATGGAAGCCGAAATCCAGCCCCTGATGGGTCTGTTGATCCGCGAAGCCGGCAAGACCTTCGCCAACGCCATCGCCGAAGTGCGCGAAGCCGTCGACTTCCTGCGCTACTACGCCGTCCAGGCGCGCAACGACCTGAGCAACGATGCCCACCGCCCATTGGGCCCTGTGGTGTGCATCAGCCCTTGGAACTTCCCGCTGGCGATCTTCACCGGCCAGGTAGCCGCAGCCTTGGCCGCCGGCAACCCGGTACTGGCCAAGCCTGCCGAGCAAACCCCGCTGATCGCCGCCCAGGCGGTGCGCCTGCTGCTCGAAGCCGGCATTCCGGAAGGTGTCCTGCAACTGCTGCCGGGCCGCGGCGAAACCGTCGGTGCTGGGCTGGTGGGTGACGAGCGCGTCAAAGGCGTGATGTTCACAGGTTCCACCGAAGTGGCGCGCCTGTTGCAACGCAACGTGGCGGGTCGCCTGGATAACCAGGGTCGCCCAGTGCCACTGATCGCCGAAACCGGCGGCCAGAACGCGATGATCGTCGACTCCTCGGCCCTGACCGAGCAGGTGGTGATCGATGTCGTGTCCTCGGCCTTCGACAGTGCCGGCCAGCGTTGCTCCGCCCTGCGCGTACTGTGCCTGCAGGAAGACTCCGCCGACCGCGTGATCGAGATGCTCAAGGGCGCCATGGCCGAAAGCCGGCTCGGTTGCCCGGACCGGCTGGCCGTGGACATCGGCCCGGTGATCGACGCTGAAGCCAAGGCTGGCATCGAGAAGCACATCCAGGGCATGCGCGAGAAAGGCCGCTCGGTCTATCAGGTGGCGATTGCCGACAGTGCCGAGATCAAGCGTGGCACCTTCGTGATGCCAACCCTGATCGAACTGGACAGCCTCGACGAGCTCAAGCGCGAGATCTTCGGCCCCGTCCTGCACGTGGTGCGCTACAACCGCCGCAACCTGGACCAGTTGATCGAGCAGATCAACAATTCGGGGTACGGCCTGACCCTGGGTGTGCACACGCGTATCGACGAAACCATCGCCAAGGTGGTCGAGTCGGCCCATGCCGGCAACATGTACGTCAACCGCAACATCGTCGGCGCCGTCGTAGGTGTACAGCCGTTCGGTGGCGAGGGCCTGTCGGGCACTGGCCCGAAAGCCGGCGGTCCGCTGTACCTGTACCGCCTGCTGTCGACCCGCCCGGCGGACGCCATCGGCAGCCACTTCCAGCACCAGGACGGCGAAGCCAAGCCAGACCGCGCACTGCACGAGCAGTTGGTCAAGCCGCTCCACGCGCTGAAGGCGTGGGCCGAGAGCAATCAGCTGTCCGACCTTGCCGTGCTGTGCAGCCAGTTCGCCAGCCAGTCGCAGAGCGGTATCGCCCGTCTGCTGCCAGGCCCGACCGGCGAGCGCAACACCTACACCATCCTGCCGCGCGAACACGTGCTGTGCCTGGCTGACAACGAAGCCGACCTGCTGGCGCAGTTCGCTGCGGTGCTCGCGGTAGGCAGCTCGGCGGTGTGGGCCGACGGCGAACCGGGCAAGGCCCTGCGCGCCCGACTGCCCCGTGACTTGCAGGCCAAGGTGAAGCTGGTACCCGACTGGAACAAGGACGAAGTGGCGTTCGATGCCGTGATCCATCACGGCGATTCGGACCAGCTGCGCAGCGTCTGCCAGCAGGTGGCCAAGCGTGCCGGTGCCATCGTCGGGGTACACGGCTTGTCCAGCGGCGATCATCAGATTGCACTGGAGCGCCTGGTCATCGAGCGTGCGGTGAGTGTGAACACTGCGGCGGCTGGGGGTAACGCCAGCTTGATGACCATTGGCTGAGGCTGAGGGTTGTTGAAGGAAAACGGAGAGCTTCGGCTCTCCCTTTTTATGGAGTGCATGACTTGAGACTGGGGATGGGCAGACAGTCTCACAGTCGCCACCCTTTGCAGCGCCGGCGAGACCGAACACCGCGCGGCATCAGCCACACTATCTTTCCAAGATGGGCGATCCAGAGGTACGCCAAAGCCGCCAGATACTCCATCCCTTAATCGCCTCTGAGGCAATTAACAACCCAACCCATATCCAGTTATTGATGCCAGCAACCACCATAGGTAAGAGCAAAACTACCGAAATTGACGGAACAATGAAAAACAATCTGAGTGGTATCTGCACCACCGCCAAAAACACCACGAATTTCTGATACTTGAAAAAACTCACACACGTAACAATAACTGAAAGCTGTAAAAACAGCCCAACCCAAATCACAAACTCTGAACCACCCCAACTCCGCACCACTTCAAGACCACTGCTTAAATCCGACCAGAATGGTATTGCGCCTCGAACGACACTACGTAAGATGTACAAAACAACATAAAACGCATCCATACTTGCCCAAAACAAATGTAAAGATCTTTGCTGATTGATATTTGAGACCATCAATATGCGCCCTTTTTATACTCATACTCTTCGTCGGGCACCACAGGACGCCAGTGCCAAGACTGCCCCGTGATCGCCCATGCATCATCAGCCTGTACATAGTTTTGCGTTATCCGTCGTACATCGCCATATCGATGTATAGCCGACAGCCTGGCGAAACTCCGCTCATTTTCACCCAACGGTACCCACCTCTGACTCACAAGCCTACGGGTATTGGCATAGTCTTTCCCCTCGCTCGAAAAAAGACGCCCCTCATCCCCTCGAGATGTTACAAAGTTTGCGGCCAATGCCAAACCCGACCACAGTAAATTTGTATCAATACTGAATATTTTCCACTTTCCAGGACCTTCGACCACTGGGTATTTACTCTCAGATAGCAGTAGATCCAGCTTTGATTCCGCCCATCTCAAGCAAGGGTAATGCGCTACATCAATCGGAGAAATTGGTTTCTCCCGAATAACAAACCACCTGCCGTCCTCCACCAGCTTCAAAGCTCGCTCGATATCAGCCTGCAGCAGAGGACGCCCAGGCGGCAGATCACAAGCCTTCTGGAAATCACGCAGTCCACTCAGGGTGGTATTTTCCAGCAAAGCTTTCCGAACTACCGAACAAGCAAAAAAAGGATCTTCAACCCTTTCTAACTCTTCTTTCCAGACGTCTCGCCACTCACAAATCCTGTCCATAGAATTCCTCCACAGCGAAAAATCAATATCTACTTCATTTTTCACCATCGCGGTCGTAGGAAGCTTCTGTAACGCACGCAGGAAGCTTCCTGCTGTCTTCTCCGAACAAGTCTCTGATGGCTCAAATTCTGCATGCCGTCAGTGGAATAGCAGAGTTTAAAAGGTGCCAAGGCTGACAGATGCATGTCTTTTGATCTCACAGGAGCTGCAATATTACTGTGAACACCTGCTTCTCTTGACGCTCACTCAACCCAGCCCCTTCGCCCCGTCAACCAACATCAGACGTTCCAAATACGAGAATCTGTGACTGAACATCATCTGAATCAATCATGGTAGCCAGCCCTGTTTGGCCAATCCTAGACTCGCACCAAGCCCGCTCTAGGACCGCCCCATGCCCGAGACCCTGCTCAGCCCTCGCAACCTGGCCTTCGAGCTCTACGAAGTCCTCGACGCCGAAAGCCTCATACAGCGCCCTCGCTTTGCCGAGCACAGCCGTGAAACCTTCGACGCTGCGCTGACCACTGCGCGCACCATCGCCGAAAAATACTTCGCGCCCCACAACCGCAAAGCTGACGAAAACGAGCCGCGCTATGTAGACGGCCGCGCTGAGCTGATCCCAGAGGTCAAGCCTGCCGTCGATGCCTTTCTTGAAGCCGGGTTCCTCAACGCCAACCGCGACTTCGAGGTCGGGGGCATGCAGTTGCCCAGCCTTGTGTCACAAGCCTGCTTTGCGCATTTCCAGGCTGCGAACGCCGGCACCACCGCCTACCCGTTCCTGACCATGGGCGCGGCCAACCTGATCGAGAGCTTCGGAAGCGAAGAACAAAAGCGCCTGTACCTGCAGCCGATGATCGAGGGCCGCTACTTCGGCACCATGGCGCTGACCGAACCCCACGCAGGGTCTTCGCTGGCCGATATCCGCACCCGCGCAGAACCTGCCGGTGACGGCAGCTACCGGCTCAGGGGCAACAAGATTTTTATTTCCGGCGGTGACCATGAGCTGTCGGAAAACATCGTGCACATGGTCCTGGCCAAACTGCCGGACGCCCCACCGGGGGTCAAAGGCATCTCGCTGTTCATCGTGCCCAAGTACCTGGTCGGGCCCGACGGTAGCCGGGGCTCGCGCAACGACGTAGCGCTTGCGGGGCTGTTTCACAAAATGGGCTGGCGCGGCACCACGTCCACTGCGCTGAACTTCGGCGACAACGGCCAGTGCGTGGGCTATCTGATCGGCCAGCCACACCAGGGCCTGGCCTGCATGTTCCAAATGATGAACGAAGCACGCATCGGCGTCGGCATGGGTGCGGTGATGCTCGGTTACGCCGGTTACCTGTACTCGCTGGACTATGCGCGTCAGCGCCCACAGGGCCGATCAGCCGACAACAAGGACCCGCAAAGCCCGGCCATCCCGATCATTGAGCACACCGATGTCAAAAGGATGCTGCTTGCACAAAAGGCCTATGTGGAAGGCGCTTTCGACCTGGGCTTGTATGCGGCGCGGCTGTTCGACGACACCCACACCGCACCCGATGAAAACACTCGCCAGCAGGCCCAAGCGTTGCTCGACCTGTTGACGCCCATCGTCAAATCCTGGCCCTCGGCGTATTGCCTGAAAGCGAACGAACTGGCCATCCAGATTCTCGGTGGGCACGGCTATACCCGGGAGTACCCGGTCGAGCAGTATTACCGTGACAACCGCCTGAACCCCATCCACGAAGGGACCGAGGGCATCCAATCGCTCGATCTGCTGGGCCGCAAGTTGGCCCAGAACGGGGGGGCCGGGCTCAAACACTTGATGCGCCTGATCGCTGTCACTGGCGAGCGCGCCAGCCATCATCCCAACCTCGACCCGCTGCGCCATCCCCTGGAGCAGCTGGTCAACCGCTTGCAAGGTGTCACCCTGGCCCTGCTCGGCGACCTGGCCCAAGGCAAGGTTGCCGGCGCCCTGGCCAACTCGACCCTGTACCTCAAGGTCTTCGGCCATTGCGTGATTGGCTGGCGCTGGCTGCAACAGGCGATTCATGCCGAACTCGGTCTGCTTCAGTGCGGCGCCACTGACCGCGACTTCTACCTCGGCAAGCTGCAGGCAGCCCGGTATTTCCTTACCTGCGAAATACCGGGCTGCCATGCAGACCTGGCTTTGCTCGAGGCGCGCGATGACACCAGCTTGAACATGCAACCAGGGTGGTTCTAGAAGGTGGCCCAAACCCGCTCATCGTTGCGGGCACTCCCCTGACGACCGCACACGTCGAGCGGTGCGGGTGATGGCAATGCCTGTGGCGACTATCGCGATACCCAGATAGGTCGTCCAGTGAATGGCATCGCCGAACATCAACGCCGCCCAAATGAGCGTTACAGGGGGTTCCAGGTAAACCAACGCGGACACCCGTGTGGCAGACAGTTTGGTCAAAAGTATCCACAGGCTCAGGTAGGCGATGAAGGTCGAAAACAACGTCAACCACGCCACCGCCACCCAGACCTGAGCGCTGCCGGGCAGCTCAATCAGGCGCAACGGCACTCCCGTGACGCTGAGCAGTACCAGCGTCGCGCTCGATTGCAGGAAGAGCGGCATCAACAAGCCTTCTTTACTGTGATCCGTGCCCATGACCGACTGTCGCCGTTGGTAGACGGTGGCAATTGATAACGTGATCGCGGCAATCAGCGGTAGCGCATACAGCCAGGGTTCGAGCCGGGTGGAAGACAGGCGGTACTCACCAAGAATCACCACACTGACACCGGCAAACCCAAGTACCAGCCCAAGCCACTCTTGCCTGCCGCTTCGCTCCTGCTGATCCGCGCTGCCCATCGCCGCCGTGATCAGGGGCTGCAGCGCGCAAATGATTGCGGCTATCCCCGCCGGCAAGCCACCGCGTATGGCAATGTAGACACTTATCAAGTACGCGAACTGGGCCAGAAATCCGATGACCGCGTTGTAGCGAACTTGCGCCCAGGACAGGTTGCGTAATCGATGCCATACAAACGGCAACAGACAGCAACTGACCAACAGGAAGCGCCAGAACAGCAAGTTCACCGCGCCTGCATCCTGCGTGCCGAGCCGTGCGCCAATGAAACCGGAACTCCAGGACAGGACAAAGACAACTTGCAAGATCAGCATGTAGAGCGCACTCGAAGGCATGGTCACGCCCCTGTCTGACGTAATTCTTCGAAGGTGATGGGTTCGATACCCAGCCTGGCGTAGTGACGGGCTGCCGATCGATGGAGCGCCCATCGCAAGGCTAACCAATTGGGGAGTGTTCGAGGGATGCCGTCATCCGACGCCAAGTGCCAGAAGCGGTTGGAATCGTCGATGAAGTAAGGGCAATGAAAGGACAACACGAGCGACATTCGTCGCCCACTGAGTACCGGTCGCACACCGTGGAACAACCGACTGCCGAAGATGAACAGCGCATCGCCCGATGCGTTCAGATGCGCCGTCTCGAAGGTCCGGTAGTCCAAGGCGTCGAACGTATCGACTGTGCCATTGTGATACAGGAATTCGCCGCCGGTATAACTGGCCGGTCCCGTTAACACGATGTTCAACACATAGTTCGTGCCGTCGGTGTGCCACATGCCCCTTTGCTGCTGTTGCTCGGGCGGTTTCGGGTAGTAATAGTTGACCTGCGAGCGGGCATTGAGCATCGGATAAGGCACCAGTGGCACGCCCGCGATGCGCGAGACAGCCAACAGAAATGCACGGCTGCTCATCATGTCGTTGATAAACGGCGAGCGTGCCGTCACCCCCCGCGTGCGCCGGGAAATGATCCAGTCACTGTCACCTGCCACGTGCTCAAGGCGTGCGCAGATGTCTTGCAAAATGGTGACGCACTCAGGTGTGAACAGCCGATGAACCGCCGCAACCCCTGTGATCGTATCAACGGCCAAGCTCGCATGTGGGCTCTGGCTGTATCCCAGTTCGCCCAGCGTACGGATGTCTGCAATAGCAGGCCCCACTGGCTGCAGCAGATCGTCCCGCCAGCAAGCGTGACCGTCAGAACAGGCCGTTGATGGCCGAGGCGCGCCCTTGAAGGTCGACTTGAGCGCCAGCTTGATTCGGCCCAGGCCGCGTTCGAACAAGGGCAAGGTATTCGAATGGCTCATGACGTCTATCTCCGTTTGATCACGCTATTGGAGGTATTCAGCGATCTGATAGCGCACCGAACCATCACCGCTGGCAAATTCATCGACCACCCTGCAGTTGCAATGCCGAGCCCGGGTGCGGCGAAACTGCTCCGGGGTGAATTTCAGACAGATGTTGGTCAACAGGAACCCCTCTGTTTGCCCGTGTAGGACAGGCTGCAAGGTGACTGCCACATAAACGGTTTCGTCGAGTATGCGCAGGGACACCAGCAAGGCTTCATGCTCAGCCATGGGGCAGAAACCTTGTTGCAGGGCAACCAAACGGGAGAACTGAACCATATTGGCATTGGCGTAGAAACCGAGAATGGTTTGCTCCAGGCCAGGCTCGTATACCTGCATTTCAGAAAGAACGTAGGTCCCTTTGCCGGCCAATGTACGAATCAGTCTGCCCGTACTGACCGGCCATTCATTGCCTTCCTGGAAGCCCAGCAAGGTAATCAGTGTGATGTCCTCATCAGGATGCAACGCTTCGCGGGTCACGGTGCGATAGTCGGCAGCGATATAGTTGAAGCTGCCCTGGGCGCTCAGGATCGGACCCAGGGCATCCCTCATGGCCGGTTCGGAAGTCTGATTGATGTCGATGGCGGTGTAGCGAACGGCCGTACAGGTGTCAGCCATATGCTTGAGCAAACAAGCACTCTTGACCGGTTCCGGCCCTAGTTCAACGTAGTGAGCACTGCGGTCGCGGCCTAGAGCAGCCAGTCGTTGTGCTACATCACCAATAACGCTGCGCAGTGGTCCCCTGCCTTGCGCATCGGCGCACAAGCCAGGTTCATTCAAGCCCTGCTCGTTGAGGGCGCGCATGAGCAAAAATATCTCTTGGTTGAAGCGGTAGGTGTCTTGAGTGCCCTGTTCAGGCGGCGCGAGGGTTGAGTATTTCTCGTGGTTTTCGACGGACCATAACCGTGCCCGTTGATAGGAAGGGGTATGCACAAGAGCGTCTACAACAAAGTCGTTCAGGCTCATCCGTATCATTCCTTTGCATTTCGGCAGTGGCGCACGCTTTGACCTCACGTTAAGAGGGGCTATAAAGCCTGTACAGTTGATTAAATCGAAGTGCTGATTCGATCCAGCCAAATCAGGTGGTTTCATGGGCAAAGGTCTAGATATCAATGTGTTGAGAACTTTCCAGGCCGTGGCTCGACTCGGTCGTTTCAACGCAGCGGCAGACTATGTCCATCGCAGCCCTTCAGCGGTGACCACGCAGATACAAAAGCTCGAAGAGCAGGTTGGCCAACAGCTGTTTGCGCGTAGCAACCAGGCGGTGGCGCTCACGCCCGCAGGCCGGCATCTGCTGGGCGAGGCGACACGCTTTCTGATCGCCCACGACAAGCTGCTGGCGACGCTATCTCCCCGGCAGCTGACCGGCAAAGTCCGTCTAGGAGTACCGGACGGCTATGCCGCCACACTCATGAGTGAGTGTCTGCCGGTGTTCGTTGCCAGTAATCCGAAGATGGAGCTGGAAGCTGTGGCGTGCTCCAGCGCGCAGTTGCTGGACTTGTTTGCCAGGCAGCAGCTGGACCTGGCCGTGGTGGTCAGCAGCGAGCAGATCCAGCAGGGTGACTGGCTGCGCTCCACAGGACCCCGTTGGGCTGCCGCGAAGGGCTTCATCCGCGATGACAGCCGCCCGCTACCCCTGGCATTGCAATTAAAGGGCTGTCCATACCGGGAGGCAGCGCTCCAGGCATTGAAAGCCAAAGGCATCGCGTACCGTATCCTGCTGGAAAGTGCCAACTGGCATGCGGTACTGGCCTGCGTCAAAAGTGGCCTGGCAGTTGGCATCGTCGAGGCGCTCGAAGCCGACGACGCGCTCGTCTTTTTGCAAGACCAGGATCTGCCGGCGCTTCCCCCGCACGGCATCTACCTGTTGACGGACACCGCGCACCCTGTGGCAGTGCACTTGCACGCACTGCTCAAGGCTGCCATACAAAAAGAAGCCGACTAAGGGTTCGCAGCAACGCAAACGACCGTTAATGCCTGACCAGCACATCAGCAGGCTGCCATAATGACCCGGCATTGCCCGAGCCCGTAGCGCGGCCCGCCTTGGCATTGCCCAGCGCGTGGTTCCAGGGAGCCACCGTGTATCCGGAGGCTTGTCCATGTTCGATTCCAGCACCCTGCTGCGCCAGCGCTTCGCCGCCCTGCGCAGCACGGCCGATCTGTTTTCCTTGCGCCATGTCAGACAGTCGCACCAGGCCTTGTCCGTGCGCCGTAACGTTGCCGAACCGCCTGCCTTGAGCCAGGACGAGGGCGCCATGCTGACCGTGCGCATCAACGGGGTGGAGGCCTACGCTGCCACGGCCGATCTGTCCCAAAGCGGCCTTCAGCGCGCATTGGAGCAGGCTGAAAACCTCGCTCGACAGATTGCCCGCTACAGCCTGCTGGACCTGCGCGATCAGCCTGTGCCCACCGGGCGTCACGATTACCTCTCGCCTCATTTCGACCAGCCCATGCCGGGCCTTGCCGACTGCCTTGGCCTGCTCGCCGAAGAATCGGCCAGCGTGCCGTCGGACTCACGCCTGGTGGACTGGCAGGCGAGCCTTGGCATGAGCCTGGTGGAGCAGACGTACCTGAACTCGGCCGGTGCCGAACTGCGCCAGGCCCAGCGCTTTCTGTTCCCTGGTCTGGCGGTGACGGCCAGCGATGGCCAGGACAGCCAGAGCCGCAGCCTGGGCAGGGAGAACTTCGGTCAGCAGGGTGGCTTCGAAATCATCGAGCGCTGCGGCCTGAGGGGCGCTGCCCGGCAGGTTGCCGACCAGGCCCTGCAATTGCTGCAGGCGCCGAACACGCCCAGCGGCGTGCGCGACCTGTTGTTGATGCCTGACCAGATGATGCTGCAGATCCACGAGTCCATCGGCCACCCCTTGGAGATGGATCGCATCCTGGGCGACGAGCGCAACTACGCCGGGACCAGCTTCGTCAAAGCCGCCGACTTTGGCCGATTGCAATATGGTTCCTCCCTGCTGAACGTAACCTTCGACCCGACCTTGAGCGAAGAGCTGGCCAGCTACAGCCACGACGACGATGGCACGCCGGCCAGCAAGCAATTTCTCATTCAGGATGGCGTGCTGCTGCGCCCGCTGGGCGGTGCCCTTTCCCAGTTCCGCTCTGGTCTGGGCGGCGTGGCCAACAGCCGCGCCTGCGGCTGGAACCGGGCGCCGATCGACCGCATGGCCAACCTGAACATCGAGCCGGGTGATCAGTCCCTGGATCAACTGATCGCAGGAATCGAGCATGGCATTCTGATGCGCACCAACCGGTCCTGGTCCATCGACGATGCGCGCAACAAGTTCCAGTTCGGCTGCGAATGGGGCCAACTGATCGAACATGGCGAACTCAAGGGCATCGTGAAGAACCCGAACTACCGCGGCATCTCCGCACGGTTCTGGCGCAACCTGGCCGCCGTCGGCGACCGCAGCACCTTCCAGGTCCTGGGTACCCCAAATTGCGGCAAGGGCGAGCCCAACCAGGTGATCCGGGTCGGCCACGCCTCGCCGGCTTGCGTGTTCAGCGCCATCGACGTGTTTGGAGGAGATGCATGATGAAACAGGCCTTCCAATCCCTCATCGACACCCTGGACTCTGCCCTTCAGGCAGGCGAACACTACACCCTGGGGTTGAGCGCCGAGCAGTCGCAGTTCGTGCGCTTGAACCACGCCAAGGTCCGTCAGGCGGGCGAGGTAAGCCAGGCCAGTGCTCACCTGCGTCTGATCCACGCCGGTCGTCAGGCCGAGCAACAGCTGACCCTTAGCGGTGATAGGCACCTGGACCGTCAGCGCTTGCTCGACGCCCTGTCGCAACTGCGCCAGATGCTGCCACTGCTGGCAGCAGACCCGTACCTGAGCCTGGATGACAGTGCCTGGCGCAGTGACAGCCAACAGACGCAGGCCCTGCCCGACCTGAATGAGGTGCTGGCCCTGCTGGAACAGGAAGCCGGTGACCTGGACCTGGTCGGCATTTATGCCGCAGGCCCGATCTGGCGCGGTTTCGCCAGCTCATTCGGCGCCTTTGGCTGGCACCAGGCCAATAGCTTCAACATCGACTGGAGCCTGTTCCACGAGAGCGGCCAGGCGGTCAAGGCCAACTATGCCGGGCAGGTATGGCGCGCCGACGACTTTACCGCTCGCCTGCGCCAGGCTCGGGCGCAGTTGGGCCACTTGGGGCGTGCGCCGGTGGTACTCCAACCCGGCAGCTACCGCGCCTACCTGGCGCCTGCGGCCATGGACGAAATCGCCGGCATGCTGTGCTGGGGCGGTTTCTCGGCGCAGGCCCTGGCGACCGGCAGCAGTGCCTTGCAGCGTTTGTACAGCGGTGATGCCACACTCAGCCCACTGATCAGCTTCACCGAGCAGGTCAGCGGCTCATTGAGCCCGGCGTTCTCCGACGAAGGTTCACCGCGCCTGGACGTGGCGCTGATCGAGCAGGGCAAACCAGCACAACGCCTGGCCTGCGCGCGCAGCGCAGCCGAATTCGGGGTGTTGGCCAATGGTGCCGACAGCTACGAGTCGCCCTGCGCACTCAGCCTCGCACCCGGCCAATTACCCCGTGAACAGGTCCTGGCGCGGCTCGGCACCGGCCTTTACATCAGTAACCTCTGGTACTTGAACTACTCCGACCTGCCCGCAGCGCGCATGACCGGCCTGACCCGCTTCGCCACGTTCTGGGTGCAGGACGGGCAGATCCAGGGGCCGGTCAACACGATGCGCTTCGATGACAGCCTGTACAACCTGCTGGGCGACCAACTGGAGGCGCTGACGTGCGAGCGGGAGCTGATCCTCTCCACCAGTACCTATGGGCAACGCAGTACCGGATCGAGTCATTTGCCGGGCGCGCTGGTCAAAGCGCTGACGCTGACATTGTGATTGGAATTTGCCGGCCCCTTCATGGCGGTCGCCACGCCTGCCTTGCCCCGTAGGCGCGGCGTTCGCCGTGAAGAGGCCAGTACAGACAGACGAGGACGTCATGCCCGAACGCACCCCGCTCGACCCCATCACCGCCCGCTGGCTGCCATGGGTGGTGGCGATCGCCTTCTTCATGCAGTCGCTGGACGGCACCATTCTCAACACCGCCCTGCCCGCCATGGCCCGCTCCCTGGCCGAAGACCCTCTGCGCATGCAGGGTGTGATCATTTCGTACATGCTCACCGTGGCCTTGCTGATCCCCGCCTCGGGCTGGATCGCCGACCGCTTCGGCACCAAGCGCATCTTTTTCAGTGCCATCTTGCTGTTCAGCTTCGGTTCGTTGCTGTGCGCGGTGGCCAACAGCCTGGGCTTTTTGATCTTCGCGCGGATCGTGCAGGGGCTCGGCGGGGCGCTGATGCTGCCGGTCGGCCGGCTGGTAGTGCTGCGTGCCTACCCTCGCACCGAACTGGTGCGCATCATGAGTTTCATCACCATCCCCGGTCTGCTCGGGCCATTGCTGGGCCCGACGGTAGGTGGCTGGCTGGTGGAGATCCTGAGCTGGCACTGGATCTTCCTGCTCAACTTGCCGGTCGGCCTGCTGGGCTGCTACGCCGTCTGGAAGTTCATACCCGACCTGCGCGGCGCCGAGCGCACTACGTTCGACGGGCCGGGCTTTTTGCTGTTCGGCGCCGCGATGGTGCTGATCACTATCGCCATGGAAGGCCTGGGCGAGCTGCACCTGCCGCACTTGCGCGTCATGTTGCTGCTGTTCGCCGGCATGGCCTGCCTGGCGGCCTACTGGCTGCGGGCCGGGCGCGACCCGGAGCCGTTGTTCTCTCCCAGCCTGTTCCGGGTACGTACCTTCGCCATCGGTATCTTGGGCAACCTGTTCGCCCGCCTGGGCAGCGGGGCACTGCCGTTCCTGGTACCGCTGCTGCTGCAGGTAGCGCTTGGCTATTCACCGGCACAGGCGGGCATGAGCATGATCCCCTTGGCGGCGGCGGCCATGGTCGCCAAGTCCGTGGCCAGGCCGCTGATCGAACGCCTTGGTTATCGCATCATCCTGACCGGCAATACGGTGCTGCTGGGCGTACTGCTGGCCGGCCTGGGCCTGGTGGACGAGCAGACCCCGTACTGGCTGCTGCTGGTGCAACTTGGCCTGCTGGGCGCCGTGAATTCCCTGCAGTTCACTGCCATGAACACGGTGACGCTGATCGACCTGGACGATGCCAGCGCCAGTAGCGGCAACAGCTTGTTGTCGGTGGTCGCCCAGCTGTCGCTGAGCCTGGGGGTGGCCTGTGCCGGTGCGCTGCTGGGCGGTTTCACGGCAGCAGGCAGCGCCGAAGGCGTGGAAACCACCCTGGGTGCGTTCCAGCTGACGTTCTTCACCATTGGCATCATGGCCATGCTGGCGGCGGCCATCTTCCTGCAACTGGCGCCGACGGACGGAAGGCGTGCCCGTCGTCCGGAAGAGCACGTGGAGTCTTAGGGCGAATGGCGTCGGGGCTGGTAGACTGTGCAGCATTTTTCGCTTCGCACCGTAGGCCCGCCTCGTGACCACCGATTCCACCGCCTTTGCCACCTTGCCGTTGTCCGCCGCCATGCTGGCCAACCTGGACGCCCTCGGCTACACCTCGATGACGCCGATCCAGGCCCAGAGCCTGCCGGTCATTCTCAAGGGCCAGGACCTGATCGCCCAGGCCAAGACCGGCAGCGGCAAGACCGCCGCCTTTGGTATCGGCTTGCTCAACCCGATCAACCCTCGGTACTTCGGCTGCCAGGCGCTGGTGCTGTGCCCCACGCGCGAGCTCGCCGACCAGGTGGCCAAGGAACTGCGTCGCCTGGCCCGTGCCGAAGACAACATCAAGATCCTGACGCTGTGTGGCGGCGTGTCGCTGGGCCCTCAGATCGCCTCCCTGGAGCACGGTGCGCACATCATCGTCGGCACCCCGGGCCGCATCCAGCAGCACCTGGACAAGGGCACGCTGGTTTTGGGCGGCCTGAACACGCTGATCCTCGACGAAGCCGACCGCATGCTCGACATGGGCTTCTTCGATGCCATCGCCAGCATCATCGCCAAGACCCCAGCGCGCCGCCAGACCTTGCTGTTCTCCGCCACCTACCCCTCCAGCATCAAGCAGCTGGCGGCCGATTTCATGCGCGACCCGCAGCAGGTCAGGGTCGAGAGCCTGCATACCGACAACCAGATCGAGCAGCGCTTCATCGAAATCGCCCCCGAGCAGCGCCTTGAGGCGGTGACCCGTGTGCTGGCCCATTATCGTCCCCAGTCCTGCGTGGCGTTCTGCTTCACCAAGCAGCAGTGCGAGGACGTGGTGGCCCACCTCACGGCCAAGGGCATCGTGGCCCAGGCGCTGCACGGTGACCTGGAGCAGCGTGACCGCGACCAGGTGCTGACCATGTTCGCCAACCGCAGCAGCTCGGTGCTGGTGGCCACCGATGTGGCCGCCCGCGGCCTGGACATCGACGGCCTGGACATGGTCATCAACGTGGAACTGGCGCGTGATGCCGAAATCCACGTGCACCGGGTGGGCCGCACGGGCCGCGCTGGCGAGAAGGGTATCGCGGTCAGCCTGGTCGCGCCTGCCGAAGGCCATCGCGCCCAGGCCATCGAAGCCTTGCAGAAGAGCCCGCTGCGCTGGGACCTGTTGGACAGCCTCAAGAACAAAGGCGGCGAGCCACTGCTGCCGGTCATGAGCACGCTGTGCATCGCAGCCGGGCGCAAGGACAAGCTGCGCCCGGGCGATATCCTCGGTGCGCTGACCGGTGATGCCGGCATCCCCGGCAAGCAGGTGGGCAAGATCGCGATCTTTGATTTCCAGGCATTTGTGGCAGTGGAGCGGGCACTGGCCAAGCAGGCCATGCAGCGCTTGAATAGCGGCAAGATCAAGGGCCGCTCCCTGAAAGTCCGCATCGTCTGACATTTATTTCGGGCCGCGTTGCAGCCTGTCGCAAACAAGCCAGCCCCCACAGGGTCATCACAGGCCTCAAGCCGGTGCCGTCCCTGTGGGGGCTGGCTTGCCTGCGATGGGCTGCAACGCGGCCGCGGCTATTGATGAGGTAACACCGTGCACTCCACCGACGTGATCATCCTGGGCGCAGGCGCTGCCGGCCTGATGTGTGCCCAGCTCAGCGCCCGCCGGGGCCGCCGGGTCCTGCTGCTCGACCACGCCAACAAGCCAGGCAAGAAGATCCTGATGTCCGGCGGCGGGCGCTGCAATTTCACCAACCTGTACACCGAGCCGAGCAACTTCCTCTCGCACAACGCGCACTTCTGCAAGTCGGCCCTGGCGCGTTACACCCAGTGGGACTTCATCGAGCTGGTGTGCAAGCATGGCGTGCCCTACCACGAGAAAAAGCTGGGCCAGCTGTTCTGCGACAACAAGGCCAGTGACATCCTTGACATGCTCCTGGCCGAGTGCGACGAAGCCGGCGCCGAAATCCGCATGCACACCAGCATCGAGCAGATCGACAAGACCGACAGCGGCTACCTGCTGCGCACCAGCGCTGGCCCATTCGCTTGCCAGTCGTTGGTGATCGCGACGGGCGGCCTGTCCATCCCGACGTTGGGTGCGACCGGTTTCGGCTACCAGGTGGCCCGACAGTTTGGCCATACCTTGCTGCCAACCCGCGCGGGCCTGGTGCCGTTCACCATCACCGAGCCCCAGCTCAAGGCCATGTGCACCGAACTGTCCGGCACCTCGCTGGACTGCACCGCCAGTTGCAACGGCACCAGCTTCCGTGAAAATCTGCTGTTCACCCACCGGGGCCTGAGCGGCCCGGCGATCTTGCAGGTTTCTTCATTCTGGGAAGCTGGCGATACGCTTGAGATCAACCTGCTGCCTGACCGCGATGCGCTGGACTGGTTGCACACCCAGCAAACCGAGCGCGGCAATGCTGAACTCAAGACCGTACTGGGCGAGGTGTTCACGCGCAAGCTGGCCACTTTGCTGGCCGAGCAGTGGTTCGAATCCAAGCCGATGAAGCAGTACACACCGGCCGAACTGGCCCTGATCGCCGACAAGCTGGCACGCTGGCAACTGGTGCCTGCCGGCACCGAAGGCTACCGCACCGCCGAAGTGACCCTGGGCGGCGTGGACACCCGTGAGGTCTCGTCCAAGACGATGGAGTCGCTCAAGAGCCCGGGGCTTTACTTCATCGGTGAAGTGCTGGACGTGACGGGGCACCTTGGCGGCTTCAACTTCCAGTGGGCCTGGGCATCGGCCAACGCCGCGGCGCAGTTCGTCTAGGGTAGAATCCAACGCGCAGCACGGAACGCTTCTTGCTGGCACGTGCTCAATAGCGGGTGGCGGGGCATCTGGCTGCCCGCTCATCGCTACGGTATTTCTACGATCACTGCCCGGCAGGCCATCATGTCATCGAGCTCGTTACGTCATTCATTGCGTCGCCTGTGGGGCCAGGACAAGTTCAGCTACAGCATCCGGGTGACCATTGCCCTTACCGGCAGCCTTGCCCTGTGCTGGCACCAGAACGAAATGGCCCTGTTGATCCCGCTGTTTCTGGGCATCATCGCCAGTGCCCTGGCTGAAACCGATGACAGCTGGCAAGGCCGCCTCAGCGCCCTGGCGGTCACCCTGGTGTGTTTTGCCATCGCGGCGCTCGCGGTCGAACTGCTGTTCCCCTACCCCCTGATCTTCGTCTGCGCCCTGGCCCTGGCAGCGTTTGCCTTGACCATGCTGGGCGCTTTGGGCGAGCGCTACGGCGCCATCGCATCGGCAACGCTGATCACAGCGGTTTACACGATGATCGGTGTGGACCAGCGCGGCGGGCAGGTGACGGACTTCTGGCACGAACCCATGCTGCTGGTGGCGGGTGCGGCCTGGTATGGGCTGCTCTCGGTGCTGTGGCAGGCACTGTTTTCCAACCAACCGGTGCAGCAAAGCCTGGCGAAACTGTTCTTCGAACTGGGCAGCTACCTCAAGCTCAAGGCCAGCCTGTTCGAGCCTGTCCGCACCCTGGACGTCGAGGCACGTCGGCTTGAACTGGCCCAGCAAAATGGCAAGGTGGTGGCGGCCCTCAATGCGGCGAAGGAAATCATCCTGCACCGGGTGGGCAACAGCCAACCCAACTCCAAGGTCAGCCGCTACCTGAAACTCTACTTCCTGGCCCAGGATATCCATGAGCGGGTCAGCGCCTCCCACTACCCCTACAATGCACTGGCCGAAGCCTTCTTCCACAGCGATGTGATGTTCCGGTGCCAGCGCCTGCTGCGCAAGCAAGGCGCCTCGTGCCAGGAGCTGGCACGCTCGATTCGGCTGCGACAACCTTTCGTGCTGGCCAGCGGCTTTACCGAGGCACTAGAAGACCTCAACGCTTCGCTCGAACACCTGCGCGGCCAGAACAACCCGGCCTGGCGCGGGCTGCTGCGCTCATTGCGTGCACTGGCGGCCAACCTGGCCACGCTCGATCGCCTGCTCGGTGCTGCAAGCAATCCCGACAGCCTGGCCGATGCCAGCGACAGCAGCCTGCTGGACCGCTCGCCGCGCTCGCTCAAGGACATGGGCAAGCGCCTGCGCACGCAATTGACGCCCACCTCGCTGCTGTTCCGCCATGCTCTGCGCCTGCCGCTGGCCCTGTCCATCGGTTACGGCATGGTGCACCTGATCCACCCAACCCAGGGCTACTGGATCATCCTCACCACCCTGTTCGTGTGCCAACCCAACTACGGGGCGACCCGGCGTAAACTGGTGCAGCGCATCATCGGCACCGCCGTAGGCCTGACCGTTGGCTGGGCGCTGTTCGACCTGTTCCCCAACCCGGTCATCCAGTCGCTGTTCGCGGTCGTGGCGGGGGTGGTGTTCTTCGTCAACCGGACCACGCGCTACACCCTGGCCACGGCCGCGATCACACTGATGGTGCTGTTCTGTTTCAACCAGATCGGCGATGGCTACGGGCTGTTCCTGCCAAGGCTGTTCGATACCCTGATCGGGAGCCTGATCGCCATCCTTGCCGTGTTCCTGTTCCTGCCCGACTGGCAAGGCCGCCGCTTGAACAAGGCGCTGGCCAACACACTGATCTGCGCCAGCGAATACCTGCGCCAGATCATGCAGCAATATGCCTACGGCAAGCGCGACGACCTGGCCTATCGCCTGGCGCGGCGCAATGCCCACAATGCCGATGCAGCGCTGTCGACGACCCTGGCCAACATGCTCATGGAGCCTGGCCACTTTCGCAAGGAGGCCGATGTGGGCTTCCGCTTCCTGGTGCTGTCGCACACCCTGCTCAGCTACCTGTCGGGACTGGGCGCCCACCGCGACACGGCCCTGCCGGCCGAGGCACGGGAGCACTTGATCGAGGGTGCGGGCAGCCGCCTGGCGAACAGCCTTGAGGAGATAGCCAATGGCCTGGCGGCGCGTTCACCGGTAGCGATTCACAGTGATGCCGAAGAAGCGCTCGCCACCGCTCTTGAACAGATGCCCGAGGAGGTGGATGAACATCAGCGCCTGGTACAGACGCAACTGGCATTGATCTGCCGCCAGTTGGCCCCTTTGCGCACGTTGGCGGCGCATTTGATCAAGAAGAATGCTTCGGCAGGTAACGCCTCGCGTTAGGTCTGGCGCGAGGGTATATAGCCTGTTTTGCCTACGAAGACGGGCAAATCTCCAAGCGCTGCGGACCGGCCATGATCAGCTGCGAAGCTCAAATCCGAAGCCACTGCCAAGCCGGCGCCTGGGAACGCCACCCGCTCGCCTAGAACCCATACTGATGCAGTAACCGGTCATAACTGCCATCGGCCTTCATGGCGGCGATGGCCGCGTCGAAGCGCGCGACGATCGACTGGTGGTCCGGATGCTTCAGGCTGACCAGGATGTGCAGCGGGTTCTCGCCCAGTACAGGCTCCATCAGCTCTACCTTGTCACGCACATTGTCCGGCTCGCGCTGCAGGTGATAGCGGGCCACGTACTCGTCCTCCACGGCCAGGCTTACACGCCCCGCCGCCAGCATGCGCACGGCGGACGAAAAGGTACTGACCGCAACCTTGTGCAAGCGGGTATTGCCGTCGAACGCGCTCGAGTAGGCGTAATCACGCACCACGGCGATGCTGTAGGGGTACAGGTCCGAGAGGTGCTCGTAATGCAGGCCCGCGTCCTTGCGCTGCAGCAGGCGGATGCGGTTGCTCAGGTAGGCGCTGGAAAACTGCCCGATGCGTGCGCGCGCGTCGTTGTGCCAGGCGTTGATCAGTATGTCGTAACGGCCGTCACCGACGCCTGCCAGGGCCCGCGCCCAGGGTGCCTCCTCGAAGCTGCTGCTGTAGCCCGCCCGCGTCAGCGCCGTGGTCACGATGCTGATGGCCAAACCGCCGCCAGGCATGCTGGCGTCAGTGAAGGGCGGCCAATGGTCCGATACCAGCCGCAGCTTGGCGGCGGCTGCGGCCGGGGGCACCATGACAGTGGCCAGTAACCCGAGAACACAAAGCATCAGCCGCATGCCCAAGCCCTTGTGCGGTGAAGAAACGTACACTGCGAATGAGCTTACACAAAGGCTCTGGCCGGGGCAGCGGCCAATAGTGTCATCTAGCCTCTATTCTGGCCGAACCTGCGATTTTTATTGCAGCGGCCTTAGCGGGTACAGGTCAGGGATAACCCAGTACCTGGCGTACCTGATTCAGGTGAAGCTCGATCCACTGCCGGTCGATGGCCCCCCAGTCCTGTATACGGTAGTGACCTGCGTGATTGCGCGCGCCTTCCTGCTGCTCGAAGGTGCAGACGATGTCCAGATCGGCCAGCGCCGCAAGGGTGTCCTGGGCCGTGCGCCGGGGCATGCCCGTAGCCTGCATCAGCGCAGGCACGCTGGTAGCGGTCTGGCTGTCGATCAGCCAGGCGACGTAAAGACGGCGGTAGAAACTGCTTTTTGTCTTGCTCACTTCCATGCTGCGGGGTCCTCAAGCGTTGCCCGGCAATTCCCGATAGGTCAGGTAGACGCGCAGGTCGAATTCCAGTTGATGGTAGTCCGGCTCCATGTGCTGACAGAGCTGGTAAAACGCCTTGTTGTGGTCACGCTCGCGCAAATGCGCCAACTCGTGCACCACGATCATGCGTAGAAATTGCGGCGCGGCCTCCTTGAACAGCGAGGCGATGCGGATCTCCTTCTTGGCCTTGAGTTTGCCGCCCTGCACGCGTGAGACAGCAGTGTTCAGGCCCAGCGCCCGGTGGGTCAGGTCCAGGCGGTTGTCGAACAGCACCTTGTCCAGCGGCGGTGCACTGCGCAGAAAACGCTGGCGCAGTTCCTGGGCGTAGCCGTACAGGGCCTTGTCGCTTTGTACCTCGTGGCGCTCTGGATAGCGCTTGTGCAGGTACTCGCCAAGGCGGTCGCTGTCGATCATCTGCCGCACTTGCTGTTGCAGGTGCGGTGGGTAGGCTTGCAGGTAGCGTAGGACGGTCATGGCAGTACGGTCGGCGTAACGAGCGCCAATTCTAACCCGCCAGCGGATCAGGCCAGGGGAAAATTGCCGGGAAGTTGCCGGCATCGGCAGCTGTCATGGGGTGCGCTACCAGAAAGCCCTGAACGTATTCGCAGCCTGCGGCTTTAAGCCATTGAGCCTGAGCCTGGGTTTCAACGCCCTCGGCAATCACGGTGATCCCGTAATCGGCACACAGCCCGATGACGCTGCGTGCCAGCGCCGCATCGGTCGACGCGTCCGGCAAGCGCGCCACCAGGTGGCGATCGAGTTTCAGGGTGTCGATGGGCAAATCGCGCAGCATGCGCAGCGAACAGTCACCGGCGCCGAAATCGTCCAACGCCACCCGCACACCCAGCGCACGCAACCGGTCGACCTGCTTGACCGCCGCATCGATGTTGTACATGAGCGAGGTTTCGGCCACTTCCACTTCCAGGTGCGCCGGCTGCAGGCCATAGCGCTGGATGACCCGTTGCAGCTCCTCGACCAGGCTTGGCGAGACGAACTGGGCCCGGCTCAGGCTGATGCCCAACACGATGTCGGTTGCAAAGCGTTGATACCAGGCCTGGCGCTGGGCAGCACTCTGACCGTAGATCCAGCCGGCCAGGCGGTTGATCAGCCGCGCCTCCTCAAGCAGGGGGATGAACAGGCCTGGCGGCACATCGCCAACGCTGGGGTGCTGCCAACGCAGCAGGGCTTCGAAGCCGCGCAGGCGACCATCGGCGAAGGCCACTTGCGGCTGGTACACCAGGGTGAAATCCTGCTGCTCGATGGCTGTACGCACGCCGTCTTCGAGCATCAGGCGGGAGCGGGCGCGGCCATTGAGCTCCTGGTCGTAGAAGCGATACTGCTGGCGCCCTGCCTGCTTGGCAGCGTACATGGCCGCATCGGCTGCGCGCAGCAAGCCTTCTACGTTGCCACCGCAGTCAGGGTACGTGGCGATACCGATGCTCACGCCCAGGCACACGTCCAGCCCATCGATCTGATGGCTGATGGCAATGCGCTCGAGCAGCCGCTCGGCGTAGCGCCCGGCTTGCTCGGCATAGGGCAAGCCGTCGAACAGCGCGGTGAATTCGTCCCCGCCCATGCGTGCCAACAGCGCTTCACTGCCCAGGCAATCCTTGAGTTGCTCGGCCACCCAGCGCAGGACCCGGTCACCGGCATCATGACCAAGGGAGTCGTTGATACGCTTGAAGCCATCGAGGTCCATGTACATCAAGGCCTGCGCCCGGTCCGAACGCTCATTGCGCAGCAACGCCCCTTCGGCCGCCTGGTAGAACCCACGGCGATTGAGCAGACCGGTGAGCGGGTCGGTAATGGCTTGGTATTCGAGTTGTTGGTGCAGGTTGTGCACCGCCGACATGTCCAGCACGGTTACCACCATCGCCTGTTGCTCGGCAGGCAGGGGCGCACATGACAGGGCCACCGGCAGCAGCTCGCCGCTCGGGCGACGCAACTGGGCGTCATGCATGCGGTGGATGCGCCTGGCCAGATAGCTTTGGTGGAACGTCGAATCCTGCCACGTACTCGGCGTGCTCAGCTGCAACAGCCCCAGCAGATCGACGTTCTGCAACTGTTCGATAGGCGTTGCCAGCAGGGAGCAGATAGCCGGGTTGGCGAAGCGGATGATGCCCCCGGCATCCACCACCAGAATACCCTCGGCCGCATTGTCCAGAATCGATGCATTGAAGGCGCGGGCCTCGTCGAGTTCACGGGTCAGCGCCTGCAGGCGCCGCCGATTGCGCTGCTGGTCGAGCAGGGCCTGCACCTTGGGCTTGAGAATCCGCGGGTCGAACGGCTTGAACATGTAGTCCACGGCGCCGTTGGCGTAGCCTTTCAACACGGCGGCCTGGGACTGCTCGTTGGCTGTCAGGAAGATGATGGGCGTGAGTTGGGTTCGCTGGCTGCCGCGCATCAGGCGAGCGACTTCGAAGCCGTCCATCTCAGGCATGTGCACATCCAGTAAAACCAGGTCGACATCGTTTTCCAGCAATGCGCTCAGGGCTTCTCGGCCCGAACTTGCCGTCAGCACCAGCCAATCCTGGCGCGACAACAAGGCTTGCATACTGATGAGGTTCTCTGGGTAATCGTCGACTACCAGAAGCACCGAGCTGCCATCCTGTGGCATGAGTTGAAGGTGAGCGCCATCCATGCTGCATCTCTGTTATATGACCGACTACAAACTGGCCGTTGGATCCAGTTTTACCCCAGGCATGAGCTGATAGCACGCATCACAAGCCAAAAACCATCAGCCACTGACTGAAGGTAGCCGACCGATCGCGGTTTCGCTGACATTCTGTGACATGCAATGGCAGAACGCTTTCGCAGCCACCGCCAGAAACGAAAAACCCGCATCGCTGCGGGTTTTCCGGGGGCCGGTTTGCTTAGTTGACTTTTGCGGCCAGCTCGCCTTTGGCGTAGCGCTGGAACATGCCTTCCAGGGAGATCGGCTTGATCTTCGAGGCATGGCCGGCAGTGCCGAATGCTTCGTAACGGGCGATGCACACGTCGCGCATGGCTTTTACGGTTTCAGCGAAGAACTTGCGCGGGTCGAACTCGCTCGGGTTCATGGCCATGTGACGACGGATGGCACCGGTGGACGCCAGACGCAGGTCGGTGTCGATGTTGACCTTGCGCACGCCGTACTTGATGCCTTCGACGATTTCCTCGACCGGCACACCGTAGGTTTCCTTGATGTCGCCGCCGTACTGGTTGATGATCGCCAGCCACTCCTGCGGTACGGAGGAGGAGCCGTGCATCACCAGGTGGGTGTCGGGAATGCGCTTGTGGATTTCCTTGATGCGGTCGATGGCCAGCACGTCACCGGTAGGCGGCTTGGTGAACTTGTAAGCACCGTGGCTGGTGCCGATGGCGATGGCCAGGGCATCGACCTGGGTCTTCTTGACGAAGTCGGCAGCTTCTTCAGGGTCGGTCAGCATCTGGCTGTGGTCGAGCACGCCTTCGGCACCGATACCGTCTTCCTCACCGGCCATGCCGGTTTCCAGCGAGCCCAGGCAGCCCAGTTCGCCTTCTACCGACACACCACAGGCATGGGCCATGGCAACGGTCTGCTGGGTGACGCGCACGTTGTATTCGTAATCGGTCGGGGTCTTGCCGTCTTCGCCGAGCGAGCCGTCCATCATGACCGAGCTGAAGCCCAGCTGGATGGAGCGCTGGCAGACATCCGGGCTGGTGCCGTGGTCCTGGTGCATGCACACCGGGATGTGCGGGAATTCTTCGATGGCCGCCAGGATCAGGTGACGCAGGAACGGCGCACCTGCGTACTTGCGCGCACCGGCCGAGGCCTGGACGATCACAGGGGAGTCGGTCTTGTCAGCCGCTTCCATGATGGCGCGCATCTGCTCAAGGTTGTTGACGTTGAAAGCCGGTACGCCATAACCGAACTCGGCGGCGTGGTCCAGCATCTGGCGCATGCTAATGAGTGCCATTGTGTATCTCTCTCCCGACAAGCGTCGTTGTTTCGTGCAAGCCTGCCGCAGGGGCAGTTGCTGTTCAAGTAGTGTGGGCCACCTAGCGGCCCGGCCAGTCACGGTGCCTTGCAGCCCCGCCCTATCAGATCGTTGGTCGCCACCCAGTACACCAGGCCTTCTTCGCCCTTGGTGTGAAACGCCAGCATGCCGTCGCTGTACAGCGCGCCGGAGGCGCCGGGCTCGGCCTTGAGCCGGTACACCTGGTCGCCGTCGCCAAGGCGTACGTCAACCTGGTCACGCTGGGGGTCGGCAAACCGCCACAGCACTTCGGCCTGGGTGTCGCAGACCCACCGGGTCCAGTTGTCCGCCGGCGCGGTCTGCGCCGGTTGCAGCATTGAACATCCTGCCAGTGTCGCCAGGGCCATTACGGCCAAGAGCGCTTTCATTCAGTTACCTCGATGGGCAGCACACGGCCCTTCTCCAAGACCACAAACCGGCCTGCAGGTTGCCAGCGGCCCGATCAAGGGCAGCCGGGCGCCTTGCGCTGGTGCTCTTCGTCGTACTTTTCCAGCCCTTCCGGGCCTACGCGCTTGCTGATCACTGGCACGGTTTCGGCTTGCCATTCGGACTGATAGCAACCGCCCTTGGGCGGTTGCGCCGGGTCGTCCTGGGCATCCGGGCTGCCGGCGCAGGCGCTCAGCAGCCCGACCAGCAGCAACACAGGCAACTGCTTGGCCATCAGGCCACTCCTTTTGCCAGGCGCCGTGTTCATCAGGCTTTGGCCCGCTCTTCGAGCATGGCCACCGCTGGCAGAACCTTGCCTTCGACGAACTCGAGGAAGGCGCCGCCACCGGTAGAAATGTAGGAGATATCCTGGCTGACGCCATATTTGTCGATGGCTGCCAGGGTATCACCGCCACCGGCGATGGAGAACGCGGCGCTGTCGGCGATTGCCTTGGCCAGCACCTGGGTGCCATTGCCGAACTGATCGAACTCGAATACACCAACCGGGCCATTCCACAGGATGGTCTTGGAGGACTTGAGCAAGTCGGCGAACTGGGCGGCGGTCTGCGGACCGATGTCCAGGATCATGTCGTCGGCCGCAACATCGGCAATGGCCTTGACGGTCGCTTCGGCGTCTTCGGCGAAGGCCTTGGCAACCACCACATCGACAGGCAGCGGCACGCTGACCTTGGCGGCAATGGCCTTGGCCGTTTCGACCAGATCGGGCTCGTACAGCGACTTTCCGACCGTGTGCCCGGCAGCCGCCAGGAAGGTGTTGGCGATGCCGCCACCGACGATCAGCTGATCGCATACCGAGCTCAGGCTGTTGAGCACGTCCAGCTTGGTGGACACCTTGGAGCCGGCGACGATGGCGGCCATTGGCTTGGCCGGGGCCTTCAGCGCCTTGCCCAGGGCATCCAGCTCAGCTGCCAGCAACGGGCCAGCCGCCGCGACCTTGGCGAACTTGGCAACGCCGTGGGTGGAACCCTCGGCGCGGTGAGCCGTGCCGAAGGCGTCCATCACGAACACATCGCACAGCGCCGCGTACTGCTGGGCCAGCTCATCGGCGTTCTTCTTCTCGCCCTTGTTGAAGCGCACGTTCTCGAACAGCACCAGCTCGCCTGCCTTGACCTCGACGCCACCCAGGTAGTCACCCACCAGCGGCACGTCACGGCCCAGCGCCTTGCTCAGGTACTTGGCAACCGGTTCAAGGCTGTTCTCGGCAGAGAATTCACCTTCAGTGGGGCGGCCCAGGTGCGAGCAGACCATCACCGCCGCACCCTTCTCCAGGGCCAGCTTGATGGTCGGCAGCGCTGCCTGGATGCGCGCATCGCTGGTCACCACACCGTCCTTGACAGGCACGTTCAGGTCTTCGCGAATCAGTACGCGCTTACCTTGCAGGTCCAGGTCGGTCATCTTCAACACGGTCATGAATGCGGTCCTTCAGGGCTGTTTGTTGCGGGTTGGGTGGACGACGTGCAGAAAATGTCCGGCAACGTCGAGCATACGGTTTGCAAACCCCCATTCGTTGTCGAACCAGGCCAGCAGGTTGACCAGGCGCGGGCCTGATACACGGGTCTGGCTGGCATCGACGATGGCCGAATGCGGGTCGTGGTTGAAATCACAACTGGCGTGGGGCAGCTCGGTGTAGGCCAGCAGCCCCTTGAGCGGCCCGGTCAGCGCCGCCTCGCGCAGTACCCTGTTGACCTCGGCTGCGGTGGTGTCGCGAGCGGTCTGCAAGGTGATGTCCAGGCACGAGACGTTGACCGTCGGCACGCGTACCGCTTTGGCCTGGATTCGCCCGGCAAGTTCCGGGAGCAGACGCTCGATGCCGCGCGCAAGGCCGGTGGACACCGGAATCACCGACTGGAACGCCGAACGGGTACGGCGCAGGTCTTCATGGTGATAGGCGTCGATCACTGGCTGGTCGTTCATGGCCGAGTGAATGGTGGTGATCTGTACATAGTCGATGCCAAATGCCTGATCCAGCACCCGCAGCAGCGGTACACCGCAGTTGGTGGTGCACGAAGCATTGGAGACCAGCCGCTCAATGCCGGTCAGGCAGTGCTGGTTGATGCCGTACACCACCGTGGCATCGACGTCAGCCTCGCTGGCCATGGGCTGGGAGAACAGCACCCTTGGCGCACCGGCCTCGAGAAAGCGCTGGCCATCGGCACGGGTGTTGTAGGCGCCGGAACACTCCAGGACCAGGTCCACGTCCAGGGCCGCCCAGTCGATGCCTTCGGGCGTGGCGCTGCGCATCACCTTCACGCAATCGCCATTGATGTGCAGGCAATCGCCATCGACCTTGACCTCGCCGGGAAAGCGCCCATGGGTGGAGTCGAAGCGGGTGAGGTATTCCAGGCTGGCCTGGTCGGCCAAGTCGTTGAGTGCGACGATCTCGAAATCGGCCCTGCTGCCCCGCTCGAACAGCGCGCGCAGAACACAGCGGCCGATACGGCCATAACCGTTGAGTGCAACTTTATAGGGACGCAAGTGGGACATTCGTTGACTCGCTAAGCGTGATGGCTTCGAGGCCGCATGGCGGCCTATCGCGGCACAAGGCCGCTTCCACAGGTACTACGCCGTGGCTGGCGACAGTACCTGTGGAAGCGGCCTCATGGCGCGATGGAGGGCGACGCCCTCCCCTCGCACGACCAGGAGGGCATCCTGCCCTCCCTGATACATCAGTCTTCCAGCAGCTCTTCGGCGGTACCGAGGATGTTCTCCAGGGTGAAGCCGAATTCTTCGAACAGTGCCGAGGCCGGCGCCGACTCACCGTAGGTGGTCATGCCGATGACGCGGCCTTCGAGGCCGACGTACTTGTACCAGAAGTCGGCATGTGCCGCTTCGATGGCGATACGGGCACTGACTTCCAGTGGCAGCACCGACTGCTTGTAGGCAGCATCCTGGGCATCGAACACGCTGGTCGATGGCATGGACACCACGCGTACATTGCGGCCTTGCTCGGTCAGCTTGTCGTAGGCCTGAACGGCCAGGCCCACTTCGGAGCCGGTGGCGATCAGGATCAGCTCAGGCTCGCCAGCGCAATCCTTGAGCACGTAGCCGCCACGGCTGATGGCAGCGAGTTGCTGCGCATCGCGGGCCTGGTGCTGCAGGTTCTGGCGCGAGAAGATCAGCGCCGATGGACCATCCTTGCGCTCCAGAGCGTTCTTCCAGGCCACGGCGGACTCCACGGCATCCGCCGGGCGCCAGGTGTCCAGGTTCGGCGTGGTGCGCAGGCTGGTCAGCTGCTCGATCGGCTGGTGGGTCGGACCGTCTTCGCCCAGGCCAATGGAGTCGTGGGTGTAGACATGGATCACGCGCTGCTTCATCAGCGCCGACATGCGCACGGCGTTGCGGGCGTATTCCATGAACATCAGGAACGTCGCGCCGTAAGGCACCAGGCCGCCGTGCAGGGCCACGCCGTTCATGATGGCGGTCATGCCGAATTCACGCACGCCGTAGAACACGTAGTTGCCGCTGGCATCGCCAGCTTCCACGCCCTTGCAGCCCTTCCACAGGGTCAGGTTGGAACCGGCCAGGTCCGCCGAACCGCCGAGGAACTCGGGCAACATCGGGCCATAGGCGTTCAGGGCATTCTGGCTGGCCTTGCGGCTGGCGATGGTTTCGCCCTTGGCCGCCACTTCCTCGATGTAGGCCTGGGCCTTTTCGCTGAAATCGGCAGGCAGGTCACCGGCCATGCGGCGCTTGAACTCTGCGGCCAGCTCCGGGTGCGCCTGAGCGTAGGCGTCGAAACGCTGGTTCCACTCGGCTTCGGCCTTGGCACCGGCTTGCTTGGCGTCCCACTCGGCATAGATGTCGGCGGGGATTTCGAACGGACCGTGGTTCCAGCCCAGTGCCTGACGGGTCAGGGCAATTTCGTCGTTGCCCAGCGGCGCGCCGTGGGACTCTTCCTTGCCCTGCTTGTTCGGCGAGCCGAAACCGATGGTGGTCTTGCAGCAGATCAGGGTCGGACGGTCGCTCTTGCGGGCGGTCTCGATGGCCGTCTTGATCTCTTCGGCGTCGTGGCCGTTGACGTTGCGGATCACCTGCCAGTTGTAGGCTTCGAAGCGCGCCGGGGTGTTGTCGGTGAACCAGCCATGCACTTCACCGTCGATGGAAATGCCGTTGTCGTCGTAGAAGGCAACCAGCTTGTTCAGCCCCAGGGTACCGGCCAGCGAGGCCACTTCGTGAGAAATGCCTTCCATCATGCAGCCATCGCCCAGGAACACATAGGTGTTGTGGTCGACGATGGTGTGGCCGTCACGGTTGAACTGGGCCGCCATGACTTTTTCGGCCAGGGCGAAGCCCACGGCGTTGGCGATGCCTTGGCCGAGCGGGCCGGTGGTGGTCTCGACGCCAGGGGTGTAACCGTGCTCCGGGTGGCCAGGGGTACGGCTGTGCAGTTGACGGAAGCCCTTGAGGTCGTCGATCGACAGGTCGTAGCCGGTCAGGTGAAGCAGCGAATAGATAAGCATCGAACCGTGGCCGTTGGACAGCACGAAGCGGTCGCGATCGGGAAATGCCGGGTTGCTCGGGTTGTGCTTGAGGTAGTCGCGCCAAAGAACCTCGGCGATATCCGCCATGCCCATGGGGGCACCGGGGTGGCCGCTGTTGGCCTTTTGCACGGCATCCATGCTAAGGGCACGAATGGCGTTGGCACGTTCACGACGGCTGGGCATCGCTGATCTCCTGGGGGCTTGAATAGGTGGTGATACGAAAAAGGCGTCCATTTTCGCCCACTGGGGCGCTTGGGGCAAACATTTAAGCAGCAAGCGGCGTGCATTGGTCCGATCATCGACCGCAATGGCAACACAAGGGTAATGGCTAATGGGCAACGGACCTGCAATATCAAAACTTTTTGATATAGGCCTTGCTAGGGCAACGATGCCTGTCTAGACTCCCGCACCATGAACCTTCGTGCGCAAGCGATACCGGAACAACGCGAGGCACTGGCCGCCCTGTGCAAGGCCAGTGGCGACGAGTTGCGCCTGAATGTGCTGCGCGCCCTGGCCAACGATTCCTTCGGCGTGCTGGAGCTGGCGCAGATCTTCGACATCGGCCAGTCGGGCATGAGCCACCACCTCAAGGTGCTGGCCCAGGCCGACCTGGTAGCCACCCGTCGGGAAGGCAACGCCATTTTCTATCGCCGCGCCCTGCCCGACAGCTTGCGCTTGGGCGGACGCTTGCACGCCGCGCTGCTCGACGAGGTCGATGACCTGGCCTTGCCCGCCGAGGTGCAAGGCCGCATCGCCCAGGTGCAGCAGCGCCGCGCGGCAACCAGCCAGGACTTCTTCCTGCGCGTGGAAGAGCGCTTTCGCGCCCAGCAGGACCTGATCGCAGGCTTGCCGCAATATCGCGAGAGCCTGCTGGCGCTGCTCGACAAGCTGCATTTCGACCCAAGCGCCAGCGCGCTTGAGGTCGGCCCCGGCGATGGGGGGTTCCTTCCGGACCTGGCTCGGCGTTTTGCGCAGGTTACCGCGCTTGACAACAGCCCGACCATGCTCGAACTCGCCCGCCAGGTCTGTCAGCGCGAAGGGCTGGACAACGTGAACCTGCAGTTGGCCGATGCACTGGGTGCAACGGATGTGGTCGCCGACTGCGTTGTGCTGAACATGGTCCTGCATCATTTCAGCGATCCGGCCCTGGCGTTGTGCCAGCTGGCCAAACGGGTGAAGGCAGGCGGCAGCCTGTTGATCACCGAATTGTGCAGCCATGACCAGGGGTGGGCGCGGGAAGCCTGCGGCGACCTGTGGCTCGGCTTCGAACAGGACGACTTGGCCCGCTGGGCCAACGCGGCAGGCCTGTCCCACGGGGATAGCCTGTACGTAGGCCTGCGTAACGGTTTCCAGATCCAGGTCCGCCATTTCCAGCGGACGGCTGGCGACATACACCATCGGTAAATTTCAGGAACCTTCGAGATGAGCGAATACTCCCTTTTCACCTCCGAGTCCGTGTCCGAAGGGCATCCGGACAAAATCGCCGACCAGATTTCGGACGCCGTGCTGGACGCGATCATCGCCCAGGACAAGTACGCCCGCGTCGCCTGTGAAACGCTGGTCAAGACCGGCGTGGCGATCATTGCCGGCGAGGTGAGCACCTCGGCCTGGGTCGACCTCGAGGACCTGGTACGCAAGGTCATCATCGACATCGGCTACAACAGCTCCGACGTCGGCTTTGACGGTGCCACCTGCGCCGTGATGAACATCATCGGCAAGCAGTCGGTGGACATTGCCCAAGGCGTCGACCGTTCCAAGCCAGAAGACCAAGGCGCCGGTGACCAGGGCCTGATGTTCGGCTACGCCAGCAACGAGACCGAAGTGCTGATGCCAGCGCCGATCTGCTTCTCGCATCGCCTGGTCGAGCGTCAGGCCGAAGCACGCAAGTCCGGCCTGCTGCCCTGGCTGCGCCCGGATGCCAAATCGCAGGTCACCTGCCGTTACGAAGGTGGCAAGGTCGTGGGTATCGATGCGGTGGTGCTGTCCACCCAGCATAACCCCGAGGTGTCGCAGAAAGACCTGCAGGAAGCGGTCATGGAGCTGATCGTCAAGCACACGCTGCCTGCCGAACTGCTGCACAAAGGTACCCAGTACCACATCAACCCGACGGGCAACTTCATCATCGGCGGCCCGGTCGGTGACTGCGGCCTGACCGGTCGCAAAATCATCGTCGACTCCTACGGTGGCATGGCCCGCCACGGCGGCGGCGCGTTCTCGGGCAAGGACCCGTCCAAGGTCGACCGTTCCGCCGCCTATGCCGGCCGCTACGTGGCCAAGAACATCGTCGCCGCCGGCCTGGCCGAGCGCTGCGAGATCCAGGTCTCGTATGCCATCGGCGTGGCCCAACCGACCTCCATCTCGATCAATACCTTCGGCACTGGCAAGGTGTCGGACGAGAAGATCATCCAGCTGGTGCGCGAGTGCTTCGATCTGCGTCCATACGCCATTACGACCATGCTCGACCTGCTGCACCCGATGTACCAGGAAACCGCTGCTTACGGCCACTTCGGTCGCACCCCGCAGCAGAAAACCGTGGGTGACGACACCTTCACCACCTTCACTTGGGAACGCACTGACCGCGCTGAAGCGCTGCGTGACGCTGCCGGCCTGTAATTTCCTACAGCGCTGAGCGAAAGCCCCTGCCGAGCAATCGGCAGGGGCTTTTTTGTGACATATCGCCTGACAAACCGCCCGAGGCGAACACCGTGAAAACCCCATAGGCTCGGCACACTTCAAGCCACGCAAGGAAGCGGGCCATGCCAATCGTATTGCTGCTGATCATGGTGGTGTTGCACCTGCCGCCGACCTGGGCCAACCCGTGCCCGGACTGGACACCGGCACGCTCACACGCACAGATCGCCCAACTGAGCGCAACGCTCGCCCATTGGGACGAACGTTATCACCGTGACGGCGTGGCACTGGTGGCCGATGAGCTGTATGACCAGAGCCGCGATCACCTGGCCATGTTGCAGCGCTGCGTTGGCCTTGCGACCGAGGCCTCGCCGCTGGCCAGGGCGGGCGGTCCGGTCGTCCATCCCGTGCCGCACACCGGCGTGCAGAAGCTGGCCGACTTCCAGCGGGTTGCCGGCTGGATGACTGGCAAGACCGACCTGTGGGTACAGCCAAAGGTCGATGGCGTGGCGGTGTCACTGATCTACCGCCAGGGCCGGCTGACCCAGTTGATCAGCCGAGGCGACGGGGTCCGGGGGCACGATTGGAGCCGCCATATCCCACAACTCGAAGGGATTGTCCGGCAGCTGCCCCGCCCGCTCGATCTGTCGCTGCAAGGCGAGCTCTACTTGCGCCTTGAAGGCCACATACAGGCAAGCGCAGGGGGCCTCAATGCCCGTGGCACGGTCGCCGGCCTGCTCGCTCGCCACCAGATCGACGAGGAACAAGGCGCCCGCCTCGGTCTGTTCGTCTGGGAGTGGCCCAAGGGGCCTGAACAGCAAACCGAGCGCCTGTCACAGCTGGCCCAACTGGGCTTTGCGGACAGTCAGCGCTACAGCGTTGCGATAAACACCCCCGAAGAAGCTGCGCGGTGGCGGGACCACTGGTTCGGCACGCCGCTACCCTTCGCCAGCGATGGGGTGATCCTGCGCCAGGGCGAACGCCCGCCTGCCCAACGCTGGCAGGCCAAGGCGCCGTACTGGATCGCAGCCTGGAAATACCCCTACGCACAAAAATTGGCGCAGGTGCGCGAGGTGCGCTTCCAAATCGGACGCACAGGTAAGGTCACCCCCATCGTTCACGTCGAGCCGGTGACCCTCGATGACCGACGCGTGACCCGTGTCAGCCTGGGCTCGCTGTCACGCTGGCAGGCATTGGACGTTCGTCCAGGCGACCAGATAGCCATCAGCTTGGCAGGGCTGACCATCCCCCGTTTCGACCAGATCGTGCATTACTCGGTCGAGCGCCAGCCAGTCACTGCACCGGCAATCGACCAATACCATGCCCACAGCTGCTGGCGTGCCGGAGAAGGCTGTAATGAGCAGTTCATCGCTCGCCTCAGCTGGCTGGCCGGCAAACAAGGCCTGGCCCTGCCAGGAACGGGCCCAGGAACCTGGCGACGGCTGGTCGAGGCAGGCCTGGTTTCGACGATGACCGACTGGCTGGAGCTCGATGCCGGGCGCCTGCAACAGGTGCCAGGCATCAGCACCCTGAGGGCAGCCCAGTTGCTGGCCGCCTTCGAACAGGCCCGCTTGCGTCCATTCACACAATGGGTTCGCGGTATCGGGACACCTATCGGCAAGGGGGTGGCGCTGCCCGGTGACTGGCCGACGGTGGTTGCCCAGACGCGTGGGCAGTGGCAAGCCCAGCCTGGCATCGGCTCGAAACGGGCGGACGAACTTGCGCGATTCTTCGCCAGCGCCGAGGTGCAAGCCATTGGGTCACATCTGGCCGGGCAAGGTGTAGACGGGTTCTCGGAGCAGCCGCTCAGGCCTGAGCAATGATTATTTACCAAAAAAACTGTAGGAAAAGCCGGAGATTTAGCGGCCCAGTCTTATCAAGGGTTCCTAAATGGCCAAAACCAAGGCAGGATTTCCATCCAGAATTTTTCTCGTTGCCCTGCCCCGTCCAGGAGGCTTTTCATGAAACGCTTTTCTTCCCTTTTTCTGCTCGCGGCCTTGGGCCTGGGCGCAGGCGCTGCACAGGCCGCCGCGCCCGATGCCGGCCTGACCGGTTGCGATGCCAAGCGCAGCGCGATCGAGAACCAGCTCAAGATCGCCCGTGAGCACGGCAATGCCGCGCAGGCGGCCGGGCTGGAGGAGGCCTTGCGTGGCGTGGCCAACTGCACCGAGGCCAGCCTGCGCAAAGAGCGTGAGCAGAAGGTGCTCGATGCGCGCCATGAGGTGGCCCAGCGGGAGAAGGACCTGAAAAAGGCCGAGAAGAAAGGCGATGCCGAAAAAATCAACAAGCGCAAGGACAAGCTCGCCGAGTCCCGCAAGGAACTGCAGGACGCGGTAGACGACCTTGACCGCTGAGGCCAGCGCCTGAGGCGGCGCACGGGCCAGCCGCCGCCTGCCGCGTCATTCAATGGTTACGAAATTCGCTGTGGCACGCCCGGCATGCGTTTTCGACCTTGTCCATGGGTGCCTTCAACTGCGCAGCGTCCAGCGACGGCTGGCGGGTCGCTTGCACCAGCGCTCCGGTGGCTGCCTCCAGCTGCCGGGCCAGGTCTTGAAAGCGGGCCTGCCGTTGCCACACCTCGGGGCGCGCCGCGCTGCCTTCGCCCTCGGGTACCTGCGCAAAGTGCTGCCAGGGTTGGTGAGACAGCGTATCCAGGGTGTCCGCCCCTTGGGCGAAGCGACCGGCGTCGAACGGCAGTCGACCACGCAACATGCCGCCCAGGTCCTCGCTTGTCTTGAGCATGTCCTTGAAGATGGCCTTGCGCTTGCCCAGTGGCGAGTTGGGGTCAACGCCCCCGCAACCTGTCAGGCCACTACCCAAGGTCAATGCTGCAAGCACCACAACGCCCAACCGCTTAAACATCTCGCCTACCCATGCCTGGAAAAAGGGCCGGCCAGTATCGCTGCCAATGGGCGAAAGACCAATAGCCACATAAAAAACAAGGGTGAACCGCGTGTTCGTCCATGACAGGAATACACCGATGAAACATGCCTTGCGCCACCTGGCCTGGACACTCCCGCTACTGGCCTTGCTGGCCGGCTGCGACAACGACCAGACGGCAAAGCCCGAGCCCCACGCCATCGCAACCTACGCGCCTGGTACCTGGAAAGACCTGCCCACGGTCAGCGACGAAGACCTGCTCGCCGGTTTCTATGCCTGGCGCAGCGGCTGCGAAAAGCTCAAGCGCGACCCGGTCTGGGCGGCCACCTGTGAAGCCGCTGGGAGCCAGCCGGCAAGCGCTGCACAGGTGCGCACCTTTCTCGAGCAGAACCTTGAGGTCTATGGCCTGCGTTCGGCTGACAACAGTGCCAACGGCTTGATCACCGGCTATTACGAACCTGTCTACCCCGGCAGCCTGACCCCCTCTGCCACCTATGATGTGGCGGTCTACGGCCCTCCCGAAGACATGATCACGGTGGACCTGGCCAGCGTGTACCCCGAACTCAAGGGCAAGCGCCTGCGTGGTCGCCTCGAAGGGCGCGTGCTCAAGCCCTACGACACTGCTGAGGTCATCAACCGCAACGGCGCCAAGGCCCCGGTACTGGCCTGGCTGACCGACCCGATGGACTTGCAGTTCCTGCAGATCCAGGGCTCTGGTCGCGTCCAATTGGAGGACGGGCGCCAGCTGCGCCTGGGTTACGCTGACCAGAACGGTCATCCGTATCGTCCGATTGGCCGCTGGCTGGTCGAGCAAGGGCAGCTGAAAAAAGAAGACGTGAGCATGGGCGCCATTCATGCGTGGGCCCAGTCCAACCCTTCACGGGTTCCCGAATTGCTGGCCAGCAACCCCAGCTACGTGTTCTTCAGCACGCGCCCCGACAGCAACGAAGGGCCACGTGGCTCGCTCAACGTTCCACTGACGGCGGGCTACAGCGTGGCTATCGACCGCAAGGTCATCCCGCTTGGCAGCCTGCTGTGGCTATCGACCACCCGACCGGACGGCAGCCCCGTTGTGCGCCCGGTCGCGGCCCAGGACACTGGGGGCGCTATCGCAGGCGAGGTTCGCGCCGACCTGTTCTGGGGGACCGGCCAGGCAGCCGGAGACCTGGCCGGGAACATGAAGCAGCAGGGCCAGATCTGGATGCTGTGGCCCAAGGGCCAACCGCTGCCTGAAGTGCCCAAGGTCCCGTGACAGGGGCCTCGGCACCGGGCGATGCGGTCAGGCCGAGACCACGAAGAACGCCACGATGATTGCAAGGCCAGCGAACCAGACCAGCGAGCGCAGTGCCGCCCAGTCGGCGAGGTAGCAGATGATGTAGAGCAGCCGACTGGTGATGTACATCACACCCAGCACATCCTGGGTCACCTGTTCGGCGTTGCCGACGATGTCTGCCACCAGCACAGCGGCGGCGAATGCCGGAAAGGCTTCGTAACCGTTCTGCTGGGCTGAGTGCGCGCGGCGCGGCAGCCCCGACAGGGTATCGAGGAAGGCGCGCGGGTCATGGTTGTGCTTCAAGCCGAACCGGCCGCTCGCCAGCTTGGCGATCAGCGCACAGAGCGGCGGCAGGATCAGCGCGATCAGGATGCACCACAGGGCAACGGTCATGGACGGGGTTCCTCATTTGTCAGTCGGTCAGAGCTTCATTACCAGCATACCTGCCAGTACCAGCCCGCAAGCTAGGAGTCTTGGCCCGCCGAAAGGTTCTTTGAGGTAGCGCATCCCCAGCAACACCACAAGGATCACGCTCAGCTCGCGCAGCGCCGCTGCCTCGGCCACCGACCCCAGGTGCATCGCCCAGAGCACCAGGGCATAACTGAACAGCACGCACAGGCCGACGGCAAGGCCCAGCCGCCACTGGGTTTTCCAGAACAGCACGAACGGTGCCCGTCGCGCCACTGCGGCCAGCGCGGGGAATTGCCAGGCACTGAGCAGCGTCAGCCACACCAAGTAGTCCCATGGCTTGCCCCATTCGCGCACGGCCTGACCGTCGAACCAGGTATAGCACCCGATGCACAGCCCGATCAGGGCCACCACCGGCAACATCGACCACGGCAGCCGGTCTCCGCCACCGCCCTGCCACAACAGGCAGGCCATGCCACAGGGAATCAGCAGAATGCCGATGATCTGCTGCTGGCTCAGGGGTTCTCCGGCAAACGCCAGGGTCAGCGCCAGTACGACCAGAGGCGACAGCCCACGCATCAGCGGGTAGACCAGGCCCAGGTCACCCACGCGGTACGCCTTGATCAGCAGCCAGCGGTACAGCTGCTCGGCAAACGCCGAAGCCAGCAACCAGGGCCAGATACCGGCAGGCGGGATGTCCACGAAAGCCACCGCAGGCATCACCAGGGCCAGGGCCACCGTGTCCATGCTGGCAATGACCAGCAGGCGCTCGCCGCTGAATTTGATCAGGGTGTTCCAGGTCGCATGAAGCAAGGCAGCGATCAGCACCAGAGACGTGGCCAACACGCGGTGGGTCCTCAAGGGGTTACCGGACGCAGACTATAAGCCCTGGCCAGGTGAGCGCGTCAATCACGAAGCGGCCTCGCCCCCCTGTTACAGCCCGCCCACCGCCTTTGGCAGGGCGCTAATGGGAGCGATTAATGCAAAATCGGTCAAACCCTGTGCCCCGAACCCCTCGTCAGGTCATCAAAGAGCTGCCCGAGTCATTCGGGTGACGACTTGGAAGCCACTGTTACAGGAATCGGGATGCTTGAATTAGTTGCCGCGTTTATCTGCCTTACCACCCTTCTCACCTATGTGAACTACCGATTCATCGGCCTGCCACCTGCGATCGGCGTGATGGTCACGGCCTTGCTGTTCTCGCTCATGCTTCAGGCATTGAGCCTGATCGGCTTTCCTGGCCTGGAAGCCCGCGTCGAAGCGCTGATGAACCAGATCGACTTCAATGACCTGCTGATGCACTGGATGCTGGCGTTCCTGCTGTTCGCCGGTGCCTTGCACGTGAACTTGTCCGACCTGCGCAGCTACCGCTGGCCCATCGGCCTGCTGGCGACCGTGGGCGTGCTGATCGCCACCGTGGTCATCGGCTACCTGTCGCACTGGGTGTTCGCGATGTTCGGCTGGCAGGTGCCGCTGATCTACTGCCTGCTGTTCGGCGCGCTCATCTCGCCGACCGACCCGATTGCGGTGTTGGGCGCCCTGCGTACGGCCAATGCTCCTAAACCCCTGAAGACCACCATCGTCGGCGAGTCGCTGTTCAACGACGGTACTGCCGTTGTGGTCTTCACCGTGCTGCTGGGCATCATCCAGCTCGGTGAAACCCCGAGCATCGCCGACACGGCGCTGCTGTTCGTTCGCGAGGCCATCGGTGGCGTGCTGTTTGGCGGTGTGATCGGCTACGCCACCTACCGCATGATCAAGAGTGTGGAGCAATACCAAGTCGAGGTCATGCTGACCCTGGCGCTGGTGATCGGTGGCTCGGCGATGTGCTATGAGTTGCACGTCTCGGCCCCTATCGCGATGGTGGTGGCGGGCCTGATCATCGGCAACCTGGGGCGCAACCTGGCGATGAACGACATGACCCGTCGCTACATGGACGGTTTCTGGGAGTTGATCGACGATATGCTCAACGCGCTGCTGTTCGCGTTGATCGGCCTGGAGCTGCTGTTGCTGCCTTTCAACTGGCTGCACATGGCCGCCGGCAGTGTATTGGCGCTGGCCGTGCTGCTCTCGCGCCTGCTGACCGTGGCGCCGGCCATCGTGTTGCTGCGGCGTTGGCGCCCGGTGCCCAAGGGCACGGTGCGGGTGCTGACCTGGGGTGGCCTGCGTGGTGGAGTATCGGTAGCCCTGGCGCTGTCGTTGCCTTTGGGTGAAGAGCGTGACCTGCTGCTGTCGATCACCTACATCGTGGTGCTGTCCTCGATCCTGGTGCAGGGCCTGAGCATCGGCAAGGTGGTACGCAGGGTCAGCGTACAACCCTGAAAGAAGCGGGGCTGCACCCTGCAGCCCCAGACCGTCACTCCACGGCGGAGTCGGGGAACTGGTCCTGCACGTACTTGATTTCGGTACGCCCGTGGGGCGCAGGCAGCCCGTCCTCGCCCAGGTTCACGAAGACCATGCGTTCGACGGTCAGGATGCTCTTGCGCGTGATCTTGTTGCGCACTTCGCAGCGCAGCGTGATCGAGGTGCGGCCGAACTCGGTGGCGGTGATGCCCAGTTCGATGATGTCGCCCTTGCGCGAGGCACTGACGAAATTGATTTCGGACATGTACTTGGTCACCACGCGCTGGTTGCCCAGCTGCACGATGGCATAGATGGCCGCTTCCTCGTCGATCCAGCGCAGCAGGCTGCCACCGAACAGCGTGCCGTTGGGGTTGAGGTCTTCGGGTTTAACCCATTTGCGGGTGTGGAAGTTCATCGGGACTCCTGAGCATCCTGGCTTGCGTAAAACGATGATGGCAGAGCGGCCAGCGCCGCTCCACCCAACATCGACTATCGTCTCGATTAATCGACAGAAAACCTTGGGGATGGTGCCGCACCCGGCTATAATCGTGGCCGTTTTACATGGCCGTCCACAGCGGCGCCATGCCCGCCACCTGTCCGAGGGGCGCTGCAGCAGGCTCGACCTGTCAGGCTCGGATGGGGCGTTGTCCGCTCCCGCGGACGCTCAACGCACAACGGCGCCCATTCGCACACTACGAATGGAGGCTCTGATGAGCGCTGCAAACATGCCTGCTGGTTTTACCGATTTCAAAGTTGCCGACATCTCCCTGGCCGCCTGGGGCCGTCGCGAAACCATCATCGCCGAATCGGAAATGCCTGCGCTGATGGGCCTGCGCCGCAAGTACCAGGCCGAGCAACCGCTCAAGGGTGCCAAAATCCTGGGCTGCATCCACATGACCATCCAGACTGCCGTGCTGATCGAAACCCTGGTCGCCCTGGGTGCCGAAGTGCGCTGGTCGTCGTGCAACATCTTCTCCACCCAGGACCAGGCCGCCGCCTCCATCGCAGCCGCCGGTATCCCGGTCTTCGCCTGGAAGGGTGAAACCGAGCAGGAATACGAATGGTGCCTGGAACAGACCATCCTCAAGGACGGCCAGCCCTGGGACGCCAACATGGTCCTGGACGACGGTGGCGACCTTACCGAACTGCTGCACAAGAAGTACCCACAGGTGCTCGAGCGCGTCCACGGCGTGACCGAAGAAACCACCACCGGCGTGCACCGCCTGCTGGACATGCTGGCCAAAGGCGAGCTGAAGGTTCCGGCCATCAACGTCAACGACTCGGTCACCAAGAGCAAGAACGACAACAAGTACGGCTGCCGTCACAGCCTGAACGATGCCATCAAGCGCGGTACCGACCACCTCCTGTCGGGCAAGCAGGCCCTGGTGATCGGCTACGGTGACGTGGGCAAGGGCTCGGCTCAGTCGCTGCGTCAGGAAGGCATGATCGTCAAGGTCACCGAAGTCGACCCCATCTGCGCGATGCAGGCGTGCATGGACGGTTTCGAAGTGGTATCGCCCTTCCTCGATGGCCTGAACGATGGCACCGAAGCCAGTGTCGACAAGGCGCTGCTGGGCAAGATCGACCTGATCGTCACCACCACCGGTAACGTGAACGTCTGCGACGCCAACATGCTCAAGGCCCTGAAAAAGCGTGCCGTTGTCTGCAACATCGGTCACTTCGACAACGAAATCGACACGGCCTTCATGCGCAAGAACTGGGCATGGGAAGAGGTCAAGCCGCAGGTGCACAAGATCCACCGTACCGGCGCCGGCAGCTTCGATCCTCAGAACGACGACTACCTGATCCTGCTGGCCGAAGGCCGCCTGGTCAACCTGGGCAATGCCACTGGCCACCCAAGCCGCATCATGGATGGCTCCTTCGCCAACCAGGTCCTGGCACAGATCTTCCTGTTCGAGCAGAAGTACGCCGACCTGTCGGCCGAGAAGAAAGCCGAGCGCCTGACGGTCGAAGTGCTGCCCAAGAAGCTCGACGAAGAAGTGGCCCTGGAAATGGTCCGCGGTTTCGGCGGCGTGGTCACCCAGTTGACCAAGCAGCAGGCCGACTACATCGGCGTAACCGTTGAAGGCCCGTTCAAGCCAGACGCCTACCGTTACTGATCGGTACGCTTCAAGCGCCAGGCAGTGCCAGACTGTGGCATTGCCGCTTGAAGTGCACGCCTGAAAGAAACGTGAACGATGCCAGGCCAGGTCGGCCATCACCGACCTGGCTTCTACTTGCAGCTTGCAGCTTTGGGCTTGCTGTTAGAGGAACGAGTGATGTCACAAGAACGCCGTTACAGTTTCGAGTTCTTCCCGACCAAAACCGACGCAGGTCATGAAAAGCTGATGGGCGTGGCGCGCCAGTTGGCCGCCTGCAACCCTGACTTCTTCTCCTGCACCTACGGCGCCGGCGGTTCCACCCGCGACCGCACGCTCAACACGGTATTGCAGCTGGAAAGCCAAGTGCAGGTGCCGGCTGCGCCCCACCTCTCGTGCGTAGGCGATACCAAGGCCGAGTTGCGCGCGCTGCTGGCCGAGTACAAGCAAGTCGGCATCAAGCGTATCGTCGCACTGCGCGGTGACCTGCCTTCGGGCATGGGCATGGCCAGTGGCGAGCTGCGTTATGCCAGTGACCTGGTCGAGTTCATCCGTCAGGAAACGGGTGACCATTTCCACCTCGAAGTCGCCGCCTACCCCGAGATGCATCCACAGGCACGCAACTTCGAAGCCGATCTGGCCAATTTCGCGCACAAGGTCAAGGCCGGTGCCGACAGCGCCATCACCCAGTACTTCTTCAACGCCGACAGCTACTTCTACTTCGTCGAGCGAGCCCAGAAGCTGGGCGTGGACATCCCCGTGGTGCCCGGCATCATGCCGATCACCAACTACAGCAAGCTGGCGCGTTTCTCCGACGCTTGCGGCGCCGAAATTCCACGCTGGATTCGCAAACAGCTCGAAGCCTATGCGGACGATACGGCCAGCATCCAGGCCTTCGGTGAAGAAGTCATAACCCGCATGTGCGAGGAGCTGCTGCAAGGCGGTGCACCGAGCCTGCACTTCTACACCTTGAACCAGGCAGAACCGAGCATGGCGATCTGGAACAACCTCCAGCCGTCTCGTTGAAGCCCGATGGACCACGTGCTGGTAGCTGACCGGCGCCTGGTTCATACGCACGTGTCGCAGGCCCCACCTGCGGCGCCCTGCCTCGCCCAATCCGGCACTGGTCTTGACCTGGCCGAGCGCGTAATCTCCGGGCATGCCAATCTCCGCCCGTCTGATCTGGATCCTGCTGCTTTTTTGCCTCAGCCCGTTCGCGCTGGGCGAGCGCTTGCGCCTGGTAAGCGATGACTGGGCACCCTATGTCTATCAGCAAAACGGCCAGCCGCGTGGCATCGACTACGAGGTCACGACCGAGGTATTGCGTCGTCTTGGGTACGAGGTCCAATGGCAGTTCATGCCCTTCAAGCGGTGCCTGGCAATGATCGAGCAGGGCCAGGCCGACGGCATCATGGATGTCTTCCAGGTCGAGTCCCGCCACCCTTATTTGCTGTATGTCCCGGAACCCATGTCCACGGCCGAGTTGATCCTGTTCCAGACCAAGGCTCGCCGCCATGAGGTATCGAGCCTGGATGCGCTGGCCGGCCTGACCGTGGGCACCTCGCCAGGCTACAACTACAGTGCGGCGTTCAATGAGGCTACCTTCTTCAAGCGCGAAGCGGCGCCGACCCATGAAGCGAACTTTGGCAAGCTGGCGCTGGGGCGCATAGACCTTGCGATTACCGACCGCAGGGTCGGCCTGCATGTCATCCGGCTCATGGGTCTGGAGCAGCAGATCGAAGCCTTGCCGCTTGTCGTCAGTCGCCAGCCCCAGTACCTGGGCCTGGCCCGCAAGCCTGGGCGTGAGGTACTGGCCCAGGCCTTTGCCGAGGAACTGCGGCGATTCAAGCAGGAACCGGCCTACGCGGCCATCATGGACCACTACACACACGACCCTGAGAACCTTGCGAACGCCGTTGAGCAGCAGGAAAGCAGCACAGCGCGCTAGCTCTGTTATACTCGGGCCTTCCCGCCCGGCTCACGCCCGGACGCTCGGCCTCGCAACAGGCATCCCGATCGGCATCGACGCACTCTGGCGTCAGCCCTCCGTTTCCCGGATGTGCAGTGAAAGCCCAGCTGGACCGGACGCGATCGCATCTTGCCGATGCCCGTCGCGCCAGGCAGAACATCCCTACGGGCCCAGCCCACACGAGAACAGGATTGCCCATGTCCTTTGCTTCCCTCGGTCTCTCCGAGGCTCTTGTCCGCGCCATTGAAGCCGCGGGCTATACCCAGCCGACCCCCGTGCAACAGCGGGCAGTTCCCGCCGTGTTGCAAGGCCGCGACCTGATGGTCGCCGCACAGACCGGTACCGGTAAGACCGGCGGTTTCGCCCTGCCGATTCTCGAACGTCTGTTCCCGGCAGGTCACCCGGACAAATCCCAGCGCCATGGCCCACGTCAGCCACGGGTCCTGGTACTGACCCCTACCCGCGAACTCGCGGCCCAGGTGCACGACAGCTTCAAGCTGTATGCCCGCGACCTGCCGCTGGTCAGTGCGTGCGTCTTCGGCGGCGTCGGCATGAACCCGCAAGTGCAGGCCATTGCCAAGGGCGTCGACGTCCTGGTTGCCTGCCCTGGTCGCCTGCTCGATCTGGCCGGTCAAGGCAAGGTCGACCTGGCCCATGTAGAAATTCTGGTATTGGATGAAGCTGACCGCATGCTCGACATGGGCTTCATCCACGACGTCAAGAAAGTGCTGGCCCGCCTGCCTGCCAAACGCCAGAACCTGTTGTTCTCGGCCACGTTCTCCAAGGACATCACTGACCTTGCCGACAAGCTCCTGCACAACCCGGAGCGCATCGAGGTCACCCCGCCAAACACCACCGTCGAGCGCATCGAGCAGCGTGTCTACCGCCTGCCGGCCAGCCACAAGCGTGCCCTGCTGGCGCACTTGATCACCCTGGGTGCGTGGGAGCAGGTACTGGTCTTCACCCGTACCAAGCATGGCGCCAACCGCCTGGCCGAGTACCTGGAAAAGCACGGCCTGACTGCCGCAGCCATCCATGGCAACAAGAGCCAGAACGCACGCACCAAGGCCTTGGCTGACTTCAAGGCCAACAACATTCGCGTGCTGGTCGCCACCGACATCGCCGCCCGTGGCCTGGACATCGACCAACTGCCCCACGTCGTCAACTTCGAGCTGCCCAACGTCGAAGAAGATTACGTGCACCGCATTGGCCGTACTGGCCGCGCCGGTCGCTCTGGCGAGGCCATTTCCCTGGTGGCACCTGACGAGGAGAAACTGCTCAAGAGTATCGAGCGCGTGACCCGTCAGAAGATCGCTGACGGCGACCTGATGGGCTTCGATGCCAGCCAGGTCGAGGCCGAGAAGCCTGAAGTACGCGAATGCCAGCAGCCCAATGGCCGTGGCGGTCGTAGTCAGCAGGCCCGCGGCGAGGGCAGCAAGGACGCCAACGGTGGCCGCAAGGATAAGGGCAAGGACAAGGGCAAAACCCGCCAGCAGGCTGCGGACAAACCCGCTGACAAGGAAAAGTCCGGCGACAGGCAGCAACAGCCGCGCAAGCCACGTGACAAGAAGCCTCGTCAGCAACAGGCCAGCAACGCGACCCCTCCGGCCATGCAGCCCAACCGCGATCCGGAAGAGTTTCTGGATGACGATGTGGATAACTTCGGTAACCGGGCTGACTACGTGAGCCCGTACCAGAATGGCAAGGGCCAAGGCCGCAACCGTCGCCCAGCCGGTAATGGTAGTCAACCGCAAGGAGGTACGCCGCGTACCAATGCCGGTGGTCAAGGCCGCAACAACGGTCAACCCCGTACTGGCGGTGGTGAGAAACGCCCGCCTCGTGCCAATAATGGCGGCACTGCTCGTCGTGACGGCGGCGCGCGTGGTGGTCGCCCACCGCGTGACGCAGCTGCCCGCCAGGAACCGGCCGTAGGCAACACGCGCCAGCCACAGCATCAGCCTGTGATCATCCGCAAGGAATCCAAGCTGGACCGTTATCCGACCCCCGAGCAACTGGACGATCTGCCAAGCCGTCCGCGGGGCGAACGCCCGGCACTGCTGACCCGCAAGGGGTCGTAAACGAAAACGGGGCCGCTTGCGGCCCCGTTTTTCATTCGGCTGACACGTATTACTTCTGCTTCACGCCTTCGACACTGATATCCAGATCCAGCGTCTGCGAGGTTGGGCCGGGGCCTTCGATGCCGAAGTCATTCAGGTTCAAGGTGGTGGTGGCATTGAAGCCAGCGCGCTCACCGCCCCATGGGTCCTTGCCTTCACCGTTGAAGGTGGCCTTGAAAGTCACCGGCTTGGTCACGCCGTGCAGGGTCAGGTCACCCATGACGTCAGCGGTCTTGTCACCGGTGGACTTGACGCTGGTGGACACGAACTTGGCATCCGGATACTTCTTAACGTCCAGGAAGTCGGGGCTGGCAATGTGCTTGTCACGCTCGGCGTGGTTCGACCACAGGCTGGCGGTTTTCAGGTCGACACTGATCTTGCTGGCTTCAGGCTTGGCACTGTCCCACGTGAAGTTACCGTCGAAATCCTTGAACGTACCGTGAATGAAGCTGTAGCCCAGGTGGCTGATCTTCCAGTCCACGAAAGCGTGCTGGCCTTCCTTGTCGATCTTGTACTCGGCTGCCATGGCCTGGCCAGCGGAGAACAGAGCAGTACCGAGCGCCAGAGCGGCAAAAGTCTTTTTCAACATCGTTACTTCCTTCCTTTGCGATTGAGGTTGAGCGTCAAGCTTTGCGGCCCAGCATACGCATGAGGGTCGCGTCACGGTCGATGAAATGGTGCTTGAGTGCGGCCAGGGCATGCAACCCCGCAAAAACCACCACCCCCCACGCCAGCCACAGGTGGATGACACCGGCCAGATCCGCCTGGTCTGGCAGATTGCTGACCAGGGCAGGCACCTCGAACAGGCCAAACACCGGGATCCCCACGCCGTCGGCGGTGGAAATCAGGTAACCGGCAATCATCACGGCGAACAACCCCAGGTACAGGGCCAGATGCCCCAGCTTGGCACCCAATCGGGTGAGCGGGCCATAACTGGCAAGTGCCGGCGGCGGCGGGCTCACAAAACGCCACAGCACGCGCAACAGCATCACCGCCAGCAGCATCAGACCAATGCTTTTATGCAGGTCTGGGCCGGCCTTGCGCCATGGGTCATAGTAGTCGAGCCCGACCATCCACAATCCGAGGCCGAAAAGACTGAAGACGGTCAGCGCCACGCCCCAGTGCATGAGAATGCTGACAGCGCCGTAACGTGAAGATGAATTGCGCACTTGCATGTTGGCGTTCTTCCCCGTGAAAGCTATGCAAAGACTAGCGTCAAACGTATCGAATAAAAGCGGAAAAACTTGCTTTGGATTATCGACAAATCCGATAGCAATTTTCATAGAAGGCTATTAAGGAAACGTTAACGCCGATATCAGGCAGCGAGCGCTTCGATCAATGCGCATGGCACAGGGCTCAGTCGAGTGGCTGAGCCCTGCGGTTAGGCGCCGCCGGGGCGGTACCGGGCAGGCCGGCGGTATCAGCTCGCTTTGGCCTGGCTATCGGTCAAAGGCTTCTTGGCTGGCGCCGGCTTGGTAGCCGCTTTTTTGCTGTCGGCAGGCTTGTGAGCTGGCTTGTGGGCCGATTTGGCCGCTGGCTTGTGGGCCGGCGCCTGCTTGACCGGGGCGGCCTTGGTGGCTGCCGCCTTGGTGGGTGCTGCCTTGACGGCGGGCGCCGGGCTGGCCGGTGCCTGCTGTGGCGCTTGCGCTGCAGGCTGCGCGACGGGGGGTGCTACAGGGGCTGCGTCAATTGCCTTTGCCGCCGGTTGAGGCTCTGGCGCTGGGGTTTCCTTGGCACCGAACAGGCGAGCGAAGAAGCCTGGCTTCTTCTGACCCGTCGCGTCGGCCGATTGGGCCTCAGGCTTGGCCGGCGCTTGGTCGCCTGCCTTGTCTTTGTTGGACGCGCCGCCGAAGAGGTTGGTGAAGAAATTGCCCTTGCTCTTGGCCGCTGCCGCACCTGCTGCGGCTGTCGCGGCAGCCGGCACGGCCTTGACTGGGTCGAACGACTTGCCGGCCAGCAGGTCCTGCACTTGGCCGGCAGCCCGTTGACCGCTACGCAGTGCGCCTTCAAGCGTGCCTGGGTACAGGGCATCGGTGTGCTCACCGGCAAACGCGATGCGTTGCACCGGGCGCTCCCAAAGACGCCAGTACTTGCTGATCTGGCCAGGTCCATAGGCCAGGTAGGCACCCCCAGTGCCGGCATCGGCGCTGTAGCGCTTGACTTCATAGCCGGTGAAGGCGCCGCGGGCCTGAGGGTAGAAGGTGTGCAGGCGAATGAGCACCTGGTCGACCATTTGCTTGTCGCCAAAGGCCTGCAGCAGGCGGGCGTTGTCGCCGGAAAGGTTGATCACCACATTGGCACCGCCCTTGAGGGCCGGCTCGATCCACAACATGCCCAGGCCGGTATTGCTGAAGATCTCGCCCGACATGCGCGCCCGGCTTTCCCACACCGGTTTCTTGAACTTGAGCATGACCTGGTCGCGCCAGCCGTAGTTGGTGCCCTTGAGCGCCGCCACATGCTGGTTATCCAGGCCAGGTGTCATCTGGATCTTGGCCAGTGCGCGCAGGGGCACGGCCATCACCAGGTAATCGGCGCGATAACCCACGCTGCCGACTTTCACGGTGACGCCATCCTTGTCCTGAACGATTGCACTTACCGGCGAGTCGGTCTTGATGGTCTTCAGTTGCTTGACGAATGCCTGCGCCAACACCGGGCTGCCGCCAGGAAGCCGCGCTGCACGCAGATCACGGTCGCTCACGTCACGGTAGACGCGGTTCTGCTGAGCGAAATACAACAGCGACAAGCGCGATGGCTCGTCGTAGCGGCTGCGGATCTGCTGGTTGACCAGCTGACGGGCGGTGGCAGGCAGCTGCAACTTGTCCAGCCAGGAGGACACGTTGATCTGGTCCAGGGCGAACAGGGTGCTGGTCGCCTGGGGGTTGAGCGGATCGTCGATCGAACGGGCCAGGTCGTCCAGGGTTTTCTCGTAGCGCTTGAGGGCTTCGGCCGTGGCCGGCTGCTTGAGGGCCAGGTCTGCGGCGCTGAAATACTCGCCATCGATCAGGTAGCCAGGGGTGCGCACGAATTCCGGCGCTGGCAGCGTGTCGAGCTTGAAGCGATCAACGTACTGGTTGAGTACAGGCTGCGCCTTGGTATTGCCGATCCATTCGCTGGTGGCCAGGCCCGAGCGGCCGCCCATGCCTGCCTTGGCTTCGAGCAAGGTCACCTGCCAGCCCTTGTTCTGCAGCTCATAAGCTGCGGTCAGGCCTGCCATGCCGCCACCCACGACGATTGCCGTGGGCATCTTGTCACTCGCCAGCGCGGCACCGCTGGAAACACCAATCAATACCAACGCGCACAGGCGCACCCAAGCAGCAGCCATGTTGGCGAACTCCGAGTCAAAGGTTGCAGAAAACAGAGAGAGGCGGGATGCCCCGAGAGAGGCGCTAGAATACGTCACCGCTGCCAGGGCTGCCAGCGTAGTGACATCAAGTGGTCTGGCTAAATGACATTTTCTGGCGGGTTGTTCTCACCCGTGCCATTGCTTAGGCTTACGCCCCCACGCCGCCAAGCCAGGAGAAATGCTCATGGGCCTCAATGATCAGTGGATGCAGCGCGACCTCAAGGTCCTCTGGCACCCCTGCACCCAGATGAAAGACCACGAGCAACTGCCGCTGATACCGATCAAGCGCGGGGAAGGCGTGTGGCTCGAGGATTTCGAGGGCCGGCGCTACCTGGATGCCGTGAGCAGCTGGTGGGTCAACGTGTTCGGCCATGCCAACCCGCGTATCAATCAGCGCATCAAGGAGCAGGTCGACCAGCTTGAGCACGTGATTCTGGCAGGCTTTAGCCACCAGCCTGTGATCGAGCTGTCCGAACGCCTGGTGGCCATGACACCGACTGGGCTCGACCGGGTGTTCTACGCCGACAATGGCTCCTCGTGCATCGAAGTGGCGCTGAAGATGAGCTTCCACTACTGGCAGAACGTCGGCAAGCCGGACAAGAAGCGGTTCGTCACCCTGACCAACAGCTATCACGGTGAAACCATCGCGGCCATGTCCGTCGGTGATGTCCCGCTGTTCACCGAAACCTACAAGGCGTTGCTGCTCGACACCCTGAAAGTCCCAAGCCCCGATTGCTACCTGCGTCCGGAGGGCGTCAGTTGGGAGGCGCATTCGCGCACCCTGTTCCAAGTCATGGAGCAGACCTTGGCCGAGCATCATGCCTCGATCAGCGCGGTCATCATCGAGCCGTTGATCCAGGGCGCCGGTGGCATGCGCATGTACCATCCGGTCTATCTCAAGCTTTTGCGCGAAGCCTGCGATCGCTACGACGTGCACCTGATCCATGACGAGATCGCGGTTGGCTTCGGTCGTACGGGCACGATGTTCGCCTGCGAGCAGGCAGGTATTCGCCCGGACTTCCTGTGCCTGTCCAAGGCCCTGACCGGGGGGTATCTGCCCCTGGCCGCCTGCCTGACCACCGACAAGGTGTACCAGGCGTTCTATGACGACTACCGCACCTTGCGCGCGTTCCTGCATTCGCACAGCTACACGGGTAACCCACTGGCGTGCGCGGCCGCATTGGCCACCCTCGACATCTTCGAGCAGGACAACGTGATCGAGGCCAACAAGGCGCTGGCCACGCGCATGGCCACCGCCACCGCGCATCTGGCCGACCATGCCCACGTGGCCGAGATTCGCCAGACCGGCATGGTCCTGGCCATCGAAATGGTCCAGGACAAAGCCGGCAAAGTGCCCTACCCCTGGCAGGCGCGACGCGGCCTTAAAGTGTTCGAGCATGCCCTGACCCGTGGCGCGCTGCTGCGTCCGCTGGGCAGTGTGGTGTATTTCCTGCCACCGTATATCATCACGCCCGAACAGATCGACTTCCTGGCCGAAGTGGCCAGCGAAGGCATCGACATCGCCACCCGCGACAGCACCTGCGTGACGGTGCCCAGCACCTTCCACCCGGATTTTCGCGATCCGGGCTGATTACGGGGCGAAGGCCAGGCCTTCGACCGCGCCGGAACCTGCGCTGCGCATGCGTCATGCCAGCGCGGGCCTTCCGGTTGTCCTTACCTTTTCAGAGCTTACCCATGAGACTGTCCCGCTTTTTCATCGACGCTACCCTGAGCCTTGGGGAACACGACCTGCCCGAGGCACAGGCCCACTACATCGGCCGCGTATTGCGCATGGCGGCGGGTGACCCCGTGCAGCTGTTCGACGGCAGCGGCCAGGAATACCGTGGGCAGTTGCTGGAGGTGGGCAAGAAGGCCGTGCGTGTGAGCCTGGACCAGGCATTCGCTGGCCAGGCCGATTCCCCCCTGCAGGTGCACCTGGGTCAAGGGCTGTCGCGGGGCGAGCGTATGGACTGGGCCATCCAGAAAGCCACTGAGCTGGGCGCCAATGAAATCACCCCGATCGTCAGCGAGCGGTGCGAGGTGCGCCTGAAGGACGAGCGTGCCGACAAACGCCTGGCCCACTGGCGGCAAGTGGCGATCAGCGCCTGCGAACAGTGTGGCCGCTCCAGCCTGCCGATCATCCACCCACCCATCACCTTGACTGAGTGGCTGGCCGCAACCCAGGCGCAGCTCAAGCTGGTGTTGCACCCGGTGGCCGAACCGCTGGTCAGCCATGCCAGACCGGCAAGCCTGGCTTTTCTGATCGGTCCCGAAGGCGGCTTGAGCGAACCCGAGGTCGAGCAGGCCAAGGCAGCGGGCTTTCATGCAGCGCGCCTTGGCCCGCGGGTATTGCGCACTGAAACTGCGCCGGTGGTAGCCCTTTCGGTGGCGCAACAGCTCTGGGGCGATTTCTAAGCCTTCTCAGGGGAGCAGAGGCTGCTCACAGGCTGGGTTCATCAGCGCACGTAGTGCGACACTGCCACGAAATGCATCAGGCTGCCGGCAATCACGAACAGGTGCCAGATGCCATGCCAGTGGCGAAAGCGCCGGTCGAATGCGAAAAATATGATGCCCACGGTGTAGAACACGCCCCCTGCGGCCAACCAGGCAAAACCGGCCGTACCCAGCGCCTCCAGCAACGGGTTGACCGCGACCAGCACGATCCAGCCCATCACGGCGTAGATCACGATGGACAAGACGCGTGCTTCGGAGCGGGGCTTGATTTCCTGCAACATGCCCAGTACGGCCAGCCCCCAGACGATGCCGAACAGGCTCCAGCCCCAGGGCCCGCGCAGGCTGATCAGGCAGAAGGGCGTGTAGCTGCCAGCGATCAGCAGGTAGATGGAGAGGTGATCGAGCTTGCGCATGATCACCTTCGCCCGCCCTCGCGTGCTGTGATACAGCGTGGAAATGCTGTACAGCAACAGCAGCGTGCCACCGTAGATGGAGAAACTGACGATCTTCCAGGGGTCCCCCTGCAAGATGGCGCCGATGATCAGCCAGAGGGCACCGAGGCCTGCCAGCAACGCACCCACCAAGTGGGTCCAGGCATTGAAGCGTTCACCGTAATACATGCATTTAAAGACCTTTCGAAACCCAGCTAGTTTCAGCCGCGACACTCGACGCGTACCGGCGGCACGCTCTAACCCGGCGTTTGCAGCCTGCCGCTGCGCTGTGCGTCCCTGACCAGGCGCTCGAGCCCGACCAGGTCAGGCACGCGCGCCACCTGATCCCCTACCTGGACAGCGGCCAACTCAAGGGGTGCCAACGCCACGTCAACGTAGTTGAGCTGGCTGTCGAGCTTGCACGAGCGCGGTATGTCTTGCAGCAACAAGGCCAGGTAACGCAACCCCGTGTCGCCCAGTGCGTTGAGCACCACCACACGGGCCCGTTCTCCACAGGGCGTATGGCTGTCACAGGCCGCTTCGAAGCCGATCAGGGGCAAGCGCTGCTGGCGCCAGTCGACCCAGCCCAGGTGCCAGGGCAGGTCACCGCGCTGACACGCTACATTGCGCAGCCCACTGAGTTCGGCTACGGCCACATTGGGCAGCACCAACGTACGGTCGCCCAATGGCAGCAACAGCCCGGTAAGGCTGCTGCGCTGCCCGGCTATCAGTTCAAGCATGGGACTGGCTCCACCGGAGGATGCTGTGCAGCAAGACCGACTCCTGATAAGGCTTGCCGAGGTATTCGTTGACCCCGATGGCCATGGCTCGGTCGCGGTGCTTGTGCCCCGTACGCGAGGTGATCATGATGATGGGCAGCGCCTTGAGGCGGGCGTCCTGGCGAATGCGGGTCGCCACTTCGAAACCGTCCATGCGCGGCATTTCGATATCCAGCAGCAACACATCGGGCCGGTGCCCTTCCAGCACCGCCATGGCATCCACCCCGTCCTTGGCGGTGATCACGCTCATGCCATGGCGCTCAAGCAGGCGGCTGGTGACCTTGCGCACCGTGACCGAATCGTCTACCACCATCACCAGCAAGGTGCGGTCCGGGGTCGCTGCCGGCAGCAACCCACGCGGCGTGCCTCCAGGCAAACGAGCAAGCCGCCGTTGCTGGCCACGCAATTGCCCCAACAGGTCGAGAATCAACACGACGCGCCCATCCCCCAGCAGCGTTGCACCCGACAGGCCGGCAACGGCCGCAAACTGCGGGCCCAGGCTTTTGACCACGATCTCCCGGCTGGGCGACAGGCTGTCGACCTGAACGGCGAACGACTGCTCCTGTGAATGCACCAGCAACAAGGGCAGCGGCACGCTCTGGCCCAGCAGCGTAGGACGCGGCGCGCCCTGCACCAGCTCGCCCAGGTAGCGCAGCTGGTACTGATGGCCTGCGTAGGTGTAGCGCGGCGGCTCCTGCTCGTAGCAACCTGCCAGCTCAGCGGGCGGTACCCTCACGATGCCTTCGATGGTGTTGAGCGGGATGGCGTACTGCTCGTCGCCCAGGTGCACCATCAGCGCGCGGTTGATCGACACCGTGAACGGCAGGCGAATCTGAAAACGCGCCCCTTTGCCCTGGGCCGACTCGATGGTCATCGAGCCGCCCAACTGCTTGACCTCCTCGTGGACCACGTCCATGCCCAGGCCTCGCCCTGAGATCTGCGTGATCTTTTCGGCCGTGGAAAAGCCCGGCCTGAGGATGAACTGCAGTATCTCGTGGTCGCTCAGCTGTGCCTGCGGGTCGAGCAGGCCGCGCTTGATCGCCTTGAGTCGGACGGCTTGTAGGGGTACGCCGGCGCCATCGTCGGTCATCTCGATGACGATGTCCGCCCCCTCGTGCAGCAGGTTCAGGTGGATCGTGCCCTGCTCAGGCTTACCCGCAGCCAATCGGGCTTCGCGGCTTTCCAGGCCATGGTCGACGGCATTGCGCAACATGTGTTCAAGCGGCGCCACCATGCGTTCCAGCACACTGCGGTCCAGCTCGCCCTCGGCGTTGCCCACCACCAGCTCGACCTGCTTGCCCAGCTCGCTCGCCACCTGCCGCACCACGCGCTGCAAGCGTGGCACCAGGCGTTCGAAAGGCACCATCAACGTTGCCGTCAGGCCCTCCTGCAACTGGCTGTTGACCCGCGCCTGCTGCTGGAGCAGGCCGTAGGCTTCCTGGGCGCGCTGGGCCATGGTTTCCTTCAGGTCCAGCAGGTCCGAGGCCGACTCGAACAGCGCCCGCGACAACTGCTGCAGCTGGGAGTGGCGGTCCATTTCCAGTGGGTCGAAGTCTTCATAGACATCGCCCTCCAGCTGCTGGCGGCTGGAGATCCGCCCCTGAGTTTCGATATCCAGGCGCAGCAGCTGGTCACGCATGCGCTCGAGCGTGGTTTCCATTTCGTTGAGGGTGAACTGGGCGTCATTGACCTGCTGCTCGATGCGTCCACGGATGATCGAGTGCTCACCGGCCAGGTTGCCCAGGTCGTCCAGCAATTCGGCATCGACCTTGACCATGTCCCCCGGCACTCGCTCGGGGGTTACTGCCGGACCTTCGCTGGCGGCAGTTTCGACCGGGCTGGTGCCGGCCGCGCTGTCGGTCAGGCCTGCGCTGCTGAAGTTGCGGATGTAATCGATCAGCGCCGTGGCGGCGTGCAGCGGTTGCCCCAGGCGCACCGCATCGAGCATGTGCGCCAGGCGGTCGTGGCAGTTCTGCAACAGCGAGAACAGGGCCCCGCTCGGTGGCAGGCGCCCTGCCGCGAGCAACTCGTACAAAAATTCCAGTTCATGGGCCAGGTCACCGATGGGGCCGATTTCGACCATGCGTGCCACCCCTTTGAGGGTGTGCAGGTCGCGCATCAGGTTGTCCACCTCCACCGTGCTGCGCGGGTCGGCCTGCCATCGCGCCAGCGCTGCAGCGGCGCTCTCGACGATGTCCGAGCTTTCTTCGAGGAAAACCTCCATCAGCTCTTCCCCGGCGCTTTCCGGAGCTTGTGACGGCGGCACTGGCGCGGGGTCGAGGGCCAGGTCTGGGGCTGGCGTGTCGATCAGTTGCACGTCCATGTCCGGGTGCAGCGGTGTGACGCTGTCGAGGCCCACGCGCCCGGTGGCATCGGGTGCCAGCCCTTGCCCCTGAAGTTCGCGCAGGCGAGCCACCAGCGGCGTACGCGGGACTACGTCCTGGCCGGCAGCCAGCTCGTCGAGCATGTCCAGCAGCGCCTCGTGGGCGTGCTGGGCATGGGTGAAGAACTGCGCATCGGCAGGCAGGCTGCCCTCCTCCACTGCACCGTACAGGTCCAGCAAGGCTTCGCACACCTCATCGACCTGCCACAGATCGGCCGAATGGGCGGCATGGGCAAGCTCGGTCATGTCATCGAGCAGTGTCTCCAAGGCCGCCCGTTGAGCCGGGCGCCGCTGCCAGTCGGCCAGCAACGACTCGGCGTCCAGCAAACGATCCATGGCTTGCGACAGGAAAGCTGCGACCTGTTGCGGGTCGCGGGCGTTGCCGGTCGAGGCATGCGCATCGCCGCCCAGGGCGGCGATGCGCGTATCGATGGCCAACTCGACCTGCTCGATCAATTGGGCCGCACCAGGCAGTGGCTCGAACGGGGTGGTGGATAACTGCGCCAGGCCCTGCCCGAACATCGAGGCGGCGGACTTGAGCCAGTGCAGCTCTGTTTCATCGAGCAGCAGGTCGTGCGCCTTGTACTCGCGCACCAGTCGGTCGAACACGGTGGCAAGTTCGGCGATGGGCACAACTCCGGCCATGGCCGCACTGCCCTTGAGGGTGTGCAAGGCCCGCTGCAGGGCGTCGTCTACAGGGACGCCGTGCTGGGCATTTGCCAGGAACCCGTCGAGGCTGGCCAGGTGGCCTTGGGCCTCGCCACGGAAGATGTCCAGTAACTGCGGGTCGAGCCCCTGCGCGCTGGCCGCGGCTGGCAGGTCGCGCTCGGCAAGGGCATGCAGGTGGCCCACCAGTTGCTGTACGGCGCTCACATGCGGCAGGTGCCCCGCGGCGAAGTCGGCGAGCACCTCGGGCAGTTGCGCGAACGCTTGCTCAAGCGCCATCTGCCCGTCCGCACCAAGCACGTTGCGCCCGGCAAGCACACGGTTGAGCAAGTGCTCGGCGGCCCAGGCCAGCTCTGCCAACGCCTGGGCATGCACCAGGCGGCCTGCGCCCTTGAGCGTATGCAATGCCCTATGCACTTCGATCAGCGCGTTGTGCTGCTGGTGGTCGGCACGCCAAGTCAACCAGTGCCGCTCAATGTCCTGAAGCAATGCTTGGGCTTCTTCGATGAATACGCCACGCAATTCGTCCTGAAGGCCATCCGCCTCTTCCAGATCGGCATGCTCTTCAACGGTGGAACAGTGCACGCCCAACGCCCCCAGGCGCTCGCGAGCCATGACGATGAAGCGCTGAGCGTCGGCCAGCGGGTCGGCCACGCGCCATTGCAGATAGCATTCGCCAGCGCTCAAGGCTTCGGCCAGCAGCGTCAGTTCCTCGGACGAGGGGTCGGCCTGCGCCTGTTGTACCCAGCCCTGGACAAACACCGTGCAGCGCGCGAACACCTCGGCAGCGGCCGGCAACATCAGCATGGCCAGGGCGCCGCGCACCTGCTGGAGCAAGCCTGGCAAGGCCTGCAGGTGCTGACGGGGCCAGCCCGACTCCAGGCAATCGCCCATCAGGTCCTTGGCCTGCTGCAACACGTTCAGCGACTCTCGCAGCACGACCAGGCGAATCTCGGCGACATCGGCGCCCGGCAGGCCTGGCTCCCCCCCTTCTTCGAGTGGTCCGACCATGCCGTTGAGCGTGGCTTCCACGTACAACAAGGCCCCCGCCACATCCATCAGCACCGCGTCATCCACGGCCCGATCGCCCTCGGCCAGCCCTTGCAGCGTCATCACTTGATCGATGATGACCCGACGCGGCTGCTGGAAACCCAGCACGGCCAGGGTATCGGCCACGTGGCGCAGGGGCGCGAGCAACACCTCCAGTTGTTCATTGTGCTGCCGGTCGCTGCGCACGAACTGGTCCAGGCGGTCCTTGATGCGCATGAGGTCGTCACACAATGCCGCCACTACCGACCTTAGCGCGTCGCGGCCCTCCCCAGCCTGCAACTGCTCGCGCCAGTTGCCCAATGACACGTCAAGGTTCGCCAGGTCCTGGGCACCTGCCAGACGCTGGCCTGCATTGCCGAGCAGGCGGCCATGAACCACCGGTTCCGCGCCCCGGCAGGCACGTAGCTGGTTCAGGAGCGGCAACATCACCAGTGGCAAGTCATGGCGTGCACCGCGCAGACGTTCCAGGTAGGAAGGCAACAGCTCCAGGCCCTTGAACAACGCGCCCAGGCAGTCGCCTCGCGGGGTGACCTTACCGTTGGCCAGGTCGGTCACGAGCATCTCCAGCTCCTGGGCAAGGCGCGTTGCCCCAGGCAACTCCAGCATCACCAGGCAACCGTGCACCTGGTGCAGGTTGTCCGCCACGAAGGTGAGTAGCGACAGGTCTTCAGGCTCGCCAGCAAAGCGTTCCAGCGCCTGGCGCCCCTGCCCCAGGCAATCGAGCAGGGCAGCCTTGGTCCAGGCCAGGCCCACGGTATCGTGGCGGGCGGGGCCAGCAATGGGGCCGGGCATGGGCGTGGACATGGGCATTTCTCAATGGGGCTCGGCAGGTGCCGGCAGGGTGAATCCGGAGACCGAGCGGCGCATCTCGCTGGCCATGCGCGCCAGGTGACGAATGCTGTCGGCGGTGGCGCTGGAACCTGCGGACGTCTGGGCGGTGATCTGCTGGATGACGGCCATGGTGTGTGAGATCTGGCCCGCCGAGGACGTCTGCAATTGGGCCGCATCGGAAATGCTGTGGATAAGGTCGGCAAGGTTCTGCGAAACCCCTTCGATCTCAGCCAGCGCCACGCCGGCGTCCTGCGCCAGCCTGGCGCCGCGCACGACTTCGGCCGTGGTCTGTTCCATGGAAATGACCGCTTCGTTGGTGTCGGCCTGAATGGTCCGCACCAGGGCTTCGATCTGCCGCGTGGCAGAGGACGAGCGCTCGGCCAGGCGCTGGACCTCGTCCGCGACCACGGCGAACCCCCGCCCTGCCTCACCGGCCAGCGAGGCCTGGATCGCGGCGTTCAAGGCCAGGATATTGGTCTGGTCGGCAATGTCGTCGATCAGGCTCACGATATCGCCGATCTCCTGGGACGATTCGCCCAGGCGCTTGATGCGCTTGGCGGTGTCCTGGATCTGCTCGCGAATGTTGTTCATGCCGTCGATGGTGTTGTGCACCACCTCATTGCCTTTGTTGGCAATGGCCACGGACCGCTCGGCGACCTTGGCCGACTCGTAGGCATGGGCCGAAACACGGTCGATCGACTCGACCATGTCCCCGACTGCCTCGGAGGCCTCGCTGATCTGCTCGGCCTGTTGCTCGGATGCCTTGGCCAACTGGCGGGCCGTGTTCTGCGTATCCTGCACCGCCGAGGCGACCTGCACCGCGCTGTGGTTGATGGTGGCGACCAGGTCTCGTAATTGGTCGACGGAATAGTTGATGGAGTCGGCAATGGCGCCGGTGAAGTCTTCGGTCACCGACACGGTCACCGTCAGGTCGCCATCTGCCAACTCTTCGATTTCATCGAGCAGGCGCATGATCGCCTGCTGGTTGCGTTCGTTCTTTTCGGCGGTCTCACGCAACTGACGGTTGGTGGTACGCACCATGACCAGGCCGATGAGGATGATCGAGGCCAGCGCCAACAAGCCCAGTGCATACCCCCCAACGGTATCGAGCGTGCGCCCGCTGGCCAGGTTTTCGAACCCGTTGGCCAGGTGCGAGGCTTCCTCGAGCAAGGTCTGCGACAGGCTGAAGATGCTGCCGGCCGCCTCCCGCACCCGGAACAGCTCCGGCGAGGTTTCGAGAATTTCATCGACCGAGCCGGCCACGAACTGGAACAGCTCGGCGATTTCCGCCAGCCGCGCCCTGGCATCGGCGTCCTCGACACGGGTGACGCCAATGCCAGCGTCGCCCTTGAGCATGCCCTCGAGCACCTGGCCGAAGCGGCCGGCATCACGACCGAAGGCATCGGCGGCCTGCGCCGCCGCCGCATCGCCGGCCAGTACGGTATTGACCGACCCCAGGATACGTTCGGCCAACAGCAGTTGGCGCTGAGCCACGGCGACCTGGCTGGCCGGGGCGCCACTTTGCAGCAGAATTTCGACCACTTTTTCGTATTCGACCTGCAACTGCGGGACGGTTTCGGCCAGGGTTGCCGCCACCTGGTGCAAGGACAGCACGGTCTGTTCGCTGGCCAGGATGGTGTCGGTGCTCTTGCGCAGGCTCTCCCAGTCATCGCGCACCGCTTCCATTTCTTCGCGCACCGAGGGTGGCGCTGCGGGCAGGCCAGTGGCCTTGTCGCCTTCGCGCAGGTAGCCCCAGCGACGCTCGAAGTCGTTGCGCGCATCGGACAGCAGCCTGAAGGCCACACCCTTGCCGGCAGCCGCTTCAGTGGCGTTCTTGGCAATGCGCTGCGACAACACGCGCAGCTCGCCGGCATGGCCGATGTACTGCTTGTCGTAGTTGGACTGGGTGTTGAGGTAGGCGAAATTGGCGAACAGCAGAATGATCGAGAGGATCAGGATCAGGAACAGCACGGTGATCTGCGCAATGCTGCGGGTGCGGGGGCTCACGGTGGTGGCGGTGACGGGGGGAGCAGGCTGGTTCACGTTTGCAAGGTCCTATAACGCCACATCGAGAAAGCCCGGTGCCTGGGCCAGGGCAAAGGGGCTGAAGATCGCCCAGTAGTCGTGGTCGCGTTCGAAGCGCCCCTGAACGAAGGGCCCGGCAGCATCGGTCACTGGCAGCGCAGGTTGCAGGCTGTCGATAGCAAAGTGCTGCAGGCCCACCACTTCGTCCACCAGCAGGCCAACGAAAAGCGCCTCGTGATCGAGCACCAGGACGCGGCGCTGCTTGCCTGGCACGGCACTGCCCAGGCCGAGGAAACGGCCCAGGTCCATCACGGGCAGTAGCCGGCCACGCAGATTGGCCACCCCGCATACCCAGGGTTGTACACCGGGTACTCGGCTACTGCGGGGCTCACGCAGCACTTCGGCCACCTCGCCCATGGGGGCGACGAACCATTGCCCGGCTACACGAAAACCGATGCCGCTCCACTGCTGCAACCTGTCACCCGAAGCTGGCTGGTCGGCCACCAGCAGCCGGCAGCGGCGATCGATATCCAGCAACAGTTCGAAGGCGGTCAGCGACGCCCCCTGCGGGCGTGTGGTCAAGCCCCCAGCACCTCTTGGAGCTTGCGCACCAGCGCATCTTCTTCCACGGGCTTGGTCAGGAAGTCACGTGCGCCCTGGCGCGTCGCCCAGATGCGGTCGGTCTCCTGGTCCTTGGTGGTCACCACAATGACCGGAATGGCCTTGGTCTCCGGGTCCTTGCTGAGCTGGCGAGTGGCCTGGAAGCCGTTCATGCCTGGCATCACGATGTCCATGAGCACTGCATCCGGCTTCTCTTGCCGGGCAAGGGCTACGCCATCGGCGCCGTTATTGGCCTTGAGTACCTCGTGCCCGTGCTTTTCCAGCCAGTGGGTCAACTTATACATTTCAGTCGGCGAATCGTCGACAATCAGAACGCGGGCCATACTGGTTCCCCATCAGGATTCGTAAGACCGTGCCAGAGCAGGGCACGGTCAGGGTGCTGTTTGTTGGGCTGTGGCAAACCCAGGCACATGGGCCTGTATTGCCTCGATCAGTTCTTCCTTGGTAAACGGCTTAGTCAGAAACTGATCAGAACCGACCACACGCCCGCGGGCCTTGTCGAACAAACCGTCGCGCGACGACAACAGAATCACCGGGACGTCCTTGAAGGTGCTGTTCTGCTTGATCACCGCGCACGTCTGGTAGCCGTCCAGACGCGGCATCAAGACATCGACGAAGATCACGGCCGGGTTGTGATCGACGATCTTGGCCAGGGCATCGAAGCCATCGCTGGCAGTGATGACCTCGCAGCCCACCTCACTGAGCAGCATCTGCGCCGTGCGGCGAATGGTGCGTGAATCGTCGATCACCATCACTTTCAGGGGTTGTTCCATAGACGCCTACCCGGGGGAATTGAGCTGCATGGTGCAAGCGGCACGCGACAGGAAAGCCCCATGGGCCCATGGCCGCTTTTCGCTTGAAGCGTGTAGCCAAAGGCTTGAAGCTGCATTTTTAGCACAGTCCGGGTAGCCATTCCATCTGCCGCGCCCCTTGACCGGCGGCGTTGGCGGCGCCACCCTGAGCCACTTTTCTTTCGATCCATCGCGGCCACGCCGCCAAGAGGAACCACCCCATGAGCGTTCGCCTCGGCATTGTCATGGACCCTATTGCGTCCATCTCCTACAAGAAGGACAGTTCGCTGGCCATGCTGCTGGCTGCCCAGGCACGCGGCTGGAGCCTGTTCTACATGGAGCAGCGCGACCTGTATCAAGGCGAAGGCAAGGCCCGTGCGCGCATGCGCCCATTGACGGTGTTCGCAGACCCGGCCCGCTGGTTCGAGCTGGGCGAGGAGCAGGACAGCGCCCTGGCCGAACTGGACGTGATCCTGATGCGCAAGGACCCGCCTTTCGACCTGGAATTCGTCTACAGCACCTACCTGCTCGAACAGGCCGAAAGCGAAGGCGTGCTGGTGGTCAACCGCCCCCAGAGCCTGCGTGACTGCAACGAAAAGCTGTTCGCCACGCTGTTCCCGCAGTGCACCCCGCCTACCCTGGTCAGCCGCCGCCCGGACATCATCCGCGCATTCGCCGCCGAGCATGGCGATGTGATCCTCAAGCCCCTGGATGGCATGGGCGGCACGTCGATCTTCCGTCACCGGGCGGGCGACCCAAACCTGTCGGTGATCCTCGAAACCCTGACCTTGCTGGGCACTCAACAGATCATGGCCCAGGCCTACCTGCCGGCGATCAAGGACGGTGACAAACGCATCCTGATGATCGACGGCGAGCCGATCGACTACTGCCTGGCCCGTATTCCGGCCAGCGGCGAAACCCGTGGCAACCTGGCAGCCGGTGGTCGCGGCGAGGCACGCCCCTTGAGCGAGCGCGACCGCTGGATCGCGGCCCAGGTGGGCCCGACACTGCGCGAGAAAGGCCTGCTGTTCGTCGGCCTGGACGTGATTGGCGACTACCTCACCGAAATCAACGTGACCAGCCCCACCTGCATCCGCGAAATCGACGCCGCCTACGGCACCGACATCGGCGGCCAGCTGATGGATGCCATTGATCGCCAGCTCAAGGCGCGTTGACCACGGACATTCGGTAACGGGCTGGCGTGGGGTATCATGCTCACCCGCAAGCGACAGGCTGCAAGCCCGGCACGGCCGCCCCGTGCTTCTGCTGACTGTCGCGTGCCGTTTGTAGCTCGACGATGCCCCTGGATACCTGATGACGCTGCCCGCTGACATCCCCGCCGACCTGTTGCCGCCCCGCGTTCGCCCGGTGGACAGGCTGGGCTTCACGCTGTTTCTGGCGGCGCTGGTGCACCTGGCGTTGATCCTCGGAGTGGGCTTTACCGTGGTCAAGCCGGCGCAGATCAGCCGCACCATGGACATCACCCTGGCCACGTTCAAGAGCGAAAAGCCGCCGGAAAAGGCTGATTTCCAGGCGCAGGACAACCAGCAAGGCAGCGGCACCCTGGACAAGAAGGCCGTGCCCAAGACCACCGAGCTTGCGCCTTTCCAGGACACCAAGATCAACAAGATCACGCCGCCTCCTGCCGCCAGGCCCGAGGTACCGCCGCCTCCACAGAAGTCGGCGGTCGCGACCAAAGCCCCCAAGGCGCAGAAGGTCGAGCCCAAGCCCCGGGAAAGCAAGCCCCAGCCCAAGCCGAGCACGCCCGTGCGCGAGTTCGACAGCTCGCAGCTGTCCAGCCAGATCGCCAGCCTTGAAGCCGAGCTTGCCAACGAGCAGCAGCAATATGCCAAGCGCCCGCGTATCCATCGCCTGAATGCGGCCTCGACCATGCGCGACAAGGGCGCCTGGTACAAGGAGGAGTGGCGCAAGAAAGTCGAACGCGTGGGCAACCTGAACTACCCTGACGAGGCACGCCGGCAGCAGATCTACGGCAACCTGCGCATGATGGTCTCGATCAACCGCGACGGGTCACTCTACGAAGTGCTGGTGCTCGAATCCTCCGGTCAGCCCGTGCTGGACCAGGCGGCCCAGCGCATTGTGCGCCTGGCTGCACCGTTCGCACCGTTCACCGGTGACCTGGCCGAGTACGACCGCTTGGAAATCATCCGCACCTGGCGCTTCGCCAGAGGCGATCGGTTGTCCAGCAACTGAGCCGGCACGCTTGCAGCTGTGGCCGGGTGGCGCCACACTATCCCCCATGAAGAACCTCACGCCGAGCTACCTCAAGCACCAGTTCCTGATCGCCATGCCGCACATGGCCGACCCGAACTTCGCCCAGACCCTCACGTACATCGTCGAGCACAATGCTCATGGCGCGATGGGGCTTGTGGTGAACAAGCCGCAGGAACTGAACCTGGCCGACATCCTCGAGCAGTTGCGCCCGGACGAAACCCCGCCGACCAGCACGCTGCAGGTGCCCATCTACCAAGGTGGCCCGGTGCAGACCGACCGCGGCTTCGTGCTGCACACCAGCGAGTGCAGCTACCAGGCCACGGTGGAACTCCAGGGCCTCTCGCTCTCCACGTCCCAGGACGTGCTGTTCGCCATCGCTGAAGGCGTGGGCCCGGAAAAGAGCCTGATCACCTTGGGTTACGCCGGCTGGGAAGCGGGCCAGCTGGAGGCCGAACTGGCCGATAACGCCTGGCTCAACTGTGCGTTCGACCCGGATATCCTGTTTGCCATGACCAGCGAGCTGCGCCTGGAAGCGGCGGCCGCGAGCCTTGGCATCAACCTTCACCTGCTGACCAGCCAAGCGGGCCACGCCTGATGGCCGACGCACTTGCCGCACCCCGGCTGCTGCTGGGCTTCGACTATGGCACCAAGCAGATTGGCGTTGCTGTCGGCCAGGCGGTCACCGGCCAGGCCCGTGAGCTGTGTACGCTGCGCGCCCAGAATGGCGTGCCGGACTGGGCCCAGGTCGAGCGCCTGATCGCCGAATGGAAACCTGACGCCATCGTCGTCGGCCTGCCGCTGAACATGGACGGCACCCCCAGCGACATGAGCGCCCGCGCCGAAAAATTCGCCCGCCGCCTCAATGGGCGCTTCAACCTGCCGGTGCATACCCATGACGAACGCCTGACCACGTTCGAGGCCAAGGGCGAGCGCATGGCCCGTGGCGGCCAGCGCGGCACGTACCGGGACAACCCGGTCGACGCCATCGCCGCCGCCCTGCTGCTGCAAGGCTGGCTGGAGGCCAATACCTGATCATCTTCGCGGCCGGATGCCTCCGGCGCACCCTTCCGAGGAACCTGCAATGAGCCTACCTGATCCTGCCGCGCTGATCCGGCAGATGGCTGTCGACCTTCGCGCCCATCTGGCCCGCCGCGCCATCGCCGAGCCACGCTACATCGGCATTCGCACCGGCGGTGTGTGGGTGGCCCAGGCGTTGCAACAGGCCATGGACGACACCAGCCCCATGGGTACGCTTGACGTGTCGTTCTATCGAGACGACTTCAGCCAGAATGGCCTGCACCCGCAGGTGCGCCCCTCGGAGCTGCCGTTCGAAATCGAAGGCCAGCACCTGGTGCTGGTAGACGACGTGCTGATGAGCGGTCGAACCATTCGTGCCGCCCTCAACGAACTGTTCGACTATGGCCGCCCGGCCAGCGTCACCCTGGTCTGCCTGCTGGACCTGGATGCAGGCGAGCTGCCCATCCGCCCGAATGTGCTCGGCGCCACCTTGTCATTGGCGGCCCATGAACGGGTAAAATTGACCGGACCCACGCCGCTCGCCCTCGAGCGCCAGGACCTCGCCCCCGCTACCGCCCTTTAAGAGTCCCCCGCGATGACGCCAATCGACGCCAAGCGCCCGCTGCAGCTCAATGATCAGGGCCAGCTGCGCCATTTCCTTTCGCTTGACGGTTTGCCCCGCGAACTGCTGACCGAAATTCTCGACACTGCCGATTCCTTCCTGGAAGTCGGCGCCCGCGCCGTGAAGAAAGTGCCGCTGCTGCGTGGCAAGACGGTGTGCAACGTCTTCTTCGAGAACTCGACCCGAACCCGGACCACGTTCGAGCTGGCCGCCCAGCGCCTGTCGGCCGACGTGATCAGCCTGAACGTGTCGACCTCCTCGACCAGCAAGGGCGAGACGCTGTTCGATACCTTGCGCAACCTTGAAGCCATGGCGGCCGACATGTTCGTGGTGCGCCACTCGGATTCGGGCGCGGCGCACTTCATTGCCGAGCACGTGTGCCCGGAGGTTGCCGTGATCAACGGCGGTGATGGCCGCCATGCGCACCCGACCCAGGGCATGCTCGACATGCTCACCATTCGCCGTCACAAGGGCGGCTTCGAGAACCTATCGGTTGCCATCGTCGGCGATATCCTTCATTCGCGCGTGGCGCGTTCGGACATGCTGGCGCTCAAGGCGCTGGGTTGCCCGGACATTCGCGTGATCGGCCCCAAAACCCTGATCCCCGTCGGCATCGAGCAGTATGGCGTGAAGGTGTACACCGACCTGGCAGAAGGCCTCAAGGATGTGGACGTGGTGATCATGCTACGCCTGCAACGTGAGCGCATGACCGGTGGCCTGCTGCCCAGCGAAGGCGAGTTCTACCGTCTGTTCGGCCTGACCACCGCCCGCCTGGCAGGCGCCAAGCCGGACGCCATCGTCATGCATCCCGGCCCGATCAACCGTGGGGTGGAAATCGAATCGGCCGTGGCCGATGGCAAGCATTCGGTGATCCTGAACCAGGTTACCTACGGGATCGCCGTGCGCATGGCCGTGTTGTCCATGGCCATGAGCGGGCAAAACGTACAACGTCAACTCGACCAGGAGATCGCCCAGTGAGCATCAGCATTCTTGGCGCCCGGGTCATCGACCCTCAAAGCGGCCTTGACCAGGTCACCGACCTGCACCTGGAGGGTGGCCGCATTGCCGCCATGGGCGCCGCGCCCGCTGGCTTTGCTGCTAGCCGCACCCTTCAGGCCGATGGCCTGGTCGTCGCCCCTGGCCTGGTGGACCTGGGCGTGTCGCTGCGCGAGCCCGGCTACAGCCGCAAAGGCACCATCGCCAGCGAGACCCGCGCGGCCGTGGCCGGTGGCGTGACCAGCCTGTGCTGCCCGCCGCAGACCCGCCCGGCCCTGGACACCTCGGCAGTGGCCGAGCTGATCCTGGACCGCGCCCGCGAGGCGGGCAACAGCAAGGTCTACCCGATTGGTGCGCTGACCAAGGGCCTGGAGGGGGAGCAGCTGGCCGAACTGGTAGGCCTGCGCGACACCGGCTGCGTCGCTTTTGGCAATGGCCTTAAGGAAATACCCAACAACCGCACTTTGGCCCGTGCGCTGGAATACGCCGCCACGTTCGACCTGACGGTGGTGTTCCACTCCCAGGACCGCGACCTGGCCCAGGGCGGCCTTGCCCACGAAGGGGCCATGGCCAGCTTCCTGGGTTTGCCCGGCATCCCTGAAACTGCCGAAACCGTGGCCTTGGCGCGCAACCTGCTGCTGGTGGAGCAGACAGGTGTTCGCGCTCACTTCACCCAGATCACCAGCGCCCGTGGCGCCCGGTTGATCGCCCAGGCGCAAAGCCTTGGCCTGCCGGTGACTGCCGATGTCGCGTTGTACCAGCTGATCCTGACCGACGAATCGCTGCGTGAATTTTCCAGCCTGTACCACGTGCAACCGCCACTGCGTAGCGCTGCCGACCGCGATGGCCTGCGCGAGGCGGTGAAAACCGGCGTGATCCAGGCGATCGCCAGCCATCACCAGCCTCATGAGCGCGATGCCAAGCTGGCCCCGTTCGGCGCCACGGAGCCGGGTATCAGCAGCGTGGAAGTGTTGCTGCCATTGGCCATGACGCTGGTACAGGATGGCTTGCTCGACCTGCCCACGTTGCTGGCGCGCCTGACCTGCGGTCCTGCTGAAGCGATGCGGCTGCCGGCTGGCCGGTTGCAGGTGGGGGCAGCGGCTGACCTGGTGGTATTCGATCCACAGGCCTCGACCGTGGCGGGTGAGCATTGGTACTCCCGTGGCGACAACTGCCCGTTCATCGGGCACTGCCTGCCGGGTGCTGTGCGCTATACGTTGGTCGATGGGCGCGTCTGTCACGAGGCGTGAGCGAGGTAGGCCGGTCAACGGGCTGCGGGGCGGTTTAGGGCTTCAGCTTCGCAGCTTGTATCGTTGGCACAGCCGTTATGGCTCACCGCTCCTGAGGGACAGAAGAAGTCCGACGCGCCCACATTGGAAATGAGCTGAACATTGACATCCGGAGATTGCGCTAGAAACCACGGGATTGGTTGATGACATCTTCCATGCAATGAGCGGGACACCGCGATACGAATAAGCCCTTGCGGGCTTTCGAGAAAGCTTTCCTTCAACCTAAATACAGTGGCCGAAGATTCCAGCAACTCTTTTCAGTGCGAATATATTTCGCGCACCCTCGGCATTAACCTTCAACCTACACGTACTGCGTTCCAGCAATCGAATCGAAAAGGCGTTCTCAAGCTTGGACACTTGCTTGCTGACTGCCGGTGCGGTCAAACTTAGACGGGCCGATGCATGAACAAAACTCCCCGTTTCTACAACAATTGCAAAAGCCGCCATGCAGGGCAACTTATCCACATGGCTTTTCGGTAGGTAGCCTCGATAGTCCATTATTAGGACCACTCCTGTCTACAGCCCAACAACGAAAACATAAGCCCTTGGCATTGCCCGCAAAAGTCCAAAAATCGCCGCCATCGTCTGCACCGTCGAAAAACTTCAACCATAAAGATGCAGAAGCACAGCCCCTAACAACACCAGACTGATCCCGCCAAGCTGAATGACCGACAGCCGCTCGCGGTAAAAGAAATACCCCAGAACTGCGGCAATACCGCCCGACAGGGTGCTGATCACGGTAACAACAGAAACCGAACCACTGAGTGCTCCCCAGGAAAAAGCGGAGAATCCCCCTAGGTTGAACAGGCTGGCGCCACATAGGGAGCCAAAGGTCTTGAACCTGATCGTTGCGAGGTGCCGCAGCAGCCTGAAAGCCTCAGGAATGAGCAAAATGACCCCCACTGCATAGCCCAGCGCCAGCATGTTCACCGGCCCCAGAGCCGGCAAGGCAAACTTGCCCTGGATCCAGAAGCTCATGCCGTAAAGCATGGCCGCCAGCAAAGCGAACCCTACTGAGGTCGTGCTGGTGGTCTTGCGTTCGAAATCACCTCCATGATCACTGCGACTGGCCAGTAAAACCCCAAAGAAGCAAACGAAAATACCACTCACCTGCCAGACTGACAGGGCATCACCGCTCAGCCACGCCAACAGTGTGGTAAAAACGCCATAGGAGGTGACCAAAGGTGCTACAACTGCAGTTTTGCCGATAGCAAAAGATTTCGACAGCGCGAGTGCTCCCACCACGGTACACAAAGAAGCAACTACCCCCATCCCTATCGCACGCCAGGGCGAAGAAATGAGCTTTTCCCACTGACTGGTTGAAATTACAACAATCATGCCCATTAATAAGAGCCCTAAAAACTGCCCGAAAAACACCGCCCGCTTTACCCCAACCGCTCGAGCGTTAACGCCAACCAAAAAATCTGTCGTCCCCCAACATACCGCCGCTAACAACCCCATTAATACGTCCAAAGCAGCCTTCCTTATTATGAGTGCTCCTAGGCTTCTCCAGACGATAATCGGACTTACGCCAAAAATCAAACACCTCTACGCGACGGCGCTTTATCCACAACGGCATTCCTGCCAGAACACTTACTCAAAAGCGAAATTAACGGATTAGTTAACACTGTCGAAGCAAAGGCCAGCATCAACAGAACACTGTAGGAACTTTCAGACAACACTCCCACCTGAAGTCCTACACTAAGTAATACTAATTCCACGAGCCCTTTCGTGTTCATCAACACCCCAACCTCAATGGAATAAACTGATTTCAATCCATATATTCTTGCACCGATATATGAGCCCAGCACCTTGCCCCCCGTACCCCCTAGTAGGAATCACAACAGCCACTGCCGAAGGGCTCGTTCAAAGTGCTCAGCGAAACCTGGATACCCGAGCAGGCAAAGAAGATCGGGGTAAGAAACAGATGAGCAAATCTGCCGATCCATCGACGTCATGCATGCTCCATCGAGAACAGGTCGTGAAACACTTACGCCGTCATGACCGCACCGATAGCCTGGTGGAAACCGAGCATCGCGGTAACCTGTGCTGATAACAGACAGTAAAAAAGCCAATTGCGACACGGGAGCGTTCACTCTGCGCAGTGTGGCTAGTCCGGTTTCTCAGCCATACCGCGGCCCCAACGATACGGGCTACGGAACCAAAATCCTGGGCTGCTGTGTACCCCATCTCAGCGTTTCTCAGAATTTGGGCAATACCCCGTTACTGATCCCGCACCCGCTCCCCCTCGAACCGTTCATCCCCCGCGGTTGAAATCCCGTCCTGCACCCCCATATGAGTTTGCAACAGGCATTTTCGCCCCGCTGCGTGGAGACTCTCCCTTGACCACCATCGTTTCAGTCCGCCGCAATGGCAAAGTCGTCATGGGCGGCGACGGCCAGGTATCCCTCGGCAACACCGTGATGAAAGGCAACGCCAAGAAAGTGCGTCGCCTGTACCACGGTCAGGTCATCGCGGGCTTTGCCGGCGCCACTGCCGATGCCTTCACCCTGTTCGAACGCTTCGAAGGCCAACTGGAGAAACACCAGGGCCACCTGATCCGCGCGGCCGTGGAACTGGCCAAGGAATGGCGTACCGACCGCTCCCTGAGCCGCCTCGAAGCCATGCTGGCGGTGGCCAACAAGGATGCCTCGCTGATCATCACCGGCAACGGTGACGTGGTCGAGCCCGAAGACGGCCTGATCGCCATGGGTTCCGGCGGCGCCTACGCCCAGGCCGCAGCCCGTGCACTGCTGAACAAGACCGACCTCTCGGCCCGCGAAATCGCCGAGACCGCGCTGAACATCGCCGGTGACATCTGCGTGTTCACCAACCACAACCTGACCATCGAGGAGCAGGACCTGGCCGAGTGATCAGCTGCTTTGGCGCCCCGTCTCGGTGACGGGGCTTTTCCACGCTGAATCATTCGTACGAGGACCCTATTGATCATGTCCATGACCCCCCGCGAGATCGTCCACGAGCTCAACCGTCACATCATCGGCCAGGACGACGCCAAGCGCGCCGTGGCCATCGCCCTGCGCAACCGCTGGCGCCGTATGCAGCTCCCTGCCGAGCTGCGCGCCGAAGTGACGCCCAAGAACATCCTGATGATCGGCCCCACCGGCGTGGGCAAGACCGAGATCGCCCGGCGCCTGGCCAAGCTGGCCAATGCCCCGTTCCTCAAGGTCGAAGCCACCAAGTTCACTGAAGTGGGCTATGTGGGCCGCGATGTGGAATCCATCATCCGCGACCTGGCCGACGCTGCTCTGAAGATGCTGCGTGAGCAGGAAATCATCCGTGTGCGCCACCGCGCCGAGGATGCCGCCGAAGAGCGCATCCTCGACGCCCTGCTGCCACCGGCACGGGCCAGCAGCTTCAGCGAGGAAGCCGCCCAGACCAGTTCCGATTCCAATACCCGCCAGCTGTTCCGCAAGCGCCTGCGTGAAGGCCAGCTGGACGACAAGGAAATCGAAATCGAGGTGGCCGATGCCGTGGGCGTCGAAATCGCCGCCCCCCCTGGCATGGAAGAAATGACCAACCAGTTGCAGAGCCTGTTCGCCAATATGGGCAAGGGCAAACGCAAGTCGCGCAAGCTGAAGGTTCGCGAAGCGCTGAAAATGGTGCGCGACGAAGAAGCCGGTCGCCTGGTCAATGAAGAAGAGCTCAAGGCCAAGGCGCTGGAAGCGGTCGAACAGCACGGCATCGTGTTCATCGATGAGATCGACAAGGTCGCCAAGCGCGGCAATGTCGGCGGCGCCGATGTCTCCCGTGAGGGTGTACAGCGCGACCTGCTGCCGCTGATTGAAGGCTGCACGGTCAACACCAAGCTGGGCATGGTCAAGACCGACCACATCCTGTTCATCGCCTCGGGCGCGTTCCACTTGAGCAAGCCGAGCGACCTGGTGCCTGAGCTGCAAGGTCGTCTGCCGATCCGCGTGGAACTCAAGGCCCTGACCCCGGAAGATTTCCAGCGCATCCTGCGCGAGCCGCATGCCTCGCTAACCGAACAGTACCAGGCACTGCTCAAGACCGAAGGGCTGAACATCGAGTTCGTCGAGGATGGCATCAAGCGTTTGGCCGAAATCGCCTACCAGGTCAACGAGAAAACCGAGAACATCGGTGCCCGTCGCCTGCACACCTTGCTTGAGCGCCTGCTCGAAGAGGTGTCGTTCAGCGCCGGCGACCTGGCCAGTGCCCATGACGAAGCGCCGATCCAGATCGACGCAGCCTATGTGAACAGCCACCTGGGCGAGCTGGCCCAGAACGAAGACCTGTCCCGCTACATCCTGTAACGGGCCCGCGCCAGGCTGCAAGCGCCCCGTGCGACGCTTGCAGCCTGGCAAAACAGGTTTTTTGCTCAAGAAGCTGGCGAGCATTTCGTGCAGCGGGTAGCGTGCGGTGTGTAACTCAAACAGAGATCACGCCCATGGCTCGCATGCCTACCGCCATCAACCTGCACAAAGCCTCCAAGACCCTGCGCCTCACCTATGGGCCCGATGAGGTCTACCACCTGCCCGCCGAATTCCTGCGCGTGCACTCCCCCTCGGCCGAAGTCCAGGGGCACGGCAACCCCATCCTGCAGTTTGGCAAGGTCAACGTCGGCCTCGTCGGGCTGGAACCGGCTGGGCAATACGCCCTGAAACTCACCTTCGACGATGGCCATGACAGTGGTCTGTTCACCTGGGAATACCTGGAACAGTTGTGTCTGCGTCAGGACGTCTTGTGGGCCGAATACCTTGAGGCACTGCACAAGGCCGGCAAGACGCGAGACCCTTCGGAATCCGTGGTCAAGCTGATGCTTTAACTGTTCTCCTGGCAAACGCCTTCGCCCGCCATGCCGACCCAACTGACAGTGATAAGGAACATACGACAGCGCCAGGTTGCTTCGCGCCTGAAACTCGGGTAACCAGTAGAGGTGGCCATTTACCAGCATGGCGCGGCAGGCGCCTGATCGCCCGTAGCAGTGCAGGACGTGGTCACGGATTACCCGAGTAGCGGTATCGGGGACACGTCGGTGCACCCCTCGGCAGCCGGTACTCGTCTCAGACAACGGAGCGTCGCGGATGAGTAACAAAAACAATGAAGATCAGCAGCAGGCCCCGCAACGCGCCGCGGGCCTGAACCCGATGGTCGGCGTTCAACGCAAGGACCTGTTGGGCACGGCCCAGACCGTGCTGCGCCAGGCCGTACGCCAGCCCTTGCACAGTGCCAAGCACGCGCTTGCCTTCGGGCTCGAACTGAAGAATGTGGTGCTGGGCAAATCGAGCCTCGCCCCTGCCAGCGATGACCGCCGCTTCAGCGACCCGACCTGGTCACAGAACCCGCTTTACCGACGCTACCTGCAAGGCTACCTGGCATGGCGTAACGAACTCCAGGCGTGGATCAGCAGCAGTGACCTGCCCCCTGAGGACATCAGCCGTGGGCAGTTCGTCATCCAGCTCATGACCGAAGCATTGGCGCCTACCAACAACCTGTCCAATCCTGCCGCACTCAAGCGTTTCTTCGAGACCGGCGGCAAAAGCGTGCTTGATGGCCTGTCGAACCTGGCCAGGGATGTGGTCCACAACGGCGGCATGCCCCGCCAGGTGAACATGGATGCTTTCGAGGTGGGCAAGGACCTGGGCAGCAGTCGCGGCGCGGTCGTGTACCGTAACGAGGTGCTGGAATTGATCCAGTACAGCCCCCTCACCGAGCAGGTGCATGAACGGCCATTACTGGTGGTGCCCCCACAGATCAACAAGTTCTACATCTTTGATCTGTGCCCGCAAAAAAGCCTGATGCGCTTCTGCCTGGACGCCCGCCAACAGACCTTCATGGTCAGCTGGCGCAACCCGACCAGGGCGCAGCGCGATTGGGACTTGTCCACCTATGTGCGAGCACTGGGCGAGGCAGTGGACGCCGTGCTGAGCATCACCGGCAGTGCGACCCTGAACATGCTCGGTGCATGCTCAGGGGGCATCACCTGCACCGCGCTGCTGGGCCACCTTGCGGCGCGCCATGAAACCAAGGTCAATGCCTTGACCTTGCTGGTCAGCGTGCTGGACGCCACGCTCGACAACGCGCTGGCGTTGTTCGTCGACGACCAGGCGCTGGATGCGGCCAAGCGTCAATCCCAGCAGGCGGGGGTGCTCGAGGGCAGCGATCTGGCCCGGCTGTTTGCCTGGATGCGTCCCAACGACCTGATCTGGAACTACTGGGTCAACAATTACCTGCTCGGCAACGAGCCGCCAGCGTTCGACATCCTGTACTGGAACAACGACACCACGCGCTTGCCCGCCGCATTCCATGCCGACCTGATCGAGATGTACAGGGGCAATCCGCTCACCCGTCCCGGTGGCATCACCGTTTGCGGTACCGCCATCGACCTCAAGCAGGTCAAGTGCGATCTCTTCAGCGTGGCGGGCAATGCCGACCATATTACGCCCTGGCAGGCTTGCTACCGCTCGGCGCGACTGTTCGGCGGCAAGGTCGAGTTCGTGCTCTCCAACAGCGGGCACATCCAGAGCATCATCAACCCGCCAGGCAACCCGAAGGCGCGCTTTCAGGCCGGCGGTGGCCAGCATGACGATCCGCTGGCGTGGCAAGAGGACGCCGTCAGGCATGTCGATTCATGGTGGCTGCACTGGCAGGGCTGGCTGGTCGAGCGGGCCGGGGCATTGATCGAGGCGCCGGGCCACCTGGGGTGCCCCAGTCATCCTGCAGCCGAGTCTGCGCCAGGCCGCTACGTGCACCAGCGTTGAACCCCTGCGCCGTGGCCACCTGCGCGGTGCCAAGGCGTTTACCTGCTCCAGGAGCCATGCGCATGCCGTCACCCTACGTGTTCAAAACGGTCGAGCTCGATGGCCTGTCCATCCGTACCGTCGTGCGGCCAGGTCAGTCGACCCTGGCGCCCTTGCTGATCTTCAACGGCATCGGGGCCAACTTCGAGCTGATATTTCCGTTCATCGAGGCACTGGACCCCGACCTGCAGGTCATCGCCTTCGATGCCCCGGGTGTGGGCGGTTCATCCACGCCGCAGCGGCCCTATCGGTTTTCAGGGCTTGCCCGGCTCGCCGCTCGGCTGCTCGACGCGCTAAATTACGGCCAGGTCAACGTCATCGGTGTGTCGTGGGGAGGTGGGCTGGCTCAGCAATTCGCCCATGACTACCCGCAGCGCTGCCGAAAACTCATCCTGGCCGCCACGGCGGCAGGGGCGGTGATGGTGCCTGGCAAGCCCAAGGTGCTGTGGAGCATGGCCAGCCCCCGCCGGTACGTAGACCCGGCGCATGTCATGCGCATCGCGCCGCTGGTGTATGGCGGCGGGTTTCGCCGGGATCCGCACCTGGCGCTAAAGCACGCGGCCACGGCACGCTCGGCTGGCAAGCTGGGTTATTACTGGCAACTGTTCGCAGCAGTTGGCTGGACCAGCATCCACTGGCTGCACAAGCTCCGCCAGCCCACCCTGGTGCTGGCCGGGGATGACGATCCGTTGATTCCGCTGGTGAACATGCGTCTGCTGGCCTGGCGTATTCCCAACGCGCAGTTGCACATCATCGATGATGGTCATCTGTTTCTGATCACCCGGCCGCACGCCATCGCGCCGGTCATCATGAAATTTCTTGCCGAGCCCACCTGAAACGCCCCGTTCGCCATCACCCGGCGAACCGGGCCGAATGGCCGGTGTCCAGATTCAGGCAAGCGCCTTGTCCAGCGCCCGTTCGATTTCGCCCTTGATGGTGCCGCTCATCATCGACATCATCATGCCGAGCTTGAGATCGACACGGATGCTGTCCTGGCCGATGTGGACGCTGCCGTTCGCACCGCTGCGTGCCACATCGACGCGGTCGCCATCCCATGAGGCCTTGAGGTCATACTCGCGGCTAAGGCGATCCACCAGCGCCTGGGCCTTGGCACGGGCGGCGTCGCGCCCAAGGATGTGTTTGCGTTCGACGCTGATCTGGGTCATGCGGGTGTTCCTGAACATGTAGACATAATCGACATTATGCCCGCCCCCGCCTGGCGGTACACCCCGCCAAGACAAATCCGCTCGTTCGCCCTAGAATGGCGTCAATTAATTTCGGTGAAGCGATATGAACGACCAGCGCAAAGGCGACCACGCCGAACCCACGACCCATTTTGGCTACCAGGACGTGCCTGAGAGCCAGAAGGCGCGCAAAGTCGCCGAAGTGTTCCACTCGGTGGCGGCCAAATACGACCTGATGAACGACGTGCTGTCCGGCGGCATGCACCGCCTGTGGAAGCGCTTCACCATCGAGCTGTCGGGCGTTCGCAGCGGCAACCGTGTGCTCGACATCGCCGGCGGTACGGGCGACCTGGCAGCCAAGTTCGCGCGCCTGGTGGGCCCGACCGGGCACGTGGTGCTGGCCGACATCAACGAGTCCATGCTCAAGGTCGGCCGCGACCGCCTGCTGGACCGTGGCGTGGCCGGCAACATCGAGTTCGTCCAGGCCGACGCTGAGAAGCTGCCGTTTCCGGACAACCATTTCGATTGCGTGACCATCGCCTTCGGCCTGCGCAACGTCACCCACAAGGAAGACGCCATTCGTTCCATGCTGCGCGTGCTCAAGCCGGGCGGCCGCCTGCTGGTGCTGGAGTTCTCCAAGCCGACCAACAAGCTGATGTCCAAGGCCTACGACGCCTATTCGTTCGCCTTCATGCCCCTGGCCGGCAAGCTCATCACCAACGACTCCGAGAGCTACCGCTACCTGGCCGAATCGATCCGCATGCACCCTGACCAGGAAACCCTCAAGGCCATGATGGTGCAAGCCGGGTTCGACCGGGTGACCTACCACAACATGACCAGCGGCATCGTGGCCGTGCACCGGGGGATCAAGCCCTGATGCTCATGGCCGGTCTGCTCGCCAGCGCCGAACATGGCCTGAACCGCGTCCTGCGCATGGACAGCACGGCATTGCCAAGGCTGGCGGCGCTGGAAGGCAAGGTCATCGAGATCGACTGCCGCCAACCGGCCATGCAGGTCTTCATCCTGCCCGACGAACAGGGCCTGATGCTGGCCAGTGCCTGGGAAGGCGAGGTCGACTGTCGGCTGCGTGCACCGGCAGCGAGCCTGGCGCACCTGGCGTTGTCGCGGGACAAGACAGCAGTCCTGCACAGCCCACAGGTGCAATTGCATGGCGACACCGCGGCCCTGCTCGATCTGTTCGGCATTCTCCAGGACCTCGAGCTGGACTGGGAGCATGAGCTGCAGAAGTGGCTGGGCCCAGTGCCCACGTCCCTGATCGCAGGGCACATTCGCCTGCGCACCCGCTGGACCCGCCAAGGCCTGGCGCGCTTGAGCCAGAGCCTGTCCGAGTACCTGGCGGAAGAATCGCGTACGCTGGTAGGCAAGCGCGAAGCCGAGGCCGCCTTCAGCGAACTCGATGCCATGAAGGTCGATACAGAACGCCTCGAGGCGCGCATCCTGCGCCTTTCCCGATCCCTTGATTCCAGCGATAACGCATGAAGCTGCTCGCCTTCCGCCGCCTTTTCCGCATCCAGCGCGTCGTCATCCGCTACCGGCTCGATGACCTGCTGTTCGACTACCCTCTGCCCTGGTGGTTGATGAGCCTGCGCCTGCTGTTGCCGTGGCGCTGGCTGCCGCGTCGGGCCTCCGAGCTGAGCCGCGGTGCGCGGTTGCGCATGGCGCTGCAGGACCTGGGGCCTATCTTCATCAAGTTCGGCCAGCTGCTGTCTACCCGGCGCGACTTGCTGCCCACCGATATTGCCGACGAACTGATGCTGCTGCAGGACCGCGTACCGCCGTTCGATCCGCAGAAGGCCGTGGCGCTGATCGAAGCCCAGCTTGGGGCCAAGGTGAGTGAGGTGTTCAGCCGCTTCGACGTGGAGCCCCTGGCCTCCGCATCGGTGGCGCAAGTGCACGCTGCACGCCTGAAAAGCGGTGAAGAAGTGGTGGTCAAGGTGGTCCGACCGGGGCTCAAGCCGATCATCGCTGCCGACATCGCCTGGCTGTTCCTGATCGCCAAGGGCGCCGAACGCATCTCTGCCGATGCACGCCGCCTGCACCCGGTGGACGTTGTCGGCGATTACGAAAAAACCATCTACGACGAACTCGACCTGCTTCGCGAGGCGGCTAATGCCAGCCAGCTGCGGCGCAATTTCGAGGATTCCGAGCTGATGTACGTGCCCCAGGTCTACTGGGACTGGTGCCGGCCGAAAGTGCTGGTGATGGAGCGTATCTATGGCGTACCGGTGACCGACATGGCCACCCTCGCCGATCAGCGCACCGACATGAAGATGCTGGCCGAACGCGGCGTCGAAGTGTTCTTCATGCAGGTGTTTCGCGACAGCTTCTTCCACGCCGACATGCACCCGGGCAACATCTTCGTGAGCACGGTCAAGCCGTGGAGCCCCAAATACATTGCCATCGACTGCGGCATCGTCGGCAGCCTTACCGATGAAGACCAGGATTACCTCGCGCGCAACCTGATTGCCTTCTTCAAGCGCGACTATCGCCGCGTCGCCCAGCTGCACATCGACTCGGGCTGGGTGCCGGCCAATACCAAGGTCAATGAGTTCGAAGCGGCCATTCGCACCGTGTGCGAGCCGATCTTCGAAAAACCCCTCAAGGACATTTCCTTCGGCCAGGTGCTGATGCGCCTGTTCCAGACCGCGCGCCGCTTCAACATGGAAGTGCAACCTCAACTGGTGCTGCTGCAGAAGACCCTGCTCAACATCGAAGGCCTGGGGCGTCAGCTGTACCCCGAGCTGGACCTGTGGAGCACGGCCAAGCCTTATCTTGAGCGCTGGATGCGTCAGCGCATGAGCCCCAAGGCGTTGCTGGGCAACCTGCACAGCCAGGCTGAGCAGTTGCCTCACCTGGCCAACATGACCCGGGACTTGCTCGAACGCCTGTCGCAACCGCACCTGCACGACCCCAAGATGCCCGAGCGCCGACATGGCGATCATTGGGCCCTGCGCCTGCTCGGTGCCGGCTTGCTGGGCGGGGGCGTGATCCTGGGCGGTGTCGCCCTGCAGGCCGGTAGCCTGGCGGCAGCTACTGCGTGGCCGGCCTGGTTGATGCTGGCCGCAGGCCTTTACCTGATCGTGCGCCAATAGCCAGCCGCGCCCGTGGCTGGCACACTAGCGCAAAAGGCCCGCGACGCAGACGGGCCCGTTTTGGAGTCGACGATGAAAGACTGGCTGGACGAGATCAAGTGGAACAGCGATGGCCTGGTGCCTGCCATCGCCCAGGACCACAAGACCGGACGCGTGCTGATGATGGCGTGGATGAACCGTGAAGCACTGGCGTTGACCGCTGCTGAGCAACGCGCCATCTATTGGTCGCGCTCGCGTGGCAAACTGTGGCGCAAGGGCGAAGAGTCGGGCCATGTGCAAAAGCTTCACGAAATGCGCCTGGACTGCGACGCCGACGTGATCATCCTCATGGTCGAACAGGTGGGCCACATTGCCTGCCATACCGGCCGGGAAAGCTGCTTCTACCGCGTCTATTCGAATGGCCAATGGGCCACCGTCGACCCGGTTCTGAAAGACCCGCACGCCATCTACGACGCAGGACACTGACATGAGCGACACCCTCAACCGGCTGGCCGCCGTGCTCGAAGAACGCAAGCAGGCAGCGCCGGACAGCTCCTATGTGGCCAGTCTGTACCACAAGGGCCTCAACAAGATTCTGGAAAAGCTCGGCGAAGAGTCGGTCGAAACCATCATTGCCGCCAAGGATGCTGCGCTTAGCAAGGACTGCAGCGACGTCATCTATGAGACGGCCGACCTGTGGTTTCACAGCCTGGTGATGCTCAGCGCCCTGGGTCAGCACCCGCAGGCCGTGCTCGATGAGCTCGACCGGCGCTTCGGGTTGTCGGGCCATGACGAAAAAGCCGCCCGCCAGCCTTCGGCCTGATGTATGTTCAGGGCTGACGCCCGGTGACCTTCACACAATTTTCGGGAGTACGAAATGGGTATCTTTGACTGGAAACACTGGATCGTCCTGCTGGTCGTGGTCGTGCTGGTGTTCGGCACCAAGAAGCTGAAGAACCTGGGCAGCGACCTGGGCGAATCGATCAAGGGCTTTCGCAAGGCCATGAACGAAGAGGAAACCAAGCCAGCTGAACCTACCCCTCCTCCGGCCCAGCCCGTACCCCCTGTGCAACCGGTGCACACCACCGCCCAAGCCAGCCAGGGCCACACCATCGAAGGCCAGGCCCAACCGGTCCAAGAGCCGCAGCGGAAAGACTGACTTATGTTCGGCATCAGTTTCAGCGAGCTGCTGCTCGTCGGCCTCGTCGCCCTGCTGGTGCTCGGCCCCGAGCGCCTGCCGGGCGCCGCCCGCACGGCAGGCTTATGGATCGGTCGGCTCAAACGCAGCTTCAACAGCATCAAGATGGAAGTCGAGCGTGAAATCGGCGCCGATGACATCCGCCGCCAGCTGCACAACGAGCACATCATGCACATGGAAGAGCAGGCCAAGCGCATCCTCAACCCCAATGCGCCGCCTGCCCAGCCTCCGGTGACCACGGCAACCGTGCAGCCGCCTGCCGGCCTGCCAGCCACATCAGCCGAAACCGATGCCACTGCGCACCCTACTCCCGTACCGCCCGAGCCGCCGCGAGCCCCATGAGCGAGAATCCGGAACACGACCAGCCCATGCCGCTGGTTTCGCACTTGACCGAACTGCGCACCCGCTTGCTGCGTTGCGTTGCCGTCATCTTCCTGATCTTTGCCGGGCTGTTTTCCTTCGCCCAGCAGATCTACACACTGGTCTCGGCGCCGCTGCGTGATCATCTGCCCGCCAATGCGACCATGATTGCCACCGACGTGGCCTCGCCCTTCCTGACGCCGTTCAAGCTGACCATGATCGTTTCGCTGTTCCTGGCGATCCCCTTCATTCTGCAGCAGATCTGGGGTTTCATCGCGCCGGGCCTGTACCGCCATGAAAAGCGCATCGCCATACCGCTGCTGATGTCGAGCATCGTGCTGTTCTACGCCGGCATGGCCTTTGCCTATTTCCTGGTCTTCCCGTTGATCTTCGGCTTCTTCGCCAGCGCAACGCCCGAGGGCGTCTCGATGATGACCGACATCGCCAGCTACCTGGACTTCGTGATGACGCTGTTCTTCGCCTTCGGCGTGGCCTTCGAGATTCCGGTGGCCGTGGTGCTGTTGGTCTGGATTGGCGTGGTCGATGTGAAGTACCTGAAGAAGATCCGCCCCTACGTGATCATTGGCTGCTTCGTGGTCGGCATGGTGCTGACGCCTCCGGACATCTTCTCCCAGACCCTGTTGGCCGTCCCCATGTGGCTGCTGTTCGAGGTCGGCGTGCTGTGCGGCAGCCTGATTCGCAAGCGTGGCAGCGACGAACAGCCTGCCGATGATCAAGACCAGCCACCCGCGACGCAGTCGTGAACCTGCTGTTGCTGGAGGAGGCCGATTTCATCGCGGCCGACCGCGTCGTATTGGCTGATCGGCGCTTCGTCCATATGCAGGATGTGCACGGGGTCGCCGTCGGCGACACCCTGCGCGTAGGCCGCATCAACGGCCTGATGGGCCTGGCGACGGTGCAGCGCCTGGAGCGTCATGAAGCCGAGCTTCACGTCAGCTTCGACCAGGCGCCACCGGCCAAGCTGCCGTTGACCCTGGTGCTGGCGGTGCCACGGCCCAAGATGCTGCGCAGGCTGTTCCAGACCGTCGCCACCCTTGGGGTGCCTCGCCTGATCCTGCTCAACAGCTACAAGGTGGAAAAGAGCTTCTGGCAGACCCCCTTCCTTCAGCCCGACGTCATCCGTGAAAACCTGATATTGGGGCTGGAGCAGGCACGTGACACGGTGCTGCCGGAAGTCATCATCGAAAAACGCTTCAAGCCGTTCGTCGAGGACCGTCTGCCCGCCATCGCTGAAGGCACCCTTGGGCTGGTCGGTCACCCAGGTGATTATCCTGCCTGCCCTCGCGCTGTAGAACAGCCAGTCACCCTGGCCATTGGTCCGGAAGGCGGCTGGATCCCCTACGAGGTCGATCTGCTGGGCAAGGCGGGTTTGGCCCCAGTGCAGCTCGGTGCGCGCATCCTGCGTGTGGAAACGGCCGTCACGGCCTTGCTCTCACGCATATTCTGACGACCTGGTCAGCTTTGCCCCATCAAGTTTCCGCTTCCCTGGCCGATGGCATTGGCAACAACAACGAATCGTGCTGCCAAGCCGCCAGGGAGTTTCTATGAATCGATGGTTAGCCCAGCTTTTGGGCAACGTGAGTGTAACCCGCAAACTGGCGCTGGGCTTTGGCCTGGTACTGCTGCTGACGCTGATCATCACCCTGACCGGTTGGCACGGCATGAACAGCATCACAGCCAGGGGTGACAAGCTGGGCAACATCTCGGTCATCCAGCAGTACGCCCAGGAGCTGCGCATTGCACGTCAGCATTATGAGCGCCAGCGCGACGACGCCTCGATCGGTGAGATGGAGAAGGCGCTTGGCACTCTGGATCGTCAGGTTCAGCTGATGCTCGGCCAGATCGACGAACCCGCCGATCACCAGCGACTCGAACAGCAGCGCGATGCAGTAGCGGCCTACCAGCAGGCCTTCGCGCAGCTCAAGCAGGCGAATGTGCGACGCGAGGCCAGCCGCGGCGTGCTGGGGGACAGCGCGGACAAGGCAGTCGAACTGGTAGGACGCGTTCAGCAGCGCCTGCTTCAAGCGGGCGATATCACCCAGTACCAATATGCCGTCACCGTCAACAGCCTGCTCCAGCAAGCGCGATTCCAGGTGCGTGGTTACACCTACAGCGGTAATGCCGATTATCAGCAGACCGCACTCAAGGCCATCGACCAGGCGCTGGACGAGTTGCGAGGGCTGCCCGCCAAGCTGCCTGCCGAATTCGCCGCCGGCCTGACCGACGCCAGTACCGCCATGGGCGGCTACCGCGACGCCGTGATGCAGTTCGGCGAAGCGCAGAGCGCCAGCGCCCAGGCGTTGCAGCAAATGGCCGATCAAGGCGTGACCTTGATGCAGACCAGCCAGGCCATGACCACATCGCAGACCCAGGTGCGTGACACCGCCGCTGCCCAGGCAAAAGCGTTGCTGGGGTTGGCCACTGGCCTGGCCGTCTTGCTGAGCCTGCTGGCGGCCTGGGTGATCACCCGTCAGATCATCCTGCCGCTGCGCGAGGCGCTGCGTGGAGCTGAACGGGTGGCCAACGGCGACCTCACCCTGCATGAACCTTCGTTGCGTAGAGACGAGCTTGGCCAGTTGCAGGCCAGCATGCAGCGCATGACCCAAGGCCTGCGCGAGCTGATTGGCGGCATCGGCGATGGTGTAACCCAGATTGCCAGTGCCGCCGAAGAGCTCTCGGCGGTGACCGAGCAGACCAGCGCAGGCGTTACCAACCAGAAAGTCGAGACAGACCAGGTTGCCACGGCGATGAACCAGATGACAGCGACCGTTCACGACGTGGCACGCAACGCCGAGCAGGCCTCGGAAGCAGCCGTCATGGCCGACCAGCAGGCCCGTGAGGGCGATCGTGTGGTCAGCGAAGCGGTGGCGCAGATTGAGCGGCTGGCCAGCGAGGTGGCCAACTCCAGCGAGGCCATGAGCCAGCTCAAGGGTGAAAGCGACAAGATCGGCAGCGTACTGGATGTGATCAAGTCGGTGGCCCAGCAGACCAACCTGCTGGCGCTCAACGCGGCGATCGAAGCGGCCCGTGCAGGCGAAGCCGGGCGCGGGTTTGCAGTGGTGGCTGACGAGGTGCGCAGCCTGGCACAACGCACACAGCAATCCACCGAGGAGATCGAGGAACTGATCGCCGGTTTGCAAAGCGGCACACAGCGCGCAGCGAGCGTGATGGACAGCAGCCGGCAACTCACCGACAGCACCGTCGAACTGACCCGCCGTGCAGGTAGTTCGCTGGAAAACATCACCCGCACCGTCTCCTCCATCCAGGCGATGAACCAGCAGATCGCCACGGCAGCCGAGGAGCAGACGGCGGTGGCCGAAGAGATCAACCGCAGCGTGATCAACGTACGGGACATTTCCGACCAGACCTCGGCGGCCAGCGAACAGACTGCCAGCTCCAGTGTGGAGCTGGCACGCCTAGGCACTCATTTGCAGGGTTTGGTGAGGCGTTTCAAGCTCTGACGGGCAGGCCTGTCGACACGGCCAATGACAGTGCCGGTCAATCGGCGCATTCAGACTGAGGCTGCCACGCAGCCTCTTTGAAAGACGTGCGGTTGCGCTCGAAAGGCTTATGTAACCGTAAAAGATCTGACCATATGGTCCGAATTTTCCTACGCGGGTTTCAGGTCAAGTCCTACAGGTCCTCCGCCGATGGGCAGGGATGGCTTGCACGCATTGCGCGTGCTCTTCATTCCTTCCACTTGCACGGAGAATCCCCATGCTCGGTTACCTCAACCGCAAGCTCGGCAACATCAGCGTCGCCGCCAAGTTGGCCCTCGGTTTCGCCGTGGTCCTGCTGCTCACGCTGGTCACCACGATCAGTGGCTGGCGCGCCCTGGACGGCGCCATCGTTCGTTCGCAGCAACTGAGTGAAATTGGCGAAATCAATGACCTGACCAAGGACCTGCGCGCTGAGCGCATCACGTACCGTGTGCTCGACGATGAGCAGAGCAAGACTCGGATCGGCCGCATCCTCGAGCAATTGAGCAACATGCTGACTACGCTGCAGCAGCGCAGCAATGTCGAAGAGTCACGGCAGATGCTGACCGAAAAACTGGGTTTGCTGCAGCAATTGCGCGATGATTTTGCCGAACTGCAGCGCACTGCCAACAGCCGCACCACCTTGCGCCAGGCCCTGCTCGTTCAGGGGCAGAAACTCAGCACGGCCATCGATGAACTTGAAACCCAGGCCCTGTTGAAGATGCCTGCCGATGGGCAGCAGACCAACGTGCTGGGCATGATGGACACACTGAGCCGGCATGTGGAGAGCGCCAACCAGCAAAGCCTGGTACCGGCCTACACCTTCTCCCCTGTCGAAGACTTCGCCAAAGTCGGTGAAAGCGCCTTGGAGGCCGCAAGTACCAGCCTGGCTCAACTGGTCAAGGGCCTGGCGCCTCTCGGGCTGCCGCGCACGGTGATCGAGCAACCAGGCACCGAATTGGCCCGATACCGCGCGACCCTGGACCAGTACCGCCAGGTCGCCGTCAAGGCCGAGCAACTGCAAAACACGATGGAGCGCCGCGGCGACGAGTTGCGCTCGGTGAGCCTGGAGCTTGGCAAGCGCAAAGTCGAACAACGCGACAGGGAAGCACTGGCCGCCCGCTCGCTGTTGACCACCGTGGCGCTGCTGGCGCTAGTGGTCGGTGTGATCGCCGGGTGGCTGATCACATTGCAGATCACCCAACCGCTGCGCCAGACCCTGGATGTGGCGGCACGTATCGCCAAAGGGGACCTGAGCCAGGTCGAACCGGTGCAGCGCCGCGACGAGATGGGCAAGCTCCAGGCCAGCATGCGTGAGATGACGATAAGTTTGCGCGAACTGATCGGCGGCATCGACCACGGTGTCGGGCAACTCTCGCAAGCCGCGTCGCAACTGGCCTCCAGCAGCGAAGACACCAAGGTGCGCATCAGCCAGCAGCGAGAAGAAACCGACCAGGTTGCCACTGCCATGAACCAGATGAGCGCCACGGTCCAGGAGGTGGCGCAGAACGCAGAGCAGGCATCGATGGCCGCCACCAATGCCGACCAACAGGCGCAGGTGGGCGATCAGGTGGTGACCGAAGCGATTGGCCGCATTGAACAGTTGTCCGGGCAGATGGACCATTGCCTGGCAGCCATGCAGCATCTGGCCGGCGAGAGTCAGCGCATCGGCAGTATTCTGGACGTGATCAAGTCGGTCTCCGAACAGACCAACCTGCTGGCACTCAACGCCGCGATCGAGGCGGCGCGGGCGGGTGAAGCCGGGCGGGGCTTCGCGGTAGTGGCCGATGAAGTGCGCGGCCTGGCCCAGCGCACCTCCACCGCCACGGAAGAAATCGGTCAACTGATCGACAGCCTGCACAACGGCACCGACGAAGTCACGCGCTTGCTGGACAGCAGCAAGAACCTCACAGAGCAAAGCGTGGAGTTAAGCCGCAGGGCAGGCGATGCGCTGAGCCAGATCACAGGGACGGTCTCGAGCATCCAAGGCATGAACCAGCAGATTGCCACGGCCAGCGAACAGCAGAGCGTGGTGGCCGAACAGATCAATCGCAGCGTGCTGAATGTGCGTGATGCGTCCGATCAGACCAGTGCAGCCAGCGAACAGACTGCAGCATCGAGTGGTGAGCTGGAGCAGTTGGGGCAGCAACTGCGGGGGATGGTAAGGCGGTTCAACATCTGAGCGCTTGGTTTGGGAGCCCTGTAGCGCACAATCCGAAGGCTACCCACTGCGCGAGGGTAGCCTTCACTTTCAGAGCACTTGCCGCAAAAACGCCTGCGCACGGGGGTCTTTCGGTGCGGCAAAGAATTCCGCGGGCGGCGAGTCTTCCAGCAGCTTGCCATGGTCGAAGAACAGCACGCGGTCGGCCACTTCTCGTGCAAAGCCCATTTCATGGGTGACGCAGACCATGGTCATGCCTTCCAGGGCCAGGGTCTTCATCACATCCAGCACCTCCCCTACCATTTCCGGGTCCAGCGCCGAGGTGGGCTCGTCGAACAGCATCACTTTCGGGTCCATGGCCAACGCGCGGGCAATCGCGACCCGTTGCTGCTGACCGCCCGACAACCGTGACGGATACTCGTTGGCTTTCTCCGCGATCCCCACCTTTTGCAACAAGGCCCGAGCCTTGGCCTCGCGGTCGGCCTTGCTGCGCTTGCGCACTACCTTCTGCGCCAGGCACAGGTTTTCCAGCACGGTCATGTGCGGGAACAGGTTGAAATGCTGGAACACCATGCCGACTTCGCGGCGATAGGCGTTGATGTCGGTCTTGGGGTGCGCCAGATCCAGGCCGGCGATGGCCACATGGCCCTCGTCGAAATGCTCCAGGCCGTTGAGGCAACGCAAGAAGGTCGACTTGCCAGAGCCTGAAGGGCCGAGGACCACGACCACTTCGCCTTTTGCCACGTGCGTGGTGACGTTGTCGACCGCCCGTACCACATGGCCACGGGTGTCGAATACCTTGAGCAGGTCACGGACTTCAATCACTTTGCGCAAGCCTCCGCTCGAGCCGGCTGGCAATGTGCGACAGCGGCAGGTTGATCAGCAGGTACAAACCTGCCACGCAGAACCAGATCTCGAAGGTCGAGAACGAGGTGGTGATGGCTTCCCGTCCGCTTTTCGTCAGTTCGGTAATGGCGATCACCGACACCAGCGACGTGTCCTTGACCAGGCTGATGAACTGACCGGCCAGCGGCGGCAGTACACGCTTGAATGCCTGGGGCAGTATCACGTGACGCATCGACTGGCCGGCATTGAGGCCCAGCGAGCGCGCCGCTTCGTTCTGCCCCTTGGCGATGGACTGCACGCCAGCACGCACGATTTCGGCCACATAGGCGCCTGTGAACAGCGCCAGGGCGGCGACACCGGCGAACTCGCGGGACAGGTTCAGGACCGTGCCGATGAAGAAGTAGAAGATGAAGATCTGAACCAGCAACGGCGTACCGCGCACCAGTTCGACATACACGGTCGACAGGTCATGCAGCGTCGGGTTGGTCGACAACCGGCACAGGCCGGCCACCAGCCCGATCACCAGCCCCAGCGCACCGGACACCACCGAAATCCACAGGGTGGTCCACAACCCCCAGGCCAGTGGACCTGCGGCCCAGTGCCGGGTCACGCCAATCTGGTCCCCTTCGGCCACATCGTCGCCGCGGCTCAGTTGCAGGCTGTCCTTGGCCACGTCCAGGACCTGAAGCTCCCCGCTTTCATCCTTCAGGGTGACGCGGGCTTCATCACCGGAGATGACGATTTCCTGCACGGTGCCATAGTCGGTCGCGCGCTGTACGTCTTCGGCTTGGTAAGCGAAATACTGAGGGACGCGGTTCCAGCGCCACTCGTAGGAAATCATCGAGGTCGCCATGTACAGGCTGACGGCCAGGCCTACCAGGACCAGTGCAGTCAGCCCATGCCAGGGCCACTGGGCCTTCTTGTGTTTGATCACTTTGGATACTCCGGAAAACGGCAGGCCGCAAGCCGCAAGCCGCAGCCTGTAGCCGACCCCACAAGGTCGGTCACTGGCTACGGCCTGCAGCTTGCGGCCTGAAGTTGCCTTTTATTCCATGTCCTTGAGCCAGTCCTTGTTCTTGAACCACTTGTCGTGAATACGATCGTAGGTCCCGTCATGCTTGATCTGGTGCAGGAAATTGTTGATGAAGTTGATGCTGTCGTAGTCGCCTTTCTTCAGGCCGAAGGCCAGCGGCTCGTAGGTGAAGGGTTCTTCGAGGAACAGCAGCTTGCCAGCACCGGCCTTCTCAACGGCCACTACGTTGTACGGCGCGTCATAGACGAAGGCGTCTGCCTTGCCGTTGACCACATCCATGACCGCTTCCTGCTCATTGTCATAGCCGTGGTACTTGGCTTTGCCGATCAGCTTCTTGGACACCATCTCGCCGGTGGTACCCAGCTTGGAGGTCAGGCGGTACTTCTCGTTGTTCAGGTCCTTGTACGACTTGATCTCGCCGGCCAGGTCCTTGCGGATCAGCAGGGTCTGGCCCACGACGATGAAAGGCTCGCTGAAGTTCAGGCGCAGGTTGCGCTCCTGGGTCAAGGTCATGCCGCTGCCGATCATGTCGAACTTGTCAGTCAGCAGGGCGGGGATGATGCCGTCGTAGGCGGTGGATACCGCTTCGAACTTGACGCCCATCGACTTGGCCATGGCCTTGAGGATGTCGACCTCAAAACCAATGATCTCGCCACGCTTGTTGGTCATCTGGAACGGCATGTAGGTCGGGTCCATGCCCACACGCAGCGTGCCACGCTTGACGGCCTCGTCGATGGCCCCGGCCTGGGCGGCGGACACCGCCACCAGAGCGGTCATGCCCACCAGCAGCCGCGAAAGGTATTTCTTGAACATCACCAAGTCCCCTGAAAGTAGAAGTAGCGCGTTTTCTTATTGGTACGGCCGTGCGGGCCGCCATGAGCTATCGGAGAGGGATGCTAACGCATGGCGCGCTGGCGATATAGCATCGGGGGGGACTTTGTTGGCCTAAATCGGCCCGAAGGGCAAAAGCGTCGCGGGCCAACCCGGTCCGGCGCTACCCTGCAAACGTCGGCTGCAGGGTAGGTCGGAACGGGCTGGCCCGCCAATGGCGCAGGTCAGGAGCCTGCGAGTGCCGGTTGACCCTCATGTTCAGGATGCAGCGGCAACAACGGTGAATGCGGGTCGCCCTTGATCGAGGCGCGCCAGGCATCGATCCATGCCGCGTGCTGCTGCGACCATACCTGCTCGTGCAGGCGGGTCAGCGCCACGGGGTCGCTCAGCAATGCCAGGCGCGTGCCCAGGTCGAGTCCATGGGGGCCAACTTCCAGAGCTTTGACGATGCGTTCGGCACGCATGGCCTCGATGGGCGCTGCCTGACCGTGCCGGGCAGTGGCCATGGCACACGCCAGAGCATTCTGCCGCGGGTCCACTACCGCGCGCACAAAACCGTCGCGCAGGGCGTGCCAGCGATTCTCGTGGGTGTACTGGTCCGTGGCCAGCAGCTCCTGCGGTGTGGCGTATTCCTCAGGAATCAGGAACAGCTTCTCGTCCTTGGCGGCCAGACCCAGGCGGGTACGGCTGGAAATGACCGAGACCGGAATGGACAGCATCAACGAGCCCACGATCGGCGTCAGCCACCACAGGAAACTGGGGTTCAGCCAGGCTACCAGACCTGCCCATGCCACGCCCAGCAAGGTCTGCGGACCATGACGCTTGACCGCTTCGCTCCAGGGTGTGGAATCGTCGTCGCGCTGCGGGGAGTTCCAGGTGGCGGCCCAGCCCAGGAACGCGGCAAGCACGAAGCGGGTGTGGAAGATCATGCGCACCGGCGCCAGCAACATGGAGAACAGCATTTCCATGAGCATCGACAAGGTGACCTTGATCCGCCCGCCGTACTCAACGGCGCCCTTGGCCCAGATCAGGATGACGCTGAGCAATTTGGGCAGGAACAGCAGCACGATGGTGGTGGAGAACAACGCCACGGCTTTTTCCGGGTGCCATTGAGGCCACAGCGGATACAGCTGGTACGGCTCGATGAAGTACTGGGGCTCCATCAGGGTGTTGGTCGCCAGCAACGCCGTGGACAGCACCAGGAACAGGAACCACAACGGCGCAGACAGGTAGGACATGACACCCGTCAGGAACACGGCACGGTGCACCGGGTGCATGCCCTTGACCAGGAACAGCCGGAAGTTCATCAGGTTGCCATGGCACCAGCGACGGTCGCGCTTGAGTTCGTCGAGCAGGTTGGGCGGCAGTTCTTCGTAGCTGCCCGGCAAGTCATAGGCGATCCATACGCCCCAACCGGCGCGGCGCATGAGCGCGGCTTCGACGAAGTCGTGGGAAAGAATGGCCCCAGCGAACGCACCCTTGCCTGGCAATGGCGCCAATGCGCAGTGTTCGATGAACGGCTTCATGCGAATGATCGCATTGTGCCCCCAGTAGTGCGACTCACCCAGCTGCCAGAAGTGCAGGCCGGCCGTGAACAATGGGCCGTATACGCGCGTGGCGAACTGCTGCATGCGCGCATACAGGGTATCCATGCCCGACGCCTTGGGCCCGGTCTGGATGATGCCGGCATCAGGGTTGGCCTCCATCAGGCGCACCAGGCTGCTCAGGCATTCGCCGCTCATGACGCTGTCGGCGTCCAGCACCACCATGTACTTGTATTCGCTGCCCCAGCGGCGGCAGAAGTCGTCGAGGTTACCACTCTTGCGCTTCACCCGACGCCGGCGACGGCGGTAGAAGATACGGCCGAACCCCTTGGTTTCACGGCACACGTCCAGCCATGCCTGCTGCTCGGCAACGGCAATGTCGGTGTCGTTGGTGTCGCTGAGCACAAAGAAGTCGAAACGGTCCAGGTTACCGCTGGCTGCTACCGACTCGAACGTTGCACGCAGGCCTGCAAACACCCGCGGCACGTCTTCGTTGCAGATCGGCATGACCAGCGCAGTACGTGCATCGGGCGCGATGGGTTCGTTGCCGGCACTGCTGCCGGAAATCTTGTACTTGTCGCGCCCGGTCAGCAGCTCAAGGAAGCCCATCAGGGCAGTCCAGAAGCCGGCCGACACCCAGCAGAACAGAATCCCGAAGAGAATCAGGATGGACGTCTGCAAGGCGTACGGCCATACCTGCACCACCGTATCCCAGATCGGCTGAGCGAAGATTTCGTCCAGATCGACGAACGACCAGCCCTGGTAGGGCAGGATGCTCTTCATGTACCAGCCAGCGACCAGTGTCTGCCCGATCATCAGCGCCAGCAGGATGTATCGGCGGATCGAGCCGACAGTGCGCCAGCGGGCCGCCGGCAACTCACGCTTGGGTGGCTGCGGTGCGTTGGTACGCCCGGTCAGGCGCCGCCATACCCGCACCAGCAGGTTGGTACGCCATGGCTCGGGAACGACCTTGGTACGCGTGATGGGCGGCGCGATCTTCAGGCACAGGCGCCCGTTACCGTCCACCCCGAGCATCTCGGCCTCTTCCAGTTCACCCGCGGTGCCGACCGTCAGGCGCGAGCCCACCGAGGCCTGCACGGCCTCGGCTGGGCTGGCGTGCGAGTTGGCCGCCAGGCGCTGGTGCAGCTCACTGAACGATGCGCAATTGGCCAGTTCCGCGCGCTGCTCATCGCTCATTGGAAGGTGGGCCAGGTACTCGCCAAGCGATACCGGCTTTGGGCTCGAGTTACTCATCGGCAGGCAACTGATAGGTCCAGGTCTCGGTCAGCACCTTTTCGGTGGTGGCCGCAGCCTCGGCGGTGGGCGCCGCGTCGGCGGCAGGTTGTTCGGCCTTGGCAGTTTTCTCGGCCTTGGCATGCTTGGCAGACGCCTTGTCCTGCTTGGCGTCCGTGGCAGGCGCTGGAGCCTCTACGGGCACATCGCGCACCAGCGCTGCACGCATTTCGGTAGACTTGTTGGCTTCTTTGACCTTCAGACGCAGCGTCAGGCGCCAGCCCTTGGTTTCAGGGTTGTAGCGCAGGTTGTTCTCGACCACCTCACCGTTGTCGCCCACGCTGATCTGGCTGCGCACCGGGGTGTCTTCAGGCAGGGCGGCAAGTGCCGGGCCCGCGAAGTCGACCAGGAAAGCCACGCTGCCATCAGGCTGGCGGATCAGGTTGGACTGCTTGACGTCGCCAGTGGAGCGCAGGGTCTGCTTGACCCAGCCCAACTCAGGCGCCTGGAACTTGGGTTCGTCGATGGTCCAATGCAGGCGGTAGGCGAACTCGGCCGCCTCGCCAGGCTCGGGCAGCTTTTCCGGGCTCCAGAAAGCAACGATGTTGTCGTTGGTTTCGTCGGCCGTCGGGATTTCCACCAGGTCGACGGAGCCCTTGCCCCAGTCGCCTTTGGGTTCGATCCAGGCACTTGGGCGCTTCTGGTAGTTATCATCCAGGTCTTCATAGTCGCTGAAGGCGCGCTGGCGCTGCATCAGACCGAAGCCGCGCGGGTTCTCGACGCTGAAATTGCTGACCGACAGGTGCTTGGGGTTATTCAGCGGGCGCCACAGCCACTCGCCGTTGCCGGCATGGATGGACAGGCCTTCGGAATCGTGCAGCGCAGGACGGTAGTTGAGGACCTTGGACGGCTGGTTCGGGCCGAACAGGTACATGCTGGTCAGCGGCGCGACACCCAGGCGGCTGACATGATCGCGCAGGTACACGCGCGACTGCACGTCAACGACCGTGTCGTTGCCCGGACGCAGGGTGAGCTTGTAGGCGCCGGTTGAGCGCGGGGAGTCCAGCAGCGCGTAGATCACCAGGTGCTTGTCGGCCGGCTGCGGCTTCTCGACCCAGAACTCGGTGAACCGTGGGAATTCTTCGCCCGAAGGCAGCGCCGTGTCGATGGCCAGGCCACGGGCCGACAGGCCATACACATGGCCCTTGCCCACGACGCGGAAATAACTGGCGCCAAGCAGGGTCATGATTTCGTCCTGCTTGTCGGCCTTGTTGATCGGGTACAGCACGCGGAAGCCCGCATAGCCCAGGTTCTTGGTGGCATCGGCATCATGCGGCACGTCGCCGAACTCGAAGCGGCTCGGGTCGTACTTGATTTCCTGGACCTTGGTCGCGGTGACTTCGTTGATTTTCACCGGCGTATCGAAGTGCATGCCCTGGTGGTAGAACGACAGCTTGAACGGTGTCTTGTCGTTGGCCCACTCGGCCTTTTCCTGCAGGAAGTGGATCTTCTGGTAGTCCGCGAACTTCATGTCGCGGAACACGGCCGGCAGGTTGCTTTTGGGCGCTTCGTACTTCTGGCCGGCCAGATCCTTTGCCTTGGCTGCAACATCGTCAAGATTGAATGCCCACAGCTGGCCCGCGCTCATCAGGCCAACGATTGCCATGCTGGCCATCAGCGCCTTGCGCAGCCTGACGCCGGGGATTCTTGATGCTTTTTGGGGACTAACAATCACGAGCAACCCTCGCCGAAAACAGATCATGAAACCAACGGCCAGCGACAAATGCCGGGTTGGCGAGCACTGTTCGGACCCCGTAAGGGCGTAATGATTCCCCAAACGGCTACGGACAATGCTCGAGTCAGAGTGAAACGGACCTGCGAACGCAGGCCTCATGCAGCGCGCGATTATCCAGCAGGTCGCGTGACAACGCATCAGGCTGCAACAACTATTTATGGTATAGAACCGCTTATTTATTCAAGAAAGCGGCTTTTTTTAACCTTAAATTTGTAACAGCAATGTTACAGGGCCATCATTGACCAGGTGGACCTGCATGTCGGCACCGAACTGACCGGTAGCGACGTCGGCGTGGCGGTCTCTGGCTTGCGTCACCAGGTAGTCGAACAGCTCGGCGCCCAAGGCCGGCGGCGCCGCCGTGGAAAAGCTGGGGCGCATGCCGTTGCGGGTGTCGGCCGCCAATGTGAACTGCGAGACCAGCAGCAGCCCGCCCCCCACTTCTTTCAACGACAGGTTCATCTTGCCCTGCTCATCGCTGAACACGCGGTAGTTCAACAGCTTGTGCAGCAGCTTGTCAGCATGCTCGCGGGTGTCGTCCGGCTCCACGGCCACCAGCACCAGCAGGCCTTGCTCGACAGCGCCGATGACCTGGCCCTGCACTTCCACCCGCGCGTTGCGCACCCGTTGCAGCAGGCCCTTCATGCTTCTTCCAGTGGCAAGTCGAGCAGGCGCCTGGCCATCTGGTCGGCTGCGCGCACCAGAGCATCGGTAATGCCCGGCTCGGATGCGGCATGCCCGGCATCGCGAATGACCTTCAGTTCACTGTTCGGCCACGCCTGGTGCAGTTCCCAAGCGTTGTCCAGTGGGCAGATCACGTCGTAGCGCCCGTGCACGATCACCGCCGGCAGGTGGGCGATGCTGGGCAGGTCGCGCACCAGCTGGTTCGGCTCCAGGAAGGCGTTGTTCATGAAGTAGTGGCATTCGATGCGGGCGATGGACAAGGCCCGCTGCGGCTCGGAGAACCGGTCCACTACCAGGGGGTTGGGCCGCAGTGTGGCCGTGCGGCCCTCCCAAGTGGACCATGCCTTGGCCGCGTGCATCTGGGCAATCTGGTCGGAGCCGGTCAGGCGCTTGTGGAACGCGCTGACCATATCGCCGCGCTCCTCCGGTGGGATGGGCGCAATGTAGTCCTGCCAGTAGTCGGGGAACAGGCGGCTGGCACCTTCCTGGTAGAACCACTGTATCTCCTGGGGCCTGCACAGGAAGATGCCGCGCAGGATCAGACCATGCACGCGTTCGGGGTGGGTCTGGGCATAGGCCAGCGCGAGCGTGGAGCCCCATGAGCCGCCGAACAGTACCCACTTGTCGATACCCAGGTGTTCACGGATGCGCTCCATGTCCTCCACCAGGTGCCAGGTGGTGTTGTTTTCCAGGCTGGCATGGGGGGTGGAGCGGCCACAGCCGCGCTGGTCGAAGGTGATAATGCGGTACAGGGTGGGATCGAAATAGCACCGGCTCTGGGCGTCGCAGCCTGCACCCGGGCCGCCGTGAATGAAGACCACTGGCAAACCTTCGGGTGAGCCGCTTTCATCGACGTACAGCACGTGTGGCGCTTCCACGGCCAGATCGTGCCGGGCGTAGGGTTTGATCTGCGGGTAGAGGGTCTGCATTGCGCACTCCGTGTGAAGGTTGTTCGACCGTGAGCCATCATAAACCTGAATTGAGCGCAGAGCATGCTTGTACATCAACTCCATGCCTGGCCCGGTACAGTTGCCGGGCAGATATATCTACCTCCTTTCTCCTTCCCCGGCCCTACAGAGTCCTTCACCTCATCGTGCAGAGGACTGCTAAATGCCAACACCCACCAGCGACACCCTACCCTCACAAGGTGTCCATTACTCCACCATTGCCAAGCGCATCCCCCAGTGGCTGAAAAAAAGCCCGACCCACACGCACCAGGCCATGCGCAATTGGCGGCAGGCACCTGCCTGGCTGGCGTCAGCGATCACGGAGCAACCGGCCGTCGCGCGTGCCTGGAGCATCGAACACGCACAGCACCGTCAGCACCAAGCGCAGGTCGCGGCGCTGTTCGAGCAGGTTGCAGAGCTGGAGATCTATGCCAGAAAGGCGTTGACCGAAGCCATTGCCGAACGCTTTGGTCTACAGGTCGATGTCGACAAGAGCTACCTGGTGGACGCGCGCCTGATCGAGGAGCACGACGCCCTGGACGGGCGGCAGGCCGTGGAGCGGGCGACCCGCTCACTGCTTCAGGCAGCCCTGCATAACTTCGAGGCGTCCGCCGCCGTTGAAGGTGGCATGGATGCACCCGATGGGCTCCTGAAAAAATCGGTGATTCTCGACCACCGGCGTTTCATGGGCACCGTGCCTATCACCAATGCACTGGACATCCCGGCAGAAGCCTTCGCCGACCTGTGTCGGACGTTGGACATTGGTGGGAAATATCACGACCTGATACACGCGATCTACTACCCGGCCGCAACGGCTGACCGCAGTGCGGACGAGGTAGCCCTGGAGGTGTATCAAACACTGGGGCGGGCGGAGGAATCGGCTTGGCGACAGTCCCTGCACTACGCTCGCTTGAAGGGCGATATCAGCGAGACGTTCTACACCGCCGCGCTGGAAGTACCGCTCGATCAAAAGCTGGATCCTCTCGCATCGGGGTTCAGGTTCAGCGAGCTGCAACTCTGGGGCTGCGTACTGACGGGAGTAGTGGTCATCGAGAGGCAATCGGGTGCCGATAGCCGCATTGCGCTGTATATCCCCGACGACGAGGAAACACCCCTCAAGGCGTTCGCCGATACGCAGGCCATGCATGACGCACTGCGGGATCGGCTCCAGGCTGACATGGGCTACCTGGACAAGCATGTGCCCGAGCGCGACAAGGGGATGGTTAGACAGCGCCTGCAAGCGCGTCTGACACCACCGGGCTGGAGTACCCGCGGCCTGCACGAGCCCGTACGCGATCCACATGCCAGGCTCTACCCCGTTCAAACGCCTTTCACCCACGCGTTCCAGGGGCTCATGGCCTTTCGCAAGGTGGAACGTCATGAACAGGACGTGCTCTTCCACGCTGTCCCAACCCAGATCGTGGACCGGCGTACGGCCCAGGCTCACCGCGAGCTCATTGCCGGGCGCGCGTTGCTGGCATTGAACATCGCCGGCTTCTTCGTGCCTGGCCTTGGGGAGGCCATGCTTTTGGTGGGCATCGTCCAGCTGGCCCATGAGGTGTATGAGGGGATCGAAGCCTGGGAGGCAGACGAGCGCGACACAGCTTACGACTACCTGATCGATGTCGTCGAGAACGTGGCGGTCATGGCTGCGCTGACAGCTGCCGGCCATGCGCTCAAAGGCGCGCCGCAAATCCCAGGGGGCGACGAACCCATCGTCGAAGAACCCGACGACGAATCGGGTGATGCGCGCATTCCCGTCGAGACCCCGTCATTCATCGAAGAGCTGGAAGACGTGGACATGCCTGATGGGCAGGTTAGCCTGTGGAAACCTGACCTGACGCCCTATCAAATCCAGGACCCACTGCCACAGTCATTGGCACCGGATGAGCAGGGCCTGTTGTTGCATGAGGGTCAGCAACGGCTGGTGCTGCAGGGTCGCCAGTATCAGGTCGTGTCAGACGCCGACACTGGCCAATACCGGCTGCAGCACCCACGGGGCGAGCATCGCTATCAGCCACCGCTGCGCTACAACGGCGCTGGCGCGTGGATACAGGTCACCGACCGCCCCGCTACCTGGACAGGTTCGACCTTGTTGCAACGAATGGGGCACCTGAGTGCTGACTTCGATGAGCCGACGCTGCAACGGATGCTGCAGATCAGTGACACGGACGAAGATACCTTGCGCAGGGCGCTGGTGGAGAGCGAGCGATTGCCAGCGTTGCTGCAAGACACCCTCCAGCGGTTCAAGCTTGACCAGTCGATCAGCCAGTTGCCCGTCACGGCAGACCGCTCAACCGAATTTTTCAGAGCCTACAGGCGCATGGCATCGGCCCAGCTGCCCGACGCCGAACCGGTCATGCGGGCATACCCCGGTCTTCCAGCCGCCATTGCCGACGAGCTGGTACGCAGCGCGACTGCCAACGAACGGGGCCTGCTGGCAAGCGGTAGGGTACCGCTACGCCTGAGCGAGGAAATTCGTGTTTATCTGCAACAGGTCCGTCTGGCGCGGGCTTACGAGGGGCTGTTTCTGGTAGGGGCTCAGAGCTGGGACAGCGATCGACTCGTGCTGCATACCTTGCCGACACTGAGGCAATGGCCTACCGGTACCAGGCTACAAATCCTGCGAGGTGGGTTCTGGCCCACTCAAGCCGAGGCAATCGGCCCCAAGCAAGGTAACCCCTGCGTAACCATCATCCATGCCCCTGCAGGGTACATCGTCCAGGATCAAGCCGAGTCATCTCGGTTGGTAACGGCACACCCGGACCTCTTTACCGCGCTTCACGAGGCGCTGCCAGACGTCATGGCACAACTCGGCGCGGCTGACGCTGCGGCCCTGCGGCACCTGATGCAGGAAAGTCCGTTGCTGCCTCGCCCAGCCTTGCGCAGGGCCCTGGGCATGCGGCCGGTGCGCCCCGGCTATCGGTCACCCATGCGCCTTGCCGAGGGCCGCCTGGGGTATCCGCTGAGCGGCGGTGGCCCGCAAGCCCATGCGGTCTCTTATTCGCAGCTCCTTGCAGAGGTCGAGGCATTGGAGTTGGCGCAGCGTACCGGCCGCTCTGCCGATCAGGTGATCAATACGCTGGCCAGCAGTGGCCGCACGCGCCTGCAGATTTTCGAACACCTGCAACAGTTGGCCGAGCAGCGCACCGAACTGCAAAGCAGGCTCGATGACTGGAGCGAGGCCATTTCGCCGTCGACCGATGCGGCAGCACGCAACTACGATGCGTTGCGCGAGGCTATCGTGCAGTTCTGGTATGACACGGCGTTGGACGAAGGCGACCGGAGCACGTCCGTGTTACGCCTGGCGCTGATCTCTCTGGCCGATATTCCGTTGAACTTACCCGAGTTCTTCTACCAGCGAGTGCGCAGCCTGACCCTCTATGACCTGCCCTCAGGCGCGATGGCCAGCTGGGCGCAGAACGAGCGTTTGCTGCAACGCCTGCTCCGCCAGATGCCGCAACTCCAGGCATTGGAAATTGACCGGCCCTACACACCGCGGGCAACACCCTCGGCATTCATATTCAGCATTCCCACCATTCTGGAAAACCTGCCACAGCTGCAGCGCTTGGTACTGACCAACCAGAACATTGCCTTGTCCTCCAGTGACCTGGACATGCTGACCGGTGCCCGGCAGCTGCGTCATCTGGACCTTTCCGGAAATCGCTTGGCACAAGGCAACCGTCCGAGCTTCCACGCGCTCACACTCGATTACCTCGGGCTCGACCGCATGCATCTGTCGCAATGGCCCATGGGCATCGACAGCGATGCCTTGAGCCGCATCGGTGAGCTGTCCCTGCGCGCCAATAACCTGCTCACGCTGCCATCGTTCCTGCTGCACGAAGCCGAATCACTGCGACTCCCGCCGGTCATCAACCTTGAAGGCAACCCGATCAACGAAATTCACGTGCAGCGTTTGCTCATGAACGAGCAGCTGGACACTTCTGGTATTCGCGTGGACCAGCCGCCGTCGCTTATCGAGGGAATCACGCGCCTGCGCACCGAGCGCTCGCAGGTACGAGAAGCGCTGGAGGGCTGGGCGCAGGCATCGAGTTCCAGCAACCCCCTGACACAAACCGCCCTGGCCGAGCGTCAACGCATTGAAACGGCGATCAATGATTTCTGGACATATCAGGAACAGGGCCATCGATACCTCAGGCTGCATCTGGAAGACGTGTCGATCGAGCACTTCCCGAGGCGCCTGCCCCCCTTCTTTGGCGAGCGTGTTCGCGCCCTGGCCTTGACCCGCTTGCGAGGCACGACTGCGCAGCTTGATGAGCTGCTCAGTCGGTTTCCGGGTATCACGCGCCTGACCATAGACGGTCATCAAGCGCCGCAATCGACACTGCCTACCGCCTTGCTGCGCTTGCCGGAGCTGGAGTACCTGGAGTTGCGCAACATGGGTTTGGAAATCGATGAGCCTATGTTCGAGATTTTTGGCCGCCTGAACCACCTTACTTCGCTGGACCTTTCGGGCAACCGGGTGGGCACCATCAATCGTGTTCCTGCACAGCTTGCAGCGAATCTCCAGTCCCTGGTGCTGAGCAACATGGACCTGCAGGGCTGGCCGCACTGGTGCGACCTGTTGCTGCCGCTCGAGTTGCTCGACCTCAGTTCGAACAACATCACCGAACTGCCGGACCGTGTCCTGTCGAACCTGGATAGCACCATTCCGATTTCTTCTGTGTCCCTGTTGGACAACCCGCTGCCAGCCGAAACCATCCAGCGGGTCCGCACGTTTTCCGACAGCCATCACAGCTTCTCCTTCGCCTTGGACATTCCCAACGACCTGCTCACCGATGGTTCCAGTGATGGCTCTCTGGACCACCCGCACTTTCCGGTGTCCGGTGACGATACCCCACGGATGGAATCGTGGATGTTGGGAAATGCACTGCAAAATGAATCCCTGCAGGTATGCTGGGACGCGCTTGCAGGCAGTGACTTGCTGCGCCTGGTGGGCCGTCTGCAAAACGCAGCCCCTTACGTGGAGCCCGCTACTCGGGGCAGGTTCTGCGAACGGGTGCGACTGATGCTGGTCGCGGCGGTCAGCAACCCGACCGAGCGGCCATTGCTGGAAAGCATCGCTGTAGCGGCGCTGCCTGACGAAAATGGCGCACAAACCTGTCATGACGGCGCGCTTCAGGCGTTCAACAACATCGAGTTGTACCTGATGCATCAACGTGTCGTGATCGATGCAGGAGATAGCCTGCAGCAGATGCGCCAAAGGCTGTTGCAGCTGTTCCGGGTAGAGGAACTCGAACACCTTGCCCAGCACCGCTCGATACCGGGGGATCTGGTTTCGGTGCGCCTGGCTTATCGCCGCGAACTGGCCAAGGAACTCGAGCTGCCCATCGCCGACCGCATGCGTTTCCGAAGTGCTGCCAACCTGGCGGCCGATGAGCTTTCGAGCGTGCTCGAACACGTGCGCAAGCGCGAACACAGCGAAGCGTTCATCGACTATCTGCTGTCCAACCAGGACTGGACCCAGCGCCTTCGCGATGAATACGCCGAGCGGTTCGAGGAGGTTGAAAACCGGTACCGCCAGCGGGTACTGGAACTGGCCAACACCAGCCATTCGCTGCAGGAAGAGGTGATCTTGCAACAAGGCTTGCAGATGGATCGGGAACTCGAGGAGCAGGCACTGCTGCGCGAACTCACGCTCAAGGAGGTCGCCAAAGGCTGACGATTGACCGGGCGGCGCGCATACCCCGCGCTGCCTGGCCGATTGCCTTCAGTTGCGATAATGCGCCTGACCCCAGGCTAGCAGTGCTTGCAGAAGCTGCTTGAGCACCGTCTGGGTGGGGCCTGCCAAATCTTCACGGTAGCTGAAAGGTTCACGCTCTAGCATGTAGGTGCTTTGCGCAAGCTCGAGCTGGACGGCGTGAACGTGCGCGGCTGGGTTGCCGTAATGACGGGTGATGTGCCCGCCCTTGAAGCGCCCATTGAGCGCATGATCGTAACCGTGCGCCTGTTGACAGACGTGCGTTAGCCGCTGGGCCAGGCTGGGGTCGCAACTCGCATCATTGAAGGTCCCGAGGTTGAAGTCCGGTAGCTTGCCGTCGAACAACCGAGGAATGTGCGAGCGGATGGAATGGGCGTCCCAGAGCAGGGCATAGCCGAACGTCTCACGCAAACGTGCCAGCTCATGCCTGATTGCCCTGTGATAAGGGTGCCAGATGTGCTCAAGGTAGTGCTTGCGCTCTGCCGGGCTTGGCGCCAGCCCCTCCTTGAACAAAGGTTCACCTTCAAAGAGCGTGTCCGGATAAAGCCCCGTGGTGGCCCCGGCATACAGCGGCTTGTCGTCCTCTGGGCGATTGAGGTCGATGACGAAGCGCGAATACTCGGCCGTCAGTACACTGGCGCCCAGCGCCTGGGCGAAATCGTACAGACGGGGAATGTGCCAGTCCGTGTCGGGCAAGCTGCGCGCCTGATCGACCAGGCCATCGGCCACTGCCGGGGTCAGCTTCAGGCCCGCATGGGGAATGCTGATCAACAGCGGCAATTGACCCTGGTGAAAGCTCAGTACCTTGTCCATCTCGCCTCGCTCAGATATCCAGTTCATGGCCGCCGCGCACGACGCGCTTGGGCAGGTCGCCGCCAAGCCAGTAGGCCAGGTCGGCAGGGCGTTCTATTTGCCAGGCAACGAAGTCGGCGGCCTTGCCCGCTTCAAGGGTGCCATGGCTGCTTCCCATGCCCAGCGCTTGCGCCGCATGGGTGGTGACACCGGCGAGGGCCTCTTCCGGCGTCATGCGGAACAAGGTGCAGCCCATGTTCAGCATCAGCCGCAGTGACAGGCCCGGTGAGGTGCCCGGGTTCAGGTCGCTGGCCAGGGCGATTTTCACGCCGTGCCGACGCAGGGCCTCCATCGGCGGAACTTGGGTCTCGCGCAGAAAGTAGAACGCGCCGGGCAGCAAGACGGCCACGGTGCCAGCCGTTGCCATGGCCACGGCATCTTCTTCTGTCATGAATTCCAGGTGATCGGCCGACAGTGCCTGGTAGCGGGCGGCCAAGCTGGAGCCGTGCAAGGAAGACAATTGTTCAGCGTGCAGCTTGACCGGCAAACCCAGTTGCTGTGCCTTGATGAACAGGCGTTCAACCTGGACGGGTGAGAAGGCCAGGTGTTCGCAGAAGGCATCCACCGCATCCACCAGCCCTTCTGCTGCCAATGCCGGCAGCATGTCATCACAGATGTGGGCAATGAAGTCGTCGCTGCGTTCGGCGTATTCCGGCGGCAAGGCGTGAGCCGCCAGGCACGTGGCCCGAACCGTGATACCCAGCTCGTCACCCAGACGCCGGGCTACACGCAGCATCTTGCGCTCGTTGACCAAGTCCAGGCCGTAACCGGACTTGATCTCCAGGGTGGTCACGCCGTCGCGCATCAACGCCCGGACGCGCTGCCGGGCGCTGGCGAACAGCATGTCTTCACTGGCGGCGCGGGTGGCCCTCACGGTGCTGGCAATGCCCCCGCCCTGCGCGGCGATCTCGGCATAGCTCACACCTTGCAGCCGCTGTTCGAACTCGCCGCTGCGGTTGCCGCCGAATACCGCGTGCGTGTGGCAATCGATCAGCCCGGGGGTCACCCAAGTGCCGCCCAGGTCGACCGTCTGCTCGGTCCCTTCGACTTGCCAGTCGGCACGTGGGCCGATCCACAGGATCCGCCCACCACCGGTCACGATGGCGGCGTCTTCGATGATCGAATAACGGCCTTGGGCCATGGTTGCCACGTGGCAGTGTTGCCAGAGGGTTTTCATGCAGGTTCTCCTTTGCTAGCGATGCAACTCGGCGGCTTCGGCCACCGACGCGCCCTGCCCTGTGCGCGGCTTGCACCACAACAGGTAGGACGCCACCAGAAAGACCAGCCAGACCATGCCGACCAACAACGCCGCCTGGGTGTCCGGGAAATAGCCAAGCACACCGAAGACGAAGACCATGAAGGCGATGGCCAATGCCGGGCCCCAGGGCCAGAACGGTACCGGGAACTTGAGCTCGGCCATCTGCTCACGGCTCATGCGCCTCCGCATCGCCACCTGAGTGATGAGGATCATCAGCCAGACCCAGACGGTGGCGAAGGTAGCGATCGAGGCGATCAGCAGAAACACGTTTTCAGGGATCAGGTAATTGAGCAGTACCCCAACCAGCAGTGCTGCCCCCATCACCACCACCGTCATCCACGGCACGCCATGCCTGGACAGCCGGCTGAAGCCCTTGGGGGCATGTCCCTGCTGGGCCAGACCATACATCATGCGGCCCGCACCGAAGATATCGCTGTTAATGGCAGAAACGGCCGCAGAGATCACCACCACGTTCAGCACCGCAGCCGCAGAGCCGATCCCCAGATTGCTGAAGATCTGCACGAAGGGGCTGCCCTGGCTGCCAATCTGCGGCCAGGGGTACAGGCACATCAGCACGAACAGGGTGAGCACATAGAACAGCAGGATGCGCAGGGGCACGGCGTTGATCGCCTTGGGAATTACCCGTTGCGGATCCTTGGCCTCGCCTGCGGTCACCCCGATGATCTCGATGCCGCCAAAGGCGAACATGACCACGGCGAACGAGGCGATCAACCCGGCGACACCGTTAGGCATGAAACCGCCATGCTCGAACAGGTTGCCCACGCCCACGGCCTGCCCGCTGCCCACCTGGCTGAAGCCGAAGACCATGATGCCAAGGCCCGCCAGGATCATGGCCACGATCGCGCCCACCTTGAGCAAGGACAGCCAGAATTCCAGTTCGCCGAATACCTTGACGTTGCACAGGTTGAGCGCACCGATGACCAAGACGATGCCCAGCACCCATGTCCAACGGGCGACCTCTGGGAACCAGAAGCCCATGTAGATGCCGAACGCCGTCACATCGGCGATGGCGACGATGACCATCTCGAACGCATAGGTCCAGCCGAGGATAAAGCCGGCCATGGGGCCCAGGTAGGTGCTGGCGTAGTGACCGAATGAGCCGGCCACGGGGTTGTGTACGGCCATTTCGCCCAATGCCCGCATGACCATGAATACCGCAGCGCCGCCGATCAGATAGGCCAGCAATACCGCCGGGCCGGCCATCTGGATGGCCGATGCCGAGCCGTAGAACAGGCCGGTACCGATGGCAGAGCCGAGGGCCATGAAACGAATGTGGCGGGCAGTCAGCCCGCGCTTGAGACCTTGTGCAGGTTGCATGTCACGTCCTTGAATTGTTTTTGTGGTCGTGAGATACGGGGGCCGCCACCAAAGGCCCCCGAGCGCATTACAGACTTGGTAGCACGCCCGCTGGCAATAGCGCGGTCAGGCTGCCTTCGGCCAGCACGTGCACGGCCTTTTCGATGTCCGGTGCAAAGAACCGGTCGCGGTCGTAGTGCGGCACTTCACGGCGTAATGCCTGGCGCGCCTGTTCGAGCCTGGCGGAGGTCTTGAGCCCCTTGCGCAGGTCCAGGCCCTGGCAGGCGCCCAACCACTCGATCGCCAGCACGCCCCGGGTATTTTCAGCCATTTCCCATAGGCGCTTGCCGGCAGCCGGGGCCATTGAGACATGGTCCTCCTGGTTGGCGGAGGTCGGCAGGCTGTCGACGCTGTGCGGGTGGGACAGGGCCTTGTTCTCGCTGGCCAGTGCGGCGGCGGTGACCTGGGCAATCATGAAGCCCGAGTTGACCCCACCGTTCTCCACCAGGAAGGGCGGCAACTGGGACATGTGCTTGTCCATCATCAGTGAGATGCGGCGCTCGCTCAACGCGCCCATTTCGGCGATGGCCAGGGCGATGTTGTCGGCGGCCATCGCCACCGGCTCGGCATGGAAGTTACCGCCGGAAACCACGTCGCCTTCGGCGGCGAACACCAAAGGGTTGTCCGACACGGCATTGGCCTCGACGCCGAGTACCTCGGCAGCCTGGCGCAGTTGAGTGAGGCAGGCGCCCATCACTTGTGGCTGGCAGCGCAGCGAGTAAGGATCCTGGACCTTGTCGCAGTTCTGGTGCGAAAGCGATACCTCGCTGGTGTCCCCCAGCAGGGCCCTGAAGCAGGCAGCGGTGTCGATCTGTCCGCGCTGGCCGCGCACTGCATGGATACGGGCATCGAAGGGCGAGCGCGAACCAAGGGCGGCTTCCACGCTGAGCGCGCCGCAGGTGACCGCGGCGGCGAACAGGTCTTCGCCATGGAACAGCCCGCGCAGGGCATAGGCCGTGGAGGCCTGGGTACCATTGAGCAGGGCGAGCCCCTCTTTGGCGGCCAGGGTCAACGGCTCAAGACCGGCGATGGCCAGGGCCTCGGTAGCCGCAAGCCACTGGCCCTTGTAGCGCGCCTTGCCCTCGCCCAGCAGTACCAGGGACATGTGGGCCAGCGGCGCGAGGTCACCGGAGGCGCCGACCGAGCCTTTGAGGGGGATGTGGGGATAGACCTCGGCGTTGACCAGCGCGATCAGCGCGTCGATGACCTTGCGGCGAATACCGGAGAAGCCGCGGCTCAGGCTGTTGATCTTCAGCACCATGATCAATCGGACCAGCGCGTCATCGAGCGGCGCACCGATCCCGGCGGCATGCGACAGCACCAGCGAACGCTGCAGGTTTTCCAGGTCGTGGCTGGCGATACGGGTCGACGCCAGCAGTCCGAAACCGGTGTTGATGCCGTAGGCGGTACGGTCCTGCGCGATGATCTGCTCGACGCAGGCCACGCTGGCATCGATGGCCGGGCCGGCGCTGGCGTCGAGTTGAAGCCGTACAGGGCCTGCATGCACAGTGCGCAGTTGCGCCAGGGTCAGGCAGCCGGGCTTGAGGGTAAGTTCGGTCACGTTGCTACTCCAGTTCGCGAGGCATGACCGGCAGCGCCAGCCCGCCTCTTCTTGTTGTCGAGTATCACCCTTGTGGGGTGCGTTGCAGAGGGAGGTGATCAGCCGGTGATCATCGGCAGGTCCAGCCCCTGCGCTTGCGCGCACTCAATGGCGATAGCGTAACCGGCATCGGCGTGACGCATGACACCGGTGCCTGGGTCATTGGCCAGCACGCGAGCGATACGAGCCGCCGCCTCGTCGCTGCCGTCACAGACGATGACCATGCCCGAGTGCTGGGAGAAGCCCATGCCGACACCGCCGCCATGGTGCAGCGACACCCAGGTGGCACCACTGGCGGTATTGAGCAGGGCATTGAGCAATGGCCAGTCGGAGACCGCATCGGAGCCATCGCGCATGGCTTCGGTTTCGCGGTTGGGGCTGGCGACCGAGCCCGAATCGAGATGGTCGCGCCCGATCACGATCGGTGCCGACAGCTCGCCACTGCGCACCATTTCGTTGAACGCCAGGCCCAGCTTGGCCCGCAGCCCCAGCCCTACCCAACAGATGCGGGCCGGCAAGCCTTGGAAGCTGATGCGCTCGCGGGCCATGTCCAGCCAGCGGTGCAGGTGGGCGTCGTCGGGGATCAATTCCTTGACCTTGGCATCGGTCTTGTAGATGTCTTCGGCTTCGCCGGACAACGCTGCCCAGCGGAAGGGGCCGATGCCCCGGCAGAACAGTGGACGGATGTAAGCCGGCACGAAACCTGGGAAATCGAACGCATTGGCCACGCCTTCTTCCTTGGCCATCTGGCGAATGTTGTTGCCGTAGTCGAAGGTGGGCACGCCCTGCTGCTGAAAATCGAGCATGGCCTGTACATGCACGGCCATCGACTGCTTGGCAGCCTTGACCACGGCCACCGGGTCGGTCTGGGCGCGGTCGCGGTACTGCTCCCACGTCCAGCCGGCGGGCAGGTAGCCATTGAGCGGGTCATGCGCGCTGGTCTGGTCGGTGACCATGTCTGGCCGCACCCCGCGCCTGACCAACTCAGGCAACACGTCGGCCGCATTGCCATGCAAGGCAATGGAAATGGCCTTGCCTTCGGCGGTGTAACGGGCGATGCGCGCCAGGGCATCGTCCAGGTCAGTGGCCTGCTCATCGACGTAGCGGGTTTGCAGGCGGAAATCGATACGGCTTTGCTGGCACTCGATGTTCAGCGAACAAGCCCCGGCCAAGGTCGCGGCCAGTGGCTGGGCCCCACCCATGCCACCCAGACCTGCGGTCAGCACCCACTTGCCCTTGAGGCTGCCGCCGTAGTGCTGGCGACCCGCCTCGACGAAGGTTTCGTAAGTGCCTTGGACGATGCCCTGGCTGCCGATGTAGATCCAGCTGCCAGCGGTCATCTGGCCATACATGGCCAGGCCTTTGGCGTCCAGCTCGTTGAAGTGCTCCCAGCTGGCCCAGTGAGGGACCAAGTTCGAGTTGGCGATCAGCACGCGTGGTGCGTTGCTGTGAGTCTTGAACACGCCGACCGGCTTGCCGGACTGGACCAGCAGGGTTTCGTCGTCTTCCAGACGGGTCAGGGTTTCGACGATCTTGTCGTAGCAGTCCCAGTTGCGCGCGGCCCGGCCGATGCCACCGTACACCACCAGTTCCTTGGGGTTCTCGGCGACCTGCGGGTCGAGGTTGTTCATCAACATGCGCAGTGGCGCTTCGGTCAGCCAGCTTTTGGCAGTGAGCGTATTGCCACGCGGGGCACGGATTTCAACGTCACGGTATTTGTTGTTGTCGGTCACGGGAATGTCCTTTGCGGTCGGCTGCAGCAGATGTGTCGTGGAGCAATACAAACACATCTTTACTTGTATGTACAAGCATGGACAAGTGAAATTCGCAGACCTTGACGCCGCAAGCGATGCCAGCCCAGGGTCAGCTCAACGGGGATCGAGTTCGATCAGGCAGCACTGCCCCTGTACGTCCAACGCCAGCAACGCTTCGTTACCTTCCAGTTGCAGGCAGTCATGACGCCCCAATTGCAGGGCCTGGTGCCCCGCCGCCACTTCTACCGCTTGGCTGGCGGCAAACAGCAGCACGGTCGAGGCCGAGGTGTGCAAACGGTTGAAACCTTCCAGCCATTGCAAGCGCGCCCGATAGCGCTGCGGTGCGTAGATGAGGTTGAAATCACGAATCGGCCCGCCGATAAGGTGGCAATCGACCTCGCTTGCCCCCTCGAACGCAAACCCGTCGAATGGCAGCAGCGGCCGGCTGAGTTGGCCGTCTACCCACAGACGCATGCCATCGCCCTGCAGCACGGTGATGATCCGCTGGTAGCCGGCGAAGCTCGAAAAAGCGCCCGACGCCTGGATATCGGCAATCGACAAGCGCCAGCCAAAACCGTCCAGGCCCTTGCCGTGGTCACGGGCGATTTCCTCGGTGAAGCCAGCGCCGTTTTTCCAGGGCATGCGCGGATAGTCCCGCGCCTGCAACACATGCAATCGGCTCATTTGCCAAAACGTCCTTCCAGGCGATGGCGCGAACCGGGGTGAATCAGGCGCGCGGCCGTGACCGGCTGGCGCCCGGACCAGGTACGGCGGCGGATCAGCAGGCATGGCTCGCCGCGTTCGATTTGCAGGAGCTGGCATTCTTCAGGCTCTGCCAGGATCGCCTCGACCACATGCTCGCCCTCCGTCAGCGGAGCTACCTGGGACAGATAGGCATAAGGCGTCTGACGGGTGAAGTCCTGCAGAAGGTATTCGGGCGCCACGGCCGCATTGACGTATCGATCTTCGATCTGCACCGGGGTATCGTTCTCGAAATGCACGATCAGCGAATGAAATACCCGCTGACCTTCGCGCATGTTCAAGGCCAGCGCTCGCTCGGAACCTGCAGCTTCCTCGGCAAGCACCACGACCTGGCAGCTATGCCGGTGCCCGCGTGCGGCGATTTCGTCGGCGATGTTGTTCACTTCGAACAGCGCCGAGCGGCCTTTGGGCTCGGCTACGAAGGTGCCGACACCTTGCATGCGCACCAACAGCCCCTCGGCTGTGAGCTCGCGCAGGGCGCGATTGATGGTCATGCGGCTGAAGCCCAGTTGGCTGACCAGTTCGCTTTCCGAGGGCACACGGTGATGCGGCGGCCAGCTACCGTCGTCGATGTGCTGCTTGATCATCTGTTTGACCCGCGCGTACAGCGGCGCCGGGCCTTCGCCCATGGGGGCAACCAGCGCGTTGGCAGGAGGTGTCGGCACGGCCAGAAATCCTTGTGCATAAGAAATGAGCGTTAGCTTGCCGGAGTTTACCCGGCAGGCAAACGCCTGTATATGTATATACAAGCTAACAAGAACAGGAGCCTGCAATGCCCGCCTATTTTGCCCAACGCGCCTTGTTGCCTACGGGGTGGGCCCGAGACGTGCGCTTAGACGTCGGTACGGACGGGTTCCTGACACGCATTGAAGCCGGCGCTTGCGCCGACGGCGCAGAGCGTCTGGCGGGGCCCCTACTTCCCGGTATGCCGAATGTGCACTCCCACGCGTTCCAGCGGGCCATGGCCGGGCTTGCCGAGGTCGTCGGCGACCCCAATGACAGCTTCTGGACCTGGCGCGACCTCATGTACCGGCTGGTCGGGCAGATCACGCCTGAGCAGCTGCAGGTCATCGCCCGCCAGCTCTACATCGAGATGCTCAAAGCGGGCTATACCGCGGTGGCGGAATTCCATTACGTGCACCATGACCAGGCAGGCAATGCGTATGCAGACCCGACCGAGTTGTCTCGCCGGATCAGCGCAGCGGCCACGCAGAGCGGCATCGGCCTGACCCTGCTGCCGGTACTCTACAGCCATGCAGGGTTTGGCGGCCAAACGCCAAGCGATGGCCAGCGCCGGTTCATCCAGTCCACCGATCACTACCTGCGTTTGCAGGCGCAATTGGCGCCGCTGCTGGCCGCGCAACCGGCGCAGGGGCTGGGCTTGTGCTTTCACTCGCTGCGGGCCGTGACGCCTGGGCAGATCGCCGAGGTATTGGCGGCCAGTGACGACAAATGCCCGGTGCACATTCATATTGCCGAGCAGCAACGGGAAGTCGATGACTGCCTGGCCTGGAGCGGCCTGCGACCCTTGCAATGGCTGTATGAGCACGTGGCCGTGGATGAGCGCTGGTGCCTGGTGCACGCCACACACGCCCAGCCGGACGAAGTGACAGCCATGGCCCGCAGCGGCGCCGTGGCGGGATTGTGCCTGACGACCGAAGCCAACCTGGGCGACGGCATTTTCCCGGCCACGGACTACCTGGCACAGGGCGGGCGCCTGGGGATTGGTTCGGACAGCCATGTCTCGCTAAGCGTGGTTGAAGAGCTGCGCTGGCTGGAGTACGGCCAGCGCCTGCGCGACCAGCGACGCAACCGCTTGCATCGCCGCGACCAACCGATGGTCGGGCGCACCTTGCTCGACGCTGCGTGGGCAGGGGGTGCACAGGCGCTGGGTCAGCCCATTGGCGAACTGGCTGTAGGCAAGCGCGCCGACTGGCTGGTGCTTGATGATCAGGACCCCTACATCGCCATGGCCGACGGTGATGGCATTCTCAATCGGTGGCTGTTTGCCGGCGGTGACCGGCAGGTTCGCGACGTGATGGTCAATGGCCAATGGGTGGTACGCCAAGGCCATCATCTGCAAGAGGAGCAAAGCCGCGCGGCATTCGCTCAGGTACTGCGGCAGCTTTTGGGATGACCCGACCAAGGCCGCTTAGCGGCGGCCGCGATTCGAGCTGAGGCGCTACAGCACGCCCCGGGTAGGCATGACGTTCGCTTCCGCCCACCACGCCTGCAACCCACTCAGTGCATCTTGACGATCTGCTGGTCGGAAGCTCGCCAGATCAACCGGCTGGTGTCGTAGCCCTGCTGGCGGGCCTTGGCGAGCAAGTGTTCGCGCTCCCAGGCCGGCAAGCTGGGCGTGCGTGACAGAATCCACAAGTACTTGCGGTCCGGGCTGCCGACAACCGCGGTGCGGTAGCGCTCGTCCACATACAAGATCCAGTATTCGCCCCTGGCAACGCCAGGGACCAGCCGTGTGAACCAGTTGTCGAATTCCACCCACAGCCTGTCGGTATGCCCTGGCGCCTCGATGTAGGCACGGCCTTCGGCACGCAGCCACTCGTCACCCAGGGTGCGGCAGCGGTTCAGCAAACCGAATGACCCGTCGGGTTTGAGGTTGTAATGGGCCTCCGACTGTTCGCAGCCGGCCTGATAGCGCATGGGCAAGCGTGCAAGCTCGTACCACTTGCCCTGATAACGCTTGAGATCCACCTGCCCTGCGGTCTTCGGTGCAAGCGGGTCGTTCATCGACCCCGCGCACCCGCCGAGCAAGAGGGTCAGGCACAGGCCCAACAGTAGCCCGGCAGCCCTCATTTGAGACCCTGCCCCGAATACATCAAGACCTTGTCCGACGCGTACTGCACGCTAATGAAGCTCCGCTCGTCCCCCCACGTGCAACTGCTCATGCCCAAGGCGCCAGAACACTCGGTCGGCGTGCCGAGCAATTGCTCGACCTCGGCCTTGCTCATGCCGGCTTTGAGTTTGGAATAGTTTTCCTGATTGATCTTGCTGCAGGCGGCGAGCACGACACACAGCGACAACAGGGCGAGGGAACGCAACGACATGAAGACACTCCTGAACGAGGGAGCAGGCGAGTGGCCTGCAGTGCCCTTCGACGGGAAAATGCCTCCCAGGTTCCCTGTTGGACCTGCCCAAGACCGCTACCGCTGATCGGGAAAATGGCTTATTCGAATGAGCCGCCCGGGGCTTGGAGTGTTCAATATGGGGTTTTACGTGCCTGGGCCGGGTCTGAAACAGCAGACACTAATGGGGCCGCTGTGCGGCCCCATTAGTGTCAAGTCAATCGCATTAGCCCATGGAGGACGGCCTCAGTCATTGGACGTAGAGCGCTGCTTCAGAACCTGGAACCCGGCTCGAGCAGAAAATCCATCTCTTCACTGGTACTGGGCCTGTCCAGCACGAGGTTGCGGTGCGGGAACCGGCCAAACCGCTCGATTACCCGCTGGTGTTGCTGGGCATAATCCAGGAAGCCTTCGAACAACCGACGGTTGGCTTCAGGTTGCTCGTCAAGCAGCACCTGGTAGCGCTCGACGGACATGTTCTGCCAGTCCAGCACTTCGGCATGCTCGAGCACCAGCAGCACGAATACCCGCTGGATCGGGAGCAACTGATAATCCCAGTCCTTCTGCAACCCCTGAAGGGCGACCACTTGCGCACGCCGATCACCCTCGAACGCACGTGGCGTGTCGCGGTAGATCATGCGTGGCAGCTGATCGAGCAGTAGCAGAAGCCCAAGCCAGCCCTGAGGGCTCTGCTGCCACTCGTCGAGCCCACCTGCCAAGGCCTGGTCGACAAGCTCACCGAACAGCGCCTGGGCCTCGGCGTCGTGATGCTTGCCGAACCATTGGGCGCTCTTCTCGTCAGCCACGGCCTGGGCGCTGGTGCCCCAACCGAACCACCATTCCAGCAAAGGCTGCCAAGGTGCGAGCATGACTTACTCCTTGTGGTAGGCGGTGACGCGCTCAACCTCTTCCTTCGAGCCCAGGATCACCGACACACGCTGGTGCAGGCTCTCTGGCTGAATGTCGAGGATGCGGTCGTAGCCGTTGGTGGACGCGCCACCGGCCTGTTCGATGATGAACGACATCGGGTTGGCTTCGTACATCAGGCGCAGCTTGCCCGGCTTGCTCGGCTCACGGGCATCGCGCGGGTACATGAACAGGCCGCCACGGGTGAGGATACGGTGTACGTCGGCCACCATCGAGGCGATCCAACGCATGTTGTAGTTCTTTTTCAGCGGGCCGGTCTCGCCTGCCAGCAGCTCGCCCACGTAGCGCTGTACCGGGGCTTCCCAGTGACGCTGGTTGGACATGTTGATGGCGAATTCGGCGGTGGTTTCCGGAATGCTGATGTTCTCGTGGGTCAGCACGAAGCTACCCAGTTCGCGGTCCAGGGTGAAGCCCTTGACGCCGTTGCCCAGGGTCAGAATCAGCATGGTCTGCGGGCCATAGATGGCGTAGCCGGCCGCAACCTGCTCGGTGCCCGGCTGCAGGAAGGCATTTTCGTTCAGGGTTTCGTTCTGGCTCAGGTACTCGTTAGGGCAACGCAGTACCGAGAAGATGGTACCGACCGACACGTTGACGTCGATGTTGGAGGAGCCGTCGAGCGGGTCGAAGACCAGCAGGTAGGCACCTTTGGGGTAGCGACCCGGAATCTGGTAGGCGTTGTCCATTTCCTCGGACGCCATGCCGGCCAGGTGACCGCCCCATTCGTTGGCTTCGAGCAGGATGTCGTTGGAGATGACGTCCAGCTTCTTCTGGACTTCGCCCTGGACGTTTTCGGTGCCCATGCTGCCCAGCACACCGCCAAGGGCGCCCTTGGACACGTGATGGCTGATTTCCTTGCACGCACGCGCCACCACTTCGATCAGGAAGCGCAGATCGGCAGGGGTATTGTTGCTGCGGGTCTGCTCAATCAGATAGCGACTCAGGGTAACGCGGGACATGTATGGCTCCAACAGGATTGGGGATGGAAAACCCACGCAGTTTACAGGGAGAGCGGCGGGCTAGCGAGCAATGAGACACGCCACGGCTGTCAGACGGCACAATGGATCGGGAGTTCAGCGCTCGCCAGGCCGACGGTCGGCACAGGGCTGCCCGGCCCCATGCTGGCGCCGGGCGGACTGTGATCGCTGCTGCTGGCAACGTCGACGAGCCAGGTGGCGGTGCCCACCTGGCCTGCCCTGTGTCAGTCCAGCGCCTTCCAGATCTCGGTCGCGTACTCGCGGATGGTCCTGTCCGACGAGAACCAGCCCATGCGTGCCGTGTTCAGCACTGCCATGCGCCACCACTGCTGCGGCTTGTGCCACAGGTCTTCCACCCGCTGCTGAGCGTCCCAGTAGGCATCGAAATCGGCACAGACCATGAAGCGGTCGTAGCCAATCAGGCCATCGATCAGACCGGTGTAACGCGAAGGGTCGTCCGAGGAAAACACACCACTGCGGATGGCCTGCAACACGTCGTTCAAGCGCCCGGAAGCGGCGATGGCAGCCGAGGCGCCGAAATCACCGGCGCGCTTGCGCGCTTCCACTTGCTGCGCCGTCAAACCGAAGATGAACATGTTGTCGGGGCCGACCTGCTCGCTCATCTCCACGTTCGCGCCATCGAGGGTGCCGATGGTCAGGGCGCCATTGAGGCCGAACTTCATGTTGCTGGTACCCGAGGCCTCGTAGCCGGCCGTGGATATCTGCTCGGAAAGGTCCGCCGCCGGGATGATGCTTTCGGCCAGGCTTACGTTGTAATTGGGCAGGAATACGACCTTGAGCAGGCCGCGCACGGTGGGATCGTTGTTGACCACCCGGGCGATGTCGTTGGTCAGCTTGATGATGAGTTTGGCCTGATGGTAGCTGGCCGCTGCCTTGCCCGCGAAGATCTTGACCCGGGGTACCCAGTGCGTACCCGGGTCGTGGCGAATAGCCTGGTACAACGCTACGGTGTGCAGCAGGTTGAGCAGTTGCCGCTTGTACTCGTGGATGCGCTTGACCTGCACGTCGAACATCGCTTCCGGGTTCACCGTAACGCCCACGCGATCCTGGATGATGCTCGCCAATGCACGCTTGCTGTGCAGCCGCTGCGCTGCGAACTGCTTGCAGAAACTGGTTTTGTCGGCGAACGGAACCAGCCCGGTCAGCAGGCGCTCAGGGTCGTCCAGCAGCTCGGGGCCCAACGCCTCCACCAGCATGCCGGTCAGTTGGGGGTTGGACTGATAGAGCCAGCGGCGGAAGGTGATGCCGTTGGTCTTGTTGTTGATCCGCTGGGGGTACAGCTTGTGCAGCTCGGAAAAGACCGTGCTTTTCATCAACTGGCTGTGCAGCGCCGATACGCCATTGACGCTGTGCGAGCCAAGGAACGCCAGGTTGCCCATGCGCACCCGCCGGCCGTTGTCTTCTTCGATCAAGGACACGGCACGCAGCAGGTCGAAATCATGCATGCCTTTGGCACGCAACGAATCGATATGGTAGGCGTTGATCAGGTAGATGATCTGCATGTGCCTGGGCAGCATGCGCTCCATCAGGGCCACCGGCCAGGTTTCCAGGGCCTCGGGCAGCAAGGTGTGGTTGGTGTAGGCCAAGGTGCCCACGGTCACTTCCCAGGCGGTGTCCCAGGGGATTTGATGTTCGTCGACCAGCAACCGCATCAGCTCGGCCACGGCGATGGAGGGGTGGGTATCGTTGAGCTGGATAGCCGCCGCGTCGGGCAGGTTGAGCAAGCTGTCATGCATGTTCAGGTGCCGACGCAGCAGGTCTTGCAGCGATGCCGACACGAAGAAATACTCCTGGCGCAGGCGCAGCTCCTGGCCAGCCTCGGTACTGTCGGCCGGATACAGTACGCGGGAGATGCTTTCGGCGCGCGCCACCTCGGCAACCGCGCCCAGGTGGTCCCCTGCGTTGAAGCGCTCCAGGTGCAGTTCCTCCAGCGCCCGTGCACGCCACAGGCGCAAGGTATTGACGCTGGAGCCTCTCCAGCCAACGACCGGCGTGTCGTACGCCACCGCCCGGACGGTTTCGCTGGGAGACCACACCTGGCGCTGGTTGCCATGCGTGTCGCTGACCGTTTCGACGCTGCCACCAAAACTGATGGGGTAGATGACTTCGGCCCGCTCGAATTCCCATGGGTTGCCGAAATCCAGCCAGTTTTCCGTCTGTTCCTGCTGCCAACCGTCCACCATGGCCTGCCGGAACAGCCCGTGCTCGTAGCGGATACCGTACCCATGCGCGGCAATGCCCAGCGTTGACATGCTTTCCATGAAGCACGCTGCCAACCGGCCCAAACCGCCGTTGCCCAGCGCCGCGTCGGGCTCAAGCAGGCGAATGCGCTCCAGGTCCACGTCCAGGCCATCCAGCGCGTCGCGCGCGATGTCCAGCAAGCCCAGGTTGCTCAGGCTGTCATACAGCAGCCGACCGATCAGGAACTCCAGGGAGAGGTAATACACCCGCTTCTGACTGCGTCGGTAGGATTGCCGGGTATGGTCCATCCAGTGATCGACCATATGGTCGCGCGCAGCCAGGGCGATGGCTTCGAACCAGTCATGGTCGAAAGCATGCTCCGGGTCCTTGCCGACGGCATAGGTAAGTTTATCCAGCACTGCAGCGCGAAAATCCGCGACTTCAGCGTCACGCGCTTTGGGTTCCTGGGACATGCGTCATCCTCGGGGCAAATGGACAAGAGCAGAAAGCAAATGTTGAGCCTAGACGCTTCGACCGGCCGCAATCACCAGTGTTCGAGTATTTGCGTGGCCGCATGCAACCGGTCATAAAATTGTTCATAAATTGAGCAATTCCGGTATCATCGCGCGCCCTATACCGTGATCCGCCTCATAAAACGATGAAAACGACCCTGATCGCCGCTGCCGAAGTCGACCGCCTGGAGACTTGGCAGCGCTATGCCAGCCACATGTGCGGCGGCTGCCATTCAACTTGCTGCACCTTGCCGGTGGAGGTCAAGATCAAGGACCTGATCCGCATCGGCGTGGTGGATGAATTCGAACAAGACGAGCCGCCTAAAAACGTGGCCAAGCGTTTGCAGAAAGAAGGCATCATCGAGCGCTTCAACCAGAAGTCGGGCATCTTCACCCTGACGCGCATGAGCAACGACGATTGCATGTACCTGGATCGTAAGAGCCGCCTGTGCACCATTTATGACAAGCGCCCCGACACCTGCCGCAACCATCCGAAGGTCGGGCCACGGCCGGGGTATTGTGCGTACAAGCCGAAGGTGGTTGGGCGCTAAGACCCAATAGGGGTCGATAACCTGTCGGTATTTGCATACCGCTGGAGCCGCGCTGGCCGCCGACAGGACAACGAGTCGCCAGACAAACAAAAACGCCCCCGGCCTTTCGACCGGGGGCGTTTTCATTCAGCCTGAGCTAACTCAGTTCTTGGCTTTCTTGGCAGCGCGGGTACGCTCGCCTTCGTCCAGGATCTTTTTGCGCAGACGGATCGACTTCGGCGTGACTTCGCACAGCTCGTCGTCCTGGATGAATTCCAGGGCCTGTTCCAGGGTGTGACGCACTGGCGGTACCAGGGCGATGACTTCGTCTTTGCCCGAAGCACGCATGTTGTCGAGCTTCTTGCCTTTGGTCGGGTTCACACCCAGGTCGTTGTCGCGGCTGTTCAGGCCGATGATCTGACCACCGTAGATTTCCTGACCGTGCTCGACGAACAGCTTGCCGCGCGCTTGCAGGGTTTCCAGGGAGTAGGTCAGGGCCTTGCCGGTTTCGACCGACACCAGTACACCGTTCAGACGGCCGGACATCTGGCCCGACTTCATGGTGTCGTAGCGATCGAAGATCGAGGTCAGGATGCCTGCACCGTTGGTCAGGGTCAGGAACTGGTTACGGAAGCCGATCAGGCCACGGGCCGGGATGTTGTACTCAAGGCGCACACGGCCCTTGCCATCCGGAACCATGTTGGTCAGGTCGCCCTTACGCAGGCCCATCTCTTCCATGACCTTGCCCTGGGATTCTTCAGGGATGTCGATGGTGACGTTTTCGAACGGCTCTTGCTTGACGCCGTCGACTTCACGAATGATCACTTCCGGACGGCCCACGGCCATCTCGAAGCCTTCGCGACGCATGGTTTCGATCAGCACCGACAGGTGCAGCTCGCCACGGCCCGATACCTTGAACTTGTCAGGAGAATCGGTTTCCTGAACGCGCAGGGCTACGTTGTACAGCAGTTCCTTGTCCAGACGGTCCTTGATGTTCCGGCTGGTGACGAACTTGCCTTCCTTGCCGCAGAACGGCGAGTCGTTGACCTGGAAGGTCATGGACACGGTTGGCTCGTCAACGGTCAGTGGCTTCATCGCTTCGACGGCGGTTGGGTCGCACAGGGTGTCGGAGATGAACAGCTCGTCGAAACCGCTGATGCAGACGATGTCGCCAGCCTGGGCTTCTTCAACGTCGACGCGGTGCAGACCGTGGTGGCCCATCAGCTTGAGGATACGGCCGTTACGCTTCTTGCCATTGGTGTCGATGGCGACAACCGGGGTGTTCGGCTTGACGCGACCACGGGCGATGCGGCCAACGCCGATCACACCCAGGAAGCTGTTGTAGTCCAGTGCCGAGATTTGCATCTGGAACGGGCCGTCACGGTCAACCGAAGGCGCAGGTACGTTGTCGATGATCGACTGGTACAGCGGGGTCATGTCTTCGGCCATGTCGGTGTGGTCCAGGCCGGCAATGCCGTTCAGGGCCGAGGCGTAGACGACTTTGAAGTCCAGCTGCTCATCGGTGGCGCCCAGGTTGTCGAACAGATCGAAGATCTGGTCCAGAACCCAGTCAGGACGCGCGCCCGGGCGGTCGACCTTGTTGATGACCACGATTGGCTTGAGGCCAGCTTCGAAGGCCTTCTTGGTCACGAAGCGGGTCTGTGGCATCGGGCCGTCCTGGGCATCGACCAGCAGCAGCACGGAGTCAACCATCGACATCACACGCTCAACCTCGCCACCGAAGTCGGCGTGGCCGGGGGTGTCGACGATGTTGATGTGGTAGCCGTTCCAGTTGATGGCGGTGTTCTTCGCCAGAATGGTGATGCCGCGCTCTTTTTCCTGGTCGTTGGAGTCCATCACGCGCTCGTCGTTGAGCTCGTTACGCTCGAGCGTGCCCGACTGGCGCAGGAGTTTGTCTACCAGGGTGGTTTTGCCATGGTCAACGTGGGCGATGATGGCGATGTTACGCAGATTTTCGATCACAACTGTATCTCGATCAGAGGATTCGGTTGCCGCCAGTGTAGGCGGCGAATAAGTACGTTTGAGGCTCAGCGGGCCCGCAGGTCGGGAGGGCGATGGCGGATGCTGCCGCCATACAGCCCTGGCGTCTTATGCCGGACGATAAACACGCACATTGGCATGTCCCTCACTGAGCAGGTGGTGTGCGTGCAGACGGCTCATCACACCTTTGTCGCAATACAGCAAGTACTGGCGCGTGGGGTCCAGGTGCTTGAACTTGCTGTTGATGGCATAGAACGGAAGCGCCTGGACTTCGATACCGTCGATCGCCAGAGGCTCGTCCTCCTGGGCGTCGGGGTGGCGGATATCGATGACGATCTGGCCCGGCAATGCCTCGGCCACTTCTTCGATCTCGATGTCCTTGCCCAGCTCATCGATCACATGGTCGATGGAGATGAACTTGGCGCGCTCGATGGCGCGCTCGAGTACCTGCATCTCGAACTGCTTTTCTTCGTGCTCCATGCGGTGACGCTTGGCATGGGTAGTCGGGTTCACCGAAATCACGCCGCAGTATTCGGGCATGTGCTTGGCGAAATCGGCGGTACCGATGGCGTTGGCCTGGTCGATGATGTCCTGCTTGTGGGTCGCCAGCAGAGGGCGCAGCACCAGCTTGTCGGTGGCCGAGTCGATGATCGACAGGTTCGGCAGGGTCTGGCTGGATACCTGGGATATGGCTTCGCCAGTCACCAGCGCGTCGATCTCAAGGCGCTCGGCCATTCGCGCCGCGGCACGGAGCATCATGCGCTTGAGGGTGACGCCCATGTAGCTGTTGTCGACCTTGTTGAGGATCTCGCCGACCACTTCCTCGAAGGGTACGCTGATGAACAGCACGCGCTGGCTGCTGCCGTACTTCTTCCAAAGGAAGTGTGCCACTTCCATCACGCCCAGTTCGTGGGCACGTCCGCCGAGGTTGAAGAAGCAGAAGTGCGTCATCAGGCCGCGACGCATCATCTGGTAGGCGGCCACGGTAGAGTCGAACCCGCCGGACATCAGGACCAGGGTCTGCTCCAGGGCGCCCAGCGGGTAGCCGCCAATCCCTTGGTGCTGGTTGTGGATCACGAACAGGCGCTGGTTGCGGATTTCGATGCGTACCAGCACTTCCGGGTTCTTCAACGTGATGCCGGCCGCACCGCACTGCTGGCGCAGCTGGCTGCCCACGTAGCGGTCGACGTCCATCGACGTGAAGTCGTGGTGCCCACCGCGCTTGCAACGCACCGCAAAGTGCTTGCCGGCCAGCAGGTGGCCGAAGTGCTGCTTGCACTTGGCGACGATGTCGTCGAAGTCGCCCAGGGGGTACTCCTCGACCTGCAGGAAGTGGGTAATACCCGGTGTACAGGTCAGGCGCTCGACGATCTCGCGCTGAACCTTCTCGTCCTCGATGCGGGTGATTACCTCGAGGTTGTCCCAGACACCATCGACCACGAGCTCAGGATCCAGATCCTTGAGCACGTTGCGGATGTTCTTGGCGAGCTGACGGATGAAGCGCTTGCGCACCGGCCGGCTCTTGATGGTGATCTCTGGGAAGACTTTGACGATAAGTTTCATTGGTTTACAGCGCGCGCAGGGCCTGCCGAAAATGAGGGGCGCGAATTATATCGGAAATTGCTCAGGATTTGACCAACTTTTGAGCAGAAGCTTGCAGAAAAATGCAGGAAGCCAACTTCAGACACCGCGCGTCGGGGCTTGAAGGCGGTATCTGCGATCTTGGGCAGACGGCCCATTGCATCCAGTCGGCCTCATACGTCGAGTACGATCCCATTCAACGCCATTCGACCCAATGCACCTTATTGGTGCGACAATTAAAAAAATCGCATCGTAAGGGTGCACATTTCTCCCTGCAGCCCCAGCCAGATGCCCACAAACGCCCCCTTCTGTCCCGACCTCGCCATTTTCGGGCACTGGCATGCAATTTGCTCCCTTGTGAGGCAGGTAAGCTTGGCCGACTATCCGCGCCCGGCAACACCCTTTTTCCAGGGCGGCGGCCAACCGTGCCCTAGACCATCCGGAGGACAACATGTCGAAGTCGGTTCAGCTCATCAAAGATCATGACGTCAAGTGGATTGATCTGCGTTTCACGGACACCAAAGGTACTCAGCACCACGTGACCATGCCGGCGCGTGATGCGTTGGACGAAGACTTCTTCGAAGTCGGCAAGATGTTCGACGGCTCCTCCATCGCTGGCTGGAAAGGCATCGAAGCCTCCGACATGATCCTGATGCCGGTAGACGAGACTGCCGTTCTGGACCCGTTCACCGAAGAGCCGACGCTGATCATTACCTGTGACATCGTCGACCCGTCGAGCATGCAGGGCTACGACCGTGACCCACGTGCGATCGCCAAGCGCGCCGAGGAATACCTCAAGAGCACTGGCATCGGTGACACCGTGTTCGCCGGCCCGGAGCCTGAGTTCTTCATCTTCGACGAAGTGAAGTTCCAGTCGGACATCTCCGGCTCGATGTTCAAGATCTTCTCCGAGCAAGGCTCGTGGATGACCGGTGCCGATATCGAAGGCGGCAACAAAGGCCACCGCCCAGGCGTCAAAGGTGGCTACTTCCCAGTACCGCCATTCGACCACGACCACGAAATCCGTACTGCCATGTGCAACGCACTGGAAGAGATGGGCCAGCTGGTCGAAGTGCACCACCATGAAGTGGCCACCGCCGGCCAGAACGAAATCGGCGTCAAGTTCAACACCCTGGTGAAGAAGGCCGACGAAGTCCAGGCCCTCAAGTACGTCGTGCACAACGTTGCCGACGCCTACGGCCGCACCGCTACCTTCATGCCGAAGCCGCTGTACGGCGACAACGGCTCGGGTATGCACGTGCACATGTCGATCTGGAAAGACGGCAAGAACACCTTCGCAGGTGAAGGCTATGCCGGCCTGTCCGACACCGCCCTGTACTTCATCGGCGGCATCATCAAGCACGGCAAGGCCCTGAACGGCTTCACCAACCCGTCGACCAACTCGTACAAGCGTCTGGTCCCAGGTTTCGAGGCACCCGTGATGCTGGCCTACTCGGCACGCAACCGTTCGGCTTCGATCCGTATCCCTTATGTCGGCAGCCCGAAAGCCCGCCGTATCGAGGCGCGTTTCCCAGACCCATCGGCTAACCCGTACCTGGCCTTCGCGGCCTTGCTGATGGCTGGCCTGGACGGCATCCAGAACAAGATCCACCCAGGCGATGCAGCCGACAAAAACCTGTATGACCTGCCGCCTGAAGAGGCCAAGGACATCCCACAGGTGTGCGGCAGCCTGAAGGAAGCCCTGGAAGAGCTGGACAAGGGCCGTGCGTTCCTGACCAAGGGCGGCGTGTTCTCCGATGATTTCATCGACGCGTTCATCGAGCTCAAGAGCGAAGAAGAAATCAAGGTCCGTACCTTCGTCCATCCGCTGGAATACGAGCTGTACTACAGCTGCTGATCTGATCGGCGCCTGGCGCCGATGACTGGATCGAAACGGCCTCCCTTGGGAGGCCGTTTGCGTTTTGGACTTCAGGCATTTCGGAAGTTACCTACCTCGGTGCGTTGCCCATCCCTCTCAGAATCAGACCTCCACCCCTAGGAGGCACCCTGTATGCGCAATCGACTGCTTTGTCTGTTTACAGCGTTCAGCTTGACTGGCTGCACTGCTGCTGCACCGCAACACCCTGCTCTTGAGCCGTTGTTAGCTACCATTGAGCAGCGCCTGGCCATTGCGCAGGCCGTTGCCTTGCACAAGTGGGACAAAGGGCAACCCGTGCAAGCCACTGAACGCGAGCAAGAGGTCCTGATGCGCGTGCAGGTGGCTGCACCTGTGTTTGGCCTGGCCCCGCACGATACCGAAGCCTTTTTTGCCGACCAGATGGAAGCCAACAAGCTTGTGCAGTACACCCTGCTGCACCAATGGCGCTTGGCAGGACAAGCGCCGCACCACCTGCGGGCGGACCTGCAAACGGTCATTCGCCCGCAGCTGGACAGGCTCGAAAGTCAATTGCTTGAACAGCTTGCGGCATTCAGGCGTCAGGACGGGCAGGCCTGTGCGCAGCGCGTAGCTAGCGCTATTGCAAGCCGGCCAAGTGCACCGCTGATGAAGCAGGGCATGATCAGGGCAACTGGCCAGCTTTGCGATCCCTCGTAAAAGCCCTATGCTCCAAAATGGTGCAGCAATTACCTGGTTGCACCGTTATTTATTCCAAAATGAAGCACCTGAAACGTTAATGCAGCGTCTTCTGGTGCGAATCTGGGCGAAAAGTTACAGGATCCTGTCGAATCTGCCTCTTTTCGGCGCCTTGGTTTGTTTCTTGCATTTCCAGACCAACAGCAACCACTGGATGTGTCGCGCACAGCGCGGCTCCTTTGCCAGCAAGCACCGAAAGAGGTCGACGCCGCACCATGACCATCAGTGATGCACAACACCGTCTGCTTCTGGACAACCTGACCACGGCCACGCTGCTGCTCAACGCCGAGCTGCGGCTGGAATACATGAACCCGGCCGCCGAAATGCTGCTGGCCGTCAGTGGCCAGCGCAGCCACGGGCAGTTCATCAGCGAGCTGTTCACCGAGTCCACCGAAGCGTTGAGCTCGCTGCGCCAGGCCGTGGAGCAGGCACACCCCTTTACCAAGCGTGAAGCCCAGTTGACCTCGCTGACGGGGCAGACCATCACGGTGGACTATGCCGTTACACCGATCCTGCACCTGAGCCAGACCCTGCTGCTGCTGGAGGTCCACCCACGCGATCGCCTCCTGCGCATCACCAAGGAAGAAGCCCAGCTAAGCAAGCAGGAGACCACCAAGATGCTGGTGCGCGGCTTGGCCCATGAGATCAAGAACCCCTTGGGCGGCATCCGCGGTGCAGCACAATTGCTGGCGCGTCAGTTACCCGAAGAGAGCTTGCGCGATTACACCAACGTGATCATCGAGGAAGCTGACCGCCTGCGTAACCTGGTCGATCGCATGCTGGGCTCGAACAAGCTGCCGTCGCTGGCCATGACCAACATCCATGAGGTGCTGGAGCGGGTATGCAGCCTGGTGGAGGCCGAGAGCCAGGGCTGCATCACCCTGGCGCGTGACTATGACCCTAGCCTTCCGGACGTGCTGATCGACCGCGAACAGATGATCCAGGCTGTGCTCAACATCGTGCGCAACGCCATGCAGGCCATCAGCTCGCAAAATGAGCTGCGCCTGGGCCGCATCACCTTGCGCAGCCGGGCACTGCGCCAGTTCACCATCGGTCACGTGCGCCATCGCCTGGTGGCGCGCGTCGAGATCATCGACAACGGCCCCGGCATCCCTGCCGAGCTGCAGGATACCCTTTTCTATCCCATGGTCAGTGGTCGCCCGGACGGTACCGGCCTGGGCCTGGCCATTACCCAAAACATCATCAGTCAGCACCAGGGGCTGATCGAGTGTGAAAGCCACGCAGGTCACACCGCCTTCTCTATCTATTTGCCCCTGGAACAAGGAGCCACCGCCTCATGAGCCGAAGTGAAACCGTATGGATCGTCGACGATGATCGCTCCATTCGCTGGGTCCTTGAAAAAGCCCTGCAACAGGAAGGGATGACCACCCAGAGCTTCGACAGCGCCGAGGGCGTCATGGGCCGACTGGCCCGTCAGCAGCCAGACGTGATCATTTCCGACATCCGCATGCCTGGCTCCAGTGGTCTGGAGCTGTTGGCGCAGATACGCGACCAGCACCCTCGTCTGCCGGTCATCATCATGACCGCGCACTCGGACCTGGACAGCGCCGTGGCGTCGTACCAGGGCGGTGCTTTCGAGTACTTGCCCAAACCTTTCGATGTGGATGAAGCGGTTGCCCTGGTCAAGCGTGCCAACCAGCACGCCCAGGAGCAGCAAGGGTTGGAAGTGCCACAAAACCTGGCGCGAACCCCTGAAATCATCGGTGAAGCGCCGGCGATGCAGGAGGTGTTCCGCGCCATCGGCCGTCTGAGCCATTCCAACATCACCGTGCTGATCAATGGCGAGTCCGGTACGGGCAAGGAATTGGTCGCCCACGCGCTGCATCGGCACAGCCCGCGCGCAGCCGCCCCCTTCATCGCCCTGAACATGGCGGCGATCCCCAAGGACCTGATGGAGTCGGAGCTGTTTGGCCATGAAAAAGGCGCTTTCACCGGCGCGGCCAACCTGCGTCGAGGGCGCTTCGAACAAGCGGACGGCGGCACGCTGTTTCTCGATGAGATCGGCGACATGCCGGCCGATACCCAGACGCGCCTGCTGCGTGTGTTGGCCGACGGCGAGTTCTATCGCGTAGGCGGCCACATTCCGGTCAAGGTCGACGTGCGCATCATTGCTGCTACCCATCAGAACCTGGAAGCGCTGGTGCAGGCCGGAAAGTTCCGCGAGGACTTGTTCCATCGCCTGAACGTCATCCGCATTCATATCCCTCGGTTGGCGGACCGCCGTGAAGACATTCCCGCCCTTGCCCGCCACTTCCTGGCCCGGGCGGCCCAGGAGCTATCGGTAGAACCCAAGGTACTCAAGCCAGAGACCGAGGAGTTCATCCGCAACCTGCCATGGCCGGGCAACGTGCGACAGATGGAAAACACCTGCCGCTGGATCACGGTAATGGCTTCGAGCCGTGAGGTATTGATCGGCGACCTGCCACCTGAGTTGTTGAACCTGCCACAGGATGCCGCACCGGTTACCAACTGGGAGCAAGCACTGCGCCAGTGGGCGGACCAGGCACTGGCGCGCGGGCAGACCAGCCTGCTTGACAGCGCCGTTCCGAGTTTCGAGCGCATCATGATCGAGACGGCCCTCAAGCACACCGCCGGGCGGCGCCGAGATGCGGCACTGTTGCTGGGATGGGGTCGCAATACCTTGACGCGCAAGATCAAGGAACTAGGCATGAACGTAGCCGGTGGTGACGAAGAGGAAGGTGAAGACCACCAGGCGTAGACGACTGCAGAACACCTGAAAAGGGCCGCTTCGCGGCCCTTTTTCATTTAGGCGCATGGTTGCACCGTTTCTGTGCCAGACGCACCGCCCGAAGGCACAAATGGCCGCAAACACTGGCCGTTTTCCCCTTTTCACCCTGTTATAGCGGGGCTCAGAAGTTGGCACGGCACCTGCAACAGGACAAATAACATCCGTTTCGGGGGCCCTGGTACAGGCAGGCCAGGTGACCCCTCTTTTATTCGCTCACGCACACGTTTCGGGGACCTTGGTACAGGCAGGCCGGGAATCCCCTCTTTTATTCGCGCAGGTCCACCTGCACCCGCCAGCGTCCAGACACTTCTTCACTGGACCAGTGGCCCTGCAGCGTACGCGCAGCCACCACCGTCAACAGCAGGCCCTCCTGGCTGTCCTGCACCCGCCAGCTGACCGGCTTGCCACGCACGGTCAACTGCCCTCGCTGGGGGCGGCCCTTGGCCTGAAACAGCAACGCCACGGTACCTTCCACATTCTCCCCATGCAGCTTGGGTTCTGCGTTGAACCACAACACCAACCCATCTTGCGCCACGCTCACCTGCTGCAGCTCGCGCTCCACGGGCGCGGTCAGACGGCCAATCATCAAACCGATCATCACGCCCACGATTGCCAATGAAAGCATCACCCTGGGGAAGGCTTTCGATCGCACGTCCGGTTCAGGGGTAGAATGCTCACCATCTTCATGCTTGGAGCCGTGCATGTTTCACGTCATCCTTTTTCAACCCGAAATTCCACCCAATACGGGCAACATCATTCGCCTGTGCGCCAACAGCGGGTGCGCGCTGCACTTGATCGAGCCCATCAGCTTCGAACTGGACGACAAGCGCTTGCGCCGCGCAGGCCTCGATTATCACGAGTATGCCACGCTCAAGCGCCACCCAAGCTTGGCGCACTGCCTGGAAAGCCTGGGCCAGCCAAGGCTCTTCGCCTTCACGACCAAGGGTTCGCACCCTTTCCATGAAGTGGCCTACCAGCCTGGCGACGCATTTCTGTTTGGCCCCGAAAGCCGCGGCCTGCCGACGGATGTGCTGGACAGCCTGCCCGCCGAACAACGACTGCGACTGCCCATGCGCCCCGGGTGCCGGAGCCTGAACCTGTCCAACACGGTAGCTGTGACGGTGTACGAAGCCTGGCGTCAGAACGGGTTTGCCGGTAGCTGACTTAGCGTCAGGCAGCCGCGCAATGCCCTACGGGGCCTGCCGGCGTGGGACTGTACGCCAGACAAACAAAAAGCGCCCCTGAGGGCGCTTTTGGTGAAGCGGGCGATCACTGCACGGTGGGTGCTTCGCCGGCTTCCTGCATACGCTGCATTTCTTGCGCATACAGCGCGTCGAAATTGACCGGCGACAGCATCAGGGCCGGGAAAGAACCACGGGTCACCAGGCTGTCCAGGGTTTCGCGAGCATACGGGAACAGGATGTTCGGGCAGAACGCACCCAGGGTGTGGCTCATCGACTCGGCATCCAGGTTCTTGATCAGGAAGATACCCGCCTGTTGCACTTCGGCGATGAAGGCGACTTCGTCACCGTTCTTGACCGTCACCGACAGGGTCAGCACCACTTCGTGGAAGTCACCTTCCAGGGCCTTCTGCTTGGTGTTCAGGTCCAGCCCGACGCTCGGCTCCCAGGTCTGACGGAAGATCTGCGGGCTTTTCGGGGCTTCGAACGACAAGTCACGCACATAGATGCGCTGCATCGAGAACTGAGGGCTGTTGTCTTCTGCAGCAGCGCCGGTGGTCTGTTGGTCAGTCATGGCAGATCCTTATCCTAATGTTTGGGAATGCAGTGCAAAAATCAGTCGGCCAGCAGCGCGTCGAGCTTACCGGCGCCCTCCAGGGCATGCAGTTCATCGCAGCCACCGACGTGGGTGCTGCCGATCCAGATCTGCGGCACGGAGGTGCGGCCGGCCTTCTGGGTCATCTCAGCGCGAACCTGCGGCTTGCCATCGACCTTGATTTCCTGGAATGCCACACCCTTGCTTTGGAGCAGGTACTTGGCACGCATGCAGTAGGGGCAGTAGTCGCTGGAATAGACGATGACAGGCTTCATATCACTTCACCAAAGGCAGGTTGTCGGCTTTCCAGCTGGAAACGCCACCGCTGAGCTTGGCAGCGTTGTAACCAGCCTTGAGCAGGTCGCGGCACACGGTGCCGGCATGTTGACCCATCGCGTCCACCACGATCAGGGTCTTGTCCTTGTGCTTTTCGAGCTCGGTCATGCGGGTGGCCAGCTTGTCCTGGGGGATGCTGAGCGCACCGACGATGTGACCGGCAGCATATTCCTTGGCCGGGCGGATATCGATCACCAGCGCTTTGTCGGCGTTGACCAGGGCGGTGAGTTGCCCATTGCTCAGGCTCTGCCCGCCACGGCGGATTTCGTTGACCAGCAAGGCCGCCAGCAGAACGACGAAGATCGCCACCAGGAGGTAGTGGTTTGTCGCGAATTGAATCAGGTTAGCAACCATCTGGGGTGTTCCACGCGATTGAAAATGCCGGCCAGTATACACACCAGCCCGGTGCCACCAAAGCCTGACCGGAGCGCCGATCAAGCGCCGTTACACATTGCCGCATGGGTGCACCGGTCGGGTTCGAGGACGATTATTCGCCCATACCCGGCGCATTTGCCCTAAAATGCGTGTCTTTATCATCTTTGAACAACCGTGAGTTTGATTGATGACGAGCACGCCCAAACCCCTGGTCCTGATCATCCTGGACGGCTTCGGTTACAGCGAAAGCCCTGAATACAATGCCATCCACGCCGCCAACACGCCGGTGTACGACCGCTTGCAGGCTACCCAGCCGCACGGCCTGATTTCCGGTTCGGGCATGGATGTCGGCCTGCCGGATGGCCAGATGGGCAACTCCGAGGTCGGCCACATGAACCTGGGCGCCGGGCGCGTCGTTTACCAGGACTTCACCCGCGTCACCAAGGCCATTCGTGACGGCGAGTTCTTCACCAACCCGGTGCTCACGGGTGCGGTCGATGCGGCGGCGGACGCTGGCAAGGCCGTGCACATTCTCGGCCTGCTGTCCGACGGTGGCGTTCACAGCCACCAGGACCACCTCGTTGCCATGGCCGAGCTGGCTGCGCAGCGTGGTGCCGAAAAAATCTACCTGCACGCCTTCCTCGATGGCCGCGACACCCCGCCGCGCAGCGCCCAATCCTCCATCGAGCTGCTTGACGCCACCTTCGCCCGGCTGGGCAAAGGCCGCATCGCCAGCCTCATCGGCCGCTACTTCGCCATGGACCGCGACAACCGCTGGGACCGGGTGAGCGCCGCTTACAACCTGATCGTCGACAGTGACGCGCAATACACTGCCGATACTGCCCTGGCCGGCCTTGAAGCAGCCTACGCCCGCGATGAGAGCGATGAGTTCGTCAAGGCCACGCGCATCGGCGAGCCCGTCAAGGTCGAAGATGGCGATGCGGTGATCTTCATGAACTTCCGCGCCGACCGCGCCCGCGAGTTGTCGCGCGTGTTCGTCGAGCCTGACTTCAACGAGTTCCCGCGCGCGCGCCTGCCGAAAGTGGCGGCGTACATCGGCCTGACCCAATACTCGGCCAAGATCCCGGCGCCGGCCGCCTTCGCGCCGGCCAGCCTGCACAACGTACTGGGCGAATACCTGGCGAACAACGGCAAGACCCAACTGCGCATCGCCGAGACCGAAAAGTACGCGCATGTCACCTTCTTCTTCTCGGGCGGGCGCGAAGAGCCATTCGAAGGCGAAGAGCGCATCCTCATCCCATCGCCCAAGGTCGCCACCTATGACCTGCAGCCGGAAATGAGCGCGCCCGAGGTCACCGACCGTATCGTCGAAGCCATCGAGCAGCAGCGTCACGACGTGATCGTGGTGAACTACGCGAACGGTGACATGGTTGGCCATACCGGTGTGTTCGATGCGGCAGTCAAGGCCGTCGAGGCCCTGGATGGTTGCATGGGCCGCATCGTCGCGGCGCTTGAAAAGGTCGGTGGCGAAGCGCTCATCACGGCCGACCATGGCAACGTCGAGCAAATGGAAGACGAATCCACCGGCCAGGCGCACACCGCGCACACCACCGAGCCAGTACCGTTCATCTATGTAGGCAAGCGCAACCTCAAGGTCCGCGAAGGCGGCGTGCTGGCAGACGTGGCACCGACCATGCTCAAGCTGCTGGGGCTGGAGAAGCCTGCCGAGATGACAGGCACTTCCATCCTGATCGACGCCTGACGGTCATGCCACACGCCACACGAAGCACGTGCCGGTTCACGGCCCCTTCCTGTGGCGTGTAGCGTGCAGCCTGCCGCTCATTCATACTAGGCCAGTCTCCATCCCCGGTATGCCAAACCCATGCTTCGCGCCCTGATCCTTCTCGCCTTGTCTTGCCTGCTCACCCCGGCGTTCGCCGATGAGCGCGCACAGACCCAGCAGCAACTGGACGCCACCCGCCAGGACATCGCCGAACTCAAGAAAACCTTGGGCAAGCTCCAGGAAGAAAAGGCAGGTGTGCAGAAAGACCTAAAGGCCACCGAAACCGACATCGGCAACCTGGAAAAGCAGGTGGAGGCCCTGCAGCAGCAACTAAAAAAGACCGAAGGCGAGCTGGAGCGCCTTGATACCGAGAAAAAAAAACTCCAGAGCGCCCGCGTTGAACAACAGCGGCTGATCGCCATTCAGGCCCGTTCGGCCTATCAGAACGGCCGTGAGGAATACCTCAAGCTGCTGCTCAACCAGCAGAACCCCGAAAAATTTGCGCGAACGCTCACCTACTACGATTACCTCAGCAAGGCACGCCTGGAGCAACTGCGCGCCTTCAATGACACCTTGCGCCAACTGGCCGGTGTGGAACGCGACATCGGCAGTCAACAAGCGCAATTGCTGGCCCAGCGCGCCGACCTCGACACCCGCCGTCAGGCGCTGGAAGTCGAGCGGGGCAAGCGCCGCGAGGTGCTGGCCAAACTCAACGGCGATGTGAAAGACCGCGACCAGAAGTTGCGCGCCCGCGAGCAGGACCAGGCCGACCTCTCCAAGGTGCTCAAGACCATCGAGGAAACCCTGGCCCGCCAGGCGCGTGAAGCCGAGCAGGCTCGTCAACGCGCACTGCTGGCCCAGCAGGAAGCGGAGAAACGCCGCCAGCAAGAGGCCCTCGCCGCCGCCGCCCGTGACAAGGCACCCGAGCCGGTCGAGCCACCTCGCAAGGCCCGCGCGACCCTCGGGCCCATGGTTTCGAGCGACGGTGCCAGTTATGGCGGTGCATTTTCTGCTTCCCGCGGAAAACTTCCATGGCCAGTCAATGGTCGATTGCTGGCACGCTTCGGGGATGCCCGCGGCGGTGATTCACGCGCCAAGTGGGACGGGGTGATGATCAGTGCCAACCCCGGTACCCAGGTGCGGGCTGTCCATGGAGGCCGTGTGGTGTTCGCCGATTGGTTGCGTGGCGCCGGTCTTCTGGTCATTCTCGACCATGGCAATGGTTACCTGAGCCTGTATGGCCATAACCAGAGCCTGCTCAAGAGCGCCGGTGACGTCGTCAAGGCAGGCGAAGCCATTTCGACAGTCGGCGACAGTGGTGGCCAGGAGGCTGCCGGTCTGTATTTCGCCATCCGCCAGCAGGGCCGGCCTTCCGACCCCTCCCAGTGGTGCCGCGGCTAGTCAAACTTATGTGGCGCAGCGTGTGCTGTGCCCATGCTCCGAAGGGAGCGTCTACAGGATCAGGAGTTCGTTCGACATGCTGCACTCGCCCCGTCTTACCCAGCTGGCCCTGTCCATCGCCCTGGCGGTCGGCGCACCCCTGGCCGTTGCCGCAGAGCCGACCAAGGCGGCAGCCGTGCCGGCCACAGAGGTAACGGCCAAGGCGCCGCTGCCGCTTGAAGAGCTGCGCACTTTCGCTGAAGTCATGGACCGCATCAAGGCGGCCTATGTCGAGCCTGTCGATGACAAGACCCTGCTGGAAAACGCCATCAAGGGCATGCTCAGCAACCTTGATCCCCACTCGGCCTACCTGGGCCCTGAAGATTTCCAGGAGCTTCAGGAAAGTACCAGTGGTGAATTTGGCGGTCTGGGCATAGAAGTCGGCCAGGAAGACGGCTTCATCAAGGTCGTCTCGCCCATCGATGACACGCCTGCGTCCAAGGCAGGTGTCCAGGCGGGGGACCTGATCGTCAAGATCAACGGCGCACCGACACGTGGCCAGACCATGACCGAAGCCGTGGACAAGATGCGCGGCAAGGTGGGCGACAAGATCACCCTGACGCTGGTGCGCGACGGGGGTACGCCGTTCGATGTGACGCTGGCCCGTGCAGTCATTCAGGTCAAGAGCGTCAAGAGCCAGCTGCTTGAGAACGACTACGGCTACATCCGCATCACCCAGTTCCAGGTCAAGACCGGCGACGAAGTGGGCAAGGCCTTGGCCAAGCTGCGCAAGGACAACGGCAAGAAGCTGCGTGGCGTGATCCTGGACCTGCGCAACAACCCGGGGGGCGTGTTGCAGTCGGCGGTGGAAGTGGCTGACCATTTCCTGACCAAGGGCTTGATCGTGTACACCAAAGGGCGGATCGCCAATTCCGAGCTGCGCTTCTCGGCTGACCCCGCCGATGCCAGCGAAGGTGTGCCACTGGTGGTGTTGATCAACGGCGGCAGTGCCTCGGCCTCGGAAATCGTCGCAGGCGCCTTGCAGGACCAGAAGCGCGGCGTGCTGATGGGCACCGACAGTTTTGGCAAGGGCTCGGTCCAGACAGTGCTGCCACTGGCCAACGACCGTGCGCTGAAACTGACCACTGCCCTGTACTTCACCCCCAACGGTCGCTCCATCCAGGCCCAGGGTATTGTGCCGGACATCGAGGTCCGCCAGGCCAAGCTTACGGCCGAAGCGGACAACGACAACTTCAAGGAAGCCGACCTGCAAGGGCACCTGGGCAACGGCAATGGTGGCGCCGACCGCCCCACAGGCAGCAGCAAGCGCAAGGAGCGGCCCCAGGACAACGACTTCCAGCTGAGCCAGGCCCTGAGTCTGCTCAAGGGCCTGAACATCACCAAAGGCAGCTGAGCCACCCATGCGTTATTTGCTGTATCTGCTGATCGGGCTGGTGGCGGGCGTGGCGCACGCAGCGCCCACCGGCCAGGCGTACATGAGCATCATCATCGATGACCTGGGTCAGAGCCCCGAACGCGACAGCCGAACCCTGGCGCTGCCGGGGCCGGTGACCATGGCCATCATGCCTGACACCCCGCATGCCACCGACTTCGCCCGCCAAGCGCACAAGGCGGGTAAAACCGTCATCCTGCACATGCCCATGGACCCGGCCACCGGGCCCTATGCCTGGCACCCCGGCGTGCCGCTGGCCGAGCTTGCCAGGCGTCTTGATGCAGCCCTGGCCAAGGTGCCTTATGCCGCTGGTGTGAACAACCACATGGGCAGCCGTATGACTGCACAACGCGACGCCATGACCTGGTTGATGGGCGAGCTACAGCGACGCGACCTGTTCTTCGTCGACAGCCGCACTAGCGCCGCGACCGTGGCCGCGGCACAAGCTCAGGCACAGGGTACGGCGAACGTGTCCAGGGATGTGTTTCTGGATGACGAGCGCACGCCAGAGGCAATCACGCGCCAACTGCACCAAGGCATCGCACTGGCGCGCAAGCAGGGGTCAGCGGTGCTGATTGGCCACCCGTATCCACAAACCCTCGAAGTGCTGGAGCGCGAGCTACCCACCCTCGCGCGACAGGGTGTGAAGCTGATCAACCTGCAACAGATGATTGCCGAACGAAGCAACCTGGCCATGCCCGCCCACGGCAAGCAAGGCCGTTACAGCAATCGTTGAGCGGGCGTCGCGTGCGGGCCTGCGAAGCGAGTCGAGCGCGTGCCTTCATGCCAGCGCAGGCACGTCGGTGACGTCTGGACCCTGCCCCCCGGGCGGCGAGCAGAGCACAGGCCATCACAGTCAACAGCGTTACCCGAATGGAATGATGCCCTCGACATCGCCTTTGCGTAGCTGGCCACGGTAGATGGAGAGCACTTCCTGTTTCTTCGCGGCCCGCAACACGGCTTGATGCCCAAGCCTGCGCTGCTCCCACAATTTCAGATGCCCTCGAGAAAATTCTCGATCCGGCGTGTCGACGGCGGGGTAGTGAAAGTGAGCCTCCCAGATAGGCTTGCCTGACGCCCGTTTGATCTCGTAGGTGTCCAAGTAATCGTTTGCCCCCAACGGCACCCTGCGATCGGCTTGACTAATGCTGATCTCACCCAGTCCGTGAAGGAACTTGAGCGCGTTCAAGGTAGGGGTCTTGCAGGTCAGGTAATACGTCTTGAGCAGCTCCTGACGATGGTCTTCGAGCTCGGTGATTGCATGCTCGATTCGCCCTCTCAACGCACTCTCGGCATCCGTTCGGGGCAAAAGCGCCAGATTGCTTTCGAGGTCTTTGACGTGCTGATCGACAATCGTGGTCAATCCCAGGGGCTCATTCTTGGCGAAAAATTTCTTTGCCATCGCAACCGTGGCATCAACGCCATCGATCAGCTTCTGCGCTTGTCGGCGCAGTTCGCTTAGCCTTATGGCAGGGCCAGGCGAATGTTCGGTCGTGCCTAAGGGCTCGACCTCTTGCCACTGGCTATTCTGCCGGCGAAAGGTTCGCAACACCTTCGCATGACTGTCCACTTGCTGCACCACGGGCAGGCCTGCGTCGTCGACGCTCTCGACACCCACAACGTTACGTCCCTGCTGGGTCCTGACCATTCGACGCACACCGCCGCGCGGCGCATAGACGGGAGCGCGTGGTGCAGAGGTCTTGGTATGCTCGACCTCACGAAGATTGGCCTGCATTTCCTCGTTGGCCAACAGCTTCAACCGGCGTAGCTCTTCCAGATACTGCTGGAGCTTATCGAGCCGGATAGCTTCAGGTTTGGCGCCGGCCAGGTATTGCGCCATGCCAATGGTCTCTTCGTACGCATCGATCACGTCATTGAGCACAGCGACTCGCTCTTCGCCAGACAGGCTACTGCCAGCCAATTCACCATGTGCACTGCCCGCACTCTTGAGTGCCTTTCCAACCAACATTTCGTTGTACTCGTTGATCTGCTTTTCAGAGGCGCCCCGGAGACGATCAACTGACAGTTCGCCAAGGTCTTCAAGCAGTCGAAACTCAAGATCAATGGCGTTCAATTGGCGCTGTTGAATGATTCTGGTCAGTTCAAGATGCTTGTTTTCGCTCTTGCCATCCTCGTCCTGGAACACAATGTCATTGTCGGCTCGGGTGCTCTCAAGTAGAGGATCAAGTTTAGCGGCCAAGGCCAGCATGTCTTTGGCCCACTGCGTCACGCGTTCGAGCGAGGCGGTCAATTGCTTGTAGCGTTGCTGCTCCTGCTCAGTGGTAGGGAGGACTGCGATTTCCTCAAGCTGAGCGTCTATGGACTCCTCATTGATCATATCCGCCAGCAAGTTGTAATACATCTCGCAGGACCTCAACAGGCCACGTCGGATAATACTGCGTTGATACGCTACCGTGGTCGAGACGAGCTGACTGGAAGGTCTTACCGATCCGCCCAACATGAGCAGAGCGTCGTGCTCGCTGTCGTGTTTGATGAGTGCGTCCAGGTCTTTGCACACATACTGGCGCTGCCTCCTTCTGACTTGGCGCAGTAGACTGATCATTTCCAGCTGCTGTGCATCGGGCGTTTCGACTCGCTCGAGTTCCTCAAGTTTTTCGGTGGTCTTATCCACTTCAGAAGCATGTCGGTCATAGGTCTCGGCCAATGTTTCGCGCGCATACGTCAAGCGCGCATCCTCTTCACGCATGCTCTCTTCGCGGCGCATGTTCTCTTCGCGCACAAGCTGAAGACGGCTCTTGGGCATACCGCCGAGCAAGCGTTGGCCCGAGTCGATACGCCACGCTCCCCCCACATACCTCAACCACGGGCCAGGCTGGCCCTGCGCATCAACGATCCGCACACCTTCGGTATCAACCGATACAGCAAAGGTGCCCATCAGCATTTTTGCGTAGCGCTGCCCATCGACCGTGTAAAGACCTGCGGCCTCCCCGCTGGAAGCGGGCGAGTGCTCTTCCAGATCGATCTGCACGCGCAACCCCAAGACCTTGCTGCGCATTTCGGCCGGCAAGGCATTGAACCCTTCCCCACCAGAGAAGGAGAAATCCATGATCGCCTGCGGCTTGGTGACCGGCCCAGGAAGGTAGACTTTGCCTTGCGTGGGCATATCGGCATCGGCCAGCACTGGGAGTGTAGACCCCGGCGCCAACGTTGAAGGGCGTATGGCATCGGGTAACTCTACCGGCTTGGCGGCAGTTTTTGGTCCGAACACATGCCCCAGTGCCATTACCAGGTTGAGCACGATATCTACAATGGCAGCCGAGCGCTCGAACGCCGTACCTTCTCGGATGGCTTTTTCGTCGGCCGCCGCGGCATTGAGCGTTTGGACCATCCAGGCTATGGCGCCGACGGGCCCTGTTACCACCATAGAAGCGACATCGAACAGCAACCAGGCACCTTGAGTGAGAATCGCCCACTGGCTTTCTGCGTTGGAAACCGAGCTGCGCTCGGCCAAATCGACCAGCAAATCGCGGTTGGCTCTGTACAGCTTGAGATCGACAGCATCCAACCAAGGCTTGGCCCAGAACTGAGCAGGCGCTACACGCCCGGGCAAGATCGAGGTATCGATGATCGAATGCCCCAGATGAGGCTCGCTGAAGCCGCCGTGGTCGTAGACCGGGCGCACTTCAGGCGTGAGCCAGTCAAGGATGCTGGTCTGCAGCTCAGCATCGTCGCGCACCTGAGCCATCAAAGCGTCCGTACTGGTGAATTCCAGCACGGCCTTCCCGCCGTAGAGGGGCCTGTACAGCACAACGGTCCCTGGGGTTTGATTGACCAGGACATACATGCCATGCACCCGATCGTATTGCTCACTGTCCGGCGCACGTCGCAATGCGAACGGCATCAGTGTGCTGGCCGGTTGCGCTGCGTCCAGCCTACCGCCGCAATAATCGGAAATAGCCTGCAGGCCGATTTCGCTCAACTGTTGCGTCAATTTCGCCAGCAAGGCGCTATTGAGCAATGCGCTTCGCCATTCTCCTGCGAAGCGTTTGACCCGCTCAGGTTGGCGCTGCGCGTCGTCGAGATGGGTGACCACATACGCTGGGTAAGTAGCACCGATGTCTACTCGCCAGACAAGCTGCTTGAGGTAATCAACGGTCAACCAATCCATGATCAGCTGATCTTCACGGTGGCCGATGGCGGTGATGGTCGCATGCCCGAGCGAACTCAGGTTACCAATGGCAAACTCCGTCAACGTGATAGTGCGCTTTTCCACAACGCCGTCGCCGGCGCCTGTACCTGCCCCGCCAGGAACCCCGTAGGCAGTGCTCAATTCCAGAAGCACATCATCGGGAAAGTAATTGGCATCAACCGGATGGTCCTGCAACAGCTGCTTTCGCAATTGCTGACTGGTGTAGCTGTGAAGATCGAGAATCCCGGACAGTGCCCCTTCCCCGTCCGAGTCGGCCTGGGCCAGGGCAATTTCGAAAAAGGCGCTCTGGCAAGCGAAGCTATCGGCTGCTGCCACCCGAAATACACCTACCGGCGCTTTCTGGAAATCGGACGGGTCGACATAACCTTCGATGAACCATTGCGCAGGATCGCTCAATGCAAAGTAGGCGTTTTCCAACTGCGTGACGTCGGTCAATGGCGCCTTGTACAGGTCGTTCACTTGCCCCAGCATGAGTTCCTGCATCATGGCCGTTTGCTGCGCAAAGGGATCCCCTTCAAGCTCATGCCGATGCCAGGCCATCTCTAGCTCGTCCACAAGGCCGGGATATTCCTGCTGCAGGGCCTGCGCGAACTCATCCAGCGTGTCGAACGCCCAGACCACGCCGGACGGTTTGCACCACAGCACTGTCTCACCCTCATCCCACTGCCCTTGCACGATAAGATCGGGCAGGAATCGGCTAACGGTGGTGTTCTGATAGGGGCGGGTCATCTCCACCATGAACACCGTCGGCCGCTCACTGGGGCTGCCCAAGAGTCCACGCAAACATGCCTGCTGCCGAGCGCTCAAGCCTTGAAGTGACAGGTTGTGCAGCAGCGCCGTCTTCAAGACCAGTTGCAGCCAGCGGTCACGGCTGACCCCCATGCTGCCGACAGCACGCCAGTACTCGACCTGCGCCGCGTTGAAGTAGCCATCCAGTAAAAGCAGCAGGTCTTCGAAGGCAGGTTGCAGAGCGAAGAGATCGATTTGATCGCCCTCTGCTGTCTCGAACGGATCTGGGATGGCGAAGAAATGTTTGCCGTCGAGCAGCAGATACTGGTTGAAATTGGCCACTGGCGCGAAGTCCAGCACCCGGTTGTGCAGCTTTGCCTTGAGGATCTCGTCCACGAGCGGAAGGGTCGATACGCTTTGCCCATCGGGGTTAGCTCTGACCAGGCTCAGCTGGTTGGCATCCTTGAGCGTGGGGCGATGGACGGCGATCAGGGGGTAGTGCTCGATCAGCAGACCCATGATCTGCCGGCTGGCTACTTGCCGTAATGTAGGCCTGCCTGAAAATTGCGCGTTGACCTGGGCTTTGAGGTCGTATGAAGCGGCTCGAGCGGTGGGCATGGTGGGCCTCCTTGAATCGGGAGACCCACCGTAGCCACGCACGTGTGGTCATCGGCCGTACATATTGCTAGGCCAGGACCAAGCGTCAGCTGTATACCCGCCCCAACACTTGCCGATGGCTCTCGAACTGGTCCAGTACATCGCGCACGATCTGTTCAGGCGCAAAGCCCATCAGGTCATACTCCTGGCTACCGTCGTGCAAATACACTTCGGCACGGTAGAAGCGTTGCCGTACCTCGGGCTCACCTTCGACCGGGGCTTCTGTCGGTGCAGCCATGTAGCCGTCGAGGCTGACTTCATAGACGAAGGGGTTACCTTCTTCCATCATCACCCGCAGGCCCATCATGTTGCGCGATTGGCCGACCCGGGTCTCGACGTCGAAGCCCTGGGTTTGCAACTGAGCCGCAGCATCCTTCAGCGCAGGGCTGACCTGCTTGTCCATGAAGCGCTGCACCACAGCCTGGGTCGGTTGCAGTTCGAGCTGGGTCAGGCGCTCACTGAAGCCTCGACGGCCACGTGCGGCCAGTTCGGCCCGCTCCTGCTCCATGGTCACGTCCTGTCGCATGGCCTTGTACAAGCCGAACATGAACAGCACCAGCACCACCGAGAACGGCAGGCCTGCCAGTACCACCATGGTCTGCATGGCTTCGAAGTTGCCGGCGAACAACAGGCCGATGGTGACCAGGGTGATGATCACCGACCAGAACACCACCATCCAGTGCGGGGCGTCCTCGTCGACCTTGCCGCCTTTGCACGACAGGTTGGCCATCATGACTGCGCCGGAATCCGCTGGGGTCAGGAACAGGACGAAGCCCACGAACACGGCCACGCCGATCACGATCTTCGCGGCCGGGAAATATTCCAGCAGCTGGTAGATCGACATGGACGGCTGCTCGAGGGCGGTCTTGCCCAGTTCGACGGCGCCATGGTTGATCACCAGGTCCAAGGCTGTGTTGCCGAAGATCGACAGCCACGCCAGGGTGAAGCCCAGCGGGATCAACAGCACACCGCTGACCAGCTGGCGCACGGTACGGCCCTTGGAGATCCGGGCAATGAACATCCCCACGAACGGTCCCCAAGAAATCCACCAGGCCCAATAGAACACTGTCCACAGGCCCAACCAGCGCTCTGACTTGCCCGACTCACCCTCATACACATAAAGGTCGAAGGTTTTCAGCACGATGCCGTTGAGGTAGTCGCCCACGTTCTGCACGAAGCCGTTGAGCAGGTGCAGGGTCTGGCCGCCCAGCAGTACGAAGATCAGCAGCCCGCTGAACAGCGCGATGTTCAGGTTGGACAGGCGGCGGATGCCGTTTTCCACACCCGAGACCGCCGCCACCGTGGCAACGCCAGCCATTACCAGGATCACTACCAGCAGGTTGGTCTTGCTGTGGTCCATGCCGAACAGGTATTCGAGCCCCGATGCGACCTGCATCGAGCCGATCCCGAGGTTGGTGACCAGGCCCAGCAGGGTCACGAACATGCCGAAGATATCCACAGCGTTGCCGGCAGCGCCCTTGACCCAGCGCTCGCCTACCAGTGGATAGAGTGCCGAGCGCAGTGCCAGCGGCTGGTTGTGACGGTAGGCGAAGTACCCCACGGCCAAGCCCACCAGGGCGTAGATCGCCCAGCCGTGCAGGCCCCAGTGCAGGAACGTCAGTTGCAGGCCCTGACGCGCCGCTTCCAGGCTGGCCGGCGTGCCTTCGGGCGGATTGAAATAGTGATCCAGTGGCTCGGATGCGCCGAAGTACAACAGCGAAATACCGATGCCCGACGAGAACAGCATGCCGGCCCAGGCGCCATAGCTGAAGTCAGGCTGATCTTCCTTGCCGCCCAGCTTGAGCTTGCCGTAGTCGGAAAACGCCAGGTAGATGACGAACAGCAAGTAGCCGCAGATCACCAGCATGTAGTACCAGCCGAAACTGCGCGTCAGCCACTGCTGGGCGACGCCCAGTACGCGGCCGGCAGTTTCAGGAACAGCGATAAGCAAGGCAGTCAGAACGAGGATCATCAGCGCCGAGGTGTAGAACACCACGCGGTTGACCCGTACCCTCTCGGCGGGGGGTTTGGTTAGTGAGGCAGAACTCATTGCAAGAAGGCTCCGGGCAGAACGGCAGTGGAGGCTAATCGGTCTTCCTGAGCATTTGGTGGAATACCCCCACTGCATCAGGTGTTATAAAAGCACCCTGGGAATCGCGGTTTCGAACCGATCCGCTGCAACACATACGCCGTTACCACCGCTTCAAACTGCTGCGCACGGTTGCACATGCGCGCATTGGTCACAGGGATATCGCCCGATCCTGAGGCATGTCGCAGGTTGTTCACGCTGCGACGGCGTCTGCGTCCTTTATCGATCGCCCCCGTACAAGCCTTGCCGGCCCTGGGTTTGCGCGATTTCCTAAGGTTTTAATCGATGCCGCTGGCGCCGCCACATGGGCTGTCAATGGCACAAATTGTCGCAGAGCTTATTCTTTATTGATTGAACGTTCAATCAAAACAAAATAGACTGGTCTTCGCCGAGTCAGACGCTTGTCGTCTGCTGGCAGACCTGAGGAGAAAGCAAGATGCCCAAGGTCGGTATGCAACCCATCCGCCGTCAGCAGTTGATCGAAGCCACGCTACAGGCGGTCGATCAGGTCGGTCTGGGGGACGCCAGCATTGCGCTCATTGCCCGTTTGGCCGGCGTGTCGAACGGCATCATCAGTCACTACTTTCGGGACAAGAACGGCCTGATCGCAGCGACGATGGGCTACATCATGAGCATGCTCAACGAAGGCGTGCGAGCGCGCCGCCAGGCGTTGACGGACGATGCGCCGCGCGCCCACCTGAAAGTGATCATCGAGGGCAACTTCGATGCCAGCCAGGTGAATGGCCCGGCGATGAAAACCTGGTTGGCTTTCTGGGCTTCCAGCATGCACCAGCCCGATCTGCACAGATTGCAACGGATCAATGACCACCGTTTGTACTCCAATCTGTGTTGCCAGTTTCGCCGCGTGCTGCCGCTTTACCATGCACGCAAGGCAGCCCGCGGGCTGGCGGCCCTGATCGACGGCCTGTGGCTGCGTGGCGCCTTGTCGGGGGATGCCTTCGACACTGACCAGGCGATACGGATCGCTTACGAATACATGGATCTACAACTGGCCAAGCAGCACACACTGGGCACCGACCCCGCTGCTGAAAAACGGCGCACGGCCTCTGCCAGCACGGCAGGAGCGTGACGCCCGGCCTACTCACACATTGCACTTGCGAGGACACTATGGCCCGTTTCGGAACGCAAAAACTCTACATCGATGGCGGTTATGTCGACGCTGGCACCGATGCCACCTTCGAAGCCATCAACCCGGCTACCGGCGAAGTGCTTGCCCACGTGCAACGCGCCACCGAAGCTGACGTCGAGAAGGCTGTCGAAAGCGCCGAGCGCGGCCAGAAAGTGTGGGCGGCCATGACCGCCATGCAGCGCTCGCGCATCCTGCGCCGCGCCGTGGACATCCTGCGCGAGCGCAACGACGAGCTGGCCATGCTGGAAACCCTGGACACCGGCAAGTCCTACTCCGAAACACGCTACGTCGACATCGTTACCGGCGCCGACGTACTGGAATACTACGCAGGCCTGGTCCCTGCCATCGAAGGCGAGCAGATTCCGCTGCGCGAATCGTCCTTCGTCTACACCCGCCGCGAACCGCTGGGCGTGACCGCAGGTATCGGTGCCTGGAACTACCCGATCCAGATCGCCCTGTGGAAATCCGCACCGGCCCTGGCTGCCGGCAACGCGATGATCTTCAAGCCGTCGGAAGTCACTTCGCTGACCACCCTCAAGCTGGCCGAGATCTACACCGAGGCCGGCCTGCCGGACGGCGTGTTCAACGTACTGACCGGCAGCGGCCGCGAAGTCGGCAGCTGGCTGACCGAGCACCCGCGCATCGAGAAGATCTCCTTCACCGGCGGCACCACCACCGGCAAGAAGGTCATGGCCAGCGCCTCAAGCTCCTCGCTCAAGGAAGTGACCATGGAGCTGGGCGGCAAGTCGCCGCTGATCATCTGCGCCGACGCCGACCTGGACAAGGCCGCCGACATCGCCATGATGGCCAACTTCTACAGCTCGGGCCAGGTGTGCACCAACGGTACCCGCGTGTTCATCCCAGCCGAGCACAAGGCCGCTTTCGAAGCCAAGATTCTCGAGCGCGTGGCGCGCATCCGTGCCGGCAACCCGGAAGATGAAAACACCAACTTCGGCCCGCTGGTCAGCTTCCAGCACATGGAAAGCGTGCTGGGCTACATCGCCAAGGGCAAGGAAGAAGGTGCCCGCGTACTGTGTGGCGGCGAGCGCCTGACCGAAGGCGACTTCGGCAAGGGTGCCTTCGTGGCCCCGACCGTGTTCACCGATTGCCGCGACGACATGACCATCGTCAAGGAAGAGATTTTCGGCCCGGTCATGAGCATCCTCAGCTACGAGACCGAGGAAGAAGTGATCCGCCGCGCCAACGACACCGAATACGGCCTGGCAGCCGGCGTGTGCACCAACGACCTGAACCGTGCCCACCGCATCATCCATCAGCTTGAAGCGGGCATTTGCTGGATCAACGCCTGGGGCGAGTCCGCAGCCGAAATGCCGGTGGGTGGCTACAAGCAATCGGGCGTTGGTCGCGAGAACGGCATCAGCTCGCTGGCCCAATACACCCGCATCAAGTCGGTACAGGTCGAGCTGGGCGACTACGCGTCGGTCTTCTGACCGCCCGTAGCACGCCAGCCCATGCTGCAGGACAGCGCCGGTCGTTGACCGACCGGCCCTTGCAGCACTCATCCATTTGCGCGTGAGGCCAGGCTGCACCCAGGTGCAGCGCCAGACGCGCAACTGCTTCCGGAGGAAGCTTCCCCATGGAATACGATTACATCATCGTTGGTGCCGGCTCTGCCGGTAACACCCTGGCTACTCGCCTTACCGAAGACGCAGGCACCACCGTACTGCTGCTCGAAGCGGGCGGCCCTGACTATCGCTTCGACTTCCGCACCCAGATGCCAGCCGCCCTGGCCTTCCCGCTGCAAGGCCGCCGCTACAACTGGGCCTACGAGACCGACCCGGAGCCGCACATGGACGGCCGCCGCATGGAATGTGGCCGTGGCAAGGGCCTGGGTGGCTCCTCGCTGATCAACGGCATGTGCTACATCCGCGGCAACGCCCTGGACTTCGATGGCTGGGCTGAGCTGCCAGGCCTGGAAGACTGGGCCTACCTGGACTGCCTGCCGTACTTCCGCAAGGCCGAAACCCGCGACATCGGCCCCAACGACTATCACGGTGGCGACGGCCCGTTGAGCGTGGCCACGCCCAAGGCGGGTAACAACCCGCTGTTCAACGCCATGGTCGAAGCTGGCGTACAGGCCGGCTACCCGCGCACCGAAGACCTCAACGGCTACCAGCAAGAAGGCTTCGGCCCGATGGACCGTTCGGTGACCAAGAATGGCCGCCGCTCCAGCACTGCCCGCGGTTACCTGGACCAGGCCAAGAAACGCCCCAACCTGACCATCGTGACTCACGCCCTGAGCGACCGCGTACTGTTCGACGGTAAGCGCGCCATTGGTGTGAGCTACCTGGTGGGCGACAGCGAAGAGCGCGTCGAAGCACGTGCGCGCAAGGAAGTGATCGTCAGCTCCGGCGCCATCGCCACGCCGCAACTGCTGCAGCGCTCCGGTGTAGGCCCGCGCGCCCTGCTCGAAAGCCTGGACATCCCGGTCGTTCACGACCTGCCAGGGGTTGGCGAAAACCTGCAGGATCACCTGGAACTGTACCTTCAGTACGCGTGCACCCAGCCCGTATCGCTGTACCCATCGCTGCTGTGGTGGAACCAGCCGGCCATCGGCGCGGAGTGGCTGTTCAACGGTACCGGCATCGGGGCCAGCAACCAGTTCGAGGCCGGCGGTTTCATTCGCTCGCGCCCTGAATTCAAATGGCCGAACATCCAGTACCACTTCCTGCCGGTTGCCATCAATTACAACGGCTCCAAGGGCGTCAAGGAACATGGCTTCCAGGCGCACATGGGCTCGATGCGCTCGCCTAGCCGCGGCCGCGTGCAGGTCAAGTCCAAGGACCCACGCCAGCATCCGAGCATCCTGTTCAACTACATGGCCACCGAGCAGGACTGGGAAGAATTCCGTGACGGTATTCGCCTGACCCGCGAAATCATGGCCCAGCCGGCGCTGGACCCGTACCGCGGTCGCGAAATCAGCCCAGGCGCGCATGTGCAGACCGATGAAGAGCTGGACAAATTCATCCGTGAGCACGCCGAAACCGCCTACCACCCATCCTGCTCGTGCAAGATGGGTACCGACGACATGGCGGTGGTCGATGGCGAAGGCCGCGTGCATGGCATGCAGGGCCTGCGTGTAGTGGATGCGTCGATCATGCCGATCATCATCACCGGCAACCTCAACGCCACCACCATCATGATTGCCGAGAAAATCTCGGACAAGATCCGTGGTCGCAAGCCGTTGCCGCGCAGCACTGCCAAGTACTACGTGGCCAACGACGCGCCGGTCAAAGGCAAGCCCATGCGCGAAGTGAAGCAGGGCTGATCAGCAAAAGGGGCTGCCTGGCAGCCCCTTTTTTTTCGGGTCAGCGAACGACGATTCCGCGCGCTGCCATATAGGCCTTGGCCTCAGGCACCGTGTACTCCCCAAAATGGAAGATGCTGGCAGCCAACACGGCACTGGCATGCCCTTGCAAGATGCCATCGGCCAGGTGCTGAAGGTTACCCACCCCGCCCGAGGCGATCACCGGGATGCTCAACGCATCGCTGATGGCACGGGTCACGCCCAGGTCGAACCCGTTCTTCATGCCATCCTGGTCCATGCTGGTCAGCAGGATCTCGCCCGCGCCCAGGCCTTCCATCTTCTTGGCCCACTCTACCGCGTCCAAACCGGTCGGCTTGCGTCCGCCGTGGGTGAAGATTTCCCAGCGCGGCGTTTCGCCAGGGCCGGATACCTGCTTGGCATCGATGGCCACGACAATGCACTGCGAGCCGAAACGATCGGCGGCCTCGCCCACGAATTCCGGGTTGAACACGGCGGCAGTATTGATCGACACCTTGTCGGCACCGGCATTGAGCAGGTTGCGGATGTCCTGCACGGTACGCACGCCACCACCGACGGTCAGCGGGATGAAGACCTGGCTGGCCATGCGCTCGACGGTGTGCAGCGTGGTATCGCGGCCGTCAACGCTGGCCGTGATATCGAGGAACGTGATTTCGTCCGCACCCTGCTCGTTGTAGCGCCGGGCGATTTCAACCGGGTCACCGGCATCGCGGATGTTCTCGAACTTGACGCCCTTGACCACACGGCCGTTGTCCACGTCCAGGCAAGGGATGATGCGTTTAGCTAAAGCCATGAGAGGGCTCCTGGGAAGCAACTGCAAGCTGCAAGCTTGGGGCGGCAAGGGATACGCACCGAACGGGCCCCTTGCCGCAGACGCTTAGCGCTGGCCAATGCTCGGGTAGGTGTCACAGAAGGCCTGGGCCTCGGCGACGTCGAGGGTGCCCTCATAGATGGCACGGCCGGTGATGGCGCCAATGATGCCAGGCGCATTGGCCTGTAGCAGTGCCTTGATGTCGCCCAGGTTGTGAATGCCGCCCGAGGCGATTACCGGTATCGACGTGGCTTCTGCCAGGGCCTTGGTGAAGGGCACGTTGCAGCCCTGCATCATGCCGTCCTTGGCGATGTCGGTGTAGACGATCGCCGAGACGCCATCGGCCTCGAAGCGCTTGGCCAGGTCAATGACCTGCACCGTGCTCACCTCAGCCCAGCCGTCGGTGGCGACGAAACCGTCCTTGGCGTCCAGGCCGACGATGACCTTGCCGGGGAAGGCCTTGCAGGCCTCGGCCACGAATTCAGGCTGCTTCACCGCCTTGGTGCCGATGATCACGTAGCTGACGCCAGCCTTGACGTAGTGCTCGATGGTTTCCAGCGAGCGAATGCCGCCACCGATCTGGATCGGCAGGGTCGGGTAGCGCTTGGCGATGGCGGTGACCACTTCACCGTTGACCGGCTGGCCTTCGAAGGCACCGTTGAGGTCGACCAGGTGCAGGCGACGGCAGCCGCCCTCGACCCACTTGGCGGCCATGCTCACCGGGTCATCGGAAAATACCGTGGAATCTTCCATACGGCCCTGGCGCAGACGCACGCAGGCACCGTCCTTCAGATCGATAGCGGGGATAATCAGCATCTTGGGAACCTGTCCGTTCTTGGGGTTTCAGGGCTTCTCGAGCGCCCACAGATCGCTTTCGATGCTCTCGAACCGCTCCTTGAGGTGCAGCTGAACATCGGCGATCGCCCTGTTGTAGTAATGGGGTGCAATGTGATGGGTGAACAGTTCGAGTACCTCGGCGACTTCGAACGACCCCAGCTCCAGCTCGAAACGGTCTTCGAGAAAGCGCTTGAGCGTATCGAGCGCTTCACGCTCCTGCTCGGGGGCCAACGTGAGGATCGGCGCCTTGGTCTTCGAACGGCTCATTTACCAGCGCCCGTCCCAGGCCACGAAGTTCTGCAACAGCTGCAGGCCATGGGTATGGCTCTTCTCCGGGTGGAACTGGACCGCGAAGCGCGAACCATCAGCCAGCGCCGCGGCGAAATCGACGCCGTAGTGACCGCGCCCGACCACCTGCGTGGGTTTGCCGGCGGCAATGTAGTAGCTGTGCACGAAATAGAAACGCGCCCGGTCGCTGATGTCGTGCCACAGGGGGTGGTCGACGCTCTGGCTGACTTCGTTCCAGCCCATGTGCGGCACCTTCAGGTGCTCGCCCTCTTCTTGCAGGTCTTTGCCGAAGAAGCGTACCTGGCCCGGGAACAGGCCGATGCAGTCGACGCCGTCGTTTTCTTCGCTGTGCTCAAGCAGTGCCTGCATGCCCACGCAGATGCCCAGAAACGGGCGATCCTGGCTCACTTCACGCACCAGGCTGTCAAAGCCCAGGCGGCGAATTTCGGCCATGCAGTCGCGAATGGCGCCAACGCCTGGGAACACCACCCGGTCCGCTTCGCGGATCACCGCTGCATCGCTGGTGACCAGTACCTTGCCGGCGCCGACGTGCTCGAGCGCCTTGGCGACCGAGTGCAGGTTGCCCATGCCATAGTCGATTACCGCTACCGTCTGCATTTACAGGCACCCTTTGGTGGACGGCATCTGCCCGGCCATGCGCTCGTCGAGGGTAACAGCCATGCGCAGTGCGCGGCCGAAGGCCTTGAACACGGTCTCGATCTGGTGGTGGGTGTTGTGCCCACGCAGGTTGTCGATGTGCAGGGTGACCAGGGCGTGGTTGACGAAGCCCTGGAAGAATTCCTGGAACAGGTCGACGTCGAAGCCGCCTACGCTGGCACGGGTGTAAGGCACATGCATCTGCAAGCCAGGGCGGCCGGAGAAGTCGATGACCACGCGTGACAGCGCTTCGTCTAGCGGCACGTAGGCGTGGCCATAACGGAAGATGCCTTTCTTGTCGCCGATGGCCTGGGCAAACGCCATGCCCAGGGTGATACCGACGTCCTCGACGGTATGGTGATCGTCGATATGCAGGTCACCCTTGCACTCGATATCCAGATCGATCAGCCCATGGCGAGCGATCTGGTCCAGCATGTGTTCAAGGAACGGCACGCCGATATCGAATCGGGCCTTGCCACTGCCATCGAGGTTGATCGAGCACTTGACCTGGGTTTCCAGGGTATTGCGCTCGACGGAAGCCTTACGTTCGACCATCACCAGCTCCGCAAAATCATTAGGCGAAAGGGCTGCATTATAGGCGCAGATGGCCGCTGCTTGGAACGCGCAAGATAGATGGCAAGCCCAGCAATGACGGGCTCGGATACCGCTACAGGTCTATACAACCGGGAGCGGGGGATCGCTCGTGGGGTGCCTGAAGGGCCGCCATTGAACGCGGCCCTGTTGCACGTGCTGGTAGCATCGACGCCACGAGGCCAGACGCGACGGCCCCGTGGCAAGGCTTGGATCGGCCCGGATCAGTGGAACAATACGGCGGTCTTCTGCAGGGTCACCCAGACGCCCCAGGCCAACGGCACCACCACCACGGCCCAGGCCAACAGCACCAGCGGCAGGCTGCCAGGCGCAGCCTTCCACTCGAGGGACCGCGCGCCGTCAGCGCCCTTGTCGTGGCTCAACGCACGTTCGGCGGCCAGTTGCGCATCGGTCATGAAGTGCTTGTCGGCCACCGGGCGGATCAGCATGTTGCAGATGAAGCCCAGCACCAGCAGGCCGGCGAGGATGTACAGGGTCATGTCGTACGCTGCCGCACGTTCAACGCCAGCCGCCAATTGAGATTCGCGCAGGTAGGTGATCAACACAGGCCCCAGCACCCCGGCGGCCGCCCAGGCTGTCAACAGACGCCCGTGGATGGCGCCGACCATCTGTGTGCCGAACAGGTCGGCCAGGTAGGCGGGTACCGTGGAGAAGCCACCGCCATACATCGACAGGATGATGCAGAACGCCGCCACGAACAGCGCCACGTTGCCCAGGTGACCCATGTTCGGGATCAGGCTGTACAGGCCAACGCCCAAGGCGAAGAAGGCGAAGTAGGTATTCTTGCGCCCGATGTAGTCGGAGAACGACGCCCAGAAGAACCGCCCGCCGATGTTGAACAGGCTCAACAAGCCGGTAAAGCCCGCCGCGATGGCGGCAATCTGCGCCAATTGCGCGGCATTGAGCTGGCTGAAAGTGAGTTCATTGCCCAGCAACTTGCCAGCGAACACTTCCTGCAACAGCGGCGAGGCCATGCCGAGAATGCCGATACCGGCCGACACGTTCAGGCACAGCACCAGCCAGACCAGGACGAACTGTGGGGTTTTCCAGGCTACGCTGACGTGCACATGGCGATCGGTGACCATGCCGTTGCCCGCCTTCTTGGCCGGCGCGGTCCAGCCTTCAGGCTTCCAGCCGGTGGGCGGAATGCGATAGGCCAGGGCGCCGGCCGTCATGAACACGAAGTAGATCGCGGCCATGACCACGAAGCTCTGCCACACGCCCACTTCTTGCGCGCTGCCAAAATGACCCATCAGCGCCGTGGCCAACGGTGCACCCACCATGGCACCGCCGCCGAAGCCCATGATGGCCATGCCGGTGGCCATGCCGCGCTTGTCCGGGAACCACTTGATCAGGGTGGACACGGGTGAAATGTACCCCAGGCCCAAGCCAATACCGCCAATCACGCCGGAACCCAACCACATCAGCCACAGCTGATGGGTTTTCACCCCGATGGCGGAGATCAGCATGCCGCCACACCAGCACAGCGCCGAGACCAGCCCGGCCTTGCGCGGGCCGGCGTGTTCCAGCCAGCCGCCCAGCACGGCGGCCGAACAGCCGAGGAAAACGAAGAACAGGGTATAGATCCAGCTGAGCATCGAAATGGGCCAGTCGCACTCGGCGCTGAACAATCGGGCGACGAAGCTCATGTCTGGCGCGCACGCCACTGGCGCCGTGATGCCCAGGGCTTGGGACAAAGGCAGCCAGAACACCGAAAAGCCGTAGGCCATGCCGATGCACAGGTGGATGGCCAAAGCAGCCGGAGGCACCAGCCAGCGGTTGAAGCCCGGCCGGGCGATGATGCGTTCCTTGGAGAGGAAGCCTGGCGCACTGGCCAAGGCATCCGCCGTCATGGTGCGGCTCATGGGGATGATCCTTTTTTATAAGTTGTGGAGGCAGGCAAAGCGGCGCAAGGGTAGCAGTATCCGATCACATGAAAGCAATCTGATATCGCCTATTTTAGTTCGGCTGAAACGGTAACGCGCTGTAGCCGATCTTTCTGAACTGCCAAGATCACCGCTGTCGAAAGCCGTAGCATCTACTGAGCACGTGGGAAATGGCCGGTATATCCAGCCGAATCAGCAGGGACGGCCGCTGCGGCGCTATACTCTCGCGCTTGAATTCACATTCCGATAGTTAAGGACTCGCCCATGAAAGCGTTCGGCAAAATCCTGGGCCTAGGGCTTCTCGGGTTGTTGCTGATCATCGTGGCGCTGGGCTTTGCCCTGACCCACCTGTTCGATCCCAACGACTACAAAGACGAGATTCGCCAGCTGGCGCGCGACAAGGCTCACGTGGAGCTGACTCTCAACGGCGACATTGGCTGGAGCCTGTTCCCATGGCTGGGGCTTGAGCTGCATGACGCCAGCATCGCCACCTTGAATGCGCCCAAGGCGCCGTTTGCCGACTTGCAGATGCTGGGCCTGTCGGTGCGGGTGCTGCCGCTGCTGCGCCGCGAGGTGCAGATGAGTGATGTGCGCGTCGAAGGGCTGAACCTGATCCTGACACGTGACGAACAAGGGCATGGCAACTGGGAGGACATCGGCAAGCCTTTGCCTGCGTCGGCCGAGGGCGAAACCCCTGCACCAGGCAATGCGCAAGGCCCCGAAAACACCGATCAGCGCTCCGGCACTGCCAACGCAGACCGACCGGTCAAGCTCGATATCGACAGCCTGACCGTGAACAACGCACGCGTGCAGTACACCGACGCACGCAGTGGCGTCAGCTACAACGCCGAAAGCATTCAACTCAGCACCGGCGCGGTACACGAAGGCGCCAATATTCCACTCAAGGCCAGCGCATTCATCAGCGCCAGCCAGCCCAACATCAAGGCGCGCACCGAAGTGGCCGGCGAGCTGCGTCTGGACCGTGCGCTCAAGCGCTACAGCTTCGAAGACATGCGCCTGTCGGGCGAAACCTCTGGAGAGCCCACTGGCGGCAAGACCGTAACCTTCGCCGCCCAGGGCCAGTTGCTGCTCGACCAGGCCGCCAACGTGGCGTCATGGAACGGCCTGAAACTGTCGGCCAACCAGCTGCGCGCCCTGGGCGAACTCAACCTGCGCGAGCTGGACACGACGCCGCAGCTAAGTGGCGGCCTGTCCATTGCCCAGTTCGACCTGCGTACCTTCCTGGACGGTATCGGCCACCCGCTGCCTACCACTCAGGACCCGGCTGCATTCGGCAAGCTCGAGCTGGTCACGCGCCTGCAAGGCACGCCTGCCAGCATCGCCCTGGAAGACCTGTCGGTGAAGCTGGACAGCAGCACCTTCACCGGACGCGTGGCGGTTGAAGATTTCGCCAAGCAAGCCCTGCGCCTGCAACTGAAGGGCGACAGCTTCGATGCAGACCGGTACCTGCCGGCCAAGAGCGAAGAGGCCAAGGGCGCCACTGCTGCGCGCAAGGCCCAGGTACAGCAGCAAGAAGCCAGTGCCGTGGCCGGTGCAGGCAGCACACCCCTGCCCGACGCCCCCACCCAGGGCGCCTGGAGCACTGACAAACTGCTGCCGGTGGACCGTCTGCGCGCCCTCGACCTGCAGGCAGACCTGAGCTTCGGTTCGCTGACGCTGGACAAGCTGCCCATCGGCAACGCCCGCCTGACGGCCAATGGCCAGGGTGGGCTACTGACCCTGCAAACCTTGCGCGGTGACCTGTACAACGGCACGTTCGAGGCCAAGGGTACGGTCGACGTGCGCCCCGCCGTGCCACAGCTGGGGGTCAACACCCGCATCCAGCGAGTACCCGTCGAGCATTTCATCAAGACCGACGACAAGGACAAGACGCCGCCGGTCAAGGGTTTGCTGACCCTGTCCAGCGACCTGACCGCCACCGGCAACAGCCAGAAAGCGCTGGTGGACACGCTCAACGGCACGGCCAACTTCACCATCAATGACGGTGTGCTGGTCAACGCCAACCTCGAACAACAGCTGTGCCAGGCCATTGCCACGCTCAACCGCAAGTCGCTCAGCGGCGAGCCGCGCGGCAAGGACACCCCGTTCCAGGCGCTGCATGGCAGCGTGGTGATTCGCAATGGCGTGGCCAGCAACCCTGACCTCAAGGTGCGAATTCCAGGCCTGACCGTCAACGGCCATGGTGACGTGGACCTGCGGGTACTGGGCATGGACTACAACGTGGGTGTTATCGTCGAGGGCGATCAGCGGGCCATGCCCGACCCGGCCTGCCAGGTCAACGAGCGCTACGTGGGCGTGGAAGTGCCGCTGCGCTGCCGTGGCCCGCTGGAGCTGGGCGCCAAGGCCTGCCGTCTGGACAAGGACGGCATGGGCAAGGTCGCCGCCAAACTCGCAGGCAACCGCCTCAAAGACAAGATCGACGAAAAACTCGATGAAAAACTCGGAGACAAAGTGAGCCCGGAACTCAAAGACGCGCTCAAGGGGCTGTTCAAGCGATGACACCCGAGCAGTTTTCCAGCGCTGTGCTGGAGTGGTACGACACGCACGGCCGGCACGATCTGCCCTGGCAACAGGGCATCAACCCGTACCGGGTGTGGGTGTCTGAAATCATGCTGCAACAGACCCAGGTCAGCACCGTGCTGAACTATTTCGACCGCTTCATGCATGCGCTGCCGACCGTGCAAGCGCTGGCCGAGGCGCCCGAGGACGAGGTGCTGCACTTGTGGACGGGCCTGGGCTACTACACCCGCGCCCGCAACCTGCAGAAGGCTGCACGCATCGTGGTCGAGCAGCATGGCGGAGTGTTTCCGCGCAGCGTCGAGCAGCTCACCGAGCTGCCCGGCATCGGCCGCTCTACAGCCGGGGCCATCGCCAGCATCAGCATGGGCATCCGTGCACCGATCCTGGACGGTAACGTCAAACGAGTCCTGGCGCGCTTCACCGCCCAGGCCGGTTACCCGGGTGAGCCGAAGGTGGCCAACCAGCTGTGGGCCACTGCCGAGCGTTTCACGCCCATGGTTCGTGCCAACCACTACACCCAGGCGATGATGGACCTGGGCGCGACGCTCTGCACCCGCAGCAAGCCCACCTGCCTGCTCTGCCCGGTCCGGCGCGGCTGCGAGGCGCACTTGCACGGCGAAGAAACCCGCTACCCCGAGCCCAAGCCGCGCAAGGCGCTGCCCCAGCGGCGCACGCTGATGCCGCTGCTGGCCAACGACGACGGCGCCATCCTGCTGTACCGTCGCCCGTCCAGTGGCCTGTGGGGCGGGCTGTGGAGCTTGCCGGAGCTCGACGACATCGCCCAGCTTGACGACTTGGCCGACCAGCACGGCCTGCGCCTGGGCCGCAGCCGCGCCCTGGACAACCTGACCCACACCTTCAGCCACTTCCAGCTGGCCATCGAGCCTTGGCTGGTGCACGTCGACCCGGTTGGCGAGCACATGGTCGAGGCCGACTGGCTCTGGTATAACCTGGCCACCCCACCGCGCCTGGGCCTGGCCGCCCCGGTGAAGAAGCTGCTCAAACGCGCAGCCGACGAACTGATTGCAGGAGATGCCTGATGACCCGCACCGTGATGTGCCGCAAGTACAACGAAGAACTGCCCGGCCTGGACCGCCCACCCTATCCAGGGGCCAAGGGCCAGGACATCTTCGACCACATCTCGCAGAAGGCCTGGGCCGACTGGCAGAAGCACCAGACCATGCTGATCAACGAAAAGCGCCTGAACATGATGAATGGCGAGGACCGCAAATTCCTCCAGGCCGAGATGGACAAGTTTTTCGCTGGCGAAGAATACGCTCAGGCAGAAGGCTACGTACCGCCCTCGCAATGACCCGGGGGCACGTAAGCGACGGAATTAATTTAATATTTTTTTCAAAAAGTCGTTGACGAGCGGTCTGAAAGTCTATTTAATTCACCTCGTCGCCCAGATAGCTCAGTCGGTAGAGCAGAGGATTGAAAATCCTCGTGTCGGCGGTTCGACTCCGTCTCTGGGCACCACCTTCAGCTTCTGGTGGTTGCAAAGTTACCCGAAGCGACACAAGAAACCCGCCCAGTGCGGGTTTTTTGTTGCCTGTCGAAAAGTGCTGGTGGGTCGCCCTTCGTCGTGGGTAGCCTTCGGTCAGCAGCACTCATCCCGGCCGGGTTGATCAACATCAAAGAGCCAGCGCCCTGTCGTCCTTAGCATTCAAGGTGAAAATTCGAACCACCTTGCAAGGACCTCCATGAGCGACGACGCCCCTCTCCAGACTTCCCCACCCCCCAAGAAGGCTACCCCCACGGCCAAGCCCCGCACTCGCCGCCCCCGCCCGCGCAAACCCGAACCGGCCATCACCGCGATCAGCCAGGCACCGACCGCACTTGAAGTGGCCAGCGCTCCCAAGGGCAGCAGCGAAGACAGCACATCGGCGCGCTTGCCATCCGGCTACCCTTACCCGCAGCGCCTGCGTCGACAAGAGTACGAAAGGGCCAAGCACGCCCTGCAGATCGAGTTGCTCAAGGTGCAAAGCTGGGTGAAAGAAACCGGCCAGCGGGTGGTGATTCTGTTCGAAGGGCGTGACGCTGCAGGCAAGGGTGGGACCATCAAGCGGTTCATGGAGCACCTGAACCCCCGGGGCGCTCGCATCGTGGCGCTGGAAAAGCCGTCGGAACAAGAGAAAGGCCAGTGGTATTTCCAGCGCTATGTGCAGCACCTGCCCACGGCGGGGGAAATGGTGTTCTTCGACCGCTCCTGGTACAACCGCGCGGGCGTCGAGAAGGTGATGGATTTCTGCTCCCCCCTTCAATACCTGGAGTTCATGCGCCAGGCACCGGACCTTGAGCGGATGCTGTGCAACAGCGGCATACTGCTGTTCAAGTACTGGTTTTCGGTGAACCGCGAGGAACAACTGCGCCGCTTCATCTCGCGCCGGGACGACCCCCTCAAGCACTGGAAACTGTCGCCCATCGACATCAAGTCTCTGGACAAGTGGGACGACTACACCGCCGCCAAGGAAGCCATGTTCTTCCACACCGACACCGCCGACGCGCCGTGGACGGTGATCAAGTCCGATGACAAGAAGCGTGCGCGCATCAACTGCATCCGCCACTTCCTGCATTCGCTGGACTACCCGGACAAGGACTTGAGCGTGGCCTACGCGCCGGACCCACTGCTGGTCGGGCGGGCATCGCGCGGGTTCGATGAGGACGACGCGATCGCCAGCTGACCGCCGGCGGTGCGTGCATGGCACTTGGGTTTCGCGGGTAACTGCGCTTCAATACGCGCACTTTCAAGCCCCACCCAAGGATTGCCCATGGCCACCTCCAGCAAGCAACAAAAACGCGCCAAGCGCGCCGCCACCAAGGCCAAGCAGAACCGCATGGTGCGCAGCGGCCAGGCCGTGAAGGCCAGCGCAGGCGATAGCGCCAGCGTCGAGCAGGTGTTCGATAAGGCCATGGCGTCGGCCAGTTACGACCCTTTGTTCAAGAAGATGAAGGAAGCCCAGGAAGGCGGCCTGGTGCCGATGATCTCGGTGTTCCTGGTTGACCCGCTGCTGGCCCTGGTGCTCAAGGGCCACAAGGAAGAACACGCGACCGACTATATCGTGATGGTATTCAACGCCTACCGTGCATGGCTCGATGGCGCGGACGAAGACACGACCATGGCATGGCTGGAAAGCGATGAGTTCCAGGAGGCTTACCTGGCTGCGTCCGAGCTGGTGGCCAAGCAGCAGCAACAGCAGAAGCAGTTTGGTTGATTAGGGTGGCCGGGCTGACGGCTTGGAAACAGCCGACTTGCCCCGCTCCTAAAGACGACCGAATACCTGCGTGAGCGGCCTTGCCGGGGCGCTGGACCGGCCGCGATGGCCGGCCCTGCACGCAGGCAAATGGAGTGGCGGCCTTACTTGGCCACCGCTGCCCGTCCACCGGCTTCGCGCTTGCGGTGCACCAGCAGCCCCGCAGCCACCACGGCGATGCTCAGCAGTGCCGTCGCGATGATCTCGATGCGGTGGTCCTCACGCAGTGCCATTACCCCCAGCACCGCCACAATGAAGGCGATGGTCGCCCAGGTCAGCCCTGGGAACAGCCACATCTTGAACGCGATCTGCTCACCACTGGCCTCGCGCTTGGCACGCATGCGCAGTTGCGAAACGGCAATCACCAGGTACACCAGCAACGCGATGGCGCCGGAGCTTGCCAGCAGGAACTCGAAGACCTGGGCTGGCGCAAGGAAGTTGGCGAAGACGCACAGGAACGCCGCCGCAGTGGACAGCAGCACCGCCACGTAAGGGGTAGCCGCCTTGGTGGTGCGTTGGGCCATGGCCGGGGCATCGCCACGCTTGCTCAGCGAGAACAACATGCGCGAGGACGTGTACAGCGCCGAGTTCAGGCAGCTGGTCACGGCGATCAGTACCACGATATCGACGATCAGCTTGGCGTTGGGTACACCGATGCGGCTGAGCACGGTCTGGTAGGAACCGACTTCGGCCAACGCCGGGTCATTCCATGGCACCAGCGCCACGACCAGGAAGATCGACACTAGGTAGAACAGGCAGATACGCCAGATCACCGAGTTGGTGGCGCGGCTGATCTGCTTGCCCGGGTCCTTGGACTCGGCAGCGGCGATGGTGACGATCTCGGTGCCCATGAATGAGAACATGGTCGTCAGCATGGCAGCCAGCACGGCGCCGAGGCCGTTTGGCATGAAGCCTTGGGTATCGAACAGGTGGCTGGCACCGCTGACCTGGCTGTTGGGTACCAGGCCGAACATGGCCACACAACCGACCACGATGAACGCGATGATGGCCAGCACCTTGAGCAGGGCGAACCAGAACTCGAACTCACCGTAGTTCTTCACGCTGAACAGGTTGGTCACGGTCAGTGCCAAGGTGATCAGCAGGGAGAACGCCCACAGGTCAACGGCTGGGAACCAGGCATGCAGGATGGCTGCAGCGGCGTTGGCCTCCAGTGGAATCACCAACACCCAGAACCACCAGTACAGCCAGCCGATGGTGAAGCCGGCCCAGCGCCCGATGGCGCGGTCGGCGTAGGTGGAGAACGAACCGGTGTCGGGCGAAGCCACTGCCATTTCACCGAGCATGCGCATGACCAGCACCACCAGCGTACCGGCGGCGGCATAAGCCAGCAGTACCGCCGGGCCCGCCGCTGCAATGGCGTGTCCGGAACCGACGAACAGGCCTGCGCCGATGACGCCAGCAATGGACAGCATGGTCACATGCCGTTGTTTAAGCCCCTGAGCGAGGTCATTGGAATTGTTGCCGCTCATAAAACTACCTTTGCAAGGAGTAGATCACATCGGTTGCGCAAGCGCGGCTCGCGTCTGGAGCATGCACAGCGGCAACCATTGATTGGACACTGGCAATAACCGCGCCATGTGCTACGCGCACTCGGCCCGACCACGCCGGAAGCCAATAACGGCGGGGGCCACGGCAAAAAGGGCCATTGAATGGCCGATTAGCCATCAAAAGCGCTCATTACCGAAATACTCACTTACAAATGCACCAAAGGTGCCCCTCGGTAACACCTGCGCACCATCACAAGGCAAACAGGGCGCAACCCTTCGGTACAACCCTGGACCGCGGCGGGGTTCAGAAAGCCTGCACCGGGGCGCCTCGACAGGCTGCCCGGACAGTCAGGTTTGACGGGCACATGGTCCGAAAGCGCTTCCCTGAGACCGTCAAAACTGGCACCATCGCGCCTTTTTTCATCATGGCTCTGGTGCCGGGTAACCTCCCTTGTGGACATCTGCGCGACGTTGCGCTGCAACGATGCGACAAACTGCCCCACCAATGCCCAGAGTGCCCGGCGACCCTGTTGGCCGTCATAATGCCGCTATGCTAGCTTGGCGCACGCCAGGAAGGCCGCCAACAGCTGGGAACGCACCCGAACACATGAGGACCGCACATGGCTCAGGCCACGCCCGCGCTGGAAATCCGCAACCTGCACAAACGTTATGGCGAGCAGGAAATTCTCAAGGGCATTTCGCTGACCGCACGCGACGGTGACGTGATCTCCATTCTGGGGTCGTCCGGCTCCGGCAAGTCCACCCTGCTGCGCTGCATCAACCTGCTGGAAAACCCGCACCAGGGCGAAATCCTCGTGGCCGGTGAAGCCCTCAAGCTCAAGGCCGCAAAGAACGGCGACCTGATGGCTGCCGACAACCGCCAGATCAACCGACTGCGCAGCGAAATCGGCTTCGTCTTCCAGAACTTCAACCTGTGGCCGCACATGTCGATCCTCGACAACATCATCGAGGCCCCACGCCGCGTACTTGGCCAAAGCAAGGCCGAGGCCGTCGAGGCAGCCGAGGCGCTGCTCAACAAGGTGGGGATCTACGACAAGCGTCACAGCTACCCCGCCCAGCTGTCCGGTGGCCAGCAGCAGCGCGCCGCCATTGCCCGTACCCTGGCCATGAAGCCCAAGGTCATCCTGTTCGACGAGCCCACCTCGGCCCTCGATCCGGAAATGGTCCAGGAAGTGCTTAACGTTATCCGCGCATTGGCCGAAGAAGGCCGTACCATGCTGCTGGTGACGCACGAGATGAACTTTGCCCGCCAGGTGTCCAGTGAAGTGGTCTTCCTGCACCAGGGCCTGGTCGAAGAGCAGGGATCGCCGCAGCAGGTCTTCGAGAACCCGACCTCGGCGCGTTGCAAGCAATTCATGTCCAGCCACCGCTAACGGAGCAATACATGCACACCTACAAGAAGTTTCTCCTGGCAGCCGCTGCCACCCTGGTCATGTCGGCCAATGCCATGGCCGCGGAAAAACTGCGCATGGGTATCGAAGCCGCCTACCCACCGTTCAACAACAAGGACGCCAGCGGTAATGTCGTCGGTTTCGACAAGGACATCGGTGATGCCTTGTGCGCCAAGATGAAGGTCGAGTGCTCGGTCGTCACCTCCGACTGGGACGGCATCATTCCAGCCCTGAACGCCAAGAAGTTCGACTTCCTGGTCTCGTCGCTGTCGATCACTGACGAGCGCAAGCAGGCGGTGGACTTCACCGACCCGTACTACTCCAACAAGCTGCAGTTCATCGCACCGAAGAACGTCGACTTCAAGACTGACAAGGACTCGCTCAAGGGCAAGGTCATCGGCACCCAGCGCGCCACCCTGGCCGGCACCTACCTGGAAGACAACTACAGCGGTGTGGACATCAAGCTGTACGACACCCAGGAAAACGCCTACCTGGACCTGGTTTCCGGCCGTATCGACGGCATCCTGGCTGACAAGTACGTGCAGTACGAGTGGCTCAAGAGCAAGGACGGCATGAACTACGAGTTCAAGGGCGAGCCAGTGATGGACAGCGACAAGATCGGTATCGCCGTGCGCAAGGGTGACACCAAGCTGCGCGACGACCTGAACAAGGCCCTGGCCGAAATCAAGGCCGACGGTACGTACAAGAAGATCAACGACAAGTACTTCCCGTTCAGCATCGAATGATCCGCCCCGATTGGCGCGCCCCGGTGGCGCGCCTCTCCCTAGAATGACCTGCCCATGAATATCGACTTGCACGGATTCGGTCCGGCCATGATGGCCGGCACCCTGATGACCGTAAAACTGGCGCTGTGCGCCTTGCTGTTAGGGCTGGTGCTGGGCCTGCTCGGCGCCCTGGCCAAGACTTCCCCGCTCAAGCCCTTGCAGTGGCTTGGCGGTTTCTACTCGACCCTGGTACGGGGTATTCCCGAACTGCTGTGGGTGCTGCTGATCTACTTTGGCACCGTGGGCCTGATGAACGCCCTGGGCGAAGCCCTGCACATGCCAGGCCTTGAGCTCAGCGCCTTTGCCGCAGGCGTCATTGCCCTGGGCCTGTGTTTTGGCGCCTACGCCACCGAGGTGTTCCGGGGCGCTATCCTGGCCATCCCCAAAGGCCACCGCGAAGCCGGGCTGGCGCTGGGCATGTCCAAGGGCCGCATCCTGTCGCGGATCATCCTGCCGCAGATGTGGCGCATCGCCCTGCCGGGCCTGGGCAACCTGTTCATGATCCTGATGAAGGACACCGCGCTGGTGTCGGTGATCGGCCTTGAAGAAATCATGCGCCATGCCCAGATTGGCGTGACCGTGACCAAGGAGCCGTTCACCTTCTACATGGTGGCGGCCTGCATCTACCTCAGCCTGACCGTCATTGCCATGACCGGCATGCATTTCCTGGAACAACGCGCCGCTCGCGGCTTCGCGAGGGCCGAACAATGAACTGGGAAGTGATCATCAAGTGGCTGCCGCGCCTGGCCCAGGGCGCCACCCTGACCCTGGAGCTGGTGGCCATCGCGGTGGTGGCCGGTTTGATCCTGGCCATCCCGCTGGGTATCGCCCGCTCTTCGCGGCACTGGTACGTGCGCGCCGTGCCCTTCAGTTACATCTTCTTCTTCCGCGGCACCCCGCTGTTGGTGCAGCTGTTTCTGGTGTACTACGGCCTGGCCCAGTTCGACGCCGTGCGCGCCAGCGCGCTATGGCCGTACCTGCGCGACCCGTTCTGGTGCACCGTGCTGACCATGACCTTGCACACCGCCGCCTACATCGCCGAAATCCTGCGCGGCGCCTTGCAGTCCATTCCCAAGGGCGAGATCGAGGCTGCGCGGGCGCTGGGCATGTCCCGGGCCAAGACGCTGGTCTACATCATGCTGCCCCGGGCTGCCCGCATCGGCCTGCCGGCCTACAGCAACGAAGTGATCCTGATGCTCAAGGCCAGCGCGCTGGCCAGTACGGTCACCCTGCTGGAACTAACCGGCATGGCGCGGACCATCATTGCCCGCACGTACTTGCCGGTGGAGATCTTCTTCGCCGCTGGCCTGTTCTACCTGCTGATCTCGTTCATGCTGGTGCAGGGCTTCAAGCTGCTGGAGCGCTGGTTGCGCGTGGACGCCTGCCAAGGGCGCTGATCCGTTACCGGCTGCAGCCGGTTGGCCCTTTTTTACCCGGCATGTGGATGCCTGGGTGAAAGCGGGTTCAGCCGGCAGCAAGGCCTGACCACCCTTTATCGACAGCGCTCCCAATGCCTACCTCCCTCCACAGCCACCTTTTGCTCGAACGCTTTCAGGCGCTTGACCGGTTTTTGACCGAGCATCAGGCGCTGTGGAAACCCAGGCCGTTCACCCATCTGCACCTGGATTGGGAAAGCACCTACCCGGAACTTGCGCGGCATCTGCGCCAAAGCACCCTGGCCGAGGCCGAAGGTGACATCGACCCACACGCACTGCCCGCACCTTATCCACAGTTGGCTGATGCCGCCCAGGCGCTCAGCGCGCTGGGTGCCCTGCCCACCTGTGCGCTCCCCGCCGCCGCTCACCGGCTTGACGTCAATGTACCCGGCCGCAAATGGCAGCAGATCGAAGCCTTCGGTAGTCACCTCGCCTTCCGCGCACCCTCCCGCCACTGGCTGGACTGGTGCTCGGGCAAAGGCCACCTGGGCCGGCGTTTGCTGCACCCCGGCCAGCGCCTGACCTGCCTGGAGTACGACACCGCGCTGGTGGCTGCCGGGGAGGCGCTCAGTGCCCATCACCATTTGCCCGTGCAACACATCCATCAGGACGTGATGGCCCCTGGCAGCGCCAAGCATCTGGATGCAGACACCAGCGTGGTCGCCCTCCACGCCTGCGGCGACCTGCATGTCCGGCTGCTGCGCCTGGCCAGCCAGCAACATTGCCCACAGCTGGCCGTGGCCCCATGCTGTTACAACCGCATTGCCACCGCCCAGTACCAGGCGTTATCCACAGCTGCCCGCACCTCGGCCTTGCACCTGTCGCTGGATGACCTTGGCCTGCCCTTGAGCGAAACCGTCACCGCCGGCGCCCGCGTACGCCGCCAGCGCGACACGTCCATGGCCCGCCGCCTGGGCTTCGACTTGCTGCAACGCCAACAGCGCCAGACCGACCAGTACCTGCCCACGCCATCGCTGCCGGTGGCCTGGTTGGCCAAGCCCTTCGAGCAGTATTGCCGTGACCTGGCTGCGCTCAAGCAACTGGACCTGGATGGTGATATCGATTGGGCGGCGTTGGAATCGGCAGGATGGAATCGCCTGGCGCAGGTACGCAACCTCGAACGCCTGCGCAACCTCTTCCGCCGCCCACTCGAACTCTGGCTGGCACTGGACCGTGCCCTTTTTCTGACCGAACAGGGCTATGACGTACGTTTGGGCGTGTTTTGCGACTATGCCCTCACCCCACGCAACCTGATGATCCTCGCCGAGCGCGACAGATAGCCGCAGAAAAGCCTGTGGATAAGTCTGTGAACAAGCTTGGGGTTACCTGTTGGTGTACGGGGCCATTCGGACGGATTGGCTTATTCCAGAATGACGTTCAAGACCAGCAAAAACAGGCATTTGCGCAAATTTGGTTTATTGCGGGCGGGGTTATGCCATTGGCACAAGCATTCGATGCCGCTTGTGCATAAGCAATTTTTTAGGGGCGATTTTTTGTTGATTTCAGAGAGGTTTGGTGCGTAGGGGATCGAGCTGCCATGCCGGAAGTGGGAATGGCTCTAGGTCTGGCACATGGCCTTGAAATTTTAAGGTCTGTTTTCTTTGAGCAGTTATGAAAGCATTGGGCGGGTGCCTGAGAACGGTTTGTCTATCCGCTTGGCACCCTGGCCCCTTGTCATCCATGCCGCCAAGGTTCTGGTTGGCTAGTGGCGTTTGCCTTTGGCGATTTCGATGTCATTCAGCAAGGCGTTGGCCATGTCACAGAGGTAATCCGCCGCACCGAGCAGCTTGTGGTCATCCTCCATGTCCCCCTCACGCACCAGGTGCTTGATGTAACCCATCAGAATGGAGACATGCTCGTACGCAGCATCCACCGGGATGCCGGGCTGTACGCGAAGGAGGTTTACGGGTGGGGTGCCGGCTTGGAGGAAGGTTTCTACGCCTGCGGTGGTGATACCGCGCTCAGCGGGTGGGTCAGGAACAATCGTTTTCATATGAAACCCCTATGTTCAAAGGAGTTGCCACATTCATGCTTCTCACGGAACAAAGGCGGCAACCGTGCACAGGGTGAGAAACCGAGTGAACATAGGAAGCCCGGCCAGACCGAAGTCTGCCCGTGCACGGTCGCCATCAAGCAGCCGCTAGGTTCAAAGTCAGGTTCTCACACCCGGTCGCAAACGCGACCCCAGAACGGTATCCGTGGGCCGTTTCCCCCACAACAGCGATATTTCAGCGGCATGCGTAGGATAGGTCCGAAGCCAGGCCATACAGAACCCTTTCGCCCCTAGGTCCAGACATTTCCTACACGAAGGATATCAGCGCCCCACACCAACCCATGCCGAACACAAAACCCACAGCCTTCGCGATCCACTGTGGGAGCGGCCTCGTGCCGCGATGGGCCGCAAAGCGGCCCCAATAACTCCACCCCAAACCCCATACCCTGTAGTGGTCTACTAACCCCGGACACCCATTTAGGCGAGAATGCTCGCCACAGAGAGGTGTCCGATGACCAAGCAACGCCGTACCTTTACCCCTGAGTTCAAGCGCGAAGCTGCCTGCCTGGTGCTCGATCAAGGCTACAGCCATGCCGAAGCGGCCCGTTCGCTCGGCTTGGTCGAGTCGGCACTGCGCCGATGGGTTAATCAGCTTCAGCAGGAGCGCGGCGGCGTTACGCCGGCCAGCAAAGCGTTGACGCCAGAGCAGCAAAAAATCCAAGAGTTGGAAGCCCGGATCACGCGCCTTGAACGCGAGAAATCGATACTAAAAAAGGCTACCGCGCTCTTGATGTCGGAAGATCTCGAGCGTACGCGCTGATCCGCCAGCTCAGCGATCATGAGCCCGTTAATTGTTTGTGCGAAGTGTTTGAAGTCACTCGCTCAAGTTACTACGCACATCGTCACAGAGGGCGAACTCCGGACGTTGAACGACTGCGGTTGCGCAGTCGAGTGAATGAGTTGTTCACGCGAGGTCGAAGTGCGCCCGGCAGCCGTACCATCATGGCAATGATGCAAGAAGAAGGTGAGCAAATCGAGCGGTTCAAGGTACGCAGCCTGATGCGTGAGCTGGCGTTGATCAGCAAGCAGCCAGGATCACATGCGTACAAAAAGGCCACAGTGGAGCGGCCAGATATTCCGAATACCTTGAACCGAGCGTTTGATGTCGAAGCGCCAAATCAGGTCTGGTGTGGAGACATAACTTACGTCTGGGCTCAGGGCAAATGGCACTATCTCGCAGTTGTACTGGATCTCTACGCACGCAGAGTGGTGGGCTGGGCCTTATCAGAGAAGCCGGATGCAGACTTAGTCGTCAAAGCGCTGGACGTAGCTTACGAACAGCGTGGAAAGCCTCAAGGACTACTGTTCCATTCCGACCAGGGATCGCAATATGGCAGCCGTCAGTTCCGCCAGAGACTGTGGCGCTACCGCATACGCCAGAGCATGAGCCGCCGAGGCAACTGTTGGGATAATGCACCGATGGAGCGAGTCTTCCGCAGCTTGAAATCAGAGTGGATACCGACCACGGGCTACCTGACCGGGCAGCAAGCTCAACGAGACATTGGCCAATACCTAATGGGCCATTACAACTGGATCCGGCCTCATCAGTTCAACGATGGACTAGCTCCAGCGAAAGCAGAAGAAAAACTCAAAACCGTGTCCGGGATGAGTTGACCACTACACCCACAGCCCCACACACCACCGCCTCCCCCAAAAAACCCATCCAACTTCCCATTCCATGACCCACCGCACACTCACCACAACATCCCACCCCTAATCCCCGCCCCCACAACCGTGTATCATGCGCCCCCCAAATCATTAAAAAGTGAAGTCGCGCGCTGCCTGCCAGCCCTGCGGCCATCTGGCGTTGCGCCAGATTCGACAACGGACCTGACTCTCGTGACCCAAGCCAAGCCCCTCGCCCTGCTCGCCTTCGCCCTGGCCCTTACCGCCTGCGCCAGCGGCCCCTCGCACCCCGCCCCCGGCAACCTCGGCTGGAACCACCCCGGCATGCAGCTTGGCGGCGACCGAGGCCTACCCCTGCGCGCCGACAACACCTGCCGCAAGCGCGGTTGCGACAACGACAAGCTGTTCTTCAACCCCGGCAAGACCGAACCAAACGTCACCACCCTCCACCGCGGCTGGTAAGAAAATTTCCCTTTTGGGTCGGTGAGTTAGGTCATTTTCAAACAATCGCAAGGAAGTGGTTTACACACGCCAAACGATCGTTATAATGACGCCCCATTGCCGGTATAGCTCAGCTGGTAGAGCAACTGACTTGTAATCAGTAGGTCCCGGGTTCGATTCCTGGTGCCGGCACCATTCAAGGTTCCATAGAAAGCTTTCAAAATCTCTGGAACCCCCGAAAAACCCGCCTTCTGGCGGGTTTTTTCGTTTTGGCGTTCCGTCGGATTCCGAGGGTAGCCAGCGCTAATAAGGGTAGTTTTAAGGATAGAGGTCCGTTTCGATATCGGAGACTACCCTTATGGCCCGCACCACTGCCCCGCTTACAGATACCGCCTGTCGCACGGCAAAGCCCAGAGAGCGCGAGTACAAGCTCTTCGACGGCGACGGTCTTTACCTGCTTGTGCAACCCAACGGCCGCAAAGGCTGGCGGCTCAGGTACGTTAAACCCGATGGCCGCGAAGGCCTGACCGCTCTCGGCAGTTATCCGGTGGTCGGGCTGGGCGACGCACGCCGCAAGCGTTTCGAGATCAAGCAGCAGCTCGCCAATGGCATAGACCCCATCCAGTACAAGCAACAAACCAAGACCCAGGCCGTGATCAATGGGCGGACCTTCGAAAGCGTTGCGCTCGACTGGCATGCGAGCATGGTGCCGAAGTGGGCGCCCGGCCACGCCAAGACTGTACTTAGCCGATTGAGGACTCACGTGTTCCCTTTGATCGGTGCCAGAGCAATCGTTGAGTTGGACACCCACGACCTCATGCAGCCACTGGAAGCCGTGACGAAGCGCGGCACCATCGACGTGGCGCTCAGGGTCAAGAACTACCTGCAAAGCATCATGCGCGAAGCCAAACGGCTGCGACTGATCACGGCGAACCCAGCTCACGACCTCGATGGCTCGATCAAGACACCACGGGTAACTCACAGACCAGCACTACCCTTATCGAGGCTGCCAGAGCTACTGGCATGCATTGAGGATTACAGAGGTCGCCCGCTCACGCGGCTCACGGTGATGCTGTCGTTGCATGTATTCGTACGCTCCAGTGAACTGCGCTTCGCCCGTTGGAATGAGTTCGACCTCAAGCGCGGAATTTGGGAGATCCCCGACACCCGCCCGGCGCTGGACGGTGTGCCGTTTTCCACAAGAGGTACGAAGATGGCCGGGGACATTCACGTTGTACCCTTATCGCCACAGGCAGTGGCCTTGCTTGAGCAGATCCACACGATCACCGGCAAGTTCGAGCTGGTGTTCGCGGGGGATGCCAAACCGTGGAAACCGATGTCCGAGAACACGGTGAATGCCGCGCTCAGGACGATGGGCTACGACACCAAGGTGGATATCTGCGGCCACGGGTTCCGAGCCATGGCGTGCAGTGCGCTGGTCGAGTCCGGGTTGTGGTCGGAGACGGCTATCGAGCGGCAGATGAGCCACAAGGAGCGCAACAACGTGCGCGCCGCCTATACCCACAAGGCCGAGTTCCTCGAAGAGCGCCGGATGATCATGACCTGGTGGAGCCGGTTTCTGGAGGCGAACCGTGAGGACCATGTGACGCCGCATGAGTTTGCCAAGCAGACGGGCGAGAACGTCACGCGCCTTCGCAGTGCCAAGAGGACCGAGTAACCCGCCGCAACACCACCTCAACTCGCTGTGAAGTTACCCACAGCACCGCATGAAGCTCCTCCACGCGGGTCCTTTCAAACGGGGCTGCAAAGCCGCCCCGTTTGAAAGGACCATACCTAAGAAAAAAACTGCTGGCACAGCGTACGTCTGTGGAAAACCACAGATGTCCACCGGGGGATAGTTTTATCCACAGGCGCTAAATCCCTGAAATCTCTTTGCTTGACGAATATTGTCCACAGGCGTAGACCGGAAGTCGCAAGAGCTGTCGATGACAGCAACCCAGGTGACCCGAACCTTAAAGGTCACGCCGCTCTGGCGGTGGTTCTCCCCAAGGGCGATTCGCATCCGGCAGCTCGCCCGGTCACTACCCAGGTGATGGATGCTCTTAGACATATGGCGCTCGTGTGCCAGATACACCGTACCTCGCTGCCCTGCAGCAACCTATCCGCTTGGCCGACTATTGCGCCAACCTGTGCCCGTCTCTTTCTTCTGGAAAGAGACGGGCACTTCTACCACTGCTGCAGCCCTGATCGCACAAGGCTTTGCGGCATTCCCCCTCGTGACAATCGGCGTGACAAACGCCGATGTCACCAGCAACAGCGCTGTAGATGATGGTGCCGCAGACCAAGGAATGGACTGCACCTGACTGACAGTCAGGCATGCCCCGGTCATCGCACTGCTGCGTTCACCCGGCTCAGGATCTTCAGGCGCTGGTTTAGTCAGCCAGCACTGCCTCCACCCGCCCACCGGCAACGGTGTTCAGGAGGCCAGATCATGAGATGCCCTAGCTCCCGGACGTAAGGAGCCGCCAGTCCCGCGTAGTGGACGTTCCCCACAGGTCGCAGGGGCCTTGATCCCTGATAACACTCAGCATTCTTGGCGGGATGACGTGGGGCGAGGATCGGAGATCGGACGATGAGGTGACCGACATGGCATTGGTGGGTAGACGCGATGGCCGCAATTTCGGCTACGGCAGGCAACTGAGCTACGCAGGACCGCAGGCGCTGAAAGACATGTTTGGCGGCGGCCACTACGGCACGGTAAAGGCACACTGTGATCGGTGGCAGGCATTCGTGAAGTGGTGCCGCTCAGAACAGGGGCCCGATATCAATGATGCGTGGCAGATTGATCGCAAGGTGTTGGGCGACTATGCGGCGTATCTTCGCGACATGGTCGGGCGCGGTGACCTCGCCGTCAGCACCGCACAAAATCGGCTAACCAGCGTTAACAGGACCATGGCGGCGCTTCGCGGTGATCAGTACGTTAAGTTGCCAAGTCCGAGCAAGGCGTTGGGTATGCAGCGCACCGGGGTCCGGCATTTAGTGCCGCAGGGCCAAGACCGTGCGCAGGTGAAGCAGATCGTCGATGCGCTTTGCCGCCAACATCAGTTGCGGGCTGCAGCGATCATTCTGTTGGCGCGAGCCACCGGCATGCGCTTGCGTGAGGCCATCTTGGCTGACCTGCCACGGCTTATCCGTGAGGCTGAAGCCTACGGCAAGATCAACATCCAGGATGGCACCAAAGGTGGCCGCGCCGGTGCCTCGGCACCCCGCTGGATTGCGGTGGACGAATATGTTCAAAGCGCGCTTGGATTTGCACAGCGGGTGTCGCCCGGAAGCAGCCGCAACCTGGTTGCACCACATGAAAGCTACGTGAATGCTCTGCAAGAAATCATCCGCCCTGCGCGGGGCGTCCTGCATGCACACAACCTCAAAGGCTTCCATGAGCTACGAGCCGCGTACGCATGTGAGCGCTACGAGCAGATCACCCTACATCTTGCACCTATCAACGGTGGTGAATGTTACCAGTTGAATCGACGCCTTGATCGTGAGGCGCGGAAGCAAGTCAGCTATGAGCTGGGGCACCGTCGGATCGATGTGGTCGCCTCCTATATCGGAGGACGGACATGAGTAAGCCATTCGATATGGAGCTGTTCTTGGCTGGCGTGCTGATTGGTTCGCACGCAACGCAGCAACGCCATGTGCGCCAGGCGAAGATGATTCAGGTTGCTATCGCAGAGCGCTGGCAGCGGGAAAACCCTTGGGCTTGGCAAAAGAAGCATCTGGTGTGGTTCCTTGAGAATCGCTTGAGCGAACACAGTCAGGCAACACAGTATTACTACGTGCTGACGGCCCGACTGTTAGCTCGACGTCTAGGAACGTCATGGGTTTTCAAGCTCTTGAAGAGGACCTGATCCAGAGAATCATGATCGGCTGTAATCGGCCATTAGCGGTCATGCGGAGGGCAGTTACGCAACAGGAAGCAATCCGCTCGATTGATCCTGTGAGGCAGCGTGATCAACTCAACAATGATGATTGTCAGTAGCGAGTGTGCCGAGATAGGCTCGCCCTTCGAAGCTCATCGCCGTTGATGGGGTATCACATCGAAGAAGGGACGCGAGGATTAATGACTTCAATCATATGCTGGAATAACAAAAACGAAGATTGGTACCCAGGTCTCTGGGCTGTTGCAGACTCTAAGGTCTCAAGTGACGCAGGCACAATGACGGATAGCCTGCAAAAATTATTTGTTCTACCAGTGAATATATATCAGGGTGAAGACAAGGTAACTCGAGCGCATTCTCATAAAATCTTGAGTATTTGTTACGGGTTTGCGGGCAGCACACTCATCGGCACTAGCGTAAAAGACATCTTGGCGTTGTGCTTGGACAACCTGACCGAGATGAATTATTACGACGAGAGCGGCGACGTATCTAAGTCAATTGAAGAGCGAATCCCAAGCATTGAGGAGATTGCTAAATTAACGCAGAAAATAGCACAAAAATATCTGCTAGCTATGGGAGCTTACCATCCGAATAATGCTCGCTGTGAAATAGTAATTTTCGGCTTCTGCAAAAAACACAACGACTCTAAAATATATGTCCTAAAGAACTCTCCAGAACAGCCAGCAAAAATTAGTTTTGAAGAGAAAAATGTTTCGGGTGGAGAATACGTGATTTTGGGAGACCGGAAGGAGGATGTTCGAAAAGAGATTGAACGCAAAAATAAAATATGCGCAGAAGAGCAATATTGGAAAGGTAGAGCGCCGATTATTGCATTGCAGCAAATAATTAAAAACTCCTCATTATCAACAATTGGCGGGCACGCTCAGATTTGCATCGCAAATAGGTTCGTTTCTCGCACCATGTATATTTCGGATGTTACCGGCGAAAAGCTCCTTCTTCTTGGATTTGATATGCTTAGCGACTTCGGAAGTTTAGGTGGTTTTTCCATCTCATTTAACCCAACCATGGCAATTGAAGAGCGTTTGATTGAATAATAGTTGATTCATCTTAGATTGGCTGCCGGTACAGGTTGCTGCCTAACGCGAACGGCTGCAGAGGGCCGACTGCAGCCCTCCGTAAGCGGAGCGATCGGCCAATCAAAACTGTTTGCATAAGCAGGGTGATTTATAGTGACGTACTTTACACTAAAGCAAACAGAAACCTACAACTAAATAGTGAGATATGAAAATTGCTGAGTTTCAAAGAAAAAGTAAGAACTAAAGAAATTCTTGGCCCTACTGATCGAAAATTTACATTGGCATTGTGGCAGGCGGAATGGGAAAAGGTAAAAGCTCATAGTGCTCACGATCAGCTTTTTTTTGAGGCGGGTAAGGTTTTTCATACAATTTTCAGCGAAATTCGAGCGGTGCTCGCATCACTTTACAATGACAAGGCTCCCGCTATATCGCGAACAACACACCTAGAGTTGCTTAGCGCAATATCCAATCGAGATATCGCAGTATTAAAAGGCATACAGCGAACAGGTATCAGGGCAGGACAAAATATTCACAGTGTTTTGAGCAAAGCAAATCGATATGAGTCTGAAATATCACTAGAGGAAATTGCTCACGGTGCTGTTGATGGGGTTGAGCTCGCTATCCTGGGAAGCATTAAAGCCATCAAGCAAAGCCCTCTAATTCCGCCTGGAAAAACTCCTATTTCTATTCTGGAATTCGCTGGAATGGAGGCCGAACTTTCGCAATTGTATGGCTTATACGATCAATATTGGAAAGCTCTCTTATGGGGGGACTACGAGTTTTTCGTGCAGGATACCGATCAGAGTATTTATGAGATTCGCCAGCTCTCTACTGATAGAGAGGTGTCTTATGAGCTAACAAGCTTGCGCAAAAACAGACTTGGCATGCAGTCTATTATGCTTCATAGCAATCCAGCCATTGTCAAACTTAACGATAATGATAAATATATTTTACCAGTGGGAGCTGGAAAGAAAAAATCGCTCAAGATATCTAAATTGACTCACGCCTCAGATGAAATAAGATTCTTTAACTCAAAAATAAAAAGCGAGATACTTTTCCTAGCTGATGACTTTCCAGATAGTCTTATCGAGAACCAACTACCTGCTGGCTTCTCAATCAAGGAAGCCTTGGATGTTTTAAGACTGCTCATATTGTTATCCAAACAATTCCAAAATAAATACCCAGAAGACAACAGTGTCTACAACCACAAAAAACTCGCAGAATTTAGCTCCAAGGCCAGCAAACAGGACTTGTTACTGGCGATAATCAAGGCATCAGGAATCAAGTACGCCAAAGCCAAGCTCATACTAGATTTCATAATTTTCAACGACCAGACCAGGGATTTATGGAGCCATCCGATTCTGGAAGTATCACACGACAAATTAATATTTTTAACCAGTGCATTATCATCTCCGGTTTTAGTTCGAGTTGTCGAGCATTGGCTTGCAGAGCTTGAAGTGGAGCTCACGATAAAAGGCACACATTACGAAGAGGTATCTTTGATTGAGATAAATCAAAATTTGCTCTCTAATAAATTCTTGCCTCATCCTATTTCAGCATTTTCAAAACGATTAAAACTTAAATCAGGAGCAGAGGAGGAAATTGATTTAATCTTAAACCTTGGAAAAGTAATATTGATCGGAGAGGCTAAGTCCATTGTAACCACGGACTCATCAATCTCCTATCACCGTACATATAGCACATTAAAAGGAGCTGCCGACCAAGCAAAAAGAAAATCTCTTTTCTTCTCAAGCAATATCGAAGAAATATTTGATTCCTTTGGCTGGGCTTATGATCCTAGCATCGAATACCAGTCACTTCCAGTAGTACTAAACAGCAATAAAATTCATTCTGGCTTCCCCGTCAATTGTGTTCCAGTTGTGGATGAGCAAATTCTAGCCAGATATTTTAGCTCAAATACATTTCCATTAATATCAGTAAAACGCGAAGGTAAATTTCATCATCTGGCGTGGTTTAAGCTGTACGAGAACTACGAAGAACTACTAAATAATATCAGCTCCTACCTATTGCACCCTCCGCAACTTTCTGAAGGCCGAGAAAGCCTTATTTATAAAACCATGAGAATACCTCAGCTGAATGAATTTTCGCCAAAAATACAATACACCAGATTGGTGCCTGGCGATTTCCCTATAGAGCGCAAACTATATAAACACTACGAACTCCCCCTTCATGTAAGCGACGATGTCATGAGTGAGATTATGGAAATGGCCGCAGTCATTTAGAGTTAAAAGTCAGTAGCGATTATCCTCTTCACGGTGGCTGATCTTTATTAGCGGAAGTGCTCAGTGCTTGAGATATAAGAGTCCGAACGCCAGTAATTGGGCGCGTGGAGCCCTAAAGTGTCCGCTTTTGACCGACAGCCACCATCTGGCAACGGTAATCTTTCATCGTTGGCTGTCGCTTACCGTAGTTGGAGCACGAGCCCCCGGTTTTAGGAACGCATGAGAGGCAGCCATGCACGGAGTGTGATCGCTCCCATTCTGGCTTTCCGCCCTCTATCAATGCTTAGAAAGCCCCAGGTGCCGGGATAGTTTTAGAGATAGACGAATCATCACATCAAAATAAAAGACCTATAAATCAGATAGTTAAATACTTTTTCGACTCCTGGTGCCGCACCATATAAGGTTCCAGAGAAGGCTTTCAAAATCTCTGGAACCCCCGGAAAACCCGCCTTCTGGCGGGTTTTTTCGTTTTGGCGTGCCGTCGGATTTCGGGAGTGGCCAGCGCTAATAAGGCTAGTTTTAAGGGTAGAGGTCCGTTTCGATATCGGAGACTACCCTTGCGGCCCGCAAAACTGCCCCGCCTACCGGTACACCCTGTCGCACGGCAAAGCCCAGAAAGCGCGAGTACAAGCTCTTCGATGGGGACGGTCTCGACCTACTTGTGCAAGCCAACGGCCGCAAGGGCGGGCGGCTCAGGTACGTGAAACCCGATGGCCGAGAAGGCCTGACTGCCCTAAGCAGTTATCCAGTGATCCGTCTCTTTCAATGGGAAGAGCCGGGCGCTCTTGACAGTGCTGCAGCCCTTATCGCATTTGGTTTTGCGGCAACTTCACTCCTGACATAGGCGTGACAGACGCCAATGGCTCTAGCAGCAGCGATGTAGGGGATGGTGCCGCAGACCAAGGAATGGGGTGCACCTGACTAACAGTCGGGCATGCCCCGGTCATCGCATTGCTGCATTTCATCCAACTCAGGATCTCGCAGCACTGGTCTCGTCAGCCAATGCAGCCTCTACCCGCCCACCTTTAACGGCTTCAAGAGGCCAGATCATGAGATGCCCTCGCTCCACGACGTCAGGAGCCGCCAGCCACAGACTAGAGGACATCCCCCCACAGGTCGCAGGGGCCATCCCTGATAACGCTCAGCATTCTAGGCAGGATACGGTAGGGCGAGGATTAGCAAACGGAGGTGAAGCGTATGCAAATACGGTCGATGTGAGCTCATCCCCCTGCTCTGGGGAACAAGCGTTGGGTTGTCGGATCTTAGACATTGTGTACTAGTGTGTACAATCCTCTGAATCGTTGTGTAGCATACACACAACCGCGGCAAGCTTTGAGGAGGTACCCGTGCACAGCCGAGACATCATCAAGCGGCTGAAGGATGACGGTTGGGTCAGAGTCAAAGGGACTGATGGGAGCCACCAGCAGTTCAAGCATCCAACCAAGAAGGGGCGGGTTACGGTTCCTCATCCAAATAAGGATGTGGCAATCGGGACGCTTCGATACATTTGGAAGCAAGCCGGTCTCTGACCGGTTTTACCCTTGCGGGTAGATCGTAAGCTTGCTGTTAGCAATAGTGAAATCGAATCGCCGAAATTTTTCGGAGGGATATTTAAAATGAAATACCCAGTTGTTTTGCACAAAGATGAAGACTCCGACTACGGAGTGACAGTTCCAGACGTACCGGGCTGCTTCTCTGCTGGCGAAACGATCGATGAAGCATTGAGCGAAGTCCAACTCGCGTTAGAGATGCACTTTGAAGGTTTGGTAGAAGATGGAGAGCCTCTGCCGCAACCTCAAAATATCGAAATCCATAGGAAGGACCCGGCTTATGCCGATGGCATCTGGGGTTTCGTAGAATTCGACGTCACCCCCTACTATGGGAAGTCGGTTCGCTTTAACGCGTCTTTACCAGAAGGTCTCCTCAAACGCATAGATGATCGCGTGAAAGAAGACAGCGCTTATGCGTCCAGATCAGGATTTTTAGCCGCGGCGGCGCTGCATGAGCTGGCGAAAAACTTAAACGAAGGCATAGACGCTTTAAAAACCAGAAAGACAGTATGACTTGAAAATATTAAGGGCGCCCTAGGGCGCCCTAATAATGACCAGGTATACGGGCAAGAAACGCAACTGAAGCACTGAACCAACTTTGCGAAACTTGAGAGCTCACAGGGTATTCATCGAACTTCTGAAACGCCTTGTTGGGGCTGCTGTGCAGCCCATCGCGGCGCGAGGCCGCTCCCACACTGGGATTCGCTCGGTTCCGGATGCGGTGTTGGGGGGTTGCTCGTATGGAACGGCGCTTACGCAAGATACGGGTTAGGATTCCCGGCGAATTGAACGCACCTGCCCAAGGCCCCTCACCCCAACCAAACCTCAAACCGTGTGCCCAACACCCCATCCGAGCACATATTCACACTCCCCCCATGCGCCTCGGCGATCTTCTTCACGATGAACAACCCCAGCCCCACCGACCGGACCGTGTCTTGGCAATCGCTGCCTCGGGTCATCGGCTCGAACAACGTGGGCAGCAGCGCGTCATCGATTGCAGCACCATGGTTATGCACAGTCACCACCGCCCCGTCATCCGAGAAATCCGTGGTCACGGTAATGGGATAGCGAAGGTCGCCATAGGCGACAGCGTTGGCCACCAGGTTACCCATTAACTGCTGCAACCGATCCGGGTCGACCTGCACCACGCGCCAACCGCGGGCGTAATGCCGAATCTGTGCATCAGGGAAGGCCACCTTCAGCTCGCTCACCGAATAATCCACGGCACGCACCAGGTCCACTGGCTCGCGGCGGATGGTCATGCCGGGGCCGAGCCTGACCGAAGCGAAGTCGAGCAGGTCGACGATCATGCGCAGCGCGCGCTCGGTCGAGGTATCGATGCCCGCCAACAAGCGCCGAGCACGGTCGCTTGGTAGATCGCGCTTGAGCATGGACGCGGCCATCTGGATGGCGGTCAGGGGGTTCTTCAAGTCGTGGCTGGCAATGGCGACCATCTGTTCGGAGAAGACGGCACGGCGCTGGACTTCCTGGTAGGCGGCGGCGAGTTCGGCCTGGGCGCGCTGCAAGGCGCTTTCGGCTTCTATCTTCTGCGCCAGCATTTCTTCGGCGCGTTGCATGGCTTCCAGGGCAGCCTTGCCACTGCTGGTGCTTTCGAGCGCGCTGAACAGCGCCAGATGGTAGCGAATGCCGTCATCGCTTTCGCGGCGCACGCCGCTGAGCAGCATGGGCAGCTTGCGGCCGTCGCGGTGGCGCAGGGCGATCTTCACTTCGGAGATCGACCCCTGCATGTTCAGCAGTGGGCCCCAGTGGGTCAGCAGGAACACGCGGCCGTCGGCGGGCAGCAGTTGGTCGAAGCTCATCGCGTGCAGGGTGGCGCTGTCGTACCCCAGCCAGTCGGCCAGTGTCTGGTTGCAGCGCACCAGGGTGCCGTCGGGCGCCATCACCACCAGGGCACAGGGTGCGTGCTCGAAGAAGGCCTGGGTGGACAGCAGCGCCGTGTTATCCATGGTCGAGGCCAAGGTGGGTGAAGAATTGGTCCATCGCGGCCGCACAAGCGCCTGACGCGCTCAGCTGGGGGTAATGGCCCATGTTCTCGATGATGCTCAGCTGGCTGCTGGGCATGACGGCGTGCAGGTAGTTGCCTACCGCTAAAGGCACGACGGGGTCCCCGGTGCATTGCACGATCAGGGTGGGCAGCTGCAGGCCTGTCACGTCCTTGCGGTGGTCGGACAGGAAGATCACGCGGGCGAAGTGCCGGGCGATCTGGGCGTCGGTGCGGCTGAAACTGCTGGCCAGTTCCTGCTCCAGGGCCGGCTGGCCGGGGGTCCCCATCAGCACGGGGGCCATGGAGCTGGACCAACCCAGGTAGTTTTCGTCGAGGGTGGTCAGCAGGTCGTGCACTTCATCGGGGGTGAAGCCGCCGGTGTACGCCTCGTCGTCGACGTAACAGGGCGAGCCGCCCACCATGACCAGCCCCATCAGGCGGCCTGGCCGCTGGCGCTCGGCCAGGGCAGTGATCATGGCGCTGACCGAGTGGGCGACCACGATGACCGGGCCTTGGGCGTATTCGTCGATGATTTCGTTGAGATCGCTCGCGTAGCCCCACAGCGTGGAGTACTTGTCGTGCTTGTAGGCACTCAGGTCCGAGTGCCCCGCCCCGACCAAGTCGTAGGTCACGACCCGGAAGCGTTCGAGAAAGTGCGGGAGCAGCAGCCGCCACATGGATTGGTCGCAGCCGAAACCATGGGACAGAACGAGGGTCACGTCACCGGCTCCGGCAACCTGGACGTTGTTACGTTTTTGCAGGGTCATACCTCTCCCCAATACCATTCAACGTCATGCTGAGCTGTCACGATCCGTTCAAGTCCTTGCTGAGAATGGTTGAGGGAAGCCCTACAGAAAGGTGCCGTTGAGCGACGCGTCATCGCCCCGCTAATGACTTAGTGGGGTCTTGTGCTGTAACAGTTCACGGATCGGGACGCCCACATTACGCTATATAGGCAAGCGACGTAGAAGTTTCTGCCAATTTTCTGGGGACAGACGGTCAGGCGATGATCAGGATGCCATTGGCTGGTGTTTGACTTCGGTCAACTCGAATAGCGCTGCGAAGGTTAGGCTCAGGTCATGTACCGCCTGCCGGAGGCACCTCATGGCCAAGAAATTCCCGAAGCACCCCAGCCACCCCGAGCGCATTTGCTGGGGCTGCGATCTGTATTGCCCAGCCAAGGTGCTGGCATGCGGCAATGGTGCCGACCGGACCATGCACCCGATGGAGCTGTTCGGCGAAGACTGGGACAGCTTCGATGACAGGTTCGAGCCGCCCGCTGTGGATAACGCGAAGCCCCCCACCCTCTGACCGCGCCTTCAGCCCTGCATGAACCACCTCACCCGCCGGGCGCGGGTGAGGTGTTCGTCCTTGCAACGTGGATCAGAAGGTGGTGTTGACGGTCAGCGACAAGCTGCGCGGGTCACCGTAAACGGCCCCTGCATAGAACCCGTAGCGGGTGTAGTAGTGCTTGTCGAACAGGTTGTTGGCATTGAGGGTCACGCTGGTGTCGTCGGTCACCTGGTACTTGGCCATGGCGTTCCAGATGGCGTAGCCGGACCAGTTCACGTCGGTGGCACCACTGCTCACGCCGTTGACGGGCTGGCCCGCCGGGCTGGAAAGGGCGCGGATATTGGACTGCGCGGTAACGCCGGCGCCGACCGTCAGGCGGTCGAGTGGGCCGCTGAGGTGGTAGGTGGTGGAGGCCTTGAACAGGTGCGAAGGGTCGCTGCGCCCGTCGCTGTCAACGCGGCGGAAGTGCAGGTAGGTGTAGCCGGCGTACACGTTCCAGTCCGGGGTGAGGGCGCCGGCGATTTCCAGGTCGATACCGTCGGTTTCCTGGCCTGAGCCTGCTTTGTAGGCATCGCCACCGGTCGGGGTCGACAGGCCGCCGTCCAGCACGGCCTTGTTTTCCTGCTTGGTGCGGAAGTACGCCGCAGAGGCGTTCAGGCGACCGTCGAACCAGGCACCTTTGATACCCGTCTCGTAGCTTTGCCCACGGATCGGCTCGACCCGGCTGCCGGCACTGGTTTCCTGGGTTTGCGGGTTGAAGATGTCGGTGTAGCTGGCGTACAGCGAGTAGGTGTCGTTGAGGTCGTAGACCGCGCCCAGGTAGGGAGTCACAACGCCGTTTTCTTCCTGGCTGGTGCGCACGGCATCCACGCTGCGGGTGATGGCCGAGTAGTCGGTGGTGCGCACGCCCAGGATCACCGACAGTGGGTCGGTGATGCTCAGGCGGGTCGCGGCGTACATGCCTTGCAGGCGGGTGGTGGTCTTGCTGTGCTTGCCGGTCTGCGAAGCCAGCATCGCATAGTCCCCGTCCACGCCATTGCGCCAGTCGCTGATGGGCAGGCCATTGTTGGCGCGGAACAAGCAGCCCACCACTGGATCGGTGGCCTTGCCGCCACCGACCATGCTGCAGCGGTATTCCGGGGACCACTGCACGCTACGGCTGTCGTTGTAGCCGACCATGGCCTGGTGCGTACGGCCAAACAACTGGAACGGGCCGGACAGGTCGATCTGCGCCGACTGCTGGGTGGTGTCGCTCGAGCTGTGCAGGCCGTTGAGCACTGCGCCGCTGCCGTCCTGATTCCAGTAGCCACCGAACCGGCCGCGCCCTGCCGAGTTGACCTTGCCCAGGCCTCGGTGGTTGAGGGCATCGGTCGTGCTCTGGGATGCCTTCAGGTCCAGCGACCAGTCGTTGTCGAAGCGGTGCACCAGCGAGCCGAAGGCGGTGCGGGTGGTGTACTCGCCAAAGCTCCAGCTCGGTACCAGGTTGGAGCTGCGTGGCAGGTCGGTCTTGCTGCCGTCGCGGTACCAGATGGGGATGTTCGCGCCCCAGCCACCGCCCACCACCTTGTTGTACTCGTACTGATAGCCGGCACCTAGGGTGGTGGCGTCGTCCAGGTCGAACTCGAAGTTGGCCAGGGCCGCGCGTGAACGGTCGGACTGGTAGTCGCGGAACGAGTTGGCGTCCTGCTGGGTCACCACGAAACGCGAGCGCAGGCGGCCGTCTTCGGACAGCGGCAGGTTCAGGTCGGCGCCCAGGCGGCGTTTGTCCCAACTGCCGTAGGTGGCATAGGCGCTGCCGCCGAAGGTGCGAGTGGGCGCCTTGCGAATCAGGTCGATGGTAGCGGACGGGTCACCGGTTCCGCCGAGCAGGCCGTTGGCACCGCGCACGATGTCGATGCGCTCGTACAGGTCCATGTTCAGGGCGTTGCCGCTACCGCTGAAGTCGGACGCGCCGGGTGCCTGCAGGCCGTCGATTTTCCAGTTGGTGATGGAATAACCACGGGCGCGGTAATCGGTGCGTCCGCCCACTTCGGCTTTGCTGGCGGTTACCCCGGGGGTGGTTTCCAGCGCCTGCTCGATGCTGTGGATGGCGCGGTCATCCATCTGCTGGCGGGTGATGGTGGTGACCGACTGTGGCGTTTGCCGTGGGGTCAGCGCCAGGCCGGTGGAGCTGCGCGTGCGTTCGACGGTGTAGCCCAGCTGGCCGGCATCGTCCTGGGGCAGCAGGGCACTGTCTTCGATTTGAGTGGCATCGAGCACCAGAGGTGCGCTGTCGGCGGCCATGACGCCACCGCTGATGGCGAGGCCGACGAAGAAGGCAATTGGCTTGAGGCGGGTGCCGCCACAGGTGAACGCGGTGAAGGTGTTGGCGATGCTTGAGGGATTCATTTGGGAAGGCTTCGTATTTGCAGATGATTTTTTGTTAGGATTCTAGGGATCAGTCCTCCGGGCTCTACACCCGACATGTACGGGGATGTAATGCAACGTAACGGGCGTTGACGACGCCCGCCTCACAGGTGTTTTTTCAGATGAGCACAACCCTGCTGGTTGTTGATGACGACGACGAGATTCGCGAGCTGCTGTGCGATTACCTGACCGATGCAGGCTACGTCGTACTGGCGGCGGCCGACGGCAAGCAGATGCACGAGCACCTGGCGCGGCAAAAGGTGGACCTTGTGGTGCTGGACCTGATGCTGCCCGGTGAAGATGGCCTGAGCCTGTGCCGTCAGTTGCAGGCCCTGCCGGGGTTGGCGGTGATCATGCTGTCGGCCAAGGGCAGTGCACTGGACCGCATCATTGGCCTGGAAGTAGGGGCCGACGATTACCTGGCCAAGCCTTTCGAACCCCGGGAGCTCACTGCCAGGATCAAGGCCGTGCTGCGCAGGCCCCATCGGCTGGAGGCTGCCGTACAGGAGCCAACCCAGGTCCAAGCCCATGTCTTTGCAGGTTTTCGCCTGGAACATATCAAGCGCCTGCTGACCCGCCCCGACGGGCAGACCTTGACCTTGCCGCGCTCCGATTATCGGGTGCTGCGCGAACTGCTCGAAGCCAACAACCGTGTGGTGTCTCGCGACCAGTTGACACGTAGTGCCTTCAGCCGCGACCACCTGCCGGACGATCGCTCGGTCGACATGTGCGTCAGCCGCCTGCGCCAGCATCTGCGCCATGCGCCTGGCGATGTGGCGCAGATCCTCACCATCCGCAACGAAGGTTATCTGCTGAGCATTGCTCAGACCCAGGCCACGGCCTGACATGCGCTGGGCTCGCCGACTGTGGCCGCGCACGCTGTTCGGGCAGCTGATGCTGATCATGGTGGGCGGCACCCTGGCCATTCAGTTGATGTCCAGCAGCATCTGGTTCGATGTGCGCTTCGCCCAGGTGTTCGAAGCCCCCGTGCGCTTGATTGCGGCGCGCAGTGCACCGCTGATCCAGCAGGCCAGCTGTCATGCCGGCGTGCTCAAGGTGCCGGCCCATTACCAGTTGCGCTGCGCCGAGCAGCTGCCCGTACTGCAGCAGGATGAACGGCGCGGGCGCAAACGGGTCGAGTTGCTGCTTCACCAGGCACTGAAATACGAGCTTGGCCATGAGCCGCAGGTGCGCTTGATGAAGGTGCAGTTGACCGACGAACTGGGCCAGCCGATCGTCTGGCGCAGCCTGTTCGGGCTGCGCACAGCCCAGGCCCATCTTCAGTTTGCGGTGCCGTTGGCAGACGGGCATTGGCTGACCATCGACGGGCAGGAACTGCAGGGCTGGAGCGGCGAATCCGCCTGGCTGCTGATCAGTGACTACCTGCTGCGGGTGTACGCGTTGCGCATTGTCGCCGTGCTGGTGGTGTGCCTGATTGCCGTGCGCCTGTGCCTGCGTCCGCTACGCCGCCTGGCGGATGCGGCGCTGGCGCTGGGCAGCAACCTGCAACAACCGCCGCTGGCGCTCGATGGTCCCGATGAGGTTCGTCAGGCCGCGCAAGCCTTCAACGCCATGCAGCAGCGCCTGATCGCCATGGTCAACGACAAGGCTTACTTTCTCGCTGCTGTCTCCCATGACCTGCGCACCCCGCTGACGCGCATGCGCCTGCGCCTGGAACGCATGCTCGACGACGAACACCGGCAGCGCTTGCGGCAGAACATCGCCCAGATGGACGACATGATCGGCCAGGTGCTGGACTACCTGCGTGCGGGCGAACAGCAAAACCTGCAACCGGTCGACATGGATCGCCTGGTGATACGCCAGTGCGCCGAGCTGGCCACTGCCGACGAACCCATACCCGTGCACGGCCATGGCGGCGTGGTGAGCGTCGATGCCCTGATGGTGCAGCGTTGCCTGCAAAACCTGCTGGTCAATGCATTGCGTTATGCCAGTCAGGTGAGTGTGTCGGTGGAGCGCGTAGGGGCACGGGTGCTGGTTCACGTCGAGGATCGAGGCCCAGGCATTGCGCCGCACCTGCTGGCGACCGTCACCGAACCGTTCGTACGGGGCGAGAGCTCGCGTAACCAGGCATCCGGCGGGTATGGGCTGGGGCTGAGTATCGTCGAGCGAATCATGACCAGCCATGGGGGGGCATTGCGGGTGCGCAACCGTGAGGGGGGCGGGTTGCGCGTGACCCTTGAGCTGCCTGTCTAGAGACGGGCAGCCCGTAGGCTCAGGCCAACGGCGCACGCGGTGCGAAGGTGGCCTGCGTGGGTGCCCGGATCAGAAGATGCTGATCGGGTACTCGACGAATACGCGGACTTCGTTGCCGTCGTCGTTGTAACCGTTCTGGCGCACGGCATTGTTGGTACGCAGGAACGAGCTGCGCAGCTTGACCGACAGGTCCTTGGCCGGGCCTTCCTGTACCACGTAGCGGATCTGGTTGAAGATCTCGCGCTCCTTGCCTTCGCCGAAGCCCTGTGGGTTGGCGACATTGCGGGTGTTGATGTTGTCACCCACCACGTAGGCCAACTTGTAGGTCAGGCCAGGGATGCCGTAGGCACCGAAGTCCAGGCCATAGCCCAGCTGCCAGGAACGCTCGTCCTCGGCATTGAAGTCGGACCAGTAGGAGTTGGCCAGGAAGATGGTCGAGCCACCGTCACCCACGCCGCCCTGGTTCTGGTACCAGCCGTAGTTGTAGCCGGTGCTGCCAGTGCTGCGCTGGTGAGCGAGGGTGAACGAGTGGGCGCCGTAGGCGTAGGTGGCGGCCAGGCTCCAGATGGTGTTCGAGTCGCCGTTCAGGCCCGCTTCACGCACGTACTTGTTGTCGATGCTCGACTTGTAGCCGTTGAAGTCCAGGGTCAGGGACTGGTTCTCGGCAATGGCGTAGACGTAGTTCAAGCCCAGGTAGTGCTTCTTCATCACGTCTTCGGTGTCGGCGGTGTACAGCGACGCGGTGAAGTTGTCGTTGAACTTGTAGCTACCGCCCAACACGTTGATCGACTTCAGACCACCGCCATCGCGACGTTCGGCGCTCTTGCGCGCTTCCTGGGTGAAGCGACCGGCGTTCAGCTCCAGGCCTTCGATTTCCTTGGAGGTGATCAGGGTGCCGGTGAAGCTTTCCGGCAGCAGGCGCGCATCGTCGTACTGGAGCACTGGCAGGGCGGGCATCTGGTCACCGTACTTGAGCACGGTGTTGGAAATGCGGAACTTCACGGCGGCACCGGCACGGGCCAGGTTGTGCGGCGAACGGGCATTGCCATCGGCGTTGGTGGTGTCGTGCGGCTTGAAGAAGTCGACGCCGCCGCCACCGTTGTGGCCCTTGCCGCCGTCCAGGCGCAAGGCGTACAGGCCGAATGCATCGACGCCGACCCCGACGGTGCCCTGGGTGAAGCCGGACGAGAAGTTACCGATGAATGCCTGGCCCCACTCGATCTGGTCATCGGTGCCGTGCTTCTTGTCACGGTTGATGTAGGCGTTGCGCAGAAGGACGTTGGCGTGGCTGTCCTCGATGAAGCCGTTGCTGGCGGCCTGGTCATTGGCCTGGGCCTGGGTCGCGGCGATCATCGCCAGGGCGACCAGGCTGATCCTGGTATTCAACATGTTATTTTCCTTATTTCTTGATCGAAAACGCGCTGCGTAATGACGCCATGAACCAACGCCCCTTCGTAGGTTCGACGCTATGCAGGTTCTGCCAAAAGCCCCTTTGCCGGTAAACGCGGCCGGCCTGGCAACAGCATGGCCAAACGGATTGGCCAGCAGGCGTGGCCGAATCCTAGCGGCGTGCGATTACAAATGTCAAAAAAACGTGAAATTCAGGTTGATATAACTAAAAACCGAGCGCTCATGAGGCATTTTCTTTAGAACTAAAGCTGTAGGAGGATATTCCTTCTTGATATGGAAAACTCTTCCTGATCACAGCGACAAGTTCCCTTGGCAGGCCTTCGTAATTAGTTACAAAGTGATACAAACGTAAAAATCCAGGGCTCAGAATAGGCGAGCATTAGTAAATAGCACCCATTATCATTCGCACCTTCATTATTGCTCGGTCAAACGTGCGCCATGCCTGCCCCTTCTCGCCTCGCTCCTATCACGCTCTCCATTTCATGCCTGCTGGCTGCCAGCCCCACAAGCGCTGCCACCACCACTCTACCTGAGCTGTCCGTCACCGCCGAAAGCGAGCGGGAAAAAGACAACCCGCGGGTGCGTGAGGTCGGTACCGCGACTCGAACCGCCACTGCCGTGCGCTCCGTGCCGCAGGCGGTGGATACGGTAAAGACGTCGCAGATGCTGGACTACGGCAGCGACACGCTGGGCAAAGCGCTCGAGGGTATCCCCAACGTCAGCAGTGGTGCCGACACGCGCTTCGACAGCGTACGCATTCGCGGCTTCGAAGCCGGCAATGACTTCTATCTGGACGGCGTGCGCGATGACAGCCAGTACATCCGCGACCTGCACAGCATCGAACGGGTCGATGTGCTCAAAGGCCCTGCGGCCGTGCTGTATGGGCGGGGCGGCCAGGGGGGTATCGTCAACCGCATCAGCAAGGCGCCCGAGGCAGGCCGTCGCTCTACCCTGGAGGCACGGGCAGCCAGCGAGGATCTGCGCAGCCTGTATGCCGACCTGAGCGCAGACCCCAGCGACACGGTCAGCCTGCGCCTGAACATGGGTAACCAGGACAACAACAGCTTCCGTGACGGCGTCGACGGTAGCCGCCAGCTGTTCGCGCCCTCGGTCAGCTGGCAGGTCACGCCGCAGCTGAACTGGCTGGTGCAATACGAGTACAGCCGCTTCAACCGCGCGCCGGACCGCGGTATCCCCGGCGTCGATGGCCGCCCGGCGAACGTCAGCCGCAGCACGACCTACGGCGATACACAGCGTGACTTCATCGATGACCGGGCGCAGTCCTTGCGCTCACGCCTGAACTACGAGCTCAACGATGCGTGGCAACTGCGTCACACCCTGAGCCTGTTCAAGCTCGACAGCGAATTCGACAACACCTACCCCACCGCCTATAACCCCAGCAATGGCACGGTGACGCGTCAGCGCTGGCAGCAGGACCTGAACACCCGCAACCTGTTCAACACCCTGGAAGCCGAAGGCACCTTTGACACACTAGGCCTGGGGCACACGCTGTTGCTGGGCCTGGAGTTCAGCAGCCAACGCCGCGACCCTACCTTGTATACCGCGGCTGCGGCAAACGCCGGCGGGCGGCCCGTGCCGCCGCTGGACCTGTACGACCCTGACCGGAGCAAGCAGCACAACGGTCGCATGGTGATGTCCAGCAACAACCACACCGTGGTGCAAAGCCGTGGCCTGTACCTGCAAGACCAGCTTCGCCTGAACGATCAATGGCAGCTGCTGGCAGGCGTGCGCTTCGATGAATTCGACGTGGAGACCACCAACAAGGTGCGCAGCCTGACCGAAAAACAGAGCAGCCGGACCACCAGCCCTCGCATAGGGATCGTGTACACCCCGTGGCAGGATCACTCGTTCTACGCATCATGGAGCAAGACCTTCTCGCCGGTAGGCGGTGGCCTGATCGGCATCACGCCGGGCGCCCCGGGCAACAGCAACGAGACGGCACCCGAGCTGACCCGGCAAAAGGAAGTTGGCGTGAAGAGCGACTGGTTCGACCAGCGCCTGACCACCACCCTGGCGGTCTATGAACTGGAGCTTTACAACCGTCGTACCCGCGACCCGCTTAATCCGGAAATCACCTTGCTCAGCGGCCTTCAGCGCTCGCGCGGCATCGAGTTGACCGCCACGGGCAATGTGATCGGCAACTGGTACGTGCGCGGCGGGGTTGGCTTGCAGGATGCCACCATCGTCAAGGACAACAACGGCCAGCAAGGTAACCGGATCAATGACGTGGCCAAGCGTAACGCCAGCCTGTTCGTCACCTGGAAGCCAGAACTGGGCTGGTACGCCGAAACAGGCCTGACGCTGGTCGGTCAGCGGTATGCCGACAACCAGAACACCACGGTGCTGCCAGGTTATGGCCGCTGGGATGCGCTGGCCGGGTACCGCACCCAGGCGTGGGATGTGCGGGCGGCGCTGAGCAACATTGCCGACCGGACATACTACAGTTCGGCGACCAGTGCAGCGCAGATCCAGGTCGGCGACCCCCGCAGCCTGGTCGTCACAGGCACCTACAGCTTCTGAACGTCAGCAGGGGCAGCCTTTGCGGGGCTGCCCCTGCCAGTGTGGTACAGGGTTTGAGCAACGTTGGGTCGCGGCTAACGCCACACCGCCATCAACGCATGAAACTCCGCCTCGCTGATCAGTCCTTCAGGGTAACGCCCGGCAAGTAGCCGTCGTGGGTCGGTCGTCCTGACCCTGCTGCTTCCATGGTGCTTCAACCACGTCGCCAAACGCTCGAGCGATGCTTGGTCTATTGCCAATGGGCGCAATGCCGACTCACTTGCTGCATTCATTTCTACACGTACTCCTGGCCCGTGAGCAGCTAACCTACGCAAGTAGTGTTACAAGCAGGTAACCCGGTTACATCAGGCTATCTGTTTGAAAAACAATACAAAAGCTATGCGACTGCAGGTGCCAGGCGTCGCCGGGCGGTTGTGCGCGTGCTCGTCCTCACCACGCGCCACGAACCATCAACGGTGCACAGGCGCCGGCTGCTGCTGGGTCAGGCAATGGATGTTACCGCCACCCAACAGCAATTCCCGTCCAGGGATCATCACCACCTCGTGATCAGGGAAGATGCTCGACAGTATGGCCTTGGCCTCGGCATCGGCCGGGTCGTCGAAGCTCGGCGCGATGATGCCGCCGTTAACGATCAGGAAGTTGACGTACGAGCCTGCCAGACGCACCGAAGGGTCACGCTCCTGGCTGCCCGACACCTGGTCGACGCCGGCACATTCTTCTTCGGTGGCGTACAGCGGCCCGGGAATCGGCATCTTGTGCACGACGAAGGCCCGCCCCTTGGCGTCGCGGGTGGTCTGCAGCACTTCCATGGCCGCGTGGCAGCGCGCGTAGTTGGGGTCGTTCACGTCATCTGTCCAGGCCAGTAACACTTCGCCAGGGCGCACGTAACAGCAGAAGTTGTCGACATGGCCATCGGTCTCGTCGTTGTACAGGCCGTCCGGCAGCCACACCACGGTATCGACCGCGAGGTTGTCGCGCAGCACGGTTTCGATCTGCTCGCGGTTCAGGTGCGGATTACGGTTGTGGTTCAACAGGCACTCTTCGGTGGTGATCACCGTGCCTTCGCCGTCCACATGGATCGAGCCGCCTTCGAGCACGAACCCTTCGGTGCGATAACGCTGGCAGCGCTCCATCTCCAGCACCTTGCCAGCCAATGCCTCGTCCCGGTTCCACGGTGCATACAGTCCACCCTCGAAGCCACCCCAGGCGTTGAAATCCCAGTCCACGCCACGCACTTCGCCGTTGTCGTTGACCACGAAGGTGGGGCCGGTGTCACGCACCCAGGCATCGTCGCTGCCCAGTTCAACGACCCGGATATTGGGCTGGTCCAGCAGGCGACGCGCGTTTTCATACTGGCCCGCCGAGACGCCCACGGTGACCGGCTCGAAGCGCGCGATCGCCTTGGCCAAGGTGACATGGGCCGCCTGCGCCGGCTTACCGCCCAGTCGCCAGTTATCCGGCCGCTCTGGCCAGACCATCCAGACCTGGGTTTGCGGGGCCCATTCGGCGGGCATGTGGAAACCATCGGCACGTGGCGTGGAAGTGAGGGTTTTCATCGTTGACCTCTGTCATGGCCCTGCCCGGAAGGGTGTGGGCGTAAAAAGCGTTTATAACCGATATAAATCCATCTTTAAACAGAATAGCGTTCGAGAAGGCGCATAATATACGGATTATATTTCGATAATAATCGGCAAATACGTGACGCTCGTCGTGCGCAACCTAACCCTAGCAGTGTTCAGACCGTTGTCGGGCGCTCTTCTGGACAGGACAAGCACGCGTCTGCCAGCTAGGGTCATAACGCATAGCCTGCAGAGTGTTTCCCGATGAACGTGATAGCCACTGCCCTCCCCGAAGTGCTGATCATCGAACCCAAGGTCTTCGGCGACAGCCGAGGTTTTTTTTTCGAGTCCTTCAACGCCCGCGAGTTTGCCCGGCTGACCGGCGCCGAGGTCGAGTTCGTCCAGGACAACCACTCGCGCTCCGGCCGGGGCGTGCTGCGTGGGCTGCATTATCAGGTGGCCAATACCCAAGGCAAGCTGGTGCGCGTGGTACAGGGCGAGATCCGCGATGTGGCCGTGGACGTGCGCAGGCACTCGCCAACATTCGGCCAGTGGGTGGCGGTGCACCTGTCGGCGGAAAACCATCGTCAGTTGTGGATCCCAGCAGGCTTTGCCCATGGCTTTGCGGTGATGGGCGATTCGGCGGAGTTTCTGTACAAGACCACCGACTACTACAATCCCCAGGCTGACCGCTGCATCCGCTGGGACGACCCGACGCTGGCCATTGACTGGGGCCTGCAACAGCCGCCTGTGCTGTCAGACAAGGACAAGGTGGGCGTGTCGTGGGCAGAAGCACAAGTGCTGCCTTAACTAGCGCATAATTGCATCAGACTTTTCTGACGCAATGATGTGATGATCGCCAAGAACACCCCTCCTCGCCGCCCCCGTTGGCGCAGCCTGGCCTTACTGGCGCTGTGCCTGGTGCCGCTGCTATGGCCGCTGCATCACCTGGCCGAGCGCTATTACCGGCAAGAACTGGCCTCGCAGAACCGGCAGACCCTCGACCTCTATGTCGCCAACCTGCTGGGGACGCTGCACCGCTATGAAACCTTGCCGCAGATCCTTGGCGATTTGCCGGCCTTGCGCGGGGTGCTGGCCGATCCGTTCCGCCTGGAGGCGGTCACCAATGCCAACCGCCTGCTGAAAAACATCGTGCAGCAGACCGGCGCCGAGGTGATGTACCTCATGGACGTCAGCGGCAACACCTTGGCGGCGTCCAACTGGGACAAACACGACAGCTTCGTGGGGCGTAACTTCGCATTTCGCCCTTACTTCAACGAGGCCATGGCCGGGCACCTCGGTCGTTTCTTCGGCCAGGGCACCACGTCTGCAAAGCGGGGGTATTTCTTTGCCGCCGCCGTGCGCGACGGCGAACGCATCGTCGGTGTGCTGGTGGTGAAGGTCGACCTCGATCATACCGAGACCTTGTGGGGCCGCACGCCCGAGCAACTGCTGCTGACCGATCACAACGGCGTGGTCATCCTCACGTCACGCCCGGAGTGGCGTTTTCGCGCCACCCGTCCGCTGACCGCGGCTGAGCGCCAGGCCATCATCGCCATCCAGCCGTACCCGACCCAGGCACCCCAGCCGCTGGTGATCAGTGACGATGCCTGGATCACCCAGACCCGGGCCATTCCAGAGACCGGCTGGCAGGTCAGCATCCTTGCGCCGCGCATCCTGGTGGACCGCTCCGCGCAGACGGTCACGGCCATAGGTGCCGGCGCTCTGCTGGTCATCGTGCTGCTGACTGGCCTGGTAATGCAGCGGCGCCGTCATTATATGGACCGCATCGACTTCGAGGCCCGTGGTCGTCAGCAGCTCGAACAGCGCGTGGCCGAGCGCACCGCCGACCTCGAAGGGCTCAACGCGCGCCTAAAAAGCGCCGTGCTCGAACGCGAAAATGCCCAGCAGGAGGCCGTGAGGGCCCAGGACGAACTGGTGCAGGCAGGCAAGCTGTCGGTGCTGGGCACCATGTCGGCGAGTATCAGCCATGAGCTCAACCAGCCCCTGGCAGCCATTCGCAGCTATGCGGAAAACGCCGAGATCCTGTTGGACCATCAACGTACCGAGGACGCGCGCGGCAACCTGAAACTGATCGGCGAACTGACCGGGCGCATGGCCTCGATCATTGCCCACCTGCGCGCCTTTGCCCGCCGTGACCGCCACGCGCCGGAAAGCGTAGCCCTGCAACCGGCCCTGGACGATGCCCTGGCCCTGCTCGCCAAACGTCGCCGGGCAATGGCGGTGGAGCTGGTGCGCGACCTGCCTGAAGCGACGCTGTGGGTGCAGGCGGGCGAAACCCGCCTGCGTCAGGTATTGGGCAACTTGCTGGCCAATGCCCTGGACGCGCTGACCGAGAAGGCCAACCCGCGCCGGTTGTGGATAAGTGCAGAGCAGCAGGACGATTGCGTTTATCTCTCCATTCGCGACAACGGCCCCGGCTTCACCCGTCAGGCACTGGAGCATGCCAGAGAGCCCTTTTTCACCACCAAGACCCGCACCCAGGGGCTGGGCTTGGGCCTGGCCATCTGTGACAGCCTGATGCGCACCCTGGGGGGAGAACTGTTGCTGGCCAACCACCCCGAGGGCGGTGCGGTGCTGACCTTGAAAATGCGTGTAGCCCCGCCGGGTGCCACCTTGCCCAATTCAGAGGATTCTTCGGCATGAGCCCCGAGACACTGATCGACAGCCGCGCCCAGGTGATCCTGGTCGACGACGACGCACACCTGCGCCAAGCCCTGAGCCAGACGCTGGACCTGGCCGGGCTCAAGGTCGTGGCACTGGCCGATGCCCACGGCCTGGCCGAGCGCATTCCAACAGATTGGCCGGGGGTTGTTGTCAGCGATATCCGTATGCCGGGCATCGACGGCCTGCAGCTGCTCGAGCAGCTGCATGGCCTGGACAGCGAACTGCCGGTACTGTTGATCACCGGGCACGGCGATGTCCCGCTGGCGGTACAAGCCATGCGCGCCGGTGCCTATGACTTCCTGGAAAAGCCCTTCGCCAGCGACGCCCTGCTCGACAGCGTACGCCGCGCCCTGGCACTGCGCCAATTGGTGCTGGAGAACCGTAGCCTGCGCATGGCTTTGAGCGACCGCCAGCAACTGGCCACGCGCCTGGTAGGCCAGTCCGCGGCCATGCAGCGTCTGCGCGAGCAGATCGGCGCGCTGGCCGGCACGCGAGCGGACGTATTGATCCTGGGTGAGACCGGGGCTGGCAAGGAAGTGGTCGCCCGCGCCCTGCACGACCTGTCGAGCCGCCGGGACGGGCCCTTCGTGGCCATCAACGCTGGCGCTTTGGCCGAATCGGTGGTCGAGAGCGAGCTGTTTGGTCATGAGCCTGGCGCCTTCACGGGCGCGCAAAAACGCCGCATTGGCAAGTTCGAATTCGCCAATGGCGGTACGTTGTTCCTTGATGAAATCGAAAGCATGAGCCTGGATGTGCAGGTAAAGCTGTTGCGCATGCTGCAGGAGCGCGTCGTCGAGCGATTGGGTGGCAATCAGCTGATACCGCTGGATATCCGCATCATCGCCGCCACCAAGGAAGACCTGCGCCAGGCCGCCGATCAGGGCCGTTTTCGTGCGGACTTGTATTACCGCTTGAACGTGGCGCCCTTGCGTATTCCACCGCTGCGCGAACGTGGCGACGACATCCTGATGCTCTTCCAGCATTTCGCCGATGCGGCCAGCCAGCGCCATGGCCTGGGGCCGCACGCGCTGCAACCTGCGCAACGGGCCTTGCTGTTGCGCCATGACTGGCCGGGCAATGTGCGCGAACTGCAAAACGCGGCCGAACGCTTTGCCCTCGGGCTGGAGCTGGCACTCGATGGCCAGGCGCCGCCTGCAACCAACGCGCCCGCCCCCGTCACCGGCAACCTGAGCGAGCAGGTGGAGCACTTCGAGCGCTCGTTGATCACTGCCGAATTGGCCCAGCCTCATGGCTCGCTGCGTAGCCTGGCCGAAGCGCTGGGTGTTCCACGCAAGACGCTGCACGACAAGTTACGCAAGCATGGCCTGAGTTTCGAGGGCGGTGGCGGTGGCCACGACGACCATGAGGAAACCCGTTGATGAGCAAGCCGATTCACCCGCTGCAGACAGTGCTTCACGGCGATATTCCACTGACCCGGGAGATGGGCCTGGAGGTGCTGGACTGGCAAGGGCATACCCTGCGCCTGCACCTGCCATTGGCCGCCAACGTCAACCACAAGAACACCATGTTCGGTGGCAGCCTCTATTGCGCCGCGGTCCTGGCCGGCTGGGGCTGGTTGCACCTGCGGCTACAGGAATTGGGCATCGATGATGGGCATATCGTCATTCAAGAGGGGCAGATCAGCTATCCGCTGCCGGTTACCGGCGCCGCCGTGGCCAGTTGCGCTGCACCGGACGAGAAGGCCTGGTCGCGGTTCCTGACAATGTATCAACGGCGTGGGCGGGCACGGCTGACGCTGGAAACGGCAGTGAGCAACGTGGGCAGTGATGAAGTGGCGGTGCTGTTCAGCGGGCAGTATGTGTTGCACAGGTGAGCGGCGGGGTGATCGCGAGTGATCAACTGTCAGTCTTGTGTGAAGGCGAGCATCTAAGGCCGCTTAGCGGCCCTTTTGGCCCTCAAACGATGAGCAGTTTTCAACACCCAACGCCGCGCTTACTCGCGTGAATCAAACAAGCGCAAGCAAGGCCTCTCGCCAACCAGCCCCCGCCGGCAGGGCCAGGAAGTAGGGATTGAGCAGCGATTCGCGCGCCGGATACCGGAAGGGTTGGCCGTCGACCTCGATCACCTCGCCCCCGGCACCTTCGACCACACCCTGAGCAGCCGCCGTGTCCCACTGGGAGGTCGGCGCCAAACGCGGGTAGCAGTCGGCGCTGCCTTCGGCCAGCAGGCAGAACTTCAGCGAACTGCCCACCGAAACCAAATCAAGCGGCCCCACCGCAGCACCCAACCCGTTCAGCAAAGCCTCTTGCCGAGGGCTGGAGTGCCGGCGGCTGGCAACCACGGTGAAAGGCGACCCGGCAGGCGGGGTGGCGCGCACCTGGATGGCCTGCGCGGTTTCACCCCGCTCCGCTCGCCAGGCACCCAGGGCCCGGCCGCCGAAATAGCAACGCCCCGAAGTGGGCATCGATACCACCCCGAACACCACCTCGCCCTGATCGATCAAGGCAATGTTGACCGTGAATTCCTCACTGCCGGCAATGAACTCCTTGGTGCCGTCGAGCGGGTCGACCAACCACCAACGTCGCCACGTCTGGCGCTCCACCAGTGGGATATCGCAGTCTTCTTCGGACAGAACGGGAATGTGCGGGGCCAGAGCCTGCAAGCCCTTTGCAATCACCTGGTGTGCAGCCAGGTCCGCAGCCGTGACGGGCGAGTCGTCGGCCTTGTTGACGACGGCCACATCGGCGCGCCAGAACGGCAGGATCGCCTCGCCCGCCGACAGCGCCAACGCCACCACGCCCTGCATCATTTGCTGATCGTTCATAGTGCCAGTACCCCGCGCTGGATCAGCAGGTCACGGGCCAGGTACAAGGCAGCCAGCGCGCGACCTTCGCTGAACTGCGGGTGCATGGCCAAGGCCGACAGCTCCCGCAGGTTGACCTTGTCCACGCCCATCGGCTCCGGCTCATCGCCTTCCAACCGTTCCTCATACAGGTCGGTGGCCAGCACCACCTGGATTTTCTGGCTCATGTAGCCCGGAGACAGGGAAAGCTCGGTCAGGTGCTCCAGTTGCCGTGCACCAAAGCCGGCTTCTTCCTTGAGCTCTCGGTCAGCTGCCGCCAGCACGTCCTCGCCGGGCTCGATCAGGCCCTTGGGTAGGGACAGTTCATATTCGTCAGTTCCACCGCAGTACTCTTCGACCAGGACCGCGTGCTCGGCATCGAGCATGGCCACGATCATCACCGCGCCATAACCGTTACCCCGGCCCACCAGCCGCTCGTAGGTGCGTTCCACGCCGTTGCTGAACCGCAACTCGACGGCCTCGACTCGGAACAGGCGGCTGCTGGCGACGATTTCGCGGCTGAGGACGGTAGGTTTCTGGCGCATGGGGGGCTCCTTGGCGTGAACGGGTTACTATACCGTGGCTTGCCGACCGAACGAGAGTTTCCCATGCCTGTTCTTCCCTGGTCCGCCATCGACACTGTCCTGCTGGACATGGATGGCACACTGCTCGACCTGCACTATGACAACCGCTTCTGGCTGGAGCACCTGCCGCAGCGCTATGCAGAACTGCACGGCGTGAGCCGGGCGATGGCGCAGCTGGAACTCGAACCGCTGTTCGAGCGCAACGCCGGCACGTTGAACTGGTACTGTCTGGACTTCTGGAGCCGTGAGCTGCGCTTGCCGATCCGCGAGCTCAAGCGCGAAATCGCCGACCTGATCGCCTTGCGACCCGATGCCGATACCTTTCTGGCCGCGATCAGCCAGGCAGGCAAGCGGGTAATCATGATCACCAATGCACACCGCGATTCACTGTCGCTCAAACTCGAGCGCATCGAACTGGCATCCTACTTCGACCGTATGATCAGCTCCCACGACTATGGGTTTCCCAAGGAAAGCCCGCAGTTCTGGGATGCCTTGCAAGCCGATATCGGCTTTGAACCTGCCCGCAGCCTGTTCATCGACGACACATTGCCCATCTTGCGCAGTGCCCGGCAATTCGGCGTGGGCCACTTGCTGGCGGTGCGTCAGCCGGACAGCCAGGCGCAGCCTCGGGATACCGCGGAGTTCGCAGCTGTCGAGGACTATCGGGAATTACTGCACGGACTGTGAACGCAAACCCGCGCCATGGGCGCGGGTTGCGGTGACAAGCCTATAGACAGGCTTACCCGTTACTCGGGAATACGCAACACCTGGCCCGGGTAGATCTTGTTCGGATCCGACAGCATGGGCTTGTTGGCCTCGAAGATCTTCTGGTACTTGTTCGCATCGCCGTACACCCGCTTGGAGATGGCGCTCAGAGTATCGCCCTTCTCCACGGTCACGAAGCGCGCAGCCTGGGCTACTGGGCCGGTGACGGTGATCTGATCGTCGACGCTGGCCACACCTTCAATGTTGCCGGCTGCCAGAATGATCTTCTCTTTCTCTTCCTGGCTCGCTACCTCGCCCTTGAGGGTGACTATGTCGCCTTCCACGGTGGCGGTGATGTTGGGGTTACCCAACCCGACGTTTTCAACGTGCTTTTTCAACTGCTCCTCGGCCTTGGCATTGCCGGGGGTTAGCAGATCGATCAACTTCTCGCCTGCTTCCTTCACAAAGCTGAATAGACTCATGACGCTCTCCTTGTTGATGTGAAACCGTTGGACAGTGAAGTCTAGGCCATGACTCAGTCAGTCATCGCACTGCGACCTATCGACGCGGTCTATCACGGCATAGACCCTAGCAATTAGACGTCGCCGGCGGGCAAGCCTAGGCTTGTAGCCTCAGTAAGCCGGCGCCCAATCGCCGATCAAGAGCACGCCTGGATGAACAGCAAGCCACCGTTCTGTGCGGCCTCGTTACCGTTAGCCCTGCCCGCCGCCAGCACTACCTATGATTACGTCCAGCTCGGCGATGGCCAGCCTGGCAGCACGCCACTGGCCGAAGAAGTCGCCCTGGCGATCGTGTACAACGGCCTGAACCAGGCCGTCATGCTCGTCAGCCCGACCGACCTGGAAGATTTTGCCGTTGGTTTTAGTGTGGGCAGCGGCATCGTTGAAAGCACCGCCGAAATCTACGACGTCAAACTGTCGGGAAGTGGCGCGTCGATGTACGCGGACCTGGAAATCTCCAGCCGCGCTTTCTGGAACCTGAAGAACCAACGCCGCCAGCTGGCCGGCACCAGCGGCTGTGGCATGTGCGGCGTCGAAGCCCTGGAGCAGGCGCTGCCGGACCTGGCCAAGCTGCCCGGCGCCCCGTTGCCGCCTGCACAGTGGCTGGTCGGCCTGCGCCAGCGCATCGACGCCTTCCAGCCGCTGGGCCAGCACTGCGGCGCCGTGCATGCGGCCTTGTTCATGGACCGCCATGGCGAACTGCTGCTGGGCCGCGAAGACATTGGCCGGCACAACGCCCTCGACAAGCTCATTGGCGCACTGCTGCGCCAGGGCATCGACAGCGACGGAGGCCTGGCCATCGTCACCAGCCGTTGCAGCCTGGAACTGATCCAGAAAGTATTGCGCGCCGGCATCCAGACCCTGGTCAGCCTGTCGGCACCAACGGGCCTGGCCCTGCAATGGGCACGCAGGCACAACCTCAACCTCATTCATTTGCCCAAACACAGCGCACCGCGGGTCTACAGCCCGGCGGCGGAGTCGTAACAGCCGTGACCTCGTATCAGCCTATTCCGAAAAACGCCCCAGCCTCTTCCCCTCGCTACAAGCCCTACCACGGTCCTGCCGGCGGTTGGGGTGCACTGCGCAGCGTGGCCAAAGCCTGGGTTGGCAGCGACAACCCGCTGAAGAACATCCGCGCCCTGCTCAAGACCAACCAGAACGGTGGCTTCGATTGCCCGGGTTGCGCCTGGGGCGACTCGCCCGAAAGCGGCATGGTCAAGTTCTGCGAAAACGGCGCCAAGGCCGTCAACTGGGAAGCCACCAAACGCCGCGTGGACGCCGCCTTCTTCGCCCGCTACAGCGTTACCTCGTTGTTGCAACAAAGCGACTACTGGCTGGAGTACCAAGGCCGACTGACCGAACCGATGGTGTACGACGCCACCAGTGATCGCTACCAGCCCATCAGCTGGGACGCCGCGTTCGCCCTCATCGGCCGAGAGCTGAACAAGCTCGCAAGCCCTGACCAGGCCGAGTTCTATACCTCCGGGCGCGCCAGCAACGAAGCGGCGTACCTGTACCAGCTCTTCGTGCGCGCCTACGGCACCAACAATTTTCCGGACTGCTCGAACATGTGCCACGAGGCCAGCGGTGTGGCGCTGGGGCAGAGCGTCGGGGTGGGCAAGGGCACCGTCACGTTCGAGGATTTCGAGCACGCCGATGCCATCTTCGTCTGGGGCCAGAACCCGGGCACCAACCATCCTCGCATGCTGGACCCGCTGCGCGATGCGGTGAAACGCGGTGCGCAGGTGGTGTGCATCAACCCGCTCAAGGAGCGTGGTCTGGAACGCTTCCAGCACCCGCAAAACCCGCTGGAGATGCTGACCAACAGCGACCGCCCCACCAATACCGCGTTCTTCCGCCCGGCGCTGGGTGGCGACATGGCCATGCTGCGCGGCATGGCCAAGTTCGCCCTGCAATGGGAGCGTGAAGCGCAAGCCAAGGGCGAGCCGGCGGTCTTCGACCACGCCTTCATCGCTGAGCACGGGCACGGCCTGGACGACTACCTGGCGGTGGTCGATGCCACGCCGTGGGCGCATATCCAGCAGCAGTCGGGCTTGGCACTCGAAGACATCGAACTGGCCGCCCGTATGTACTGCCGGAGCCAGCGCGTGATCATGTGCTGGGCCATGGGCATCACCCAGCACCGTCACTCGGTGCCGACCATCCAGGAACTGGTCAACCTGCAAATGCTGCGCGGCAACATCGGCGCGCCAGGGGCCGGATTGTGCCCGGTTCGCGGTCACAGCAACGTGCAGGGCGACCGCACCATGGGTATCAACGAGCGTCCGCCTGCCGCCCTGCTCGACGCCATCGAAGCGCGCTTCGGCTTCCCGGTGCCGCGCAAGAACGGGCACAACACCGTCGAAGCCATCCATGCCATGCTCCAGGGGCACGCCAAGGTGTTCATCGGGCTAGGCGGCAACTTCGCCCAGGCCACACCTGACACCGAGCGCACCGCGCGGGCGCTGCGCAACTGCGAACTGACCGTGCACATCAGCACCAAGCTCAACCGCAGCCACCTGGTTCACGGCAAGCAGGCGCTTATCCTGCCTTGCCTGGGCCGCACCGATATCGATATGCAAGCGGACGGGCCTCAGGCGGTCACCGTCGAAGACTCGTTCAGCATGGTCCATGGCTCCAACGGCCAGCTCAAGCCACTGTCCCGGCAGATGCGGTCCGAACCTGCGGTCATCGCTGGCATCGCTGCAGCCACCCTGGGCAAACACCCTGTGGACTGGCAATGGCTGGTGGCCGACTACGACCGCATTCGAGCCCTGATCGCCGACACCATTGCAGGCTTCGCTGATTTCAATCAGCGCATGCGCCAGCCTGGGGGGTTCTACCTGGGTAATAGCGCCGCCCGGCGCGAGTGGGCCACGGCCAATGGCCGCGCCAACTTCAAGGCCAACTTGCTGCCAGACTCCCTGATCGACGAACGTGTACGTAACAGCGGCCAGGTGCCGGACTTGGTGCTGCAATCGATGCGCTCGCACGATCAGTACAACACCACCATCTATGGCCTGGATGACCGTTACCGAGGCGTACGCGGCCAGCGCGACGTGTTGTTCGCCAACGAAGCCGACATTGTTCGGCTGGGCTTTCAGCCTGGCCAGAAGGTCGACATCGTTTCACTGTGGGGGGATGAGCATGTACGCCGCGTGCGCGGCTTCACTCTGCTGGCGTTCGACATACCTGCAGGGCAGGCAGCGGCCTATTATCCAGAAGTGAACCCTTTGGTACCGCTGGAGAGCATTGGCGAGGGTAGTCACACACCCACGTCCAAGTTCATTGCGATCAAACTGGAACGCGCAGAGGACGACGGGCGAATACTCTGAATGAAAAAGCCCTGGTCCAGTACAGGAGCAGGGCTGGGTCACAAGAGCATAAGACCGCAAAAAAAAGACAAAGTTTCACTTATAAATCAATGAGTTGACGAATTGTGTACAACCCGTGCAATTCGTCGGATATTCGTTGCCACTGGCTGCAGATAGAAGCACATTCGCCTCGTCATCACTCTGAGGCTCTCTTGAATGAAGAAGTACTCCTCGATTCTGTTGTTGTCTTTCAGCTTGCTCAGCGGCGTTGCCATGGCAGGCGGCTCCACCGAGGCCGGCATTGGCGGCGCATTGGGTGGGGTACTGGGCTCAGTCGTAGGCCAGTCCATCGGTGGTAGCACAGGCGGCGCCATAGGCGCAGGCCTGGGCGGTGCCGCCGGCAGTGCGGTGGGCGCCGACAAACGTCAGCGTGGCGAAGCGGCCATCGGCGGTGCGCTGGGCGCAGCAGGCGGCAACGTGGTGGGCCGTACCGTTGGCGGCACCACCGGCAGCTACATCGGTGCAGCCGCTGGCGGCGGCGCAGGCGGTGCCCTGGGCAACTACATGGGCAACAAGGCTGATCAGGATGATCGCCGCGACCATCGCCGCTACCGCCGCGACTACGACGACCGCCGTCACTGGGACCGTGGTCACCATTACGGCCACCGCAAGCACGGCCGTCATCGCCACCCTTGATGGGGCAGCGGTAACCGCTGCGCAAAGACCCCGCCTTGAGGCGTAATGCTGTTCACTTAAGCGTGTTGGGGCCGTTTCACGGCCCATCGCGGCACAAAGGCCGCTCCCACGATGCCCAGTGAGCCCGCTAACTCAAGCGTCACGCAGTCACTGTGCGAGCGGCCTTGTGCCGCGATGGGTCGCGGAGCGGCCCTAAATGAACAGCATTACGCCTTGAGGCGGGGTTTTTTCATGGGGCCTGCTCTGCAAGCGCCGCTAACCTCGCCGCCAACTGCGCCGGCAGCGCAACCGGCTGGCCACTGGCTCGGTCGATGAACACTTGCACCACCGTCCCCGCCGCACAAGCCTGGGCTTCACCAGGACGATACAGCGCCAGCCGGTACTCCACGGTGCTCCCAGCCAGACGCGTCACACCCAGCGCAACCTCCAGTACGTCCGGAAAGCCCGGCAGGGCATAGAAGTCCGCCGCCGAGCTGACCACGAATGCCGCCAATGCGCCGTCGCGCAGATCCAGTCCGGCTTGCTCAATCAAAAAGGCCTGAATGGCCGTTTCGAAATAAGCATGCACGGTCGAGCCCGCGATATGGCCGTTGGCGTCGTTGTCTTGCGCGCGGGTAAGGATCGGATGCACGTGAGAAAAGGCAGTGCGCTGAGGAGGCTGGATCATCGGGCAGGCTCGCGGTTTCACATTGGATGGACACAGTGAATCAGAAAATGAGCCGTTTGACCGAACCAACCTTTTTGAAGCTCCCAGCAAAAAGCCGCCTCGAAGGGCGGCTTTTTTACTACAACCTGCTTCAGCTTACAGCTGAGGACCCGCAGCCTTGATGGCATCGGACACATCGAACTTCTTGAAGTTTTCGATGAACAGGTTGGCCAGGCCCTTGGCGGCTTCGTCGTAGGCAGCCTTGTCAGCCCAGTTGGTGCGCGGGTTGAGCAGGTCAGTCTCGACGCCTGGTACCGACTTCGGTACGTCCAGGTTGATGATGTCCAGGTGCTCGGTTTCAGCACCGACCAACGCGCCGCTCTGGATGGCAGCGATCACGGCACGGGTGGTCGGAATGCTGAAGCGCTTGCCCACACCGTAGCCACCGCCCGTCCAGCCGGTGTTAACCAGGTAGACCTTGGAGTTGAAGCCGTTGATGCGCTTGATCAGCAGCTCGGCGTATTCACCAGCAGGACGCGGGAAGAACGGCGCGCCGAAGCAGGTGGAGAAGGTCGACTTGATGCCGCCGCCCGAGCCCATTTCGGTGGAGCCGACCAGCGCGGTGTAGCCGGACAGGAAGTGGTAGGCCGCCTGCTCGTTGTTCAGGATCGACACGGGAGGCAGTACGCCAGTCAGGTCGCAGGTCAGGAAGATGACCGCGTTCGGCTCGCCACCCAGGTTCGCCTCGGAGCGCTTGGCCACGTGCTCCAACGGGTAGGCGGCGCGGCTGTTCTGGGTCAGGCTGACGTCGCTGTAGTCGGCGTGCTTGTTGGCATCGAGCACGACGTTTTCCAGCACGGCGCCATGCTTGATGGCTTTCCAGATGACCGGCTCGTTCTTCTCGGACAGGTCGATGCACTTGGCGTAGCAGCCACCTTCCATGTTGAAGACGACACCTTCACCCCAACCGTGCTCGTCGTCACCGATCAGGTAACGGCTCTCATCAGCCGACAGCGTAGTCTTGCCGGTGCCGGACAGACCGAAGAACAGGGTGACATCACCCTCTTCGCCGATGTTGGCCGCGCAGTGCATTGGCAGTACGTCGGCAGCCGGCAGCAGGAAGTTCTGTACCGAGAACATGGCTTTTTTCATTTCGCCAGCGTAACGCATGCCAGCGATCAGCACTTTCTTCTGGGCGAAGTTGATGATCACGCAACCATCGGAGTTGGTGCCATCACGCTCAGGCTCGCAGACGAAGTTGGCGACGTTGAGGATCTGCCATTCGCCACGGCCAGCCGGGTTGAACTGCTCCGGGTTGATGAACAGGCAACGACCGAACAGGTTCTGCCAGGCCGTCTGGGTCGTCATCTTGACCGGCAGGTAGTGCTCGGCCGCCGCCCCTACGTGGACGTAGGAAACGAAGTGATCCTGGGCGTTGTTGAACGCCTCGACGCGGTCCCACAAGGCATCGAACTTGTCGGCCGGGAACTTGCGGTTGATCGGGCCCCAGGCGATGGCGTCCTGAGTGGAAGGTTCTTCGACGATGAAACGGTCAGCCGGGGAACGGCCGGTACGGTGGCCGGTCTCCACGACCAGTGCACCCGTGTCGGCTAGTACACCTTCACCGCGTTGCAGCGCTTCTTTTACCAGCTCATCGACGCTCAGGTCGGTGTACACGGTGTTGTTGGCTTGCGTCATGAGATACCCCATCCGGCCCGAGGCCGAGTGCTCCAAACGTTTTGTAGTCGTTTCAGAAAAACTACTACAGCGAAAAAAGTGGCCGGATTATGCCAGAAACGCCCAAAAAAAGTAGGCCCCTCCTGTCAGAACCGAGCTTTTGCGCAATTCGACAGGAGAATCTCCTGTAGTGAAACGTTTCAGTGAAGAGTTTCTGAGGCAGAGTCCGTGCCGCCGCCCGCAAAGAGCTGTGCGACATCGCTGGCATCGAAGAAATACCGCTCATTGCAGAACTGGCAGTCGATCTCCACCGTACCGCCGCATTCCTCCACCAGCGCCTTGGCATCGGCTTCGCCCAGGCTTACCAGCGCATTGCCGGAACGCTCGCGCGAGCAGCTGCAATTGAAGCGCAGGGGCTGAATGTCGAACAGCCGCACGGCATCTTCGTGGTACAGGCGGTGAAGCAGGGTTTCGTTGGCTTCCTCCCACTCTTGCGGCTTGAGGGTCTTGGCCAGGGCCACTACATGCTGCCAGCTGTCCTCACGTTCCTCGTCATCAGGCTGACGGTCACGCGGCAGTTGCTGAAGCAGCAGACCACGGGCCTTGCCGGCCTCGGCGTGCAGCCAGAAACGCGTGTTCAGCTGTTGGGATTGCACGAAGTAGTTGGTGAAGCATTCCGAGAGGTCGGCGCCGTCTAGTTCGACAGTGCCCTGGTAGCGCTGGCCCCTGACCGGATCGATGGTCAGCGTCAGGTGCCCGCCTGGCATCAGCTCGGACAGGGTGGCATCGGCTGCAATCTGGTCGGCCTCGTAGCGGGCCATGCCACGGATGTCGCGGTCCCCGGAGCACTCGACCATCAGCAAGGGGATAGGCCCTGCCGAGCGCGCCTGCAGGATCAGCAGGCCGTCGAACTTGAGGGCACCAACCAGCAGCGCGGTGGCGGCCATCAGCTCGCCGAGCAAGGTCTTGACCGGCGCCGGGTACTCGTGACGCGCCAAAACCGCGGCGTAGCTGTCATCGAGAGACACCCACTCGCCGCGCACATCGCGCTCGTCGAAGATGAAACGTTGGGTGAAATCTGTATCTGGCAAATCGCTCATGGTTGTCTGGCTATCTGAAAATAATGACAAGATAATTGCCGGGATTTGCAATCCCGTCGTCGAGCGTTTCGGGCGCTCATTCCCGTTAGGAGATCGAGGTATCTTATGGACAATCGACCACTGTTCCAAGCGAGGTGGTCCTGGGGGCCATTGGTAGCCTGTACGCTACTGCCCATCGCACTACTGTGTTTCTGGTTATGGCCTGTTGGCCAGATGCTGTGCCTGGCATTCGACGAATGGCTGTTCCACAGCCTCAATGCACCGCTGGCTGAAAACACTGCCTGGCGCTACATCTGGACCGTCGGCAGCCTGCGCCCGTTCGACATCGTCGTCGGCCTGATCCTGCTGGCCACGCTGATCCGCGGCGACTGGGTGTTCAAGGCTGCCCAGGTTCGCCAGGCATTTTTCGGCTTTCTGGTCACGCTACTGCTCTTAGTGGTGATTCGGGCACTGTTTTCCAAGTGGGTCGACGCGGCCGGCTGGCAACACAACAGCCCGTCGATGATGCTCGATGGCGCCGTTCACCTGAGCGACTACTACCCACACCTGGAGGCAACCTGGGAGCTGAAGGACCGTTCCAGCAAGAGCTTCCCGGGCGATCATGCCTCGGTATTGCTCATCTGGGCGTTGTTCATGAGCGTCTTCAGCCGCCGCGTCGGGCAGTACCTGGTGATCTGGGGGCTGGCTGTGGTGTTCATGCTGCCACGCCTGGTCGCTGGCGCACACTGGGGCCAGGATGACTACATCGGCGGCCTGTTGATGGCGGTGCTGGCACTGGGCTGGAGCCTGTATACGCCCCTGGCGGCCAGAAGCAGTGCTGCGCTGGTGCGCTGGACCGCTCCGCTGTTCAGGCTGTTGGGCAGGTTGCCGCTGGTCGGCCGAATGGCCGTGTTGCGCTGAGGCCTGGGCCGCCATGCGGCCACAGCTACTCGAAGCTTCCGTGCAACTGATGTATCTGGCGGCGCTGCTTCTTGGTCGGCCGCCCATCGGTGGTGACACCGGTGGCACCGGCCTTGCGCAGCGCCGCAGCCTGCTCGCGCCGGCGCACGCTTTCTTCGGTTTCTTCATACAAAGCCTGCGCTTCAGGCGCACCGCGGCGCACCGCCGACAGCGCTTTTACCACCACCGTGCGCTCGTCGAAGCCTGTACGCAGGACGAATTCATCGCCCGCCCGCGGCTCCTTGCCCGGTTTGCATCGCTCACCACGGCAATGCACCTTGCCACTTTCGATGGCCGCCTTGGCCAGCGCACGCGTCTTGTAGAAACGCGCTGCCCACAACCACTTGTCCAGGCGAACCTTGTCGTCATCTTCGACTTTCTGTGCCATCCCGATACCTCGAATTCCGTGATTGGGGGAACTGTACTACCGTAAGCATCGGATGCAAAAATTCCCCGCCATGCTTACAGTTCACTCTCTCATCCGCTGGGTGCGTTTCGTGAAGACATTTGATCATCTGACTGTAATTGGCCTGCGGGAATGGGTAGCCTTGCCCGAGCTGGGCGTGGCAGGGTTACGCGCCAAGATCGACACCGGCGCCAGCACCTCCAGCCTGCATGCAACCGAGATAGAACCTTTCGAACGCAACGGCCAGCCGTGGGTCCGATTCACTGCGCACCTGGGTTCGATCGTGCAATTGCGTCACCGCCGCTGCGAGGCGCCGCTGGTGAGCATGAAAACCATCCGAAGCTCCAATGGCCACGCCCAAACCCGTTATGTCATTCGCACCACGCTCGCGTTGGGTGACAGGGTATGGGCAGTCGAATTTACCCTGGCTTGCCGCAAGAGCATGCGTTACCGCCTGTTGCTGGGTTCCAAGGCCCTGATTCACGGCCAGTTGGTCGTCAATCCGGGCCTGAAGTACGTACAAGACAAACCTGCCTTTCCGGCCACCCACACTACCTTGACAGGTGCTGCATGAAGATCGCTGTGCTTTCGCGTAATCCGCGTCTGTATTCCACCCGCCGCCTGGTCGAAGCCGGTACCCAGCGTGGTCACGAGATGGTGGTGATCGATACCCTGCGGGCCTACATGAACATCGCCAGCCACAAGCCGCAGATTCACTACCGCGGCAAGCCACTGGAAGGGTTCGATGCAGTCATCCCGCGCATTGGTGCCTCTGTCACTTTCTATGGCTGCGCTGTGCTGCGCCAGTTCGAAATGATGGGGGTGTACCCGCTCAACGAATCGGTCGCCATCGCACGCTCGCGCGACAAGCTGCGCTCGCTGCAATTGCTGTCGCGCCGTGGCATTGGCCTGCCGGTCACCGGCTTTGCCCATTCGCCCGATGATATTCCGGACCTGATCCAGATGGTCCACGGCGCCCCGCTGGTGATCAAGGTCCTCGAGGGCACCCAGGGCATTGGCGTGGTGCTGTGCGAAACCACCAAGGCGGCCGAATCGGTGATCGAAGCCTTCATGGGGCTCAAGCAGAACATCATGGTGCAGGAGTACATCAAGGAAGCCGGTGGTGCCGATATCCGATGCTTTGTGGTGGGTGACAAGGTGATCGCCTCGATGAAGCGCCAGGCCAAACCGGGCGAGTTCCGCTCCAACCTGCACCGTGGTGGTGTTGCCAGCCTGATCAAGATCACCCCGGAAGAGCGCATGACGGCCATCCGTGCAGCCAAGGTGATGGGCTTGAGCGTGGCCGGGGTCGACATTCTGCGCTCCAACCACGGCCCACTGGTGATGGAGGTGAACTCGTCACCGGGGCTGGAGGGCATCGAGGTGACTACCGGCAAGGACGTAGCCGGCATGATCTTCGAACACCTGGAGAAGAACGGCGGGCCCAACCAGACCCGGACCAAGGGCAAGGGCTGATCACCCCGCTGGCCGCCTGCCAGGCCCGCCGGCTTCCTCGGTGGCTGATCGCCCCTTGGAAGCACGCCAGGCCAAGCTTGCGGTCAGACAGCGTTGCGCGGCAACAGCAACCCCAAGGGTAACCGTACCCGTGCTTCGATACCGCCTCCGGAACGATTGCGCAGTTCGACGTTTCCGCCATGCTGGGCGGCAATTCGCTTGACGATGGCCAGGCCCAGCCCGGTGCCTTTGCCGCCTCGCGCACGGTCACCCCGAATGAACGGGTTGAAGATGGTCTCGAGCTCGGATTCGTCGATCCCTGCCCCCCGATCAAGCACGCTCAGTACCACGTACGGGGCGCTTTCATCCCCCGAGACATAGGCTGCAACCTCGACGCCCTTGCCCGCATGGTGCAGGGCGTTGCCAATCAGGTTGCCCAGCATGCGCTTGAGCGATACCCGGCGCACTGGAAACGGCGGTATGGGCTCCAGGCACAGCCGAACACGCTCCTCGGGCTGGTTGTAGGGTGCAACCACTTCACGCACCAACGCTGCAAGATCGACTTCTTCGAGGGGTTCGTCACGCCCGTCGCGAATGAACGCCAGGAACTGGTCGAGAATGGCGTCCATGTCTTCGATGTCGCGCACCATGTCGTCGCTCAGCTCACTGTCGCTGCCGAGCAGGGACAGTGAAAGCCGCAGCCGGGTCAGCGGGGTGCGCAAGTCGTGGGACACGCCGGCAAGCATCAACTCGCGCTCGCGCCCGGCTTGCTCGACGTCTTCGGCCATCTGGTTGAAGGCTTTGTACACCTCGGTCATTTCGCTGGGCGTGTCGCTGACCGGCAGGCGCACACTGCGCCCCTGGCCAAGCTGGCGCGCGGCGAACACCAGTCGTTTGAGCGGCTGGTTCAATTGACGCACGAATATCCAGGCCGATGCGGTGGACAGCAAGCCGATGGCCAGGAACCAGCCCAGCACGTTCCAGATTTTCTGCCCGCGCAACGGGTGGGGGTACAACGGCACCTTCAACCAGCCCGGGCCCAGGCTGGGCGCGTTGACCCACAAGGCAGGCGGCGCATGGATACGCAGCCGTACCTCGGTGTCCTCGCCAAGCTCGGCCTGCATCTGCCGTTGGTAAATCTCGCTATAGGGCCAGTGTTGCTCGCCCTCGGGTACGCCTGCACCGGTCACCCGGATCAGGCCTGCCGCTTCGGCGATCTGGTCACGGTTTTCTTCGTCGGCCGCCCAATAGGCGCGCAAGGTCAATGCCACGCCGTGGCTGTACTGGCGATCGACCAAGACGTCCTCGTTCATCAGCAGGTAGACCAGGGTCAACGCCTTGGAGAACAGAACGACGATCAGCACCAGCCACAAGGTGCGCGCGAAGAAACTCTGCGGAAACCACAGCGGCGTCTTCATCTAGGCAGCAGCGTCATTTGCCGGCGTTTCCGTCCGGTACGAACACATAGCCCACACCCCATACCGTCTGGATGTAGCGCGGTTTGGACGGGTCTGGTTCGATCATGCGGCGCAGGCGCGAGATCTGTACGTCGATGGAGCGCTCCAGCGCATCCCATTCACGCCCGCGTGCCAGGTTCATGAGTTTGTCGCGGGTCAACGGTTCGCGGGCATGCATCACCAGGGCCTTGAGCACAGCGAATTCACCCGTGGTGAGCATGTGCACTTCGTTGCCACGCTTGAGTTCGCGGGTGGCCAGGGACAGCTCGTAGTCGCCGAAGGTGACCGACTCGTCCTCGCTGCCCGGCGCACCGGGTACCGAAGGCGCCTGACGGCGCAGCACGGCCTTGACCCGGGCCATCAGCTCGTCGGGGTTGAATGGCTTGCCGAGGTAGTCGTCGGCGCCCAGTTCCAGGCCCTTGATGCGGCTGAGCTCGTCACCCTTGGCCGTGAGCATGATGATGGGAATCTGGTTGTTGTGCTGGCGCAGGCGCTTGCAGGCGGACAAGCCGTCTTCGCCCGGTAGCATCAGGTCGAGCACCACCAGGTTGAACACTTCACGCTGGAGCAGGCGGTCCATCTGCTCGGTGTTGGGGACCGCGCGGGCACGATAACCCTTGCTGGTGAAGAAACGTTCAAGCAGGCTGCTGAGCCCTGGATCGTCATCGACGATCAGAATTTTTTCACCTTCAGCGGTAGTTGGCGTGCCGGTCATGAATTACTCCTCTGGTATCGCTGCGCATTATGGCGTAGCCGCTACAACGCGTGCCGTGAGCATTGTTAGCAGATTTTTCCCGGGACGCCACTTCCAACTGGCGCCAGGCCATCACCGCAAGCTGTTTGCGATGGGTATAATGCGCCGCTTTCATCCAGCGCCGTCGGGCGAAAGGCCCACCGGCGACTCCGTATTCAAGAACGTCAGGTGGTTTACATGGACAGCATCAACAGCCGTATCGCCGAGGAACTGGGCGTACGCCCACAACAGGTCGAGGCGGCCGTGGGCCTGTTGGACGAAGGCTCTACCGTGCCTTTCATCGCCCGTTACCGTAAAGAGGTGACCGGTAGCCTGGACGACACCCAGCTGCGCCATTTGGAAGAGCGCCTGCGCTACTTGCGCGAGCTCGACGAGCGTCGCATCAGCATCCTTGCCAGCATCGAGGAGCAAGGCAAGCTGACGCCGGAACTGGCGCGCGAGATCAAGCTGGCCGACACCAAGACGCGCCTCGAAGACCTCTACCTGCCCTATAAGCAAAAGCGCCGCACCAAGGGCCAGATCGCCCTGGAAGCCGGTCTGGGCGAGCTGGCCGACAGCCTGTTCGCCGACCCGTCCCTGGTCCCGGAAAGCGAAGCGGCGCGCTTTGTCAGCGCCGACAAGGGCGTGGCAGACGTCAAGGCTGCGCTGGAGGGGGCCAAGTACATCCTCATGGAGCGTTTCGCCGAAGATGCAGCCCTGCTCGACAAACTGCGCAGTTTCCTGAAGCAGGAAGCGGTGCTCAGCGCACGCGTGGTGCCCGGCAAGGAAGAGGAAGGTGCCAAGTTCCGCGACTACTTCGCCCATGACGAACTGCTGCGCAGCGCGCCGTCGCACCGCGCGCTGGCGATCTTCCGCGGGCGCAACGAAGGTGTACTCAGCGCTTCGCTGAAAGTGGGCGAAGAGCTGCCGGGTACCCTGCACCCGTGCGAACTGATGATCGGCGAGCACGTCGGCATCGAGAACCGTGGCCGCGCGGCCGACAAATGGCTGGGTGAAGTGGTGCGCTGGACCTGGAAGGTCAAGCTCTACACCCACCTGGAGACCGACCTGTTCGGTGAACTGCGCGACAATGCCGAGGGTGAGGCGATCAACGTCTTCGCCCACAACCTGCATGACCTGCTGCTGGCAGCGCCCGCTGGCCCGCGCGCCACGCTGGGCTTCGACCCTGGCCTGCGCACGGGCTGCAAGATCGCCGTGGTCGATGCCACCGGCAAGCTGCTCGACTACACCACCGTGTATCCCCATGCACCCAGGAACGAATGGGACCGCACGCTCTCGGTAATGGCTGCGCTGTGCGCCAAGCATTCGGTCGAGCTGATCGCCATCGGCAATGGCACCGCCAGCCGCGAGAGCGACAAGCTGGTGGCTGACCTGGTCAAGCAGTACCCTGCCCTGAAGATCACCAAGGTCATGGTCTCCGAAGCCGGCGCCTCGGTGTACTCGGCATCGGAGCTGGCGGCCCGGGAATTCCCCGATCTGGATGTGTCGATCCGTGGCGCGGTCTCGATTGCCCGTCGTCTGCAGGATCCACTGGCCGAGCTGGTCAAGATCGATCCCAAGTCCATCGGCGTGGGCCAGTACCAGCACGACGTGTCGCAAGTGAAGCTGGCACGCGGCCTCGACGCCGTCGTCGAGGACTGCGTGAACGCCGTTGGCGTGGACGTGAACACCGCGTCGGTCGCCCTGCTCACGCGTATTTCGGGGTTGAACACGACCCTGGCACAGAACATCGTCGCCCATCGCGATGCCAACGGCCCGTTCGCCACCCGTGCAGCCTTGAAGAAAGTCAGCCGGCTGGGTGAAAAAACCTTCGAGCAGGCCGCAGGCTTCCTGCGCGTGATGAACGGCGACAACCCGCTGGACGCGTCTGCCGTTCACCCCGAGGCCTACCCGCTGGTGCAGCGCATCGCCGCCAACACCGACCGGGACATCCGCTCGCTGATCGGGGACAGCAGCTTCCTCAAGCGCCTGGACCCAAAGAAATTCACCGACGAAACCTTCGGCCTGCCCACGGTGACCGACATCCTGCAGGAACTGGACAAGCCTGGCCGCGACCCGCGTCCGGAGTTCAAGACGGCCACCTTCCAGGACGGGGTCGAGGACCTCAAGGACTTGGAGCCTGGGATGATCCTGGAAGGCGTAGTGACCAACGTCACCAATTTCGGCGCCTTCGTGGACATCGGCGTGCACCAGGATGGGCTGGTGCATATCTCGGCGCTGTCGGAAAAGTTCGTCAAAGACCCACGCGAAGCGGTCAAGGCCGGCGATGTGGTCAAGGTCAAGGTCATGGAAGTGGACATCCCGCGCAAGCGTGTCGGCCTGTCCATGCGCATGAGCGATACGCCGGGCGAGAAGGTCGAAGGCAACCGGGGTGGCGGACGTGGCCAGGGGGGTGGCCGTCAACAGCCAGCGCCCCGTCAGCGCGAGACCGCCACTGCAGCGCCGGCCAACAACGCCATGGCTGCCCTGTTCGCCAACGCCAAGCAGTTGAAGAAGAAGTGATGGACGTGGCACCCGAGTACGTGCAAAGCGCCTTCAGCCAATTGCTGGGCTGCAGCCTGCAACGCCTGGAAGCGGGCGTTGCCGAGGTGAGCCTGGCGGTGGCGCCGCACCTGCGCAACCGTGGCCAGAAGCTTCATGGCGGGGCGATCTTCAGCCTGGTGGACATCACCATGGGGCTGGCCTGCTCGTCCAGCCACGGCTTCGACCAGCAGAGCGTCACCCTCGAATGCAAGATCAACTACCTGCGCGCCGTCAGCGATGGCGAGGTGCTGTGCACCGCTCGGGTGCTGCACGCAGGCAGACGCACGCTGGTGGTCGACGCTGACGTAGTCCAGGACGACAAGCTGGTTGCCAAGGCGCAAGGAACCTTCGTCGCGCTCTAGCTCACAAAGCACTATCTGCGGTAACTTCGGCAGTGCGCGCGCACTGCTGGGGCCGCGGTAAACCAGGCGATAACGCCCGTTCCCTTCCCCCTACCCTTGTAGACCGTCATCTCTACCCCCATATTGGGGCGACTGACGCGTGAAGGAATACATCTTGAGCACACTCCTCAACCGCCGCCTGAGCTTGCTCGGCGCCAATCTCCCCTTGCTCAAGCAGTGTCTGCACGGCATTGAGCGCGAATGCCTGCGCGTGACAGACAGTGGCCGTCTGGCCCAGACACCGCACCCCGAAGCACTGGGCGCGGCGCTGACCAACGAACAGATCACCACCGATTACTCCGAATCATTGCTTGAATTCATCACCCCGGCGCTGCCTGACGCCGCTGCGGTGCTGGAAAACCTCGAGCAGATCCACAGGTTCGTCTACACCAAGCTGGGCGACGAGTACCTCTGGAGCCCGTCGATGCCGTGTTCGCTGCCGGCTGAAGAAGACATTCCCATCGCCGAGTACGGCACTTCCAACATCGGCAAGCTCAAGCATGTCTATCGCAAGGGCCTGGCCCTGCGCTACGGCCGCACCATGCAGTGCATTGCCGGCATCCATTACAACTTCTCGCTGCCCGAGGCCCTGTGGCCATTGCTGCGCGAAGCCGAAGGCAGCACTGAAAACGAACGGGATTATCAGTCGGCCGCGTACATCGCCCTGATCCGCAATTTCCGTCGCTACAGCTGGCTGCTCATGTACCTGTTCGGCGCTTCGCCCGCCTTGGACAAGGGCTTTCTGCGGGGCCGCGCCCACCAGCTCGAAGAGCTCGATGGCGACACCCTCTACCTGCCCTACGCCACCAGCCTGCGCATGAGCGACCTGGGCTACCAGAGCAATGCCCAGGCGGGCCTGACGCCCTGCTACAACAACCTGTCCAGCTACACCGACAGCCTGCGCAAGGCGGTAGGCACGCCGTACCCACCTTATGTGGAGGTCGGTACCCATGTCGATGGCGAGTGGGTACAGCTGAACACCAACATTCTGCAAATCGAGAACGAGTACTACTCCAACATCCGTCCCAAGCGGGTGACCTACTCCGGCGAACGTCCAATCCAGGCGCTCACCTCGCGCGGCGTGCAGTACGTGGAGGTGCGCTGCCTGGACATCAACCCGCTCCTGCCAGTGGGCATCGACCTCACCGAAGCACGCTTTCTCGATGCGTTTTTGCTGTTCTGCGCGCTGGACGATAGCCCACAGCTCAACAACAACGAATGCAGCCAGTGCACCAGCAATTTCCTGAGTGTGGTCAAAGAAGGCCGGCGTCCAGGGCTGAAGTTGCAGCGTGATGGGCAGCCTGTGCCGCTCAAGGACTGGGCCAGCGAACTGATTGCTCAGATCGCTCAATTGGCCGACTTGCTCGACCAGGCCCAGGGCGGGGATGAGCACGCCAAGGCCCTGCAAGCCCAGCAGGCAAAGGTCGACGACCCCGAGCTGACCCCATCGGCCCAGGTGTTGGCGCGCATGACCGAGCATGATGAGAGCTTCATCGCGTTCTCGCTGCGACAAAGCCGTCTCCACGCCCAGACACTGCGCGAGCAGCCCCTGAGCCCCGACCAGCAGCAGGCCTTCGAAACGCTGGCGCGCGAGTCCCTGGCCAAACAGTCGCAGCTGGAACAGGAAGAAGTGGGCGAGTTCGATACCTTCGTGGGCGCCTACCAGGCCAGTATCCTGGCAATCAGCAACTGATGACCCGCGGCATCCCAGCGCGCAAGCCACGCGCCAGCAGCCAGGCCCGGATCGAAGCGATCCTGGCAGCTGCCCGCGAGCTCCTGGCCGAGGGCGGGGTGGCTGGCCTGTCGATCTACAGCGTGGCCGAGCGCGCGCAAATCCCGCCGTCATCGGTCTACCACTTCTTCGCCAGCGTGCCTGCGCTGCTCGAAGCGCTGACTGCCGATGTACACAGGGTTTTCCGCGAGGCGCTTGGCGCGCCGATCGACAGCAGCATGCTCACCCGCTGGCATGAGCTGTCGCGGTTGATCGAGCAACGCATGCTGGATATCTACAACGAGGATGCCGCTGCGCGGCAGTTGATCCTGGCGCAGCATGGCCTCAGCGAGGTCATGCAGGCTGACCGGCAGCACGACATGGAGCTCGGCGCCCTGATGCACAGGTTGTTCGACCAGCACTTTCACTTGCCGGTGATGCCTGCGGATGTGGATGTGTTCGCCTTGGCCATGGAATTGAGCGATCGGGTGTATGCCCGGTCGATGCAATTGCACGAGACCATCACCCCGCGCATGGCCGAAGAAGGCAAGCGGGTATTCGAAGCCTACCTGGGCTTGTACCTGCCACCTTTTCTGGTCAAGCGTTCGCACTGAGGGGCCGCAAGGCGGCCCCGTGCTCGATCACAGCTTGGCGATGGATACCTCGGTGGACTTCACGAAGGCAATCACCTCGCTGCCCACTTGCAGTTCCAGTTCACGTACGGAGCGGGTCGTGATGACCGATGTGACGATACCCGAGGCGGTCTGGACGTCGATTTCCGACAGCACCGGGCCTTCGAGGATTTCCTTGACGGTGCCTTTGAACTGATTACGGACGTTGATGGCTTTGATGGTCATTGGAGTGTTTCCTTTTCGATGGCTTCTGGGGGTTCAGTGCGCCCAACGCAACTGCGTGGGCAGGGGGGCAACAGGCTCCGGCTCGGGCGCAGTGCCCGGCGCAGAAAGGACTCGGTTGAGCACTTGGCTTTCAAGCGCGGCCAGGCGGTGCGAACCGCGCGGTCGTGGCCGTGGCAGGTCGACCGTCAGGTCGAGCCCGACTTCGCCGTCCTCGATCAGGATCACGCGATCTGCCACCGCAACCGCTTCACTGACGTCATGGGTCACCAGCAGCACGGTGAAACCATGCTGGCCCCACAGGCGCTCGATCAGTTGCTGCATTTCGATGCGCGTCAGTGCATCCAGCGCACCCAGCGGTTCGTCCAGCAACAGCAGACGCGGTTGGTGGATCAGTGCGCGGGCAAGCGCAACGCGCTGCTTCTGGCCGCCCGAGAGGGCTGCGGGCCATTCGTTGGCGCGGTCGGCCAGGCCCACTGCCTCCAGCGCATCCAGCGCCCTGGCACGCCAATCGCCGGACAGGCCGAGCCCCACATTGTCGATGACCTTTTTCCACGGCAGCAGCCGCGAGTCCTGGAACATCAGGCGGGTTTCTTCCCGTGCCTCGTCCAGCGGTGCAGCACCTGCCAGCAGTTGCCCTGCCGTTGGTTGGTCGAGCCCAGCCAGCAGGCGCAGCAAGGTACTTTTGCCGCAACCGCTACGGCCGACGATGGCGACGAACTGGCCGGCCGGGACATGCAGGTCGATGCCTTTTAGCACCTCGCGCGAGCCGAAGGTTTTACGCAGGCCCTTGGCGGCCAATGGAATGCCACGCAGCAGGTGTGGCGGATTGTCCTTGAGCACGGTCATGCGCCCTCCTTCCTGGCAACTTGATAAGCCGGATGCCATCGCAGCCACACACGCTCAAGGCCACGGGCAGCCAGGTCGGCGAGCTTGCCGAGCACGGCGTACAGCACGATGGCCAGCACCACCACATCGGTCTGCAGGAACTCCCGGGCGTTCATCGCCAGGTAGCCAATGCCGGCGTTGGCCGAAATGGTTTCGGCGACGATCAAGGTCAGCCACATGAAGCCCAGTGCGAAGCGCACGCCCACCAGTATCGAAGGCAAGGCACCGGGCAGGATCACCTGGCGAAACAGGCTGAACCCCGAAAGCCCGTAGCTGCGCGCCATTTCCACCAAGGCCGGGTCGACATTGCGGATCCCGTGATAGGTATTCAGGTAGATGGGGAAGAGCGTGCCCAGCGCGACCAGAAAGATCTTCGCCGACTCGTCGATGCCGAACCACAAGATCACCAGCGGGATCAGGGCCAGGTGCGGCACGTTACGGATCATCTGTACCGAACTGTCGAGCAGGCGCTCGCCCCAGTTGGACAGCCCGGTGATGAAGCCCAGCACCAGGCCAATGCTGCCACCGATCACGAAGCCCAGCCCGGCACGCCAGCCGCTGATGGCCAGGTGCGTCCAGATCTCTCCACTGCGTACCAGGTCGACGCCGGCTGACAGTACGGCGCTTGGCGCTGGCAGAATGCGGGTTGACAGCCAGCCCGCGCTGACCGCCAGTTGCCACGCGGCCAGCAGCAGTACCGGCAGCGCCCAGGGCGCCAAGCGCTCTGTCACGGTATTCGAGGCTTTGCGACTCATACAGTACCCCTCATCGCTGGGCCACGGACTTGGGCAAGATGTCGTTGGCAACCATCTCGCCGAACGGGCTCACGTAGCCGCCGCCGGTGGCAGGCTGAGGCCGTTGTACGTCCAGGTGCGGGAACAACAGTTCGGCCACCCGGTATGACTCTTCCAGGTGCGGGTAACCGGAGAAGATGAAAGTGTCGATGCCCAGGGCGGCATACTCCTTGACCCGTGCGGCGACGGTCGGGCCATCGCCCACCAGCGCAGTGCCTGCACCTCCGCGAACCAGGCCTACCCCAGCCCACAGGTTGGGGCTGACTTCGAGCTTGTCGCGGCTGCCATTGTGCAGCGCGGCCATGCGCTGCTGCCCTACCGAGTCGAAACGGGCAAGCGATGCCTGGGCGCGAGCGATGGTGTCGTCGTCCAGATGGGATATCAGTTTTTCAGCCGCTTCCCACGCTTGCGCATTGGTCTCGCGCACGATCACATGAAGACGAATGCCAAACCGCACCTCGCGCCCTTGAGCAGCTGCCTTATCGCGCACCTGGGCGATCTTTTCAGCCACCGCGCTGGGCGGTTCGCCCCAGGTCAGGTACAGCTCGACCTGCTCTGCAGCCAGGTCTTGGGCGGCTTCGGACGAACCACCGAAATACAACGGTGGACGAGGCTGCTGGATGGGTGGGTACAGCAGCTTCGCGCCTTTGACCTGGATGTGTTTGCCGTCGTAGTCGACTTCTTCGCCTTCAAGCACCTTGCGCCAGATGCGGGTGAACTCGACAGACGCTTCGTAGCGCTCCTGATGATTGAGGTGCAGGCCGTCACCGGCCAACTCATCCGGATCACCACCGGTTACCAGGTTGAACAGCGCCCGGCCATTGGACAGGCGATCGAGCGTGGCGGCCTGCCGCGCGGCGACTGTCGGCGAGATGATCCCAGGGCGCAGGGCTACCAGGAACTTCAGCCGTTCGGTAACAGGAATCAGGGAGGCGGCCACCAGCCAGGAATCCTCGCAGGAGCGCCCGGTGGGTATCAGCACGCCGCCGAACCCCAGGCGGTCGGCCGCCTGGGCAATCTGCTGCAGATAGCCATGGTCGACCGCCCGGGCGCCTTGCGCGGTGCCCAGGTATTTGCCATCACCGTGCGTGGGGAGGAACCAGAAGATGTTGAGGCTCATTGGAGTTGTCTCCTAAGGGATAGCTGAGCCGGGGAAGGCCCGGCACGGGCAGATCAATCAAGGTGCACTGGCAACCTTGGCCGGGGGTGTCCAGATCACGTCCTTGATGCGCAGCGGCTTGGGTATGAGCTTGAGCGTCTGGAAGGTGTCTGCGATTTTCTGCTGGGCCGCCACTACGTCCGGCGTCAAGGGCGCTGCGCCATAGCCTTGGCGCTTGACGGACGTCAGGGTGATGTCCGGCGTGAGCCCAAGCAGCGGAGCGACCTGGTCGGTGACCTCCTGCGGGTTGGCCTGCGACCACTCACCGACCGCACGTACCTGTTCGATGACGGTATTGATGACGGCCGGGTGCTGATTCGCATAACTGCGCGTGGCCAGGTAGAACTGATGGTTGTCTACCAGGCCCTGGCCGTCACGCAGGGTGCGGGCTTGCAGCTGCTGCTCGGCGGCGGCCTGGTACGGGTCCCAGATCACCCAGGCATCGACACTGCCACGCTCGAACGCTGCGCGCGCATCGGCCGGGGGCAGGTAGACCGGTTGAATATCGGTGTACTTCAGGCCTGCGTCTTCGAGTGCCCGTACGAGCAGGTAATGGACATTGGAGCCCTTGTTGAGGGCGACCTTCTTGCCCTTGAGTGCCTGCACCGACTGGATCGGCGAGTCTTTGGGCACCAGGATGGCCTCACTGTGGGGTGCGGGAGGTTCGTAGGCCACGTACAGCAAGTCGGCCCCGGCGGCCTGTGCGAATACCGGAGGCGTTTCGCCGGTCACGCCGAAGTCGACAGAACCGACGTTCAGCCCTTCGAGCAGCTGAGGGCCGCCGGGGAACTCGGTCCACTGCACCTGCACGCCCTGCTCGGCCAGGCGCTTTTCCAGCGTGCCCTTGGCCTTGAGCAGCACCAGGGTGCCGTATTTCTGATAACCGATGCGCAGGGTTTCAGCCTGTGCCTGGGTGATGGCGCCGAGGGACACAGCCGCCGCAAACAGGGCGACCAGACCACGACGCAAGAAGATTGTGCGCATGGCGCTCTCCTGTGCGATGGGGTTCGGGTTGCACCTGCTTGCCTCGTTAACGGGCGAGTAAGGTGATACAGCGGGTTTGCCGGATCAGATGCTCCAGCGAGCACTGATCAGGCGATCATTGAGCACACCGGGTGCTACCGGGCGCGGGCGCCTGGCCAGAGCCAGGTGGAAGGTTTCCAGCGAGTCGTGCAGCCGCTCTTCGAGGGCAGGCGCCAGCTGGGCCGGCTTATTGCCTTCGGCATAGGCGATCTGGCTGTCGTCGGCAAAGATCCCTTGCAGGGTCTCCTGGGCCTTGAGAGCCGACAGCACGGGCTTGAGGGCGTAATCCACGGCCAGCATGTGGGCAATGCTGCCGCCCGTTGCGATGGGCAGTACTACCCGGTTGGCCAATGCGCGCTCGGGCAGCAGGTCAAGCAGGGTTTTCAGCGCGCCGGCGAACGACGCTTTGTACACCGGCGTGGCAACGATCAGTCCATCGGACTGGGCCACCAACTGTTGGAAGTGCTGCACGTGCGGGCTGTCGAAGCGGGCATGCAGCAAGTCTTCGGCAGGAAAGTCGCGCACCTGCAGGGTGACGACTTCAACGCCACGGTGCTCGAGCCACTGCCGCGAACGTTCGAGCAACACGCCTGAGCGTGAGCGAGGACTTGGGCTACCACCGATTGATACGACCAGCATTGCTGCGCTTCCTTGGGTTACGGTAGGACGACATTATCAGCATCTTTATATATCTATAAATCATATTTAATTCTTTATTTATTCGATTTAGGTATTTACTGGCCAATTTTTTGTCAAAAAAAAGGGTCGTCGAAACGGCCCGAAAATCCCTGCTTGGCTAAGCGCTATGCAACACAGTATTCACGCTCGGTTCGGTTGAGGCGTCAGACGCAGATAGGGTTTGACCGCCTTGTAGCCTTTTGGAAAGCGTTGCCGGATCTCTTCTTCGTCCTTGAGCGAAGAAACGATCACCACGTCGTCGCCGTCCTGCCAGTTGCCTGGCGTGGCGACCTTGTGCGAATCGGTCAATTGCAACGAGTCGATGACCCGCAGGATCTCGTTGAAGTTTCGCCCGGTACTGGCGGGGTAGGTAATCGTCAGGCGAACTTTCTTGTTCGGGTCGATGACGAACAGCGAGCGTACGGTGAGGGTATCGCTGGCATTTGGATGGATCAGGTCGTACAGATCGGACACCTTGCGGTCGGCGTCGGCGAGGATCGGGAAGTTGACCACGGTCTGCTGGGTTTCGTTGATGTCGTCGATCCAACGGTGATGCGAGTCGACCGGGTCGACCGACAGTGCAATGGCCTTGACTCCGCGCTTAGCGAATTCATCCTTGAGCTTGGCCGTGAGCCCCAATTCGGTGGTGCATACCGGGGTGAAGTCGGCAGGGTGCGAGAACAGCACGCCCCAGCTGTCGCCCAGCCATTGGTGAAAACGGATCTTGCCTTCGCTGGAATCCTGTTCGAAATCCGGGGCGATATCGCCGAGTTTGAGGCTCATGGGATGCAGCTCCTGTGCTGGGGTGCCTGTGGAATGAATGTGCCTGAATTTCTTCAACCTTAAAAAGAATAAATAAAGCTTTGTTAATGCTTTTTATGCATAACAAATTTCGCTCACAAAAAAGCCTCGCATCAGGCGAGGCTCTTTAATGTGGCTACGGCTTACAGGAAATTGTAAGTGTAGTTCACGATGAAACGGGTCTGGTCCTGATCGGCCAACGAGCTTTCACCGGTGCCGCGGTATACACCGTGGCGCAGGCTCGCACCCAGGCCTTTGAACGTGCCTTCCTGGATGACGTAGTCGATCCGGGCGTCACGTTCCCACTCGCTGAAGTGGCCATTGCCGCTGGCGTTCTTGCCGTCTTCACCCTTGAGGTAGGAAACCGAAGCCTTCAGGCCCGGTACGCCGAGGCGCGCGAAATCGTAGGCGTATTGACCGAATGTGGTGTTCTCACCGGCCTTGGCGAACTGGTTGATCATGCTGTCGGTGAACAGGTAGAAGCTGGCGCCGCCGGCGCCTTCGAGCGAGGAACGCGAACCGTCCTTGCGCACGCTACCCTGGTTCAACCAGACGAAACCACCGTCGTCGTTGACGCGCTGGTGACCGAGCATGAGCGAGTGACCGCCCAGGGTGTAGGTGAACATTGCCGACCAGGTCTTGTTGTCGACCTCGCCAGGCGTCTTGGCAAAGCCGCCGTTGTTGTTGAAGGTGTAGCCCGAGTCACCGTTACGGCCATCGCTGCTGCTGTTGAAGTAGCGCAGGTCAGTCTTGAACGACTGGTCGTCAGCGATCTTGAAGACGTGGGTAGCGCCCAGGAAGTGCTGCTTGTAGAAGTCTTCCAGGTTCGAGTAGTAGTACTGCAGGGTCAGGTCTGGGGTGAGCTTGTAGTCCAGGCCGCCATAGCGGAACTTGTTGCTGTCACGGAAGGCGCCGTTGACCGACAGGCCGGTGCGGTTGCTCGAGGCGCGGCCCATGGCGTGGGTCAGCTGACCGGCGTTGATGGTCAGGTTGTCGATTTCCTTCGACTGGAGGGTGCCACCTTCGAAGGTCTGCGGCAGCAGACGGCCATCGTTGGAGACCAGGATCGGCAGGTTAGGCGCCAGGGCGCTGCCGTAATGGACTTCAGTCTTGGAGAACTTGGCCTTGGCGTTGGCACCCAGGCGAGCCCACTGGCTGACGGCGGAGCCGTCGGAATCGCTTGGGAAGAAGCTGCTGTTGTCAGGGTGTTTGCCACGGCCGCCATCGAGGTGGATGCCCCACAGAGCCTGGGCGTCTACACCGAAACCAACGGTGCCCTGGGTGAAACCGGACAGGTAATCCAGTTTGAAGCCCTGGCCCGATTCACGGTTGTCGGCGCCGCCGTCACGGTTGTCGCCATTGAAGTACATGGTGCGCGAGCTGACCGACAGCTTGCTGTCTTCAACGAAACCGGCAGCACCTGCTTGTTGGGCGAGAACACCCAGTGCCACGGCCATGGCCAGGCTGGACTTGTACATGCTTTGCTCCTCTACGTTCTAATTTTTGTGTATCTCAGGCGGCCGGGTCTGTTGCCCCGCTCACCGTGGATGGGCGATTTAGTCCCAAAGCGTGACCCTTTAGTCAATCATTTCTAAACGTTTCGCGACTTTGGTCTAAGGCGCCAACCTACGCTACAGGATAATGACAATCCTATAAATCCAAAATGACTGTTTTGTGAATCGGTAAGACTTTTAAGGAATATGTAAGGAACCATTACTGCATTTTGTTGTAGCAAGGGGGTTCTCATAACCCCCGGCTATTTGCAATCGTTTGCTCATAACCTCATTCCAATTGGATCTATAGGGACGCTGAGCCTAGCAGCGTCGCCTGATTTTGCCATTGCGCGTGGTCAAGCATCGACCAAGGGTGCCAAACACGCGCTAAGCTAATTCTTAAAAGTTATTTATTTTTAGTTTTTTAGATCAATTAGCCTTAGCTCATGCATCCTTTACCCGATGAGAGCTAACCATGAACCCGCACCGCACCCTGCGAATTCTCAGTACCTTAGCCCTTGCTGGCGCCAGCTGGATGGCCCAGGCGTCAGACTTGACAGTGGCGTATCAGACGACGGTCGATCCTGCCAAGGTGTCGCAGGTCGATGGCGACTACGAGACGGCGACCAAAGCCAGTATCGACTGGCGCAAGTTCGACAATGGTGCCGATGTGATCACCGCCGTTGCCAGTGGGGACGTGCAGATTGGTTATCTGGGCTCCAGCCCATTGGCAGCCGCCGCAACGCGCAAGCTGCCGATCGAGACGTTCCTGATCGCCACGCAGATCGGGGCCGGCGAAGCGCTGGTGGTGCGCGATGAAATCAAGACACCCCACGATCTTGTGGGCAAAAAAGTCGCCGTTCCCTTCGTGTCGACCGGACACTACAGCCTGCTGGCAGCACTCAAGCACTGGAACATCGATCCTGCCAAGGTGCAGATTCTGAACCTGACACCGCCCGCGATCATCGCGGCATGGAAACGTGGCGACATCGACGCCACCTATGTCTGGGATCCTGCGCTGGGCGTGGCGAAGGAAACCGGCAAGGTGCTGATCACCTCGGGCGAGCTGGGCAAGGCAGGGGCCCCCACCTTCGACGCCTGGATCGTGCGCAAGGACTTCGCATCCAAGCACCCCGACGTGGTCAGGGCCTTCGCGCAGGTCACCCTGCAGGCGTATGCCGACTACCGAAAGGACCCACAAGCCTGGCTGGCGAACCAGGACAACGTCGCCAAGTTGGCCAAGCTGTCCGGCGCCAAGCCTTCGGACATCCCGGTGTTGCTGCAAGGCAACGTCTACCCGCTGGCCGCAGACCAGGCCAGCGCCCTGGGTGCGCCCACTACCCAGGCCCTGACCGACACGGCCACGTTCCTCAAGCAGCAAGGCAAGGTCGAGGCCGTATTGCCGGACTACAGCCCCTACGTCAGTGCCCAGTACCTCCCCCACTGAATTTGCAGCCAATGACAGGAGCCTGACATGGCCTTGCTCGAACTGGAGCGCATCAGCGCACAGTACCCTGGTGCCGCGAGCCCGGTGCTGGCCGACATCACCCTGAGCGTAGGGCCGCGGCAGTTGCTGGTGGCGCTTGGGCCCTCGGGCAGCGGGAAGACCTCGTTGCTGAACCTGATCGCAGGATTCGTCAGCCCCAGCGCGGGACGCATCACGCTCGACGGCGTGCCCGTGCAGGGGCCAGGGGCCGAGCGTGGCGTGGTCTTTCAGGATGATGCCCTACTGCCCTGGCAGAACGTGCTGGGCAATGTCGCCTTCGGCCTGGAACTGGCCGGCGTGCCACGCGCGGCACGTGAAGCCAGAGCCCGCGAGATGCTCGCCCTGGTCGACCTTGCAGAGTTTGCCGAGCGGCGCATATGGCAGCTTTCAGGCGGCCAGAAGCAGCGCGTGGGCCTGGCCCGTGCATTGGCCGCCGACCCTGGCGTACTGCTGATGGATGAACCGTTCGGTGCCCTGGATGCGTTCACCCGCGAGCACATGCAGACGCTGCTGCTGGATATCTGGCAGCGCGCCGACAAACCTGTGTTCCTGATCACCCATGACATAGAGGAGGCCGTGTTTCTCGCCACTGAGTTGGTGCTGCTCGCACCCAGCCCAGGGCGCATCGTCGAGCGGCTTCAATTGGACTTCGGCCAGCGTTACGCCAACGGCGAGCCGGCGCGGGCGATCAAGTCCGACCCGCGCTTCATCGAAGCGCGCGAGCATGTGCTGGCCCGGATCTTTTCCCACCGTCAATCCCAGGAGCGCGCATGAGCAGCATTGATATACCAGCGGCCAGTGAGCCCACTGTTCAATCAGCACCTGCCGCCAGCGGGGCTCGCTTGCTGCCCACCCGTTGGATCAGCGCATTGACCCTGGCGAGCCTGGTGTTGACGTGGTGGTTGGTCACGGCCGCCGGGTGGGTCGAGCCCCTGTTTCTGCCCTCGCCTGCTGACATCACGGCCAAAGCCTGGGTCTTGCTCACCCAAGGCTACATGGATGCCAGCCTGTGGCAGCACCTTGGCGCCAGTCTCGGCCGTATCGGCACAGCATTGCTGGCCGCGGTGTTCACGGCCATCCCGATAGGTATCGCCATTGGTTATAGCCGCGTGGCACGGGGCATCTTCGACCCGTTGATCGAGTTCTACCGGCCTATCCCCCCGCTCGCCTACTTGCCGCTGATCGTCATCTGGTGCGGGATCGGCGAGCTGTCGAAGGTGCTGCTGATCTACCTGGCGATCTTCGCGCCCATCGCCATCGCCACTGCCACGGGCGTGCGCACCACCGACCCGGCCAAGCTGCGAGCCGCGCAATCGCTGGGTGCGACCAGGGCCCAGCTGATTCGTCACGTGATCCTGCCCAGTGCGCTGCCCGACATTCTGACAGGCATTCGGATTGGCCTGGGCGTCGGTTGGTCGACGCTGGTAGCGGCCGAACTGATCGCCGCCACCAGCGGCCTTGGCTTCATGGTGCAGTCGGCCGCGCAATTTCTGGTCACCGATGTGGTGGTGCTGGGCATCCTGCTGATCGCGCTGATCGCGTTCGCGCTGGAGATGAGCCTGCGCGCGCTGCAACGCCGACTGGTGCCCTGGCACGGGCAAAGCCACTGAACCCTACCGCTCGTGCGCCCGCAAGGGCGCCTGCCTGAAGAGACCGACATGAGCCTGACCATTACCCCACTCAGCCCGGCGCTGGGCGCACAGATCGGCGGCGTGGACCTTGCCCGCGACATCAGCGACGAGGTGCGCGACGCCATAGAACACGCGTTGCTTCGCCATCAGGTGCTGTTCTTCCGCGACCAGCCCATCGCCCCCGCCCAGCAGGCGCGTTTTGCCGCCCGCTTTGGCGACCTGCACATCCACCCCATCTACCCCAACGTACCCGATACGCCCCAGGTGCTGGTGCTCGATACTGCGGTCACTGACGTCCGCGACAACGCCGTTTGGCACACCGACGTGACCTTTCTGCCGACACCGGCCCTGGGCGCAGTGCTCAGTGCCAAGCACTTGCCGGCCTATGGCGGCGATACCCTGTGGGCCAGTGGCATTGCAGCTTTCGAGGGATTGTCAGCGCCGCTGCAGGCGATGCTGGTCGGGCTGACGGCGACCCACGACTTCACCAAGTCATTCCCGTTGGAGCGCTTTGGCACAACTCCGCAGGATCTGGCGCGCTGGGAGCAGACCCGGCGTGAAAACCCACCCTTATCTCATCCGGTGGTACGCACGCATCCAGCCAGCGGGCGCCAGGCACTGTTCGTCAACGAGGGGTTCACCACGCGCATCAATGAATTGAGCGAATCGGAAAGTGAGGCACTGCTGAAGCTTCTTTTCGCTCATGCCACCCGGCCAGAGTTCACGATCCGCTGGCGCTGGCAGGAAAACGACGTAGCGTTCTGGGACAACCGCGTCACCCAGCATTACGCAGTGGACGACTACCGGCCGAACCGGCGGGTGATGCACAGGGCAACCATTCTGGGCGATGCGCCCTATTAGCCGGAGGGCGCTTAGTCGGAGAGAGGCGGGGCGATCCTGGAAGGCCGAGCCATGAGGCTCGCCCTTCCAGGACGGGGCGATCAGCGCACCAAATGCAGGAACTGCATGTGCCGTTCGTACTGGTCGAGGATGTCGTTGATGATCTGTTCCTTGCTGTAGCCCACCAGGTCGTAATTCTGGCTGCCTTCGCTGAGGTAGACCTCCGCCCGGTAATAGCGACGGTTCTTCAACTCATGGGCACCCAGGCCACCACGGGCGAACGAGGGCGTGAAGTAACCGCGCATCTGCACCTGGTAGATGAACGGCTGTTCATCGCCATGGCCGACTTTCAAGCTGACGTTGTCATGGCTCGGGTCGTCCTGGGTGATCAGCACCAGCCCTTTCTGCTCGAACACCTCACGCACATCGGCAATGGCCGGGCGCACAACATCGTCCATGAACCGGTACACCTCGTCCCGCGAAGGGAAATGCACCGCCTGGCTCAAGCGCTGGCGCCAACCCCCACGGCCTCGGCGTGACTGGGCGAAGGGAGCCAGCGAATGCATCTGCGCGATCTGGCGCTGCGACTCCAGGTAGAAGGCCTTGTGCAGCCCCCACATCATGCACAACAGGATCAGCGAGAAGGGCAACGAGGTGAGCACCACCGCTGACTTCAGCGAGTCGATGCTGCCGGCGAACAGCAAGGCACTGGTCACCAGTGCCGTCATCGCGCCCCAGAAGATGCGCAGCCAGTTCGGGCCGTCCTCGTCTGCATCGCCGCCGGTCGCCGACAGCGTGGACAGCACCACGGTACCGGAGTCTGCCGACGTCACGAAGAACACGAAGCTGACGAACACCGTCATGGCAATCACCGCCTTGCTCCACGGGTAGGTCTCCAGCAGCAGGTACAGGCTCATGGACGGGTTGTCCAACGCGGCCTGGCCCAGCGCGGTCATGCCGTGATTGATGACCTGGTCCAGTGCGCTGTTGCCGAAGATCGACATCCACGCCAGGGTGAAGCCAAGCGGAATCAGCAGCACACCGAAGACGAACTCGCGAATGGTCCGCCCACGGGAGATGCGCGCGATGAACAAGCCCACGAACGGCGCCCACGCGATCCACCAGGCCCAGTAGAACACCGTCCAGCCGCCCAGCCACTCACGGTTATCGCCATAGGCATAGACATCGAAGCTCTTGCGCGGCAAGGCACCCAAATAATCGCCCAGGTTCTGGATAAGGGTGTTGAACAGGTGCTGGGTGGGGCCTGCGAACAACACGAAGAGCAAAAGCGAACAGGCCAGGAACAGGTTGATGTCGCTCATCACCCGTACGCCTTTTTCCACACCGGCTACTGCCACGGCTACCGCCGCGCCCATCATCAGCGTGATCAGCACCACCTGCACCCACTGGCTGTGGCTGATGCCGAACAGGTAATCCAGGCCGGCGTTGAGGTGCAGCACGCCAAAGCCCATGTCGGCCCCCAGGCCGAATACCGTGGCGATGATGCCGAAGCCGTCGACCGCATAGCCGATAGGCCCGTTGATGCGCTTGCCGATTAGCGGGTAGAGCGCAGAGCGCAAGGCCAGCGGCAGGTTGTGCCGGTAGGCGAAATAAGCCAGCGCCATGCCGACGAAGGCAAAGACACCCCAACCGTGCAGGCCCCAATGCAGGAACAGGATCTGCATCGCCTGCCGACCCGCCTCAGCCGTACCCCCTTCACCCTGGGGTGGTTGCAGCATGTGGGTAAGCGGTTCCGAGACGCAGAAGAAGAACAGCGTGATGCTGATCCCCGCAGCGAACAGCATGCCCGCCCATGACAGGTAGCTGAATTCGGGTTCGTCGTGGTCGGCACCGAGCTTGATCTTGCCGTAGCCGGATACGGCGGTGACCACCACGAAGACCAGATACAGCGTCATCGCCAGCATGTAGTACCAGCCTACCGTGTTGGCAGCCCAGTTCTGCGCCGCCAGCAACCACTGGCCTGCACTCTCCGGGTTGATGATGACCACAAGGCCAAAGATGAGGATGAAACTTGCCGCAAAATAGAACACCGGGGGGTTCATGCGGATCTTGCCAGGGGCAAGCGAAGGGGTCGGTGCACTCATGGCGTGGGCACCTCGTCAAAGGACGAAAGACGCATAATTAACGGGTTCAGCAAAGGAATCCTCCTGATGAACACCGGCAGCGGACCAGCGTTTTTTTAATTGAACAAGCGTTCAAGTTAAACATGGTTTGAGCCTCATTGCTAATTGGAGCGCCGATTGGTAATGCCCTGGAAGTACTGTTTGGGCAGCCTTACTTGCCCTGTCGACCCCTGGCTGCAAAGGGGCATGTGACGGTCTGGTGCCTACCCAAGGCACCGTCCAGGGTCACTGTTTGTCCTGACAATCGAGCTGCAGGTTGGCCTGGGTAATGTTGCTGTGCGGCGGCACACTGCGCGTCAACCAGACGTTGCCACCGATGGTGGAACCCTGCCCGATAGTGATACGCCCCAGTACGGTAGCGCCGGCATAGATCACCACGTCATCTTCGACGATCGGGTGACGGGCCAAGCCCTTGTGCAACGTGCCGGACTCATCGCTCGGGAAGCGCTTGGCGCCAAGGGTCACCGCCTGATAAATCCGCACGCGCTCGCCGATGATCGCGGTTTCGCCGATCACCACGCCGGTACCGTGGTCGATGAAGAAGCTTGGGCCGATCTGGGCCCCAGGATGGATATCGATACCCGTTGCCGAGTGGGCCAGCTCAGAACTGATTCGTGCCAACAGTGGCAGCCCGGCCGTGTACAGGTGATGGGCCAGGCGGTGATGGATGATCGCCAGGATGCCGGGATAGCACAGCAGCACTTCATCGACACTGCGTGCCGCCGGGTCGCCGTGATAGGCCGCCAGCACGTCGGTATCGAGCAGTACACGCATGCCCGGCAGCGCTGCGGCAAAGCCCTGGATCAGCTTCAGGGCATGGGCATCGACACCCGCCAGGTCCTCCTTGCCTTGCCGAGCGGCGTAGCGCAGTTCCAGACGCGCCTGCACCAACAACGCATTGAGCGCGGCGTCCAGGGTGTGGCCGACATAAAAATCCTCGCTCTCCTCGCGCAGGTCCACTGGCCCGAGGCGCATGGGAAACAGCGCGCCGCAGAGCTGTTCAAGGATCTGTCGCACCGCTTCGCGCGAGGGCAGCTCCCGGCCACCTTGCTCGCCGCTGCTGCGGCCATTGCGGGTGCGCCATTGCTCACGGGCACCGCGCAAGCCGGCCACGATCCCCTGCAGTTGCCAGTGCCCGGAGGCGGGTTGTTCGCTCACGGTGTGTTCTCCTGCCTTCTAGGCTATCTGTTCTATTGTCGATGCCGTCATTTTGCGGGCAAGCGCCCTGGAACAGGCCTCACCCTCTTTCCTGACACTGGATTGGACCGCCAGAGCAATGACAGCCATGCCAGCCTCGCCTACCCTCAAGATCAATGGACAATTTCCAAACGCATAAATAGGCAAAGTGCGATAATTTTTGACTATTTCCGGCGCTGCGCATCCAACCCTATAGTCGCCATCACTTCATTCACAACACGCTCGGGGCTCAGACATGTCGAAGTTCGCCAAACCGCTACTCAATGCCAGCCTGGCCCTGCTGCTGGGCACAGGCCTGCTTGGCCAGGCCTTTGCCGGCGAAGAGTTGAAGACCATCCAGGAAAAAGGCGTGATCAACGTCGGCCTTGAAGGCACATACCCACCCTTCAGCTTCCAGGATGAAAACGGCAAGCTGACCGGCTTCGAAGTGGAGCTGTCCGAATTGCTGGCCAAGGAGCTCGGCGTAAAGGCCAAGATCCAGCCGACCAAATGGGACGGTATCCTGGCTGCGCTGGAATCCAAGCGGCTGGACATCGTCGTCAACCAGGTCACGATTTCCGAGGAGCGCAAGAAGAAATACGATTTCTCCGAACCCTATACCGTCTCGGGTATCCAGGCGCTGGTGCTGAAGAAGAAGGCTGACCAGCTCGGCATCAAGGGCGCTCAGGACCTGGCAGGCAAGAAAGTCGGTGTAGGCCTGGGTACCAACTACGAGCAATGGGTCAAACAGGATGTGCCCAAGGCCGAAGTGCGCACCTATGAAGACGACCCCAGCAAGTTTGCCGACCTGCGCAACGGCCGCATCGATGCCATCCTGATCGATCGCCTGGCTGCACTTGAATACGCGCAGAAAGCCAAGGATACGCAACTGGCGGGCGATGCGTTCTCGCGACTGGAGAGCGGGGTTGCCATGCGCAAGGGCGAACCTGAACTGCTGGACGCCATCAACAGGGCCATCGACAAGCTCAAGGCGGACGGGACGCTGACCAAGCTGTCCGAAAAGTACTTCGGTGCTGACGTCACCCGATGATCGCTGAAAGCCTGCAACTGGTCGCCGACTCCGCACCCTTTCTGCTCAAGGGTGCGGGTTACACCGTGCTGCTCAGCGTAGGGGGCATGTTCTTCGGATTGGTGCTGGGCTTTGCCCTGGCGTTGATGCGTTTGTCCAAAGTGCTGCCGCTCAACTGGCTGGCACGGATATACGTATCGTTCTTCCGTGGCACGCCCCTGCTGGTGCAGCTGTTCGTCATCTACTTCGGCATGCCCCAGATCGGTATCGAGCTCGACCCGATCCCCGCCTCGCTGATCGGGCTGTCATTGAACATGGCCGCCTACATCTGCGAGATCCTGCGCGCCGCGATCGCTTCCATCGACCGTGGGCAGTGGGAAGCAGCAGCCAGCATCGGCATGACCCGCGTGCAGGCCATGCGCCGGGCGATCCTGCCCCAGGCGCTGCGCACCGCGTTGCCGCCGTTGGGCAACAGCTTCATCTCGCTGGTCAAGGACACTGCGCTGGCCGCCACCATCCAGGTGCCGGAGCTGTTCCGTCAGGCCCAGTTGATCACGGCACGTACCTTCGAGGTGTTCACCATGTACGTGGCAGTGGCCGTGGTCTACTGGGTGCTGTGCAGTATCCTGGCCTACTTCCAGAACCGCATGGAAGCGCGGGTCAACCAACATGATCAGGAGCACTGAGCATGATTGAAGTCAAAGGCCTGACCAAACGCTTCAAGGGCCTGACCGTGCTCGATGGCATCGATGTGACGGTGCAGCCGGGTGAAGTGGTGGCGATCATCGGCCCCAGCGGGTCGGGCAAGACCACCTTCCTGCGGTGCTTGAACCTGCTGGAAACGCCCGATGCCGGGCAGATCAAGATCGGCGCCATCAGCATCGATGCCGACCGGCCCCTCGGCCCGCAACACAGCGCGATACGTCGCCTGCGCCAACAGGCAGGCTTCGTGTTCCAGAACTTCAACCTGTTTCCCCACCGCACGGCCTTGGAGAACGTCATCGAAGGGCCGGTGATCGTCAAGAAAACACCGCGCGACCAAGCGGTGGACCTTGGCCGGCGTCTATTGGCCAAGGTGGGCCTGGCAGGCAAGGAAGACGCCTACCCGCGTCGCCTGTCCGGGGGCCAGCAGCAGCGGGTGGCCATTGCCCGTGCCTTGGCCATGGAGCCGGAGGTGATTCTGTTCGATGAACCCACCTCGGCCCTGGACCCGGAGCTGGTAGGCGAGGTACTGGCGACCATTCGCAGCCTGGCGGAAGAAAAACGCACCATGATCATCGTTACCCATGAAATGAGCTTCGCTCGCGACGTGGCCAACCGGGTCATCTTCTTCGACAAGGGTGTGATCGTGGAGCAAGGTGAGGCCAAAGCCTTGTTCGCGGCGCCGCAACAGGAGCGCACGCGGCAGTTTCTGCGCAAGTTTCTGGGCACGGCTGCTTCTGAGTAAGCCGGCAAAGCCAGCCCGCATTGTAAAAGCACAGCCGTCACTGAGCTCACGCCTGAATCCATGTCGCCTGGTGGCAGGCGACACGCTTCTATATATATTCCAAACCGTTAGTTCATAAATATTTTATAAACCTTTACGGTATATATACCGGACCACCGGACCAGCATACGTCTGTCGCGATCAGCTGTAGCGGCATAACCCACATGTGAGGTCAGCAATGGTCAGGATCACCATCATCCCAGTGCATAACGCCAGGGCATTGCGTGCAGCCAAGGAGCGGCACTGATGTCCAGCCAAGCCCTTATTCCCCCTCGCAGCGTGCTCGACAGCGCACCGCCCGTGCTGCCAGCCAAGGTCCTGCGCAGCGATGCCCAAGCGCTGCAGGCTGCACGTGAAGTCGCCGCTGTCGCGCGCGAACACGCTGCCCGTCGGGATCAGCAACGCGAACTGCCCTGGGCCGAGATCGAACTGTTCACCCGCAGTGGCCTGGGAAGCATCAGCGTTCCCAAGGCCTACGGCGGCCCCGAGGTGTCGTTTGAAACCGTGGCCGAAGTGTTCCGCCTGATCAGTGCTGCCGACCCTGCACTGGGGCAGATCCCGCAGAACCAGTTCGGCATGCTGCAACTGCTGCGCCTGACAGCCACGCCGTCGCAACAGGCCGTGCTGTTTCGCAGCGTGTTGGACGGCTGGCGCATCGGTAATGCGGGCCCGGAGCGCGGAACCAAGGACACCCTTACCCTCAAGGCACGCATCAACCGCGCAGGGGACGGCTATCGCATCAGTGGTGAGAAGTTCTATTCCACCGGCGCGTTGTTCGCCCACTGGGTGGCAGTCAAGGCGCTGGATGAGGAAGGTCGCCAGCGCTTGGCCTTCGTACGCCGCGGCACACCCGGGCTACGCATCGTCGACGATTGGTCGGGTTTCGGTCAGCGCACCACGGCCAGCGGCACGGTACTGCTCGATGACGTTCCGGTAGAAGCAGATCTGGTCATCGACAACTGGCGCCAGCGCGAGGTACCCAATACCCAGGGCGCCGCCTCGCAGCTCATCCAGGCGGCCATTGACGCAGGCATTGCCGAGGCCGCCATCGATGACGCCATTGCTTTCGTGCGCACAAAGTCGCGCCCCTGGATCGAAGCCCAGGTAGACCGCGCCAGCGACGACCTCTATGTCATTGCAGACATCGGCCGCCTGAAGCTTGAACTGCATGCCGCCGAGGCGCTGCTGCGCCGGGCCGGGCAGGTGCTGGACGAGGTCAACGCAGGCACGGTGGATGCCGAGTCGGCCGCCCGCGCGTCGATTGCGGTGGCCGAGGCCAAGGTACTGACCACCGAGATTGCCCTGCAGGCCAGCGAGAAACTGTTCGAACTCGCCGGCAGCCGCGCCACCCTGGCCGAGTTCAACCTCGACCGCCACTGGCGCAACGCCCGCGTGCACACGCTGCACGACCCGGTGCGCTGGAAATACCACGCGGTTGGCGCGTACCACCTCAACGGCACCCTGCCCGCGCGGCATTCCTGGATCTGATTGGTAGCCTCCTGGGCCGCTGCGCGGCCCGGGGCACCGGAGACACACCATGACCACACGCATCATTACCAGCGACGGCGAAGCCCTGGCCGTTGCCTTGGACATCGCCCGACAGCTACGCCCCGACAGCGCGGCGCGCGACCGTGAACGGCGTCTGCCACACCCTGAGCTGGCGCTGTTCACACGCTCGGGCCTGTGGGGTATCAGCGTCCCCAAGGCCTACGGCGGGGCGGGCGTATCCAACGTCACCCTGGCCAAGGTCATCGCCATCATCGCGCAGGCCGACGGCTCGCTCGGGCAGATTCCGCAAAACCATTTCTATGCCTTGGAAGTGCTACGAGTAAACGGTACGCCCGAGCAGCAGCAGCGTCTGTACGCCGAGGTGCTGGCAGGTCGGCGGTTTGGCAATGCCCTGGCAGAACTGGGCACCAAAACAGCCAATGACCGCACTACACGGCTGAGCCGCGAAGGCGAAGGCTTTCGCATCAATGGCCGCAAGTTCTACGCCACGGGTGCGCTATACGCCCAGCGCATACCCACCTCGGTGGTCGATGACCAAGGCGTCCAGCACCTGGCATTCGTGCCTGCCGACAGCCCCGGCCTGCAAGTGATCGACGACTGGAGTGGCTTCGGCCAGCGCACCACCGGCAGCGGCTCGGTGGTGTTCGATAACGTGCCTGTCAGCGCACAGGACGTCGTACCGTTTCAGAGCGTGTTCGAGCGCCCTACCCCGGTAGGCCCGCTGGCGCAAATTCTTCATGCGGCCATCGATACCGGCATCGCCCGTGCAGCCTATGAGGACGCCTTGCATTTCGTGCGGACCCGCAGCCGGCCATGGGTGGATTCAGGCGTCGAGCAGGCGAGCGACGATCCGCTGACCGTCAAGCACTTCGGCCAACTCGCCATCCGCCTGCACGCTGCCGAAGCCTTGCTCGAACGCGCAGGCCATTACCTAGACAGCGCGCGTGACGACAGCACGGCCGAAACCGTAGCCGCAGCGTCCATTGCCGTGGCAGAGGCACGGGCCATCAGCACCGAAATCGCCCTGTCCGCCGGCACCACGCTGTTCGAGCTCGGTGGCAGTCAGGCCACGCTGGCCGAACACAACCTCGACCGCCACTGGCGCAATGCCCGGGTGCACACATTGCACGACCCAGTGCGCTGGAAGTACCACGCCATCGGCAACTACTACCTCAACGAGCAAAACCCACCGCGCCGGGGGACCCTCTGATGGCCCGGCAGATCCTGCTCAATGCCTTCAACATGAACTGCGTGGGGCATATCAACCATGGCCTGTGGACGCACCCGCGCGATACTTCGACCCAGTACAAGACCCTCGAATACTGGACCGACCTGGCGCGCCTGCTGGAGCGGGGCCTGTTCGACGGATTGTTCATTGCCGACATCGTCGGCACCTACGATGTCTACGGCCAGTCGCTGGAGGTGCCGTTGAAGGAATCCATCCAGTTGCCGGTCAACGACCCTCTGCTGCTGGTGTCCGCCATGGCCGCCGTTACCCGCAACCTCGGTTTCGGCCTCACGGCCAACCTCACGTATGAAGCGCCTTATCTCTTCGCTCGCCGCCTCTCGACCCTGGATCACCTGAGCAATGGGCGAGTCGGCTGGAACATCGTCACCGGTTATCTGGACAGCGCTGCGCGCGCCATGGGCCTGACCCAGCAGCCCGAGCATGACCGTCGCTACGACCAGGCCGATGAATACCTCAAGGTGCTGTACCAGCTGCTTGAGGGAAGCTGGGCCGATGATGCCGTGCTGGCTGATCGCGGCCAGCGCATCTATGCGCGCCCCGACAAAGTGCGCAAGGTTCGCCACCACGGGGAGTTCTACGATGTAGAGGGCTACCACCTGTGCGAACCGTCGCCACAACGGACACCGGTACTGTTTCAGGCTGGCAGCTCACCGCGCGGGCTGACGTTTGCGGGCAACCATGCCGAGTGCGTGTTCATCAGCGGCCAGGACAAGGCTTCAACCCGCGCCCAGGTGGACAAGGTGCGCGCCGCTGCCAGAGCTGCGGGTCGCGACCCAATGGCAGTCAAGGTCTTCATGGGCATCACGGTGATCGTGGCGCCCACCGAGCAACAAGCCCTGGCCAAGCACGCTGAATACCTGCGCCATGCCAGCCCCGAAGCCGGCGTCGCGCATTTCGCCGCCTCCACCGGCATCGACTTTGCGGCCTTCGATCTGGACGAGCCGATTGCCTTTAGCCAAGGCAACGCCATCCAGTCGGCCACTCGCCAACTTCAGGACAATGCCTGGACCCGACGCCGCCTGCTGCAACAGCACGCCTTGGGTGGTCGCTACGTCACCTTGATCGGCGACCCCGCGCAAGTGGCTGCTGAGCTGATTGCGTGGGCCGATGAAACCGGCCTGGACGGCTTCAACCTGACCCGCACCGTTACACCGGAAAGCTTCGAGGACTTCATCGACCTGGTGATTCCGCAATTACAGGCGCGCGGCTGCTACAAGACCGCCTACGCCGGCGGCACGCTGCGCGAAAAGCTGTTCGCAACCGACCATCCCTACCTGCCAGCCGACCATCCTGGCTCGGCCTACCGCTTTGCGCCTGCCCCCGCTTTCACCGGAGCCCTGCACCATGCTTGAAAAACTAATTCGTCCCGTTGCGGCCACCGTTATTGCCTTGGGCTTCTCCAGCGCAGCCCTGGCCGAACAGCCGTTGAAGATCGGCACCACGTCAGCCTTCGCCATCCCGCTGGAAGCCGCCGTCGAAGAGGCGCACAAGCAGGGGCTTGAGGTGAAGTTGATCGAATTCAGCGACTGGATAGCCCCCAATGTCAGCCTCAACAGTGGCGACATCGACGTGAACTACTTCCAGCACATTCCCTTTCTGGAAAACGCCAAGGCTGCTGCCGGTTTCGATCTGGTGCCCTACGCCCCAGGCATCATCAACAACGTGGGCCTGTATTCCAAGCGCTACAAAAGCTTCGCCGACCTGCCCGAAGGGGCGAGCGTCGCAATCGCCAACGACCCGATCAACAGCGGGCGAGGCCTGCAACTGCTGGCCAAGGCCGGCTTGATCACGCTAAAACCTGGCGTGGGCTACAAGGCCACAGAACAGGACATCACGGCCAACCCGAAGGAGCTCAAGATCATTCAGGTCGAAGCGGTCCAGTTGGTACGGGCGTATGACGACGCGGACCTGGTGCAGGGCTACCCCGCCTACATTCGGCTGGCCAACAGTTTTGACGCCACCTCGGCCCTGCTTTTCGATGGTCTGGAGAACAAGGAATACGTGATTCAGTTCGTCATTCGCCCACAGAGCAGGAATGACCTTCGCCTGGCCAAGTTCGTCGACATCTACCAGCACTCGCCGGCCGTGCGCGCGGCCTTGGACAAGGCTCATGGCACGCTCTACCAGGCCGGTTGGGAGTGACAGCGATGAGCCAGTCCACTGCACGAGCACTCGAATCCCCTGCCCCACCGCGTCAGGCTGAACACGTGGACCTGCGCCCCGACGTCAGCCAAGCCCATGTGCGGTTCATCGGGTTGGGCAAGACGTATCCAGGCCAGAGCCAGCCGGCGTTGCAAGGCATCGACCTGAACATCCGGCGCGGTGAAATCTTCGGCATCATCGGCCGCAGCGGGGCGGGTAAGTCCTCGCTGTTGCGCGTCATCAACCGGTTGGAGCAGCCTACGCAGGGCCGGGTGCTGATCGACCAGGCGGACATTGCCCGCTACGACGAGGAGGCACTGGTGGCGTTGCGCCGAAACATCGGCATGATTTTCCAGCACTTCAATCTGATGTCAGCCAAGACCGTGTGGCAGAACGTCGAACTGCCCCTGAAAGTGGCCGGCGTTGCCAAGGCGCAGCGCCAGCGCAAGGTACGCGAGCTGCTGCAACTGGTTGGCCTCGAGGACAAGCACGACGTCTATCCTGCGCAGCTGTCCGGCGGCCAGAAGCAGCGCGTGGGCATTGCCCGCGCCCTGGTGCACGACCCAAGCATCCTGCTGTGCGACGAAGCGACCTCGGCGCTGGACCCCGAGACGACCGCCTCGATTCTGGGGCTGCTACGCGACATCAACCAACGCCTGAGCCTGACCATCGTGCTGATCACCCATGAAATGGCCGTGGTGCGCGACACCTGCCACCGGGTTGCGGTACTGGAGCGTGGCCAATTGGTCGAGCAGGGTGAGGTCTGGCAGGTGTTCGGCGCGGCGCGGCACGCCACTACGCGCACGTTGCTGGCGCCGCTGCAACCCACGTTGCCAGAAGCCCTGACCGCGGACATCAAGGCTGCCCCATCGAGCCCCGACAGCGCTATCGTGCTGAAGCTGACAGCGTTCGGCGAGCCCGATCTGACGGCGTTGTTCGCCGAGTTGGGCGGATGTGTGCGGCTGCTGCAAGGGGGTGTGCAGTCCATCGGCGCGCGTACACTGGCGCAACTGATCGTTTCGGTGCAGCACTCGCCCCATGACGCCAGCCGCCTCCTGGAGCGCACTCGGCGCTGGGCCGAAGACGTGGAGGTGCTGGGCCATGTGGGTTGATCGTCTACTGGAGGGTTTGCTCGACACGCTGTTGATGGTCGGCGTTTCTTCGCTGATCGCCTTGCTGGTGGGCGTACCGATGGCCGTCATGCTGGTGACCAGCGACAGGGGCGGCATCTATGCGGCACCGCTGCTCAACCGGGTGCTGGCCGCCTTCGTCAACCTGTTCCGCTCGGTGCCGTTTCTGATCCTGATGGTTGCCCTGATCCCCTTCACGCGGTGGGTGGTCGGCACTACCTATGGGGTCTGGGCGGCCATCGTGCCCCTTACCATCGCAGCTACGCCCTTTTTCGCTCGCATCGCCGAAGTCAGCCTGCGTGAGGTCGACCATGGCCTGGTGGAGGCAGCCCAAGCCATGGGATGCCGACGCTGGCACATCGTCTGGCACGTGCTGCTGCCAGAAGCCCTGCCGGGCATCGTCGGCGGCTTCACCATCACCTTGGTGACGCTGATCAATTCATCCGCCATGGCAGGCGCCATCGGTGCCGGAGGGTTGGGTGACATCGCCTACCGCTATGGGTACCAGCGCTTCGACAGCCAGATCATGCTAACGGTGATCGCCATGCTGGTGGCCCTGGTGGCACTGATCCAGCTGGGTGGCGACCGCCTGGCCCGAGGGTTGAACAAGCGATGAGCGCAGGGTGCGGGCTGGCGCCAAGCCAGCCCCTGGCCTTATTCCCAGCGCAGGTGTTCTGCGGCGACCGGCCGGCCGAACCAATAGCCCTGCCCCAGCTGGCACTGCTCCTGCAGCAGGAAGCTGGCCTGCTCCTGCTGCTCGATGCCTTCGGCATGCACTTGCATGCCCATGCTGCGGGCCAGGGCGATGATTACCCGCACGATCGCGACATCATCTTCATCGCACGGCAGCCCGGCCACGAAGCCCTGGTCGATCTTGAGCTTTTGCACGGGCATGCGCTTGAGGCGTAGCAGCGAGGAATAGCCGGTGCCGAAATCATCGATGGCCAAGGTCACACCCAGCTCGCGCAGACGGTGAAGCTGCTCCAGGGCCACTTCCGGGTCTTCCATCACCGCACTTTCCGTCACCTCCAGTTCAAGCAGCGCTGGCGCCAGGCCTGTTTCGTGCAGCACATCGGCCACCTGCCGGTACAGCTCATGCTGGCCAAACAGCCGGCTCGAGATGTTCACGGCCACGAATGCCAGGGGGCGGCCTTCTCGCTGCCAGCGCACCATCTGCAGGCACGCCTGGCGTAGCACCCAGGCATCGATTTCGGCAATCAGCCCGGTGCGTTCGGCAATCGGGATGAACTCACCGGGGGGCACCAGGCCCCGCTGGGGATGCTGCCAGCGGACCAGTGCCTCGACCCCCACCTGACTGCCCGAGGCCAGGTCATGCACGGGCTGGTAGAACACGCGCAGCTCGTCCTGCTCGAGGGCGCGGCGCAGTTCTCCCGCCGTTTCCACACGCAACTGGGCGTGCGCGGTCAGCTCTTCGGTGTACAGGGCGTAACAGGCGCGGCCGTTGGTCTTGGCCTTGTACAGCGCCGAATCGGCATTGCGTAGCAACTGCTCGGCACTCAGGGCGTCGCTTGGGAACAGGCTGATGCCTGCGCTGACACTGATGAACAGGCGATGACCCTCGAAGAGGAAGGGCTCGCGCATGCGTTCGATGATGCGCTGAGCCAGTTTTGCCGCCTGCCCCAGATCCTGGCAGTGCTCGGCCAGGACGCCGAACTCGTCGCCGCCCAGGCGCGCCAGGGTAACCCCGCTGCTCACGACTTCACCCAGGCGCACGCCCACCAGCTTGAGCAGCTGATCGCCAATCGTATGGCCGAGCCCGTCGTTGATGCTTTGGAAATGATCGAGGTCCAGAAGCAGCAGCGCACAACCGCGCTTCTTGGCCTGGGCCGCTGCCAACGCCTGCTGGACCCGGTCGGTGAACAACAGGCGATTGGGCAGGTCGGTCAGGGGATCATGGTGGGCCAGATAGGCCAGCTCCTGCTCCGAATGCTTGATGGCACTGATGTCACTGAATACCGCCACGTAATGGCTCAGTTCGCCTTCGTCATCGCAAATGGCGCGGATGGTTTGCCATTGAGGATAGATTTCACCGCTTTTACGGCGGTTCCAGATCTCGCCGCTCCACTCCCCCGTCTCGGTCAGGGCCGCGTAGATTTGCTGGTAGAACGCGGCGCCATGACGCCCCGACTTGAATTTGCTGGGGCGCTGGCCAATGACCTCATCCTGCTGATAGCCGGTGATGCGCATGAACGCGCGGTTGACGTGCACGATCACCCCCTGCCGGTCGGTCACAAGGACGCCTTCCAGGGTGCAGTCGAACACCGCAGCGGCCATGCGCAGGCGCTCACGGTCCTCCCCGCGCAGGCGCGCACCGGCGCCTATGAAGTTCAACAGCCGCACGCGCGAGACGTAGATCAGCAAGGCACTGAGCAACACCCAGACCACGATGTTGATCTGACGCCCCACGGTCAGGGCCAGGGGGTCATCAGTCATGCTCTGCAGCACCACCTCGGCCAGCACCAGCCAGAGGATCGAGAGCACCACATAAAGCGCTGCCATGCGCAAGGCGTCGCGAACGGAAACAGACATGTCGGGTGCAATTGCCCATGAAAAATGTTGGGGGATTATAAAGCTTCTGCTGCCCGACGTGCGGTTAGCGCTTCGCAAAGGCCGCGCGTCAAGGTATGCCGGGCACCGACGCCCGGCTGAAACATGGCGTGGTCAGCTTTGACTGGTTTTATTTCCCGACCCAGGGATAATCGCACCTTTCCCCTGAATCTCGAGGGTATCTCTACCTATGTGGTACAACGGCCTGCTCGACTTGTCGGCCTGGCAACTGGTCGGCATCACTTTGTTGATGACCCATGTGACCATTGTCAGCGTCACGGTCTACCTGCATCGCTATTCCGCGCATCGCGCGCTGGAGCTCAACACCGGGCTCAAGCATTTCTTCCGCTTCTGGCTGTGGCTCACCACGGCGCAGAACACCCGTGAATGGACCGCTGTCCATCGCAAGCACCACGCCAAGTGCGAAACCCCGGAGGACCCGCACAGCCCAGTCTACAAGGGCTTGAGTACGGTGCTGCGCAAAGGGGCCGAGCTCTATCGCGAAGAGGCGCGCAACCCCGAGACCTTGCGCATCTACGGCAAGAACTGCCCGGACGACTGGGTCGAACGCAACCTCTACTCCCGCTACAAGCTGGGCGGTATCGTGCTGATGGCGCTTATCGACCTGCTGCTGTTCGGCACCGCCGGCATCACGATCTGGGCCGTGCAGATGATGTGGATCCCCTTTTGGGCAGCCGGGGTGGTCAATGGCCTGGGCCACGCCGTGGGCTATCGCAATTTCGAATGCCGCGACGCGGCGACCAACCTGGTGCCTTGGGGCATCGTCATTGGGGGCGAAGAGCTGCACAACAATCATCACACCTACCCCAACTCGGCCAAGCTTTCGGTCAGGCGCTGGGAATTCGACATGGGCTGGGCGTGGATTCGCCTGTTCTGCCTGCTGCGCCTGGCCAAGGTCCAGCGCGTGGCCCCCATCGCCCACCGCGTTGCCGGCAAGGCCAGCCTGGACATGGACACCGCCATGGCCATCCTGAACAACCGCTTCCAGATCATGGCCCAGTACCGCAAGCTTGTGATCGGCCCGCTGGTCAAACAGGAGCTGGACCGCGTCGATACCTCGGTCAGCCACCACTTCCGCCGCGCCAAACGCCTGCTGTCCCGTGAAACCAGCTTGCTGGAGGATCGCCACCATGTCCGTATCGAGTCCATGCTGGCGCACAGCCAGGCATTGAAGACCATTTACGAGAAGCGCCTGGCCCTGCAGCAGATCTGGGCGCGGACCAGCGCCAATGGCCACGACATGCTTGCCGCCATGAAGGATTGGGTACACGAGGCCGAGACCAGTGGCATCCACGCCCTGCGCGACTTTGCTTCGCAGTTGAAAACCTATTCCCTGCGCCCGACCGCTGCCTGACCTCCGTTGATCGATACGCCCCGTTCTGGGGCGTAAGCTCAGGAACTTCAACCCTCTGTTTCGACTCGAACTGCCCACATCGGCCGGAAGGTGGCCGCACCTTTACCCGTCGAGCGCGCGCTGTGCACATGGCCAAGAACAATCCCAAGATTCTGACCGGTACTCCTCCCCCCGACGCTGCCCAAACCCTGCTGGCACTGATGCATGCCCAAGGCGAAGTCGCCCGACTCAGCGAACGTGAGCAGTTGTTCAGTTCGTTGCTTGAAAGTGTCAACGCCGTACTGTGGGCCTTCGATTGGGAAACGCGGCAAGTGCTGTACGTAAGCCCTGCGTTCGAGCGCATCTTTGGTCGCCCTGTCAGCCGGGTCATGGCCGATTTCAACGTATGGCGCGACAGCATCTATCCGGATGATCTTGAATTTGCCGAACAGAGCCTGGCCCAGGTACTGTCCACAGGCTCCGTGGAACACCGCGAATACCGCATCCTCAACGGCGATGGCGAGCTGCGCTGGCTGAGCGACAAGTGCTACGTCAGCCAGCAGCCAGGTAGCGATCGGGTGACCATCGTCGGCATCGCCGAAGACATCACCGACAAGAAACGCCTCGAAGGCGAGCTTCAGCGTCTGGCCACCACCGATGTCCTGACCCAGAGCAGTAACCGCCGCCACTTCTTCGAATGTGCCAAGCAGGCCTTCGACAAGGCACGGGAGGACGGTACACCGCTGACTTTCCTGCTTCTGGACATCGACGATTTCAAGAACATCAATGACAGCTACGGCCACCAGGAAGGTGACCAAGTGCTGCAGCGCATTGCCCACAGCGGCAGGACGGTACTGCGTCGAGGTGATCTGTTCGGCCGCATCGGGGGCGAAGAATTTGCCGCGGTATTCCCAGGCTGCACGGCCAAAGTGGCAGAACAGATCGCTGAACGGTTGCAGCGGGAGGTGCAGCGGCTGAGTTTCGGCCAGGAGGGCCAGACCTACAGCGTGACGGTGAGCCAGGGCCTGACGGGTTTGATGGAGGACGACGACACCCTGAACAGCTTGTATGCCCGTGCCGACGCAGCCATGTATCAAGCGAAGCGCCAAGGCAAGAATCAGATCGTTCAGGGATGAGCATCGGCGCCCACCGTCGGTAAATTGCTGACATGAAAAAACCCGCCGAAGCGGGTTTTTTTTAAGCCAGCTACATCAAGCGAGTTCAGCGAAGCACTCTTCGATGATGGCCAGGCCCTTGTCCAACAGAGCGTCTTCGGCGGTCAGCGGCACCAGAATACGCAGGACGTTGCCGTAGGTACCGCAGGACAGCAGGATCAGACCCTTGTCGCGCGCCTTGGCAACGACTTGGGCGACAGCTGCAGCGTTAGGGGTATGAGTGCCTTTCTCGAAAACTTCGACGGCAATCATCGAACCCAGGCCACGCACGTCACCGATGATCGGGTGCTTCTGCTGGATCTCACGCAGACCGGCGGTCAGGCGCTCGCCCACGGCCTTGCTGCGGTCCAGCAGGTTTTCTTCTTCGAATACATCGATGACGGCCAGGGCCGCAGCACAGGCGATTGGCGAACCGGCATAGGTGCCGCCCAGACCGCCCGGTGCAATGGCGTCCATGTATTCGGCCTTGCCGCACACACCGGCCAGCGGGAAGCCGCCGGCGATGGACTTGGCGAAGGTCGTCAGGTCAGGCGCAACGCCCATCTGCTCCATGGCGAAGAAGGTGCCAGTACGGCCTGCACCGGTCTGCACTTCGTCGGCGATCAGCAGGATACCGTGCTGGTCACACAGGGCACGCAGACGCTTCATCAGCTCTTTAGGCGCTGGCAGGAAGCCGCCTTCGCCTTGTACGGGCTCGAGGATGATGGCGGCGATGTCACGTGGCTCGGCGTCGTTCTTGAAGATGCGCTCGACCGAAGCGATGGCATCGTCGACGCTGACACCGTGCAGCTCGCTCGGGAACAGTGCACGGAAGACACCACCTGGCATCAGGCCCATGCCTGCAGAGTACGGCACGACTTTACCAGTCAGGCCCAGGGTCATCATGGTACGGCCGTGGTAGCCGCCGGTGAAGGCGATCACGCCGGCGCGGCCGGTTGCAGCACGGGCGATCTTGACGGCGTTCTCGACCGCTTCGGAGCCAGTGGATACCAGCAGGGTCTTCTTGTCGAAGTCACCTGGCACCAGCTTGTTGATCTTTTCGCACAGCTCTACGTAGGGCTCATACGCCAGTACCTGGAAGCAGGTGTGGCTGACCTTGGTGAGCTGCTCTTGCACCGCTGCAACCACTTTTGGGTGCAGGTGGCCGGTGTTCAGCACGGCGATACCACCAGCGAAGTCGATCAGTTCGCGGCCTTCGACGTCAATGACGGTGGAGTTCTTGGCCGATTCAACGAAAATCGGGTGGATCTGGCCGACGCCACGTGGGACAGCGGCGACACGGCGTTGCATCAAGGATTCGTTGGTCTTGCTCATAATGCCCTCATTGCGCCGTTGAACATGGCGCTTTTATTCGGGGGTAGCTGGGGTTGCCCGCAGTCAGTATTCGTTGATCGACTGCCGCGAACGCCCTGGCCACCAGGTGCTGCAATGTAAAAAAGGCCAGCGGGACGTCGCTCTCGCGCCCCGCTGGCAGAGGTAAAGCCTTTACCGTGCGATCAGACGCTGATGCACAGGTATTTGATTTCGAGGTAATCCTCGATACCGTACTTGGAGCCTTCGCGGCCCAGGCCAGAAGCCTTGATACCGCCAAATGGCGCCACTTCGTTGGAAATCAGGCCGGTGTTGATGCCTACCATGCCGTATTCCAGCGCTTCGGCGACACGGAACACACGGCTCATGTCGCGGGCGTAGAAGTAGGACGCCAGGCCGAACTCGGTGTCGTTGGACATGGCGATGACTTCGGCTTCGTCTTTGAAGCGGAACAGCGGCGCCAACGGGCCAAAGGTTTCTTCCTTGGCAACGGCAGCGGTCTTGGGCACGTCGACCAGAATGGTCGGCTCGAAGAAGTTGCCTTCGATCAGCTTGCCGCCGGACAGGACCTTGGCGCCTTTGCTCACCGCGTCTTCGATGTGCTCCTGCACCTTGGCCACGGCCTTGCCGTCGATCAGTGGGCCAGTGGTGGTGCCGTCTTCGAGGCCGTTACCGATCTTGAGCTTGGCCACAGCGGCGGCCAGCTTCTGCGCGAACGCGTCATAGACGCCGTCTTGCACGTAGATGCGGTTGGCGCAGACGCAGGTCTGGCCGTTGTTACGGTACTTGGAGATGATCGCGCCTTCGACTGCCTTGTCCAGGTCGGCGTCGTCGAACACGATGAACGGGGCGTTACCACCCAGCTCCAGGGATACTTTCTTGATGTCCTTGGCGCATTCCTGCATCAGCTGGCGACCGATTTCGGTAGAGCCGGTGAAGGAGAGTTTGCGCACCAGGGCGTTGCCGGTCAGTTCGCCGCCGACTTCGCCTGCGCTGCCGGTAACCACGCTCAGCACGCCTGCCGGAATACCGGCACGGTTGGCCAGTTCGACCAGCGCCAGGGCGGAGTACGGGGTTTGCGAGGCAGGCTTGAGCACCATGGTGCAGCCAGCGGCCAGGGCCGGGCCAGCTTTACGGGTGATCATGGCAGCCGGGAAGTTCCACGGGGTGATGGCCGCGGTGACGCCAATCGGCTGCTTGATGACGATCAGACGCTTGTCAGGCTGGTGGCCTGGGATGGTGTCGCCATAGACGCGCTTGGCTTCTTCGGCGAACCACTCGATGAAGGAGGCGGCATAGGCGATTTCGCCCTTGGCTTCGGCCAGCGGCTTGCCTTGTTCGGTGGTCATCAGGCGAGCGAGGTCGTCCTGGTTTTCGATCATCAGTTCGAACCAGCGACGCAGCTTGGTCGAGCGCTCCTTGGCGGTCAGGGCACGCCAGGCCGGCAGGGCCTTGTCGGCTGCCTCGATGGCGCGGCGGGTTTCCGCAGTACCCATCTTCGGCACGGTACCAATGACTTCGCCCGTGGCAGGGTTGGTCACATTGATAGTCTGGCCGCTGTCCGCATCCAGCCATTCACCGTTGATGAAGGCTTGCTGGCGGAACAACTGAGCGTCTTTGAGCTGCATGTCGGCTTCCCGAATTGTTGATTGTTGAAAGCGCCCAGCGCAGGGCTCCGAGCGTTTGAAATCTCAAACGAATGCTAAGCGTCTGCTGGGGTGTTGGACAATAGGCTGTTCGAAAAAAAGAACGAGCGGTTGAACACCTTATCTGAAATCGGCTCGCTGGTAGGGCGTGATGGGCCCTGGCTCCCCAAGGCGAGCACGAACCGAAAGAGTAGCCCCAGGCAGAACCGCCATGGAGGCGAACATGGCAACTGGTAAAAAGGGCTACAGATCAAGGCGATGGACGCAGACGAACGAGATAGGTATCATGCGTGCGCGTTGCACTCGTAGCTCAGCTGGATAGAGTACTGCCCTCCGAAGGCAGGGGTCGTGGGTTCGAATCCCGCCGAGTGCGCCATACATGAAAAGCCCCAGGCCAACGCCTGGGGCTTTTTCGTTTGTGCGCCATGTCACACGCTTGGTACTGCCGTACCACAGGTCATTGGTGTTAGCGTGAGGGCCTTCCCGCACGACGGGGCCTCATCAATGATTGGCGAAGGAATGCGTACACTCATGCATCTGAAAAAGCTCACCTCTGTTTCCCTGCTGGCAGCCAGCATCGGCTTGCTCGCGTTGCCTGCCCAGGCCAACCTCACCCAGCAGCAGTCTGCGGCGATCGTCAAGGCGTTCGACGGCAGCGATCCGCATGACTTCAAGCAGTTTCTCGGCAAGCTCAAAGGCAGCGAACTGGCCCAGGCCGATGACCTGGGCACCACCTTGGACACCTACCTGGCCGGTAAGCCGCTGGGCGCCGAGCAGCAGAACGAGATCAATCGCCTGCTCGGGCTCTACACCCGCATCAAGTACGGCAAGGCTGCCACCCAGACCCTGCGCGAACTGGTGGCCATTCCCACGGTCACCGTCGAGGGCACGCCTCAGCATGAAAACCCCGAGTTCCTGAAGATCGCCGACAAGATCAAGGCACTGGCCGACGGGTTTGGCCTGGCTTTTCGCAACGTCGACAACCGTGTCTACGAAATCTCCCTGGGAAGCGGCAAGGAAGTGGTCGGTATCCATGCCCATGCCGACGTGGTCCCTGTCACACCGGAAAACTGGAAGCTGGCCGACGGCACGCGCCTGGATCCGTTCAAGGTCACCCTGGTCGGTGATCGCATGTACGGCCGTGGTACCGAGGACGACAAGAATGGCATCGTCGTAGCGCTGTATGCCCTGAAGGTCGCCAAGGATGAAAACCTGCCCCTGGCGCGGCAATTCAAACTGCTGATCGACACCACCGAAGAAACCAGCGGCGATGCCATCCCGTACTACTTCGAGCGCAACCCTACGCCTGACTACAACCTCGCCCTGGATGGCGGCTATCCGGTGGTCATCGCGGAAAAAGGCTACGGCACCGTGATGGCGAATTTTGCCAAGCGTGCGGCCAGCGGCCAGGGTGCCGAAATCGTCAACCTTACCGGTGGGCTTGCTACCAATCAGATCCCGTCCACCTCGGTAGCGACCTTGCTCACCGACGACGCCAGCGCACTGGCGCAGCGGTTGAACACGGCCGGTGCCGAGTACGTGAAGCAAAACGGTGGCGACTTCAGCATTGCCGCCAAACCCGACGGCAAGCAAGTGGTGCTCACCGTGACCGGTGTGTCAGCTCACTCCTCGGAGCCCGAATCGGGCGTGAACCCTGTCGCGCGCATGCTGGACTTCATCAATGGCGTGGGCAAGACGGTGCCGTTGAAGCGGAACCAGTTCACCGATGCTGCCCACTATGCGGCGGACAACTGGGGCCTGGACTACCTGGGCAAGAAGCTGGGCATCGCCTATGACGATGCATTCATGGGGCCGCTTACCGCCTCGCCAACCTTCGTCGGTGTGGATGACAAAGGCTTGAAGCTGGCGATCAACCTGCGCATCCCCAAGGGCAAGGCGGTCGCGACGATCAAGGATGAAATCGCCGACAAGCTCGGAAAGTGGTCGCAGCAAAGCCATATCACGCCCGCCTACGACTACAGCCTGGACAAGCCGATGTACCGCAACCCAGAAGGCGAGTGGGTCAAGGCCCTGCTGGCTGTGGCCAGCGAAAACCTGGGCATGAAGCACGCGTTCGGTACGTCCGCCGGAGCCACCTCAGTGCATGACCTGCCCAACGGCGTGCAGTTTGGTCTGGCCATGCCCGGTGTGAAGTACACCGGGCATAACGACAACGAGTTCAAGACCGTGGACCAGTTCATGCTGGACCTGCAGGTGGTCAGCGAAATGGTGGCGCGGATCGGGCAGATGCCGAAGCTCTGAGATCCGCCTCTGCCTTTGGCATCGCTACCCGGCCTGGTAGGCCGGGCTAGCGCGCCCGGTGATCCCTGCACAGCCCTGAATCATGTCAGGCTGTGCATCACCTGCAGGGTCTTTTCAATGTCCTGGGGCGTGTTGGTGATCCCGGCAGAGAAGCGAACCGAGGTATGTCGGTAAGGTGTTGCGCTGGCAATGATGTTCTGCGCTTTCAACTTCGCCACCACGTCCTTGGGCGCCTGACCCTTAACGTCGCAGCACACGATACCCGCCGAAAACTGCGCGTCTTGGGGCGTGAGCAATGACACATTGGGCAGTTTGGCCAGCCCTTCCTTGAGTTGGCCATTGAGTTCGGCAACGCGCTCGGCAATGCGCTTGCGGCCAATTTGCTCGATGAATCGGAACGCCTCGATCATCGCCCACTGATTCTCGAACGCCAGGAACCCTCCGGGGCTTACCCATGCCGCTTGCGTATCGCCCTGCGGCGCACGTTCCTGGCGCCAGGCATTGGCAGGCTCGGCCGCCATGATGGTGGGAATGGTCGGCATGACGTGGCGCCATTGCCCTTGGCGCCCCCACACCAGACCGGTTCCGTGCGGGCCGAGGATCCACTTGTGTGTACCGGCACTGAAGAAATCGCATCCCAGGCTGGCGACCTGCGCCTCGGAGCAGCCGAAACCATGCACCCCGTCAATCACGTACAGGATTCTCTGCGCCTCGTCACGGCCTTTGTTGAGCCGGGCCACCAGGTCGCCGATCTCCTTGACCGGCAACCGTACGCCGGTGCCTGAATGGACCCAAGTCATTGCCAGAATGCGGGTCGAAGGGCGAATGGCGGCTTCGATACGCGTCACGATGGCATCGACGCTGACGTCCTGCGGACCTTGGTAGAGATCGATGCGCCTGATGCTGCCACCCCACTTGACCACAGCCAGGCGCATCGCTTCGTCATGGGTGTACCACTCATGGTGGGTGGTGAGAATTTCCTGATCGGGATTGAGCTTGATGCCGTTGTAGATCATTGCCAGGCCCTGGGTCGTGCTGGTGGTCAGGGCAATGTCCTCTGCGCGCCCGCCCGTATAGGCGGCCGCGGTTTCGCAGACCTTGCGCCAGACCATGTCTTCGGGTTTGGCGAACATGTGGTCTTCGAGGTAGGTATAGGGGTTCTGGTCGAAGGCCTCCCGGTGCCGCGCCATGGCATCGCGCACCGGCTTGGGGTTGGATGCCAGGAAGAAGTTGGAGATATGCACATACCGTGGCGACAGCTGAAACTGCGCCCGTACCGATGCCCAGTCGGCAGGATCGAATGCCGGGGTTTCTGGCTCGGGCGCCGCAACGGCGCCTGCGCTGGACAGGCTGGCGATCATGCCGCCGCCAACCAGGGTGGCGCCCACAGCGCCCCCCATGAATCCACGTCTTCCCAAACTCATTTCGACTTCCTATCGATTCACAGTGAGGTCCGCGCAGTGCGCGCGGACAAAGCATTGAAGATGCGCTGCCCATACAGGCCGACAGCCAGACCCAGCACGATCAGGACAACGGCCAGTACCTTGCTGGTGGGCACGCTCTCGTTGAACACCAGTACCGAGCCGAGCATGCCGAAAATCGGCACCAGCAGCGAAAGCGGTGCGACGGTCGATACCGGGTACGTCTTGAGCAGCGAATTCCAGATCCAATAGGCAAACAAGGTGTTCGGATAAACCTGGAACAGAATCGACAGAATCGCCGTGCTGTCCACCTGATGGACCAGCGCGGTGTAGCCGGCACTGCCATTGACCGCGTAGTCGAGCACGAACAACGGGATCGGTGCAAAAGCGCTGGACCACACCAGGAACGCGAACACGTCCTTGGTCTTTGCCTTCTTGTTGATGACGTTGGCCACGCTCCATGCGCCAGCGCCCAGGAGTACCAGCAACACACCAGGCAATGTCACCGAGCCGTCGCTGATCGTGATGATGCACAGCAGCCCCGCTAAGGCCACCAGCATGCCCAGCACCTGAAAGCGCGTCAGTGCTTCTTTGAAGACCAACCCGCCCAGCAGGATGGTGAAGAATGCACTGAACTGCAGCACCAGCGAGGCAATGCCGGCAGACAGCCCAGCTTTGATCCCGAGGTTGACCACACCCCATAAGCCGATGCCGAACACCAGGCCGTAGCCAATGATGTAGCGCCAGGCCACATCGGGTTTGCGGATGAAGAAAATCGCCGGCAGCGCACACAGGCTGAAACGAATCCCGGCGAGGATCAGTGGGTCGACAGTGGCCAGCCCCAGTTTGATGACAGAGAAATTGATGCCCCAGATGGCCGTGATCAGAACGGCCAGCACTACATGCTGTGGTTTCATTGGCAGGCTGCCTTGAAGAAGAAGTTAAGCAACGGATGTCAGGTGCCGGGCCAGTGATACCCGCGAGAACAGATCAACCATCCAGTCGCGGGTACGCTCGGGCTCGGCGGTCTTGACGATGCCCGCCAGCGGCGCTTCGAATGCCGAGTAGGTCACGTGCCCAGGCAATGGTGCACCCGGTTCGAGCTCGTTCCACTGCACGATACAATGGCTGTTGCGCAGTTCACCTGCGCCCTCGAGCCCAAGGAACGTGCGCTGCGGGTGAGTGTGCCCAGGGAACACGAACCATCCGTAGCCCAGGTCCGCCTGCCGGCCGCTCAGCGTCGAAAGGTCCAGTTCGCCGTCGACATAGATGCGCAGTTCCAGCGAAGGCAAATGAATCCCCGTGGCCATCTCATACGTCGCCACCACGTCAGCCCCGCCGACCCGGTTACCCACTTCGAGGAAGACCGGCCCGTCGGCGTCCATGATGGCTTCCAGGTGGAAGGCGCCGTGGGTGATCCGCACCGCGTTCAGCGCCTGCCCCACCCACTCCCGCATGGATGCGCAGCTGTCCACATGCCAGGAACCCAGCGGCGCACCCCGCTCCATGTAGTCCAGGCAGGTGCCTACGTATTCACTGGCCTGCATCGTGACGATTCGACCGTCGAGCACCAAACCGTCGAAATGGCGGATGGGGCCTGCAACGTACTCCTCGACCTGAAAATCATCGATGAGCAACGACTGTTCATGGATTTTGCGCCGGATTTCGGCGTGGGCCTGAGACGGTAAATGTACGCTGACGTCCGCGCTCGAAGCGCCGCTGTGGGGTTTCAAGACCGTTTTGCCTGCCCAAGGCACCTGGCCTTGCGCGTCCAGGTAACAGGCCAGCGACATGAACTGCGGTATGCGCAAGCCGTTGGCCTGCACCGCTTGCTTCATCAGCAGCTTGTTGCGCGCCAGGGTCACGGTCTGTAATGAAGCCCCTTCAACGCCCAATGCTTCTCTCAAGCGTGCAGCATCGAGCAGTTCGTATTCGGACATTGAAATAATGCGATCAAAGCGCTGGGGGCTACCAGACAGCCATGCCAATGCTTCCTCACTAGCGCTGGCGGTACCCGCTCGTACCACCCGCTTGCACTGCAAATCGGCAGGCAGCGTGTCGATTGCAGCTTGCTTGCCGAAATAGGTGACTTCGTGCAGCGCATGATCGATGCCACGGTGGTATTCGATTCGGGGGTAAGGCACACGGTGGAGGATCAGAATCTTCATATTATTGTTCTCGAAGCGTGGATGGCGTCGCTCAGCAAGCGGCTTTGAGCAGAGGTTCGGCAGCCAGGCTGCGCGCCATGACCTCCAGCCACTGTTCGCGCAGCGCGCTGACCAGATCACGGATATCGGCCTGGGCATCGTGCAGCGTCACGCAGGCCTGCGCCACGAAATCGCCATTATCCCGGGGCGTGGCATGGACGAGACGGCGCGCACTGGTCACCCAAGCGCATTCGAGCAAGACGACAGCGTCCTGTGCAATGCCCAGCCGCTGTGCTGCGCAGGCAATGGTTTCCACCACCAGGGCATGAACGTCGCCTAGTCGGGCCACATCGACGGTCATGTCCTGAGGCACGCCGAACATGAGGGTGGCCGCGCTACAGCTAGGCTCTGGCAGCTCCTTGGGTATGGCTGCCGAAAATACCGAGTCGATCCAGGCTGCATACAAGTCAAGCCCGTGGACAGCTTGAGCCAGCGTCCAGATTTTCATGCCTGCAGGGCGCCGATTGGGTTCGACCACGGCCGTGTTGCAGTCTTTCTCGCTGAGCTTGATCTCGTTGTGGAACGGCCCGATGCGCTGGCCGACCAATCGGTTGACCTGCTCGCCCACCACACGGATGGCCATGCGCTCCTGATGATCGAGCCGGGCCGGCAGGATCTGCGCCACTTCTACCGGGTAGCGCCCGGTGGCACTCACTTTCTCGGTGATGAACCACAACTCGCCCAGCCCGTCGTAGGAGTATTCACGGTCAAAGGGTATCAAGGCTTCGGCCAGCACGCCGCTCGCCAGGTACGGCTCTACTTCGGCAAACGCCTGGTCGCAGTCTGTACCCGGGGCGACCAGGACGACGCCCCGGTTATTGCCCTCGGTCGTGGGTTTGATGACGAAGCCGCGAGCCTGACGCCGGGCGAAGTTCTGTACGTCTTCAAGGCACCTGATGCGTTCGAAATCCGGCACCATCACGCCGAGCTGTGTAAGCAGCGGCCCGATGCGCTGCTCGCTTATCCGATAGGCCAGCTTGTCAAACGCCCCCAGTGCCAGGCGGGCGTCGTCAACGGGCAAACCAAGGCGCTCAAGCAGCGCAGCGCCACTGGCCACGGCATTGTCGGAAAACACGATGCCAGCACTGACACGCGCGGCCTCGTCGCCTAATTGCTCAAGCACGCGCTGGATGAAGTCCGGCGCCAACGGGTCTGCGTCGATAAGCCGATCGCTGATGCGCAGATCGTGCGCCTGGGGAGCGCTGCGCACCAACCAGGTTTCGGCATTCCAGCGCTCACGGGCATGGTTGCGCATGTGTTGAACGTCGCCGATACGGCTCAAGTTGTAATCCACAACCAGCAAAACGGGTCTTTGCAAGGACATGTCAATTGTCTCCGGTGCCTGGCGGACGTCAGAAGCCTTCGGTCTCGTACTGGATATCGAGCGCGTCTGCGCTGCTACAAGACAGGCGCTTGAGTTCAGCGGGGTGTTCGGTGTGCGGGAATCTCCACAGCAACTGGCCGAGGAACACTTCACGGGCATGGGCAGGAATCACATCGCCTGCCTTGAGCAGGATGTGCGTCACGCTGGGCGCCAGTGGGGTCTCAGCCAGCTCGACGCTACGCAGGGTGCCGGGTTTGGCGAAATAGACGCGAAAGAACGTGGCCGTCGTCTGCTCGGTGGTGCCCTCGGCGTGCCAGCCAAGCCTGTCCAGACGCTGTGCGAAGGCCTCGCGCAGAGGCGCATCGTCCTGGCTTGCGAACAGCAGGTCCAGCCACAGCGAGAGCATGCTGTGCCCGTCAGCGACCGCCTCAACGCTATGGGAAATCAGGCTGCCGCCCACCCGTGGATTGACTTCGATCAGGTCCCAGTGCTCGCCGGTGAACCTGGCTTCGATGTGGTAGCAACCCCATTTCAGCGCCAGGCAGCCAAGCACTTCACTCAGCCATGCCAGGCCGGCTGCGATCTGCGCTTTATCGAGGCTGGCTGGCGGTGTGGTGCAGCTGTCTTCCAGCACCGTTTCGGCTGTCTCGGTGACTTCGTATTTTTCATGAATGGCCACCACGTGGACCTGGCCATCGAGCAGTAAGGTCTCGAAGCTGAATTCTTTACCGGGGATGTAATCCTCGGCCATGAACTCAAGCCCCTCATTGAAGGCCGAGGCATACACGGTGTCGCTTGCCGAAGCCTCTCTCAAGGCTTCCAATGTGGCCCAACGGGTGTCCGGACGCATTGGGAAGGCGGCATAGGAAGCGATGCCATGGATCGGCTTGATGAAGTAAGGCCGGCCATCCATCTGCAATGCCTGCAGGACCGGTGCCGACAGTGCATGCGCCTGGACCTGTGAAAGCCCGGCTGCCGCCAGTTGGTTACGCACCCCGAGCTTGTTGCGCAGGGCAAGCGCTTGCTCAGGGCCAATGTCGTAGGTGCCAAGCGACAGGTTGGCCTGCGCCATCAGGTGCCGGTACCCCTCCCACACGCTGATGCAGCAGGTGACCTGTTCGCCTGCTTCATGCAGACGCTGGAGGGCTTGGGTAACCTCATCGCTGCGTAATTGGTGAGCGTCGCCGACATAGAGCCGGTCTGCCCAAGACTCGATTTGCTGCAAACGAGCCGGTACATGTTCAGGAAGCGGCAATGAAGAAAGCACGAAGCAGCGAAGCTGTCGACGATGCAGCTCTAACTTCAAGTCTTCCAGAAATGAAAAGCCGCAATGGCTCAGGATCAGCACACCAGGTCGCGTCGTCTTCATTGCCTGCACCATGGCTTAGGCTACCTTGGCTTGCGGGCTGGCCAGCGTGTCCAGGTACAACTCGTTGAAGTACATGGCCAACACTTTCTGATGCTCGGCCAGGTAGCGCTTGAGCGCAGCGATGTCCTGCTCACCTTTGATCAAGAAGCGCAATGCCGCCCATACCTCGCCTGGATGGTCATCGTTGATGTCGGTGTGGGAGTGGGAGATCTGACCCACGATCTTGGATTCGCCGACCGAACCCTTGAGCGCTTCGAGCTTGCGCGGCTCGAGCTTGACGTTGACGTATTCGACCAGGTACGAGTAGGCGATGACGCCCAGGGGGCCTTCATGGTCGAGCAGGTAGGAGAAGAAGCCTGCCAGCAGCTTGGTGGACAGGTAGGGTTCGGTGGCAAGGAACTCTTCGCGGCTGACGCCTACACGCTGGAGATCCTGGATGAACAAGTCGTCATGCAGCATTTCTTCCTGTTCGTAGTGGGCCCAGATCTGCGCAGCTTCCGGGCTGACTTTCGCCACCTCGACCAAGGCCTTGGCCTCGGCAACGCGCAGCAGGCGGATACGCCACGCCGTCTCGATCAGGTGACGCTTGTAGTAGGTGCTGTTGACATCCTTGCCTTCCAGGTGCGCGGCTTGCGGCACCGTCTTGTACCACTGATCGACCTGTTCATCGATGATGCTGTCGATTTCCCCACGCAGGTTGACCGATGCAGCAGCATTGAGGAACGGAGTGCGATCGCCATAGCCCACATTCTTTACACGGTTCAGCATATTCGAGCCTCTTCTTGGGTTCTGATACAAGACGCCACTCATCGTGAGTCGACGTGAACAACGCACTGCCTAGCCAATGACTTCAATGGCCAATTCACCTCTGATCAGGCACTGGCAGGCCAGACGGTAGTCCGCCCCGCTATAGCCCAACAGTTCTATGAATGCTGTTTCCTCATCGTTGCGTGGATTCAACGCGTCAAGCCCTTCCTTGACTTTGATCAGGCACGCCCCGCACGCCCCGACGCGGCAGCCGAGCGGAATGACATTCTTGCCACCGGCCTCCCATTCGATGTCCGTAAGGGGTGAGTTGGAGGGCAGTTCAAAGTCGACGCCGTGGGAAGAAACGGTCAGTTTGTGCAGCGCCATACGTGCCTCGCCTAAGATGAAGTTGCTGTGTCGCGCGCACGGCATCACGTTGCTGTGTCGAAACAATGAGCGCAGCTGTTGAATCGCAAGTACTTATCGGTCGTTGAAGTTCAACCACAGCCAGTAGATCAAGGCGACGGCACTGATCGATGCGCCCAGCATGCACACGGCTACCCAACCCGCCTGGGCATAGGTGTAGGTCGCCGCGATGGCGCCGAGCCCGCTGCCCAGCGAGTAGAAGCACATGTAGGCGCCAACGAGCCTGCTTTGCGCATCCGGTCGTGCAGCGAAGATCAGGCTTTGGTTGGTGACGTGCACGGCCTGCACGGCGAAGTCGAGCATCACCACGCCCAGGACCATTGCCAGCAGCGAGCTATGGACGAACGCCGTCGGAAGCCAGGAAAGGGTCAGCAAGACCAGCGCAAGGCCTGTGGTGCGATTGGCCAGGCCACGGTCTGCCAGTCGCCCGGCCCTCGCCGCTGCGAGAGCCCCTGCTACCCCGGCAAGGCCAAAGAGCCCGATTTGGGTATGCGAAAGCGCAAGATCTGGTTCACTGAGCGGCAGGACCATGGATGTCCAGAGCACGCTGAAGGCTGCGAAGATGAGCAACGCAAAGACTCCGCGCACGCGCAGGGTACGTTCGCGCAGAAACAGCTGCAGCACCGAACGCAGCAGGGCAAAGTAGCCGCCGCTGACCGCAGCGCGGGGAGAGGCGGGCAGCGTGCGCCACAACACGAAGGCCATCCCCGCCATCAGCGCGGCCGACACGAAATACACGCTGCGCCACCCGGCCAGATCGGCCATCGCGCCAGACACGAAACGTGCAAGCAGAATCCCCAGGACCACGCCGCTGGTCACAGTCCCCACGGTCTGGCCACGTTGCTCGGGGCTTGCCAGTGCCGCAGCGTAGGCCACCACCACCTGCACCAGTACGGCCATCAACCCCACCAGGACCATGGCACCGAGCAGCACGACCCAGGCCTGCGCCAGCCCTACGGCGCAGAGGGCCAAGGCGCTGAGGAGCATTTGGCAGAGAATGAGCTTCTTCCGGTTGACCAAGTCGCCCAGCGGCACAATGAACAGCAAACCGACCGCATAACCTGCCTGGGTGGCCGTGACGACGATCCCGATGGTGCTGGCAGGAACCGCCAAACTGCTGGCCATGGACTCGAGCAGCGGCTGGGCGAAGTACACATTCGCTACGGCCATAGCGCAGGTAATGGCAAAGAGGAAGGTTTGGGAAGGGCTGAGTGTGGTACTACGCGGTGTGTCGCAGCGCGCCGTGTCGTCACGGTTGGCAGACGCTTCGGCTGTCGCCGCCCGCTTGACCGGGCTATCTGGCCTGTACGGCATGCACTTCCATCCTTGGAATAGGTTTCAAAAGGAAACCACTTGTAGCGATTTTTAACAAATCAGGTTTTTAAATGCAACTACTGACCATGAACGTTTTCTCATATGGTTAGCGCTTTTCATCATCTGCTCATGGACAAACATGGCCAAACAGGAACAGTTAGCGCGCAGTGAATGCCCAGTGGCGCGCACCCTAGAAGCGATTGGGGACCGATGGGTATTGATGATCATCCGCGAAGCGTTCGACGACGTACGGCGGTTCAGTGATTTTCAGAAGCGCCTTGGTGTCGCCAAGAACATCCTCACCGTAAAGCTCAAGGCAATGGTCGAATTGGGCGTGTTCGAGGTCCGGCCTGCTTCCGATGGGAGTGCTTACAAGGAGTATGTGCTGACCGAAATGGGCCGGGCCGCCTTCCCCATCGTCATCAGCATGCGCCAGTGGGGAGAGCGTTTTTTGTACGGTTCAGGTGAATGCCACTCGATCATGCTGGACAACATGACAGACCAGCCCCTCGAGACGATCACCGTTCGATCCCGTACAGGCCAGCAGTTGAGCCCGGAGGATTGTCACCGACGACTGATCACCCGAGGGGGTTGAGGCAAACGCTCCTGCATGCTCATGACGTTTTTCAATCACCTCGATGCCGTTTCCTGCATTGCCGGATGGCGCCGGGTGGTCGATGCTTGCAAGACCGTCGCCAGTGTTTTCCTCCACCCGCAGAGGCCACCATGAAAAACGTCGAACAAATCCTCAAGAGCAAGTCCGAACACCAAACCGTGTACACCATCGGTCCGGACGACTCAGTGCTCGACGCCCTCAGACTGTTGGCCGAGATGAACATCGGCGCGTTGCCTGTCGTTGAAGGCAACGAGGTGGTAGGTATCGTCAGTGAGCGCGATTATGCGCGCAAGCTGGTGCTCAAGGGACGCTCGTCGGCCGCCACGCCGGTGCGCGACATCATGAGCGCACCGGTGGTCACCGTGGAGCCGAAGCACAACCTTGAATACTGCATGAACCTGATGACCAATCGACATTTGCGCCATCTACCGGTGGTGAGCAACGGTGAGCTGTTGGGGCTGTTGTCGATTGGCGACCTGGTCAAGGAGACCATTGCGGAGCAGGCAGGGTTGATCTTGCAGCTCGAGCAGTACATCCGCGGCGAGTAAGGCATTTCAGGGCTCGGCCACCTGCATGCGCCACAGGTAAGACTGGCCGTCAGCCGGTTCCGGAACTGTCTATACCTTGAATGGTAGTATCGACGCGTTGACCGGAACGGCTCACGGCCCCTCACGCTTCACGCTGCAGGTAACTTATTTCTTGGCCGGATGCAGCGCTTCGTTCAACTGGTCGGCCATGGGAACCCAGTCGGCATCGGCGGCGTAGCTTTCCTTGAGAAAGGCACGCTGGCCCTCACTCCAGAACGGTGCATCGACCAATTTCACATCATCATCGAGTGGCGAATGGGTGGTGATGAAGCGCTCGATCTCGACCGGGTCGTCGTCCAGTCCAAGCTGCTTGAACAATTCGGAAAAGTGGTGAGTCGGTTTGTCCATGATTCCTCCGCAGTGCCGGCATGCGCTTTGGTGTAAGCGCCAGTCCTGTTTGAGAGCTTGCGCTCAAGGGTGGGCATCAGCGCCCCAGGCAGGACGACCGCAATCATCCTGCCTGGGGAATAGACAGCGCGCCACAGCAGAAGACTCGATAAATCACCGTAATGCCTTGAGTAGAAAGCTCTGAGCCAGAAGGCGCAGCCACCTCTGCCCTGGATTTACAGCGGCGCGCGGCGCAAGGTGGCCAGGAACGTGGCCGCACCGATGAACAGCCCGGCAAAGGTACGGTTGAGGCGCTTTTGCTGCTTGGGTGTGCGCAGCACCCTCAGCACGCGCGCTGCAAGCCCCGTATAACCCGCCATCACCAGCAGATCGACGGCAACCATGGTCGCGGCGATGGCGATGTACTGTGGTAACAAAGGCGCATGAGGATTGATGAACTGCGGCAGCACCGCCAGCATGAACACCAGGGCCTTGGGGTTGCTGACGTTCACAAGAAAACCCCGGAACACCAGGCTCAGCGGTTTGCCGATGGGTCGTATACCGGATTCATCGCTCATGTCCATGGGCAGGGCGCGCCATTGCTTATAGGCCAGGTACACCAGGTAGGCGACGCCGAACCATTTGATCACATGGAATGCGGTGGCCGAGGCAGCCAGGATGGCCCCGACGCCTGCCGCAATGATGGCGATCTGCATCACCAGGCCGATCTGCAAGCCCAGCGCATTCCAGTAGCCGCGCCAGAACCCATATTGCAGCCCGCTAGACATCGAGGCGATAGCGCCCGCACCCGGAGACAGGCTGATAACCCAGCAGGCGGCAAAAAAGCCCAACCACACTTCCATCGACATCCCACACCTCGCTCATGCACATGTTTCAAAACATTAAGCTAAGGTGCCGATGAAAAAATGACCAGCGCAATTTGAGCGATTTTGCAGCGCTGCTTGCGAAGGGTCGGTAGCAGCGCTCGCAAAAAGCGCGTCAGCTGAGCGCTTCGAGTTCGGCCTGCATGGTTTCGAGCGTTTCCAGTGCCTGCATCCAAGCGTCTTCGAGGTCGCCTTCACGCTGCTTGAGCGCGGTTTGCCGGGCCAGCAATTCACGCAGCTCGTCCTTGCGGGCGGCTTCGTAAAGACCACCATCACCCAACGCAGTCTCGATCTCGGCCAACTGCGCATGCACCTGGTTGAGTTCAGCTTCAAGCTTGTCAGCAGTTTTCTTGTGCGGCGCCAGTTGTTGGCGCAATGCTGCCGCAGCCTGGCGCGTGGCCTTCTTGTCGGTCTTGTCGGGGTTGGTTACCGCGCTACTGACCGGCGCGTTGCGCTGGCGATATTCCACGAGCCAGCGGCTATAGTCATCGAGGTCCCCGTCGAAGGGCTCGACCTTACCGTCGGCGACCAGCAAGAAGTCATCGGTTGTGCTTTTGAGCAGATGCCGGTCGTGGGACACCACCACCACTGCACCTGCAAACTCCTGCAATGCCATGGTCAGGGCCAGGCGCATTTCCAGGTCCAGGTGGTTGGTGGGTTCGTCGAGCAGCAGCAGGTTTGGCCGCTCCCAGGCGATAAGCGACAGCGCAAGCCGTGCCTTTTCGCCACCCGAGAAGTTCACGACCGGCTCGTCTACGCGATCGCCATGAAAATCGAAACCACCGAGGAAGTCGCGCAGCGTCTGCTCGCGCTCGGTTGGGGCAATGCGCTGCAGGTGCAGCAAGGGGCTGGCCTTGTCGTCCAACGAGTCGAGCTGATGCTGGGCAAAATAGCCGACGGCGAGGTTTTCACCCCGCACCAGGCGCCCGGACAATGGCTCAAGCTCACCGGCAAGGTTCTTGATCAAGGTGGACTTGCCGGCGCCGTTGGGGCCTAGCAGGCCGATGCGTGCACCCGGCACCAGCTGCAGCTTGACCTTCTCGAGAATGGCCTTGTCGCCGTAACCCAACCGCCCTTCGGACAGGCTCAACAGGGGGCTGGAGATTTTCTGCGACTCGCGGAACACGAAATCGAACGGCGAATCCACGTGAGCGGCCGACAGCTCCTCCATGCGCTCCAGGGCCTTTATGCGGCTCTGTGCCTGACGCGCCTTGGTGGCCTGGGCCTTGAAGCGCGCAATGTATTTTTCCATGTGCGCACGCTGCGCCTGCTGCTTCTCGTATGCTTGCTGCTGTTGGGCCAGGCGTTCGGCACGGGTGCGTTCGAATGCACTGTAGCCGCCCTTGTACAGGTTCAGCTTGCGCTGTTCGACATGCAGCACGTGATCGACCACGGCATCGAGAAAATCCCTGTCGTGGGAGATCAGCAACAGCGTGCCCGGGTAGCCCTTGAGCCAGTCTTCCAGCCAGAGGATGGCGTCCAGGTCCAAGTGGTTGGTCGGTTCGTCGAGCAATAACAGATCGGAGGGGCACATCAATGCCTGGGCCAGGTTCAGGCGCATCCGCCATCCACCGGAGAAGTCGCCGACGCGGCGGTCCATCTGCTCGTTGGTAAAGCCTAGCCCCGCCAGCAGCTTGCGCGCTCGCGCATCGGCGGTATAACCGTCCGCACTGTCCAACTCACTGTGCAGCCGGGCCAGTGCCGTACCGTCATGGGCCTGCTCGGCCTCTGCCAACGCAGCCTGCACCCTGCGCAATCGCACATCGCCGTCGAGCACATAGTCCACGGCCACCCAGTCGAGGGTATCGACCTCCTGGCGCATGTGCGCGATCCGCCAGTCTGCCGGCAGGTGGCAATCACCGCCATCGGGCGACAACTCACCGCGCAGCAAAGCGAACAAGCTGGATTTGCCGGCACCGTTGGCACCGATGAGGCCGGCCTTGTGACCGGTGTGCAGGGTCATCTCGGCGCCATCTAGCAAGCGCTGCGGACCACGCTGTAAAGTGAGGTTGGATAGTCTGATCATGATGGTCGCGGAGTCTACCAGCTTCCTCGGCCCATAGCGCGAGTGGAACCATGCAATGCGACTTGTGGGATCACGCCTTGAGCCTGTACGCCAGGCCCGGTGTGGAAGCGGCTTGCCTCGACCTGCAACGGCAAGGGGGCGACGTGTGCCTGCTATTGTGCGCCACCTGGCTGCAGGCCAGGTCAATCGAGGTGCAGCAACAGCGCGTCGAGGCCTTGCAGGGCTGTGCAGGGCCCTGGCAACGGGATGTGGTCTCACCCTTGCGAAGCCTGCGCGAACAATGGCGAGAATCAGCGAAAGGCGACCCACCGTTGGCTGAGCTGCGAGAGCAACTCAAAAGACTGGAGCTTTCAGCTGAAAAAGCGCTGTTGGAACGCTTGCAAGCCTGTGCAGCACAGTGGCCCGCCGGCAGACCGGGACATACTGGCGACTGGCTGGCTTGGCTTGCACCGAGCCAGCTGCGAGATCACCGCGCACTTGAGCAGTTGCGCGCGGCGGCGCTGGCGCATCAGGCGTCGGTGGACGACGACTGAGCAGCTCCTACGTCGGATACAGGTGTGGCAGGGTTCACCGAGTTGCCGGACGCTGGGGCTTTGTCGTCGGCAGCCGTCGCCGGCTTGGCACTTGTGGATCGGCTGCTGGCAGTGCGAGTGGCCGTTCGGGTGGCGGTGCCACGGGTAGAAGGTTTGGCAGGTGCGGGTTTGCTTGCGGCTTTTGCACTCGCTGCCTTGGCTGCAGGTTTGGCTGACGTCGCCTTGGCAGCCTGGGTGCTGGATGCAGAAGATTCAGCCGCTGAAGCCTTGGCCGCTGTCGCTTTCGCAGGGGACTTGGCTGCGGCCGGCTTAGTGGCCGCCTTGGTTGCGGTAGGGTTCGAGGCCGATCTGGCAGCAGGTTTGGCTGCCACGGATTTTGCGTCAGCGGCCTTGGCTGCAGGCTTGGTAGCTGCGGTGCGCGCAGCCGGTTTGGCCTTGCCAGTGGCTGGGGTAGGCGATTTGGCGGCTGTGGTCTTGGTAGCAGGCTTGGTAGCAGCTGGGGCGGCAGCCTGGGCTGCACGTTGGTCGAGGGCCTTGGTGGCGGCTTCACGCACCTTGCCAACGCCTTGGGCCAGTTTCAGGCTGTCCTGAGCATCGCGCTTTAATTGCTGGATGTAGCCGCGGGTCTGGGTCTGGCGGTCCTTGAGCGAGTCGAGCAGCTCTTCGAGCTCGGCAACGGCCTTTTTGGCCTTGTTCTGCGACTTGGCTTTGCCCGCCGTTGCTGCGTCTTGCAACTTCAAGCGACCGTTATGCAGTTTTTCCTGGGCCTTGCCGCGCTGCTTTTCCAACTTGGCCAACAGCTTCTCTGCATCAGCCAGCGCTTGCGAGCAGGCCTCTTCCAAATGTTCAAGCAAGCTACCCGAAAGTTGCTGAAGCAGGTGTAACGGCGTGCTGACTGGCTTTTTCTTGGCCGACATGACTTACCTCCTGACTGATGAGAGTGCGACTCATACTATGCTTCCGCTGCGCAGGCCGCTAGGGCATCTTGACCGCAATATCCATACACTGTTGCATATCAACGTCTGAGCACATCTCGCACCGCAAGCACGGCAATTAACTACGCTTCGCCAGCGCTGACCTGCTGCTGCTCAATGCACCGTGTGGTCCGGCACGCCGCGAGCCCGTACCGTCGTGAACACTGGCATACTTCGCCCCCCACCGCCGTAGGAATTGGTCATGCTTCGATCCATTGTTCTAGGTTTTTGCCTACTGCCGATGTTGGCCGTGGCCGACACCGATGATCAGGACCTTGCCTACAGCCTGGGTGCCAGTCTGGGTGAACGGCTGCGACAGGAAATGCCAGGGCTACAGCTCGATGCGCTCGTCGAAGGCTTGCGCCAGTCTTACCAGGAACAGCCCTTGAAGTTGAGCCAGGCCCGCATGCAGGCGCTGCTCGAACAGCACCAACCGCAGCAAGACGCTGCGCCCCAGGCGCCTGAAGCCGCAGAGATACGTTTCATGGCCAATGAGCGGGCCCGTGCTGGCGTTCATGAGTTGATGCAAGGTGTGCTGTACAGCGAGCTACAAGCAGGCAATGGACCGCAGCCCAAGGCGGGCGCCAAGGTGCTGGTCAATTACGTGGGACGGTTGCCCAGCGGAGAAGTGTTCGACCAAAGCCGTGAGCCGCAGTGGTTCAGCCTCGACTCGGTTATCGAGGGCTGGCAGATGGCGCTGCCGCAAATGCATGCGGGTGCAAAATGGCGACTGGTGATTCCGTCTGCACTGGCCTACGGCGCCGACGGCGCGGGTGATCTGATTGCACCCTACACGCCGCTGGTTTTTGAAATCCAATTGCTGCAAACCAAGGACTGAATGACCCTCAGACGGGCGCCAGGCCTTCTTCCTTGTGCGCGTTGTGCAGCACTTCGATCAGGCAATCTTCAAGCTCGAAGCGCTCATGCAACAAGCTGCCAAGCTTGCCAAGCTTCTCGGCGAAGCGTTCGGTGTCCCTGCATTCAGCCTTGACGCAGTGATCGTTGAACGCCAGTGCAATCTGGGTAATGTCATCAATGCGTGGGCTGATCTCGCCTGCAAGATCAAGGGCTCGGGTGTCTCCAAATGCCTTGGCCTCGCTGACCAGTTGTTCACAGATTTCGAAATGCCACGCCGAGACATAGTCCACCAGCAGCGCACAGAAGTCGCCGTTGGTGTCTTTGTCTGCAAAGGCCGGTTTGGCATCACGCAACGAACGATAGGCATGAACCAGTTGCTCGCGCTCGCTCAGCCAACGGTCGATCAGCGCGTTGACCCCGCCCCAGCGTTCCTGTGCATTCTGACAACTATCGAGCATGGCGATCTCTTCCCCTGTGGGTAGATGCCGCTGCTCCTCGCGTAGCGCTGCTAAGGCACGAGATTGAATTAGCAGAACAGCATCAAACCTTGGATTTTCGGTAGGCGTGCTCGGAGATTATTCCCACGCAAGCTGCCCTTCAAGGTACGCAGGGTAATAACTTCGTACAAGTGTTTAATACGCCGTCTTACCGCCATTGGTCGTGCTGCGGCTCAGCGTTGTTTGAGGTCATGGGTGAGCAGGGCATGCAGGCGACCTGCAAGTAGATGGCCGAGCGCAAACGCAGCCAGGAGCACAAAGGCCATCAGGCTCCATTCGGGTAACGTCAAGTCCATGAAGCTCCAGGTCAGCGCATTGCAATCAGGGGCACCGGAAAATAGTTGCCGGGCAAGCTCGTTCCAGTACTGCCCAGCGTTGTGGTCGATGGCGACGGGGCAGACCAGGTCATCGGCCGCAACCCCCTGCAGCCAGACATGCCTTGCGGCTACTGCAGCGCCACCCAGTGCAAAGCCAAGCGCTAGCTGGGCATAGCGGCGTTGGCCTTCGAGTGCCGGCCCATGCAGCACTGCGCTTAGACACACCAGTACATACCCTGCCAGCAGCGCCCGTTGTGTCACACACAGTAGGCACGGCAAAAGCCCGAGCGCATCTTGCAGCTTGAATGCAGTGACCAGGGCAGTGAATGCCACCAGGCAGGTTGGGAAGAAGAAAGTACGCAGGCGGGCCGGCAGCATGGGCAGTGAGGGTCCCGGTATCGGTAGTCGTGGCTTGAAACGGTAGAGGAATCACATCCTTTGTTTCAAGGCACAACAGTCGAGACAATTCCCAGCGTTACCTAAGAAATATCCAACTGCTGTGTAAGACGCGCCTTAAGAAAATACGTCAGGATTTCTCTGGCCCGAGCCGAAAGATTACCTCCCCTTGAAGCCCGCGGCTTTGCGCGGGCCAAGGTCAGGTCAAGCGCGAACCGTCTCCGGCAACGGCAGCGCCAGCAGTCGCTCATCGAGCAAACCAAGCCCTTCCTGGAAGAGTTGGTTGCTGCGCTCCGTTTCGCCAAGGCCTGCGAGCAGACGTGCCAGCTCAGCGCAGGCCTCGGGGTTGCGCTCCATGCGCAAGCTGCTTTCCAGATAGTCACGGGCCTTGCCCCACAGCCGATTCTGCAAGCTGAGCCGACCCAGCGTCAGCAGCAGGCTGGCATCCTGAGGATGGTCCTTGAGCCAAGCTTCGGCGGTCTGCAGCTGCTGGGCAGGGTCTTCACCGCGCACCAGACCGTACAGCCGAGCAAGGTGGCTTTCGTAGTTGCGCTTGAGCGCCGTGCGCAATACCTGCTCGGCCTCGCCCTGAGCGCCGAGCTGGCGCAGTTGCTCGGCATAGGCCAGGACCAGTTGCGGCTCCTGACGCTGGGCGGAGGTCAATTGCTGCCAGGCACGCTCCAGGGCTTGGCGGGCCGTTTGCGCATCTTCACCCCGGGTCTGTGCCAGGCTCAGGTTTTGCCCCCAGGCACGACGTTCGAGCGTGGCGAGCTCGGTGGCGGGCAATACCTTGTTCTTGCGCAGGTCCGGCATCAGGCGAATGAGCGCAGACCAGTCGCCGCGCTCAAGCTGCAAGCGTTGCAACAAACGCAGTACCTGAGTGTTCTGTGGATGGCGCTCCTGCATGGCCAGCAACGTCTCCAGCGCCCCGTCGTTGTCGCCACGGTCCATTTGCAGTTGGGCATGGGTCAAGGCCACGGCAAGCTCTGCCTGAGGTTGCCGCTCCAGCGCACGCTCCAGCAGACCGTCGCTTTCCTCGACACGGCCCTGCTCGTTGGCGGCCTTGGCGGCGCCAAGGTAATACATCAGCGGTTGGCGTTCGGCTTCTGCAGCCCTGTGCAGATGACGCTGGGCGCTGGCCCAGCGCCCTTCTGCCAGATCCAGTTGGCCCTGTTCGATGGCAACGCGGTTGCGCCGGCTGCGGTTGCGCCGGGACCAAGGGTTGATCGCCCCGCCGGACGCCAGGAGCAGGCCGACCAGAAAACGCAGCACCAACAGCGCCAGGATGACGGCCAGCAAGCCCAACAGCGCGGCCCAAAGCCCCGACTGATAACGGAAGCTGCCATAGGAAATCATCACGTAGCCGCTGTGCTTGGCCACGGCCACGCCGAGGGCCGCCGCCACCACAATGGCCAGTACCGCCAACAGGTAGACACGCTTCATGGCTTGTCTCCCTTGTCCTCGCCAGGCAGATGCCGGCGCTGGATATAGGCCTGAACGGAGGCAAGGCTTTCACTGAGGTCAGGGGTAACCACCGAAACGGGTTGCTCGGCCAGTGCGTTCAGGCTGTCGAGCATGGCTTTGCTCTGCGGATTGTCGGCGTTGAAGTTGGCCAGCAGCACGCTGCGTGCATCATCCAATGCCTGGGCATAGACCTTTGCATCGCCGTTGAGCGCTGCCCATTGCGCCTGTTCCAGCGTAAGACTCAACGCCAGGCGCAGCTGATTGAGCTGCTGCCCCGCGAGCAGTGGCTTCACATTCTCGTCTGCATTGAATTCAATCTGGAAATACTTGGATATTTCCGACCACCATTTGGACAGGCGACTGGCGCCGTCGCCGTCACTGGTCAGCGCACCCATGGCATTGGCGTCATTGTCGAATTCCGGGGACTGGGCGCTCAGTTGCTGGACGAGCTCACGCTGGGCCGCCAACTTCAGGAACAGACCGGTGCGGTCAGGCTGCTGGGTATTGTTGAGCGTGGCGAGGCTGCGGGCCAGTTGCTCGCGCGCGGCGAAGGCGCCAGGGTCGCTTTGCTCGCGCAAAATCTCGTCGGCCCCTTCGACCAGCGCCTTGGCACTGGTGATGTCCTGCAAAGCCGACAGCCTCAAGGTCGCCAGGCGCAACAAGTGCTCGGCTTCGGCCAGGCGCCATTCCTTGCGGCTTTCACCCAGTACGGTCTCAAGCCGCTGACTCAGACGTTGCTGATCGCCTTGGAGCTGCGCGACCAGACGACGACGGTCTTCAAGCTCACTGGCTGCCGGCAGACCGGCCAACTGTGCGCTGATTTTCTGCTCACGCTGCTGAAGCGCCTCGGCTCGCTGGTTCAGCGCCTCCAGGTGCTGGCCCTGGTCGAACTCGCTGCCTTGCAGTTGGTGCACTTGCCAGGCGCCCCAGCCGCCTACAGCGATGCCGGCAGCGCCCAACAACAGGGCCAGCGCGGCTAAGCCATTGCCGGAGCGCTTGGCGGGCACTGGGGTGACAGGCTCCGTCGGCGCCTGGGCCGACGTTTGATCCTTGTTGGACAAGACAGTCTCGCTCACGTATCCATCCTTTGCATGGGGGCGCGCCGCCTAGAGCTTGGCGCCTGGGTCGGCAGGTGCAGCGCTGCGCTGCACGGCTGCCAGCAAGGCCGCAGCGCTGGCGCCACGGCAATCCACAACGTGTTGGGCACCTGCGGCCCGGGCCTGTTCAGCGACCCGCGGGCTTGGTACGAACACCGGCAAGCGTGCCAGCTGCGGCCATTGGCTACCAGCCTGTTGCTGCAAGTGTTCGAAACCCTGTCCACTGCTGACCACCAGGCCATTAAGGCGTTCCGCTTCGATGCGATGCAACAGGTAGCCCGCAGGGTACGACGGCAGGTCGCGGCGATACAGTTCCAGATAATCGACGGTAGCACCTCGCTGAGCAAGACGCTCTGCCAACAGTTCGCGACCTCCGACACCCCGCACGATCAAGATGCGCGGCCCTGCGTTCGCCAGAACCTGTTGGAGCGCAGGCAATTCGAGCAAGGCTTCACTGTCGTCCCCGCATGCGGGGAAGCTGACATCAAGCTGTGCATCCTGCAGCACCGCAGCCGTAGCCGCGCCTACCGTGAACCAACCCTGCATCGGTACGGGCAGTTGCCGCTGCGCCGCTGCCGCCAGCAATAACCTGGCAGCCGGTTTACTGACCACGATGAACCCTTGGTAAGTAGACAGTCCCTTGAGCAACGCCAATTGCGGCGGCTGCAGCATGACAGGTTCGATCGCAAGCAAAGGCATGCAGCTGCTGGCTATGCCAGCTTGGCCCAGTGTGTGGGCAAGCGCTGCACACTCCTCAGCGGGTCGGGTCAACAGCAGGCGCCAAGGGCTCACGAATGCCCTGCCTCGCCGTAGACTTCCTTGAGAATGGCCTCAGCACCCTGATTGAGCAGATCTTCGGCCACCTGCACACCGAGTGCTTCAGCTTGCAGGCGAGGCGCCCGAGCCTGGGCGACCAACAGCGTACCGCCATCTGGATGCCCTACCAGGCCCCGAAGCCACAGCTGGTCTTGTTCAAGCACTGCATAACAGGCGATCGGCACCTGACAACCGCCGTTCAGGCGTTTGTTCAAGGCGCGTTCGGCTACCACACGATCGGCCGTATCGAGATGATGCAAAGGCGCGAGGAGCGCGTGGATCTCTACGTCGGCGCTGCGACATTCGATGCCAACGGCGCCTTGCCCCCCGGCAGGAAGGCTGTCGTCGACGCTGATGCTATCGGTGATTCGCGCTTCGAAGCCCAACCGGATGAGCCCGGCTGCCGCCAGGATGATGGCGTCGTAGTCACCCGCGTCGAGCTTGGCCAGGCGTGTATTGACGTTGCCGCGCAGAAAGCGAATCTGCAGGTCGGGACGGCGGGCCAGCAGTTGGGTCTGTCGACGCAGGCTGGAAGTTCCGACGATGCTGCCGGCAGGCAATGACTGAAGGCTGTCGAACCGGTTGGAAACGAACGCATCGCGCGGGTCTTCACGCTCGCAGATGCAATACAGGCCAAGGCCCTCGGGAAAGTCCATGGGGACGTCTTTCATCGAGTGCACGGCGATGTCGGCTTCGTGCTCGAGCAGAGCGGTTTCCAGTTCCTTGACGAACAGCCCTTTGCCGCCGATCTTGGCCAAAGGTGCATCGAGCAGCTTGTCGCCCCGGCTGACCATAGGCACCAGGGAAACTTTCAGGCCAGGGTGGGCCTGTTCCAGGCGCGCCTTGACGTATTCGGCCTGCCACAGGGCCAGGGCACTTTTACGAGTGGCAATACGGATTTCGCGAGTGGACATGTAACGCCCCGAACCAGAGAAATGCCGCCGATGATAGCAGCATCACCGGCGGCACTAGCAGATACGGATCAACAGCCTGGGCCGAAGCTGCCGATGACAGGCCCGGCGGTGCGCCCCTGTGCGACTGCCATGAGCACTGGCACGTCCACGGCGTCAAGCGCTCAAAGGGTCTGCATCATCTTGCGCACGCCAGCTACATGACGCCGGCTCACGGTCAGGGCATCGCCGTCGAGCCCTCGAAGGTACAGTTGGAAATGCCCCAGAGGTGTACGTTGCAGGCGTTCGATCCGCTCCCGCGCAACCAGCGCATTGCGGTGGATACGCACAAAACGGTCGCCAAATTCATCCTCGAGTGCCTTGAGCGGCTCGTCGAGCAGCACTTCGCCCGTTTCATGGCGCAGGGTCACGTACTTGTGATCGGCGATGAAGTAGATGATCTGAGCGATAGGGATCAGCTCGATGCCCTTGCGGGTTCTGGCACTGATGTGGCTGCGGGGACCACCGCCCTCGTGGCCTGGACGAGTGAGCGCGGCCAGCTGGCTGCGGTTTGGCCGGTCGGCCTTGCGCAGAGCCTCACGAAGCGCCTGCCCGTGCACAGGCTTGGTCACGTAGCTAAGGGGAGTTTCCTTGAAGGCGTCTTCCCCGTACTCGTCATCACCGGTACAGAACACGAGCGCAGGTGGCGCCTCACGCTCGCACAGTCGGGCGGCGACCTGCAGACCATCGAGGCCAGGCATGCCGATATCCAACAGGACAATGTCGGGTTTCAAGCTTTCGATCAGCGCAAGGGCCTCTTCACCATTGGTGGCACTTGGCTCCAGCACGGTATAACCCTCGAGTTCACCGAACATTCGGCTTAGGCGCTCGCGGCCTTGGGGTTCGTCATCAACGATCAGGACATTCATAATTGCGCTGGATTCCTGAGTGAGTCTCGCACGGTTAAAAGCGTAGACAGCTGTGTGAAGCGACGCTGCGTGTCACGCTCTAGACCGGTGCGATAGCCAAAGATTCACTGTGGCTGGCAGATTAGCTGCCCGCCTCTGTCAAACTGTAGACGGTCCATGGAACACTGCCGTTCAATCGGTGAAATCTCCGTGGCCTACATCGCGCTACGCCTTTTCCACCCTCACACTCTGCAGGCGCCCTGCGGCACTGGGCCCAACCCTGTTATCATCGCGGCAATTTTTCGTTCACGCCTGCAATGAGTGAAACCATGAGCACTGACAAGACCAATCAGTCCTGGGGCGGCCGCTTCAGTGAACCCGTAGACGCCTTCGTCGCCCGTTTCACGGCCTCGGTCGATTTCGACAAGCGCCTGTACCGCCACGACATCATGGGCTCCATCGCTCATGCCACCATGCTGGCGCAAGTCGGTGTGCTCAGCGATGCCGAGCGTGACACCATCATCGATGGGCTCAAGACCATCCAGGGCGAAATCGAGGCTGGTGCCTTCGACTGGCGCGTCGACCTGGAAGACGTGCACATGAACATCGAAGCGCGTCTGACCGACCGCATTGGTATCACCGGCAAGAAATTGCACACCGGCCGTAGCCGCAACGACCAGGTCGCAACCGACATTCGCCTGTGGCTGCGCGACGAAATCGACCTGATTCTGGCCGAAATCACCCGCCTGCAAAAAGGGCTGCTGGAACAGGCCGAACGCGAAGCCGAAACCATCATGCCTGGCTTCACACACCTGCAGACGGCCCAGCCCGTCACCTTCGGCCACCACCTGCTGGCCTGGTTCGAAATGCTCAGCCGCGATCATGAACGCCTGGTCGACTGCCGCAAGCGCACCAACCGCATGCCATTGGGCAGCGCTGCGCTGGCCGGCACCACCTACCCGATCGACCGTGAGCTGACCTGCAAGCTGCTGGGCTTCGAAGCCGTGGCAGGCAACTCCCTGGACGGCGTGTCGGACCGTGACTTCGCCATTGAATTCTGCGCCGCCGCCAGTGTGGCGATGATGCACCTTTCGCGCTTCTCCGAAGAACTGGTGCTGTGGACCAGTGCCCAGTTCCAGTTCATCGACCTGCCCGATCGATTCTGCACCGGCAGCTCGATCATGCCGCAGAAAAAGAACCCGGACGTGCCCGAGCTGGTGCGTGGCAAGAGCGGGCGCGTCTTCGGTGCGCTGACCGGACTGCTGACCCTGATGAAAGGCCAGCCGCTGGCCTACAACAAGGACAACCAGGAAGACAAGGAACCGCTGTTCGATGCCGCAGATACGCTGCGCGATTCGCTGCGTGCCTTCGCCGACATGATCCCGGCCATCAAACCCAAGCATGCCATCATGCGCGAGGCCGCCTTGCGCGGGTTCTCGACCGCAACGGACCTGGCCGACTACCTGGTGCGCCGTGGCCTGCCGTTCCGTGACTGCCACGAAATCGTGGGCCACGCGGTGAAGTACGGGGTCGATAGCGGCAAGGACCTGGCAGAGATGAGCCTGGAAGAGCTGCGTCAGTTCAGTGACCAGATCGAACAGGACGTATTCGCCGTTCTTACGCTGGAAGGCTCGGTAAATGCCCGTGATCACATCGGTGGTACGGCACCGGCACAGGTACGCGCAGCGGTGGCTCGCGGCAAGGCGTTGCTGGCTGCGCGCTAACGGCGCTGAGTGACGGGTTGAGAGCTAACCCTCCCTCGTCGCATGGGCAAAATACTGAGGTTGAAGGGGGCTTTGAAACAAGCCCCCATCTGGCCGGACTCGCCCGCTGTTTCAGCGCTTGTTGCGCATCATTTCAAGGAATGACGGCATTGCCGCTTCCTTGTCTGCCACGATTTTTGCCATGTGGGGGTTCTGCCCCATCTGCTCGAGCAGTGCCTTGGCCTGAGGGAAATCTTCAAGGAAGTCGATGTTGAGCACTTTCTTGCCTACGGCGCATGCCAGGTCGACCGAGAAGCAGAACATCAGGTCGGCCAGGGTCAATTGCTCGCCTGCCACGTAAGGCGCGAAACGCCCGTTGCGCTTGAGCGTGGCGAAACCTGCCAGAAGCTCGGTGCGTGCCTTTTCCTTGACCAATGGTTCCACGGGCATACCGAAGAATGCTTCGGCATAGCAGGTGCGAGCAGGAAGCTCGATGTACAGCTCGATCTCCTTGACCAGTTCACGCACTTTCGCCTGCGCGTACGGGTCAGCGGGAAGCAGCGCCTTGCCGCCTTGGGTCTGCTCGATGTAGTCGAGGATCACCGTGGTTTCGCTGAGAAAGCCGTGCTCGGTCTGCAGTACCGGCACCTTGCCACGTGGGCTGACTTCCAGCACCTGAGGCGTCTGACCGCTGAAGAACAGGACTTCTTCGAAAGGCACGCCCTTTTCCAACAAGGCCAACTTGACCATGTTGTAGTAGTTGCTGACAGGGAATCCGTGGAGCTTGAGCATGGTTCGACAGCCTCCGGGCCGTATGGGGATGGCAGGGCTGTTATAGCCCGTTCGCCGTCGGCTGACCAGCGTCATGCACCCGGTCGATGACCAGGCATTGCCACCACGGACGTGGCAAACTGTAGCGCCCACCACAGGAGTAACCCCATGAGCGAGCCCAGCGATATCGACAATGACGATGAAGCGTTTGCCGAAGCCACGCTGACGCAGGCCATCGAAAACCAGATCGAAAGCGGCGAGCCGGCTGCGGCGAAGGCTACGTTCAACAAGCTGACACTGGTCGGGTATGAGCGCGAGGATATCCTCAACCTGATGGCCCACGTATTGGCCTTCGAGATCGACAACATGCTGGCGCAGGATCGAGCCTTCGATAGCCAGTGGTATGAAAACGCCCTGCGCGCGCTGCCTGAACTGCCTCCTGAGATGGATCAAGGCGAGGACGAATAACACGGCTACACTCCAGATTCAGGCACCCCCGCGGTGCCGCTATCCTCGTCTGGAAGTCAGGAGTCGCCATGTCCTTTTCACCCGAACTGATCGCTGAACTGGAAGTCCTCGCACTGTTCAACCTCGACAGCAGCCAGGAAGGCATCAAGATTCACAACACCGCATCCCCGACCCTCATCGCCGCCGCGCAGCGGCTGCACGAAAAAGGCCTGACCGATCAACCCGACGGTGGCTACCTGACCAGCCTGGGTCACGATGCGGTCGAAAGTGTTCAGTTGCTGCAGAATATTCTGAGGGCGCCCCAGCCGGCTTGACCTTGTGAGTGCGTGGGGCTGCGCTGCAGCCCCTGCCTTGCAGTGGCCTCGGAAGGCTCATTTTTACAAGCCGTAAGCCCGCCACCTCGGCTGCGCTCGCCTCACCTGACGCTCTTCTCAAGACTTTTCACACAGACCCTATTTTCCCATCAGTACTCGACGGGACGCTTCCAACCGCCTCCAAGCGCCAGGAACACGCCAACCTGCCCCATTGCAACCTGGCTGTTCGCAGCCGCCAACTGCGCACGCATGTCGGTATAAGTTCGTGTCGCCTGCAAGTCCGCCAGGAACGACTCCCGCCCAGCCTGATAATACCGGTGCGTCTGGTCGGCCGCTTCCCGAGCTGACTTCTCGGCCTCGGCCAGTGCATCGCGCCGGTCCAGCAATGCGCTGTATTGGGCCAGCCGCGTCTGGGTTTCGCGTATGGCATTGAGCACTACGCCATCGAAATTCGCCAAGGCTGCCTGGGTGGACGCTTCGGCCATGCGAATGCGGGCCCGCGTGCCATTGGTGGGGATACTCCAGCTGACCTGCGGGCCGAAGCCCCAACGGTTGGTCGAAGGCTCGCCCAAATTGTCCAGGATGCCGATGGTCCCGACCTGCGCGCCGATGCTGATCTGTGGATAAAGCGCGCCGGTCGCCACACCGATATTGGCGGTAGCAGCAGCCAGTTGTCGCTCTGCCTGACGCACATCGGGGCGACGTTTGAGCAACGCGGCGCCATCGCCCACTGGCACTAGCTGAGTCAGCTGCGGCAGTTCGGCACAATCGGCAACGCCTGCTGGCAACTTCTGCACGGGGACCGCCAGCAATGCGGCCAGGGTATACAGGCCTGTCTCACGTTCGGCCTTGAATCGCGGCAGCTCGGCGCCCAACGACTTGAACTGGGTTTGCGACCGCGTCACCTGGGTTTCATCGCCACGCCCCGCATCGCGCAGGCGCTGGCTGAGCTTGACGCTTTGCGCCTGTAAATCGAGCGACTCACGGGCAATGTGGTATTCCTCGTTGGCCGAGCATACCTGGGTATAGGCCTTGACCACATCTGCCACCAGCGTGATCCGCGCCGTGTCCGCTGCGGCTTGGACTGCATCGGCACTGGCTTTGGCGGCCTCTGTGCCGCGCTTGAAGGTGCCCCACAGGTCGAACTGGTATGACGCGCTGATGATCGCCTCGCCGATGTTGGCCACAGGCACCTTTTCGGGCTGCAAGAAAGCCTCGCCAGACTCCTGCAGGCGCTGGGCGCCTAGCTTCACTCCACCGTCGAAGCCCCCTTGAGACTCAGCGATGTCGACCTGCGCGCGGGCCTTGGCGATGTTCGCTGCCGCAACGCGCAGTTCGGTATTGGCACTCAAGGCCTGGCGCACCAGCGCGTTCAACCGCGGGTCGTGATACAGCTGCCACCAATCCTCCGGCACCGGTGCCGACACTACGCTGTCGGCATCCTGGCGCAGGGGGCCGTTGAGGTCAGTGCGCTGTATTGCCGCCTCTTTGGGCAGCTCGTAGTCTGGCCCGACCGTCATGCACGCGCCAAGCGACAGGCATAGCCCTGCGAGCATCAGCCGTTTCATGGGTGCTGGCCCTCGACGATCGAGACAGTGGCGGTTCGCCCGGCAATCATGCGGAAATCCTGCGGGACTTCGTCAAAGGCGATCCGCACCGGAATCCGCTGGGCCAGCCGCACCCAGCTGAAGGCAGGGTTGACGTTGGGCAGCAGGTTGGTGCCGCTGCTGCGGTCGCGGTCCTCGATGCCGGCTGCAAAGCTTTCCACATGCCCGCGCAGGCGGGTGTTGTCGCCCATCACACGAATATCCACCACGTCCCCGATGTGGATGCCCCCCAGCTTGGTTTCCTCGAAGTAGCCATCGACGTGATAAGAGGCACTGTCGACCACCGACAGCACCGGTCGCCCGGCGGTTACGAACTCATGGTTGCGCGGCGCGCGATCGTTGAGGTAACCGTCCACGGGGCTGCGCACCACCGAGCGATCAAGGTTCAACTGGGCACTGTCGACAGCCACCTGCGCCTCACTGACCGCCGAGCGGGCGCGCGCTTGGCGCGACTGGCTTTCTTCGAGCTGTTCGGCCGCCACCAGATTGCCCAACTTGCGATTACGGTTCACCTCCCGCGAGGCCTGGGCCAAGGTTTCCTGGCGCTCGCCAAGCGTGGCCTTGGCCTGACGCAGCGCCAGGCTGAAACGGTCCTGGTCGATGGTGAACAGCACATCGCCGCGCTTGACGGTCTGGTTGTCACGCACCTCGACCTTCTGGATCAACCCGGACACGTCCGGGGCGATCTGGATCACATCGGCGCGAATGTGGCCATCGCGCGTCCAGGGTGCGAACAGGTAGTACACAACCATCTGCCAGACGAGTACGGCGGCAAATGTCACTACCAACAGGGTAAGGACCACACGGCCCAGGGTCAGCAAAGGTTTTTTCATGGCAGCATCAGGCTTCGACAGAAATGGTCCACCGCACCGAGCAGCACGGCGTAGAGGGCAACGTTGAACAATGCCCGGTGCCAGACCAGGCGATAGAAGTGCACACGCACCAGTACGGCGTGGACACCCAGAAACAGCAGGTAGGTTCCAATCATCATTACCAGCAGCGTGGGCAGGAATACCCCACTGATATCCAGTTCACCGATCACAGGGGTGCTCCATCCAGGCCAGACGGCAGTTGCAGTTGTTCCGCAGGCTCGAGCATGACCTCGACACCCGGCAGCAGTGCCAGGCGCAGGCCAGCCAGTGCATGCAACAAATGCGGGCGGGCGTCGAGGCGTTCGCAGGGTTCATCGAGACTGAGCGCCAGTCGGGCCCTTTCCATGTTGCGCAAGAGTGCAGGTGGCGCGTGCAGCCGCTCACCGGCGCGCAGGCAGGCCGCGTAATGGGCACCCACTTCAGCGATCACCAGGGTCAGTCGCTCACGAGCAACCTGACCGGCGCGCGGCATGTACGCCAGCAAGTCGAGCAGGTTCAGCCCCACACGCAAGTCCCGTAGCGCCACGCTGCTGTCCTGGCCGGTTTGCGACAGACGCGGCAAATGCTGCATCAAGCGATCGAGCATTTTTACACCCACCTTGCGATGCTCGGCCAAGGTCGCGTACTCGGTCACCTCGACGATGTCGCGCCAGGCGAAACGAGTCATGCGCTTGGCAGCCAGCTCCACACCAAAGGGGCGCATGACCAAGGTCCAGATGAACGCGAAGAGCAGGCCAACCGGGCCGGCGAGGTTGGAATTGAGGAAGGTGAAGAAATCGGCGTCGTAGGCACCCTGGATGCTGATGAAGGTCGAGGTGTTGACGATGGTCAACAGTGTCCCCAGGTAGAAGCGCGGCTGTACCGTCAACGTGCCGATGCAGATGAAAGGCACGGCGAAGGCCAGTACCAGCATCGGGAAGTCATGCAGGTTGGGCAGCACGAGGAACAGGTACAGGCTCGAGAAAATGACCGACAGCAGGGTCCAGAAGAAGAAGCGGTAGATCTGTGGGGCCGGGTCGTCCATCGCGGCGAAGAAGCTGCATGACACAGCCGCCAGGATCACCGCACTGGCGCCGTCATTCCAGCCCAGGCCGATCCACAGGCCGCAGGCAACGATGATGGCCAGGACGGTGGAGGTGACCGAGTAGAGCATCAGGCCCCGGTCGAAGAATGGCCGCAAGCGCGCCAGGCGCCAGTGGCGGTAAACGGCGCGCCAGGGTGTGGCGTCATCGGTGCGCAGGGCATGCTGCAAGGTACAGCAGTCCTGCCACAGATCTACCCATTCGGTGAGCCGGTAGAGCGCGTTGGACAGCAACAGCTCGGCACGCTGGTCCAGTGCAGCCGCATCCGGCCGCAGCTCGTCGATCCTTTGGTGCAAGGCTGCCCACTGCTGGACAGAAGGGCTTTCTGCCGTGCCCTTGAGCCATTCACGGGCTGCATCGAGCACAGGCAGGATCTGTTCGAATTGCTGCGCAGCGCGCCCTTGCAAGGCCGTCAATGCGTCGTCCAGCGCATCAATGACCGGCAGTAGGTGAATCATGCGCCCACGCAGCTCACGGGCGTTTTTCAAGGTATGAGGGCCGGTCCCTTCATGGCCGAGCTGGCCGATCATCAACTCCAGTGAGTTGAAGGTCGCCACCATCGCCCCACGCATACCACCGACATCGACCGTGCTCTGCTGCCGGACCAGATAGCTGTCGCTATAGCGAATGGCCTCGTTGAACCAGTTACCGGTTGCCCCCACTACCACGGGCGCCAGCCGCCGCGGCCAGAAAATGGCCCCGACCACGGCTGCGCAGACGATCCCCAGGCAAATTTCCTGAGCCCGCGAGGAAGCCACGTCGAACACGGCCAACGGGTTGTCGACCACTGCCAGGGCGATCATCGGCAAGGTGTACCCGGCCAGCATGAACACGTAGTTGTTGGCCGTACGCACGTTCAGAGAAAGGAACAGCAACGTCCCCGTCCACAGGGCCACGGCGATGCTCAGCAGCAGCGGCGACTGCACCAAGGGCGGCACCAACAGCACTGCCCCAGCGGCACCCAGCAAGGTACCCAGGGCGCGGTACAACGCTTTGGAGCTGGTAGGCCCCAGAAAGGGGCTGGAAACGATGTAGACGGTCGCCATGGCCCAGTACGGACGCGGCAACTGCATGAGCAGGGCGATATACAGCGCAATCATCGAGGCGGCGAAGGTGCGCACGCCGTAGAACCAATCGCGAGCCGGCGGTACCGAGCTGAAGAAGCCGTTCATGCGACCCCGCCCGTGCTGCCCAGCCCGGCTGCTTCGAATGCGCGCAGTACACGCAGGGTGGCCTGCAGGTCCTCTGGATCGAGACGACTCAGCACATCACCCCGCACCCTTACCAGCTCCGCCTCGATGGCCTCGGCCAGCGCGCGCCCTTCAACCGTGAGGCTCAGGGCCTTGGCGCGCCTGTCCAGTGGATCCTCGCTACGCAACACCAACCCGGCCTTGCACAGCTGGTCGAGCAAGCGCACCAGGGACGGGCTTTCCAGCCCAGCCGCCTGGGCGACGGCCACCTGGTGCACGCCATCGCCCAGGCGCACGATCATCAGCAGTGGCGCGGCACAGGCTTCGGAGATGCCGTAGCCGGTCAGCGCCACGTGACAGATGCGGCGCCAGTGGCGAGCGGCAACGACCAGGCCGCTGCTGACCTGTAGACGCAGAAGATCAAGGGACATGAAAACCACATATATTCATAGTTTGCTAACTATCAATATACGCCGGGTGCTCCCCCTTCCGTCAACAGGGGGCGACGAAGCGCCTGCATGAAATCTTGTTTACAGTGCAAAGCTCGCAGCTAACTGCACCAACGCTTCAGGGCTGAACCTGGTCTTCCAGCTTCATGGTCAGGGCCAAGGTACTGCCCATCTGCACGGCGCGGTCGCGCCATTGCTGATACCGCTCCTGATCGCGTCGACTGAAGTGCACGGCCAGTTCTTCCGCTGCCTGCACCACACCTGCAGCGGCCGCCAGTTCGAGCCAGTACAACGCCGGCTTGAGCTCCGGTTGCACATGCAGACCGTGAATCAGCCGGTAGCCAACCTCAAAGCGACAGCGTGCCTCACCCTGCTCGGCACCTTGCAGGAACCATCGGTAGGCAAGCTGTGGATCGACTTGCCATTGAATCCGGGCATCACACACTTCTTCTTCGTACAAGTCTCCCAGCGCAGCGGCCGCATGCGCCATGCCCCGCTCGAACGCCTGGCGGTAGCATTCGGCGGCCTGGGTGTAGGAACGGTCGACACCTTTGCCGAAGTAGTGCTGCTGCCCCAGGTTGAACCAAGCCACGGCACTGCCCTGCAACGCCGCCATGCGCAGCAGGTGCCCGGCCAGCACGGTATCAGCACGCCAGTACTTGCCATTGAGCCAGATCCAACCAAGGTCGTTCAGCGCCGCGACGTTCCCTTGCAGGGCTTGCAGGCGCAGATCCTGGTAGACCACTTGCAGGTCACTGGCTTCGTCCAGACGGCTGACCAGCATCGTCCGTTGACTGGGCATGCCGACACCTGCAAACAGCCGCTGGCGTCGGGCAACGGCGGGAGGAACGATCACCTGTGCCGGAAGCAGGCGGGCGAGCAGCGAATGGATATTGCCGACAGCAGACATGTTCATCCTCATTGAACGATGCACAACCTCAACCTTCGGCTGTGATGAGGCGTGATTCTGCGCAACAGGACGTCAAAACCTGTCGCGAACGATTCGGTGGCAGGCAACCAACCGTCACTTACTTGATCTGAGCGGTCCGTGGCCAATTGCCATGCCCCTCGCGTGCCGCCATCCTAGAGCGGCAAGCCTAGACAAGGACGTTACCTTTTGCCGTTCGCCACCACTCGCGCCACCCTCAGCCGTCAGTGGGCGCTGCTGCGCCAGCTACCGGGCCGTTCTCCAGGGCTCACCAGTTCCGAACTGGCTTGTCGGCTACGAGACCTGGGCTTTACCGTCAGCAAGCGCACCGTGGAGCGCGACCTCAATGACCTGTCGCTGATCTTTCCGCTGGAGCGCAATGACAAGAGCATCCCCTACGGGTGGCACTGGGCGGCCGGCGTGGTGAACGAGCTACGCGGCACCACCGATCTGCTGGCACACCTCAAAGGAGAGGCGCTGCAAGCGCCACCGGGCGAAGGCATCGAATTGGTGGCACGCATCAGCGATCCACTGGCGCGCCAGCTCAGGGAGGCCCCACTGAGCAGCGACATGCAGTTGACCGCCCATGACCAAGGGCATCGGCTGCGGGCCACGGTGAGCGATGGGAGCTCGTTGCGCTGGTGGCTATTGAGCCGTGGGGATGAGCTGGTGGTCGAGCAGCCTGCGCAGTTGCGCGAAGAGATCGGCAAGATTCTCAGCAACGCCGCAGCCCAGTATCAAACGCCATGATCAGGGACGCGCTCACTGGCCTTGGCCAATGGCCGGCGTCAGCGCCTGCCTGTTCAGCGCTGCATGCCCCAACGCTTGACCGTCAGGCGCTCCAGCGTGCTGAAGACAATCCCCTCAACCAGCAGCCCGATCAGGATGACCACCGCAAGGCCTGCGAACACCTTGTCGGTATAGAGTTCGTTGCGGTTCTGAAAGATGTACCAACCCAGGCCACCTTTGCCGCTGCTGGCGCCAAAGACCAGTTCCGCGGCGATCAACGTGCGCCAGGCGAACGCCCAGCCGATCTTGAGCCCGGACAGAATCGAGGGCAACGCCGCCGGCACCAGGATGTGCATCACCAGCCGTAGCCCTTTGAGGCCGTAGTTGCGCCCGGCCATGCGCAGGGTGTCGGAAACGCCCTGGAATCCTGCATAGGTATTGAGCGCCAGGGCCCAGAGTACCGAATGCACCAGGACGAAGATCAAGCTGTTTTCGCCTAGCCCGAACCACAGCAATGCCAATGGCAACAGGGCGATGGCAGGCAGGGGGTTGAACATGGAGGTCAAAGTGCCAAGCAAGTCGCGCCCAAGCTGGGTCGAGACAGCCAAGCTGGTGAGACCAAAAGCCAGGATGATGCCCAGCAGGTAGCCCTTGAGCAGGATCACCAGCGACACGCCGACCTTGGCCGGCAACTCTCCACTGACCAGGCCTTCCCAAAACGCGGCAGCGGTCTGGAGGAAGGTCGGTAGCAACAGGTCGTTGTCCTGGTAACGGGCGAGGGCTTCCCACACCACGGCGATGACCACCAGGATGACGGCCTTGCGCAGCCAGCCGTGCTGCCAGAGGCGCTGAGTCAACGACAGGTCGCGTTCCACAGGCACACTGAGCAAGGGCTCTAGCTGCACCTCGTATTCCTGGCGCACAGAGGTTGTGGTCATGGCTCAAACTCCTGATCAGTAGGCAATGCGGATGTCATTGAAACCAATATCGTCGACCTGCGCGGGGCCAGCAGCTTCATCGAACAACAAGCGGTGTATGTGCCGGGCACTGGCCTGGAAATCGCTGCCACCCAGGCTGCCCAAGTCATATTGGTGGCTGTGCACCTCGGCGCGTACCCGGCCGGGGTGAGGTGAGAGCAGCAAGATGCGGTTGCCCACGACCAAGGCCTCCTCGATAGAGTGGGTGACGAACAGCAGGGTGAAGCGCACTTCCTCCCAGAGCAGCAGCAATTCTTCCTGCATCTTGCGCCGGGTAAGTGCATCGAGTGCGGCAAAGGGTTCGTCCATCAGCAATATCTTCGGCTGCGTGGCCAAGGCCCTGGCGATCGCCACGCGCGCCTTCATACCGCCCGACAGCGTATGCGGGTAGGCATCGGCGAAAGCTGCAAGGCCGACTTTATCCAAGTAGTGAAGCGCCCGGTCTTCGGCCTCGGCCCGCTTCAATTGGCCCGATACCAACAGCGGAAACATGACGTTGTGCTTCACCGTCTTCCAAGGTGGCAACTGGTCGAACTCCTGGAACACCACGATTCGGTCCGGCCCCGGGCCGCTGACGGGCTGCCCCTGAAGCAGGATCTGCCCTTCACAGGGTTCGATGAAGCCAGCCACGGCCTTGAGCAAGGTTGACTTGCCGCAACCCGAAGGCCCCAGTAGGACGAAGCGATCTGCCTGATCCACCTCGAAACTGACCTGATGGGTCGCGCGCACCACCCGTCGCCGGGTGCGGTACTCGAGGGTGAGGCCCTGCACGTTCAGCAACGGCGGTGCTGTGGGGTGGATCAAGGTGCTGACCGTGTGGCCTGGCAATGGCGCAGTCATGACTCAGCTCCCCTGCAACGGGCGTTCATCCTGGAAGAAATAATCCTTCCATGACACTGGCTTGTGCTTGATCGCGCCGACCCTGTAGAGGAATTCGGCGAGCTTGTAGGTGTTCTTTGGCGTGACGGTGAATTCGTATCGAGGGTTGTCGATCAGCTTGATGAGGCTTGCGCGGTCGATCTTGGCGTTGGTCACCCGGATGTAGGTATCGGCGGCTGCCGCCTTGTCGTTCTGGGCGAATGTGGCCGCTTCGGCAATGGCATCGACGAAGGCTTTGTACGTCTTGGGGTTGTCCTTGCGGAATTTTTCGGTGGCGAACAGCAGCGTGGGGGAATTCGGTCCGAGCAGGTCGTAGCTGTCGAGCACGATGTGCACGTTCTTGTTGGCCAGTGCCTGGTCCTGGAACGGCGGGTTGGAGAAATGCCCGTTGAGTTCGGTACCGCCTGCCAGCAAGGCGGCCGTAGCATCGGGATGAGGAACAGCCAGGGTGTACTTGTCCAGCCGGTTGTACTGCTGATCTCCCCATTGCTGCGCCGCAGCGTATTGCAGCAGGCGCGACTGCACCGACACCCCCACCGCCGGCACGGCGATGCGGTCCTTTTCGGACAGATCCGCAATGGTCTTCACAGCCGGATTGCTACTGACCAGGTAATACGGGAAGTTGCCCAGCGAAGCCACAGCCTTGACGTTCTGTCGCCCTTGGGTGCGATCCCAGACGGTGAGCAGCGGACCTACGCCAGCGCCTGCGATATCCACGGAGCCGGATAGCAACGCGTCGTTGATGGCCGAGCCACCGGAAAGCTGTGCCCACTCGACGTCGATGTCGATGCCCTGCGCTTTGCCATGCTTTTCGATCAGGTGCTGATCACGCACCACATTGAGCAGCAGGTAGACAATCCCGAACTGTTCGGCGATGCGGATCTTGCCTTCTGCCTGGGCGGCGGTGGGGGCCGTCAGGCTGCCAATGATGAGGCTTGCGCCCAGCCCGATGCTTGCCGCCAGGCGGCTGATGGATTTGCGCATGATGGAATCCTTTTCGTCAGAACGGGGCATCGCCCTGGATGGTGGTGCGGTAGAGCTTGCGCCGCAGGTGCGCAGGGCAACCGGCAGCCAGGTGGATCAGAGAGCGGTTGTCCCAGAACACCAGGTCGTGGGGCTCCCATTGATGGCGATAGACGTTGTCATCCTGCACGCTCAAGGCATACAGCTGCTGCAGGACATCCCGGCTTTCGTCTTCCGGCAGGCCGACGATGCGGGTGGTGAAACCTTCACTGACGAACAACGCCTGACGCCCGGTCTCAGGGTGGGTGCGCACGACGGGGTGGACCACTTCCTGCACCTGGGCCAGTTGCTCGGCTGTCAGTGCAGGGCGCCAATTACCTTCGAATCGGGTTTCGGCATAGCGGGCGGTGTAGGAATGAGCGGCATTGCGCCCGGCTACCAGCGTGCGCAGCGCAGCGGGTACTGCGTCCCAGGCCTTGTGCATGTCGGCGAACAACGTGTCCCCGCCTTCGTCAGGGAGTTCCTGGGCGTGTAGCATCGAGCCCAAGCTGGGCAGTGCCTTATAGGAAAGGTCCGAGTGCCAGAATTTGCCAGCATCGCCCAGGCCGATGTTTTGGCCGTTCTCGATGATGTTGGAAACAATCAGGATTTCAGGATGCCCCTCAAGCAGGAACTGCTTGAGCACATGAATCTGCAGTTCGCCAAAACGGCGGCTGAAGGCGATCTGGTGCTCAGGCGTGATGCGCTGATCGCGAAAAACCAGCACATGATGATCGAGGTGGGCACGGTGAATCCGCGCGAAGTCCTGGGCATTGAGCGGCCTGGAAAGGTCGAGGCCGACGATTTCGGCGCCGACGGCGCCGGCGAACGGATGGACATCAAAATGTTGTGACGGCGCGCTATCGATGAGCAACAGGGCGTTCAAGGCGGCTGGCATGTTTCACTCCCACGCAGTGCGCGACTTCATGACGCGCGACGATCGGAAACGCACGGGGGACTCCCGTGTGGGTTCGAGTCGTGCGGCGCATCGATTGGTCGACGGGTACGCAGTGGAGTGAACTATAAGGTCATAAGAAATATATTTTAAATACCTTTAAAGCATAACCATAGTTCGGTCGGTGCCTGAGTTCGGCGTCAGATCAGGCCACCCTCTTCTTCTTCCTCTATCAGGTTATTGAGGCTGCTCAGCGCTTTGCGCGCTGTCGAACGGTTCAGGAGTTTGGCCTGGGCGCCCGGTGGCAGGTCAGTGATCTTGAACACGCCTTTGGCGGTCAGGACATCGATCAAGTCTTCAAGCACCCGGATCATGTCCAAGTCGCTTTGTTTGAGCTGATTGAGGCTATTTTCCACGACGTCATCGGCAAACCATTCCTGAATGTCGGCATGGTCGGCCGGAAGCATTTCGGTAAATTCGTCGAACGCAGCAGCTTCCACTCGCTGTAACTGGCCAGCGGCGTCGCGTTGCACGTAGAACATGGCGATGTCCCTCGTCACATGGATTCCTTCAGGGTAGACAGCAGCATAGGCAAAAAGCGCCGCACGCGTAGGTGCGGCGCGAAAGTATGCGCTGTGGGAGTGCGTGGCGGAAGGCCTGCCCAGGCAGTTGCGCCAGGTCAAGGCACACCGGGACAACCTGTTACGGTTGCCCCGGTCATGGACCGTCAGCTGTCTTTGTTGTGGATGATGATGGTCGGGTCGGCACCGCTGATCAACGAATTGATCGTCTGGTTGGACCAGTTCACGCCTTCCAGCTTGATGGTGACGTCAGCATTGGCCAGCCCGCCATCGGTGTTGAGCTTGCCTTCGCTGCTGACCTGCAACGTCGTGGTGCCCTCCACCGTCGACAGCTTGAGGTAGTTGTCGATGGTGCTGCCTTTCTCGCCTTGCAACAGGTCCTTGAGGTCGATGCGGTCACCTTCGGAGCGGTTGAAGTCCTTGATGACGTCATTGCCATAATCGCCGGCCTTCCAGACGAAGGTATCGGCACCGCTGCCGCCGATCAGGATGTCGTTACCCGGGCCGCCGATGAGGGTGTCGTTGCCTGAGCCACCCAACAGGATGTCATTGCCTTTGCCGCCATCGAGGATGTCGTTGCCGCCCTGACCGAACAGGATGTCGTTGCCGTTGCCGCCCGAGAGGATGTCGTTGCCGCCGTTAGGCCCGGAGATATCGAACTCGGTGTAGTGCTCGGAGATGTACTGGTGCATCGCCTTGCTGTCCACCGCGCTGGCATCGACGCCGGTCTTCATCGCCACATAGTTCTGCAGCGCTTCGATACCGTTACCCGCTACCGACGGCATGGTGATCACGTCGCCGAACAGGATGTCGTTGCCGTCGCCACCATTGACGGTGTCACTACCAGGCTGGATGGCCTCGGTGTGACCCAGGATGGCGTTTGCCAGGTTGGAGGCATCGATGTTGCTCTGCGGATTGCCATCGGAGTCGTACGGCTTGAGGTCATTGGTGTTGACGCCGCTGCCGATACCGATCGCCTCGATGGTAGGCGACAACCCTTTGAGCAACGCGAACGCGCTCTGGGAGTTGGTAATCGTGTCGGCATCGGCGTAGCTGCCCTGACCTGCCAGGCTAGACAGCTCATAGGTGCCGTCGCCTTGGGCGTGCAGTGTGCCTGCCAACGTCTGGGTCGAGCTCCAGAATCCGTACCGGGTAACCGTCAGGTTCCCCGCGCTGTCGATGTTCAGGACGTTGCTGCTGTCCAGGTAGACGTTCACGGTCTGGCCGAGCTTGTAGTTAATCGACGACAGATACGCATCCATCATGATGCCCTTGCTGCTGAGCAGCGTCGGGTTAACACGCTCACCGGTCTGGTAGTACGTTGGCTCGCCGTCGGTGATGAAGAACGTCTGATTGTTGCCGGTAACGCCGGAATCCTTGAGGTTCTGGAACCAGTTGGCCGTCGTCTTGAAGGCGTCCTCGTAGTTGGTGCCACCTTTGGCCGTCATGGCCGTCAGGGCATTCTTCAGCGTCTGCAGGGCATTGCTGTCGGACAGGTTCACCGCCACGGTGGATTTCACCTGGGTAGCGAAGTCCACCAGCAACACGTTGACCGTGCCGGACGTTGCCCCTTTGACGCTGTTGGACAGCGTGGTGAAGACCGACTGCAGTGCTTTCTGCGCAGGGTCCACAGAGTCCTTCATGCTGCCCGAGGTGTCCACGATGAACGCCAGGTTGTAGTTCTGACCTGGGACCACATGCAGGCCGCTGATGTCGGCGACGATGATCTCGTTGGCGCCCGTTCCGGTGAACGTGTCGCTGTCGGCCGTGAGGTTGGTTGCCGAGTAGGTATCGGGGTATACCGTGACCTTGATCGTGCCTTCATTGACTGCCTTGCTGCCGCCCACGCTCTCCGTGGAGGTCGAGGTGACCTTCACGTCGAACTGGCCCTGGTAGTAGGCCGGTGGCTTGACGGTCAGGCTGCCCAACTTCCAACCGGTCACATCGACGCCGCTGGCGCCGACGGTAGCGGTATGGCCAGCGCCATCACTGACCACCGACCCTGCCGGCATGCCGGACAGCTTGACGTTCAGCGTCTCGGAACCATCGGTATCGGTCAGGGCGGTCGAAATACCGACCAGTTTCACCGTACCGTTCTCTGGGCCTTCGTTGAGCTTGTAGCCATCGTAGTAGGTTTGACCATTGACCGTGTGCGCGTCGGACACGCTCAGGCCAGCGTTGGCCATCTCGGTCACGTTCTGGTACATGCGAATATTCGCGCTGCTCAGATCCGTCACGCCGCCAGAGCCCACCTGAATGTTCAGGTCATAACTGCCCGGGCCGGACTGGTTGGCGTGGTAAACCTCGATCGGGTAGTAGCCGGTCGCCGTAGGCGTGAACGACCCCGTCACCTGGCCGCCGCCACCCCACGTGGCCGTGACCACGGTCTTGCCACCGATATTGACCAGGAAGCTGTCGTCGGCAGTACCACTGAAGGTGTAGGTCTTGCCTGCTTCCAGGTAGATCAGGCCGGAGGTCTTCGAACCGCTGCCCCCATTCACGCTGCCGTCGGACTGGACGTTGGTGGTAGTGCCGCTGGAGGTGGCGCTGCCGGAGTTGGCAAAGACCGTCTTGAGTGCATCACCGGTGATGCCATTGCCGTTGGTGCCCAGGTCCTTCAGGGTGGTCCACACTTCCTTGGTCAGGCCTTTGGACACCACATCGGCACTGCCGATGGCCAGGGTCGGCATGTCGGCCACCGGGCTGATATCGACCTTCATGGTCGTCTCGGTGCCCAGGTTGGTCCCGTCGTTGGGCTTGTACTTGAACTGCGCGTAGTCGGCCTGTTGGTTGCCCACGCCGGTGCCACCGTAGCCGTCAGCGCCAGACTGGTTTAGCAGCGGCACGAACTTCAGCTTGCTGGCGGCGATATCGGCCTGGCTGATCACCTGGCCGACGGTAACGTTGGTCCAGCTGCTGCCGTTGAAGTACTTGAGGCTGCCTGCAGCCGGCAGCGAGGTGATGGTCACGGCCAGACCGGTGTTGCCATCCGGGTCGGTGACCTTGAAGTCCCCCCAGGCGAATACGTAGTCGGTGTCTTCCACGCCATACACGGCACCGCCTGGGGAAACCGGCAGGTTGTCGTTGTCGAGGATGGCGGTGGTGACGCTGCCTTTGCTGCCGTTTACCTGCAAGTTCTCGAAGTTGCCACCGGTGGCGCTTTCGATCTTGACCGTGAAGTTCTCGGTGCCTTCGACCAATTTGTCGTCGATCGTCGGCACATCGAAGGTCACGCCGGAGCTGTTGGCCGGAATCTTCACGGTAGTGACACCCGTGAAGTCCTCACCGTTCTTGGCCGTGCCCGAGTAGCTGAGGGTGACGGTCACTTCGGACTGGGATGGATTGCTCAACGTCAGGGTGTAATGCGCCGTCTCGCCTTCGGTCAGCGAAGTGGTGCCACTGATGCCTACGGTGGTCACGTCACCCTGGCCACTCGGCTCGTCGGTCACGGTAGTGGTTACGGCAGTATTGCTGCCCACCAGGCTTTCGAACTGCTTGTCACCAGCAACGCTGATGTCGGTGATCGCCTTGGTGATCGCAGGCTGCCCACCGACGTACACGTCGTCCGGCGCATTGATGCTGACCGTACCGCTGGCAGAACCCGCCGCGATGAACACTTGCGTGCCACCGGTCAGGGTCACGGTCACACCGCCGTGGCCTGTCACAGGCAGGCTGGTGTCTTCACTGACCAGCGTCACGGTGTAGGTGATCTTGCCACCCTCGACGACGGTGGTGTTATCCACAGCCAGCACAGCAGTCACCTTGCTGATGGTGTCGGTGATGTTGACCGAGGCAGGCGCGCCCAGCACCAGGTTCTCGAACTTGGCGTTCGGCACTTCGGCCTTGGCGATGCCGATCTCCAGCTTGCCCTCGTCCTTGAACACGTCATCGCCCTGAGCTGGCGCGACATAGGACTTGCTGGTCTCCCCGGCCTTGAACACAACGGTGGCGTTGTTGCTCAGGGTGACGGTGAGGTCCTTGTCCAACACGCGGTTCAAGGTCAGGGTGAACAGAGGCGGCGTGGCTTCATTGACCGAGGTTTGGTTGGCCACGATGTTGACCAGTACCAGGTCACCCTGGCCGGCCGGCTCATCGGTCACCGCCGTGGTGACGGTGGTCTTGCTCGCCACCAGGTTTTCGAACTGCTTGTCACCGGCCACGGTGATGTCCGTAATGGCCTTGGTGATCGCAGGCTGGCCACCGACGTACACGTCGTCCGGCGCATTGATGGTGACGGTGCCGCTGGCAGAACCGGCAGCGATGAACACCTGGGTGCCGCCGGTCAGGGTGACGGTCACGCCACCATGGCCAGTCACTGGCAGGTTGTTGTCTTCGCTGACCAAGGTCACGGTGTAGGTGATCTTGCCGCCTTCAGCCACAGTGGTGTTATCCACAGCCAGCACGGCGGTGACCTTGCTGATGGTGTCGGTGATGTTGACCGAGGCAGGCGCGCCCAGCACCAGGTTTTCGAACTTGGCGTTCGGCACTTCAGCCTTGGCGATGCCGATCTCCAGCTTGCCCTCGTCCTTGAACACGTCGTCGCCCTGCGCAGCAGCCGTGTAGGTCTTGGTCAGCTCGCCAGCCTTGAACACAACGGTGGCGTTGTTGCTCAGGGTGACGGTCAGGTCCTTGTCCAGCGCACGGTTCAGGCTCAGGGTGAAGGTCGGGGCCGTGGCTTCATTGACCGACACTTGGTCTGCAACGATGTTGACCTGTACCAGGTCGCCCTGCCCAGCCGGCTCGTCGGTCACGGTGGTCGTGACTGCCGCCTTGCTGGCCACCAGGTTTTCGAACTGCTTGTCACCGGCGACGGTGATGTCCGTGATGGCCTTGGTGATTGCAGGCTGGCCACCGACGTACACGTCGTCCGGCGCATTGATGCTGACAGTGCCGCTGGCAGAACCTGCCGCGATGAACACTTGCGTGCCGCCGGTCAGGGTGACGGTCACGCCACCATGGCCAGTCACTGGCAGGTTGTTGTCTTCGCTGACCAAGGTCACGGTGTAGGTGATCTTGCCGCCTTCAGCCACAGTGGTGTTATCCACAGCCAGCACGGCGGTGACCTTGCTGATGGTGTCGGTGATGTTGACCGAGGCAGGCGCGCCCAGCACCAGGTTTTCGAACTTGGCGTTCGGCACTTCAGCCTTGGCGATGCCGATCTCCAGCTTGCCCTCGTCCTTGAACACGTCGTCGCCCTGCGCCGCGGCCGTGTAGGTCTTGGTCAGCTCGCCAGCCTTGAACACAACGGTGGCGTTGTTGCTCAGGGTGACGGTCAGGTCCTTGTCCAGCGCACGGTTCAGGCTCAGGGTGAAGGTCGGGGCCGTGGCTTCATTGACCGACACTTGGTCTGCAACGATGTTGACCTGTACCAGGTCGCCCTGCCCAGCAGGTTCGTCCGTTACGGTGGTGGTCACTGGCGACTGGTTGGCCACCAGGTTCTCGAACTGCTTGTCACCCGCCACACTGATATCCGTGATGGCCTTGGTGATGGCAGGCTGGCCGCCGACATACACGTCATCTGGGGCATTGATGCTGACGCTGCCACTGGCGGAGCCGGCTGCGATGAACACCTGGGTGCCGCCGGTCAGGGTGACGGTCACGCCACCATGGCCGGTAACCGGCAGGTTGTTGTCTTCGCTGACCAAGGTCACGGTGTAGGTGATCTTGCCGCCTTCGGTCACGGTGGTGTTATCCACAGCCAACACGGCAGTGACCTTGCTGATCGTGTCGGTGACGTTGACCGAAGCCGGGCCGCCAATGACCAGGTTCTCGAAGGTGGCGTTCGGCACTTCTGCCTTGACGATGCCAACCTCGATCTTGCCCTCGTCCTTGAAGACGTCATCGCCTTGCGCAGCAGCCGTGTAGGTCTTGGTCATCTCGCCAGCCTTGAACACAACGGTGGCGTTGTTGCTCAGGGTAACGGTCAGGTCCTTGTCCAGTGCGCGGTTCAGGCTCAGGGTGAAGGTCGGCGCAGTGGCTTCGTTCACCGACACCTGATTGGCGACGATATTGACCTGCACCAGGTCGCCCTGGCCGGCAGGTTCGTCGTGCACGGTCGTGGTAACCGGCGACTTGTCCGCCACCAGGTTTTCAAATTGCTTGGCGCCTGCGACCGTGATGTCGGTAATCGACTTGGTGACCGCAGGCTGGCCGCCGACGTACACGTCATCTGGCGCATTGATGGTGACGGTGCCAGTAGCAGAGCCGGCGGCGATGAATACCTGGGTGCCACCGGTCAAGGTGACGGTCACGCCACCGTGGCCAGTGACCGGCAGGTCGCTGTCTTCGCTGATCAAGGTTACGGTGTAGGTGATCTTCCCGCCTTCGACGACCGAGGTGTTATCCACAGCCAGCACCGCAGTGACTTTGCTGATGGTGTCGGTGACATCGACCGATGCAGGCGCGCCCAGCACCAGATTCTCGAAGGTAGCATTCGGCACTTGGGCCTTGACGATACCGATCTGGATCTTGCCTTCGTCCTTGAAGACGTCATCGCCCTGGGCAGGTGCGACATAGGACTTGCTGGTCTCGCCGGCCTTGAACACAACAGTGGCGTTGTTGCTCAGGGTGACCGTGAGGTCCTTGTCCAGCACGCGGTTCAGGGTCAGCGTGAACAGGGGTGGCGTGGCTTCGTTGACCGAGACCTGGTTGGCCACGATGTTCACCAGTACCAGGTCACCCTGGTTGTCATTGCCTGGCGTACCCGAACCTGGCTCGTCGGTGACTGCGGTGCTGACCGGGGTCTTGTCCAGGGTGAGCTGTTCGAACTTCCAGACATCCGGGCCGCTGACCGCCGCGATCGATTTGACGACCGGGTCGTTGGCGCCGATGTAGACGTTGTCAGGTGCGGCGACGGTGACCGAGCCGGTCGTGCCGTTGGCCGGGATGGTGATGGTGGTTTTGCCATCGTCCAGGGTGAAGGTCAGCGCGCCATGCTTGTCAATTGGCAAGCCGTCCTTGTTGGTCAGGGTCACGGTGTAGGTGATCTGACCACCTTCGGCCACAGAATCGGTCGCAGTCAGCTTCGCCACAACTTCGTCGATGGTATCGGTGACTTTGACCGATGCATCGTTGCCCAACTGCAGGTTCTCGAAGGTGCGGCCACCCGCGTCGGCTGCCGACTTGATGCCCAGGCTGATTTCGCCCGAGTCTTTGTAGACGTCATCGCCTTGTGCGGCGTGGGTGTACTGGGCGCTGGTTTCACCGGCTTTGATAGTGACCTTCTCGTTGTTGCTAAGGGTCACGACCAGGTCATTGGCCAGTGCAGTATTCACGTGCACGGTAAACGTTGGCTTGACGTTCTCGGCAACGGAGGTCTGGTCGGCGGTGATAGTCACTTGGACTAGGTCGCCCTGGTTGCCAGTACCAGGAACTCCCGAGCCAGGCTCATCGGTAACCTGAGTGGTGACAGGCGTTTTGTCGAGCGTCAGCTGCTCGAACTTGCCAACGTCTGCGCCAGTGACGGTTGCGATCGATTTGACGACCGGGTCGTTCGCGCCAACATAGACGTTGTCAGGCGCTGTGACGGTAACCGAACCCGTGGTGCCGTTCGCCGGGATAGTGATGGTGGTCTTGCCATCATCAAGGGTGAAGGTCAGCGCGCCATGCTTATCGATCGGCAGGCCATCTTTGTTGGTCAGGGTCACGGTGTAGGTGATCTGACCACCTTCGGTGACCGAGTCGGTCGCAGTCAGCTTGGCTACAACTTCGTCGATGGTGTCAGTGACTTTGACCGATGCATCGTTGCCCAACTGCAGGTTCTCGAAGGTGCGGCCACCCGCGTCGGCTGCCGACTTGATGCCCAGGCTGATTTCGCCCGAGTCTTTGTAGACGTCGTCGCCCTGCGCTGCGTGGGTGTACTGGGCGCTGGTTTGGCCGGCCTTGATGGTGACCTTCTCGTTGTTGCTAAGGGTCACGACCAAGTCATTGGCCAGTGCAGTATTCACGTGCACGGTAAACGTTGGCTTGACGTTCTCGGCAACGGAGGTCTGGTCGGCGGTGATAGTCACTTGGACCAGGTCGCCCTGGTTGCCAGTACCAGGAACTCCCGAGCCAGGCTCATCGGTAACCTGAGTGGTGACAGGTGTTTTGTCGAGCGTCAGCTGCTCGAACTTGCCAACGTCTGCGCCAGTGACGGTTGCGATCGATTTGACGACCGGGTCGTTCGCGCCAACATAGACGTTGTCAGGCGCTGTGACGGTAACCGAACCCGTGGTGCCGTTGGCCGGGATGGTGATGGTGGTCTTGCCATCATCAAGGGTGAAGGTCAGCGCGCCATGCTTGTCAATTGGCAAGCCGTCCTTGTTGGTCAGGGTCACGGTGTAGGTGATCTGACCACCTTCGGCCACAGAATCGGTCGCAGTCAGCTTCGCCACAACTTCGTCGATGGTGTCGGTGACTTTCACCGACGCCTCGTTACCCAGCTGCAGGTTTTCGAAGGTACGACCGCCAGCATCGGCTGCCGACTTGATGCCCAGGCTGATTTCGCCAGAGTCCTTGTAGACGTCGTCGCCCTGCGCTGCGTGGGTGTACTGGGCGCTGGTTTGGCCGGCCTTGATGGTGATCTTCTCGTTGTTGCTGAGGGTCACGACCAAGTCGTTGGCCAGGGCCTTATTGATCTGCACGGTGAAGGTCGGCTTGACGTTCTCGGCCACGAAGGTTTGGTCAGCCGTAATGGTGACCAGTACCAAATCGCCTTGGTTACCCGTACCCGGGGTTCCAGAACCTGGCTCGTCGGTAACTTCGGTGCTGACTTGGGTTTTATCCAGCGTCAGTTGTTCGAACTTCCAAGCATCCGCGCCGCTGACCGACTCGATCGAGTTCACGACAGCAGGGTTCGTGCCCACATAAACGTTGTCCGGCGCGGTAGCGGTGGCCGAACCTACGGTGCTGTTGGCAGGCACCACCACGGTAGTGCCATCTTTGAGATGGAAGTACAGCTCTGCGTGGTTGTTGATCGGCAGACCATCTTTGTTGGTCAGCGTTACGGTGTAGGTGATCTCGCCGCCTTCGGCAACCGAAGTGGTCGCAGTGAGCTTGGCTACAACTTCATCGATGGTGTCAGTGACTTTGACCGAAGCATCGTTACCCAGCTGCAGGTTTTCGAAGGTACGACCGCCAGCGTCCGCTGCCGACTTGATGCCCAAGCTGATTTCGCCCGAGTCTTTGTAGACGTCGTCGCCTTGTGCTGCGTGCTCGTAGGAAACGGCAGTCTGGCCGGCTTTGATAGTGACTTGGGCGTTGTTGCTCAGGGTCACGACCAGGTCGTTGGCCAAGGCTTTGTTGATCTGCACGGTGAACGTAGGTTTGACGTTCTCGGCTACCGAAGTTTGATCCGCGGTAATGGTGACCAACACTTGGTCGCCTTGGTTGCCAGTGCCTGGCGTACCCGAACCTGGCTCGTCGGTAACTTGGGTGCTGACAGGTGTCTTATCGAGCGTTAATTGTTCGAACTTGCCAACATCGGCACCGGTAACGGAGGCGATCGACTTCACGACCGGATCGTTAGCACCGACATAGTCGTTGTCAGGCGCGGTCACAGTAACCGAGCCAGTTGTGCCGTTGGCTGGGATGGTGATGACGGTCTTGCCATCGTCCAGGGTGAAGGTCAGCGCGCCGTGTTTGTCGATTGGCAGGCCATCTTTGTTGGTCAGGGTCACGGTGTAGGTGATCTGACCGCCTTCGGTGACCGAGTCGGTCGCGGTGAGCTTGGCTACAACTTCGTCGATGGTGTCGGTGACTTTCACCGAGGCCTCGTTGCCCAGCTGCAGGTTCTCGAAGGTACGACCACCCGCATCGGCTGCCGACTTGATGCCCAGGCTGATTTCGCCGGAGTCTTTGTAGACGTCGTCGCCTTGTGCGGCGTGCTCGTAAGAAACGGCAGTCTGGCCGGCTTTGATAGTGACCTGAGCGTTATTGCTCAGAGTCACGACCAAGTCGTTGGCCAGGGCCTTGTTGATCTGCACGGTGAACGTTGGTTTAACGTTCTCGGTCACAGAAGTCTGGTCGGCAGTGATGGTGACCAACACTTGGTCGCCTTGGTTGCCAGTGCCTGGCGTGCCCGAACCTGGCTCGTCGGTCACTTGGGTGCTGACAGGTGTCTTATCGAGCGTTAATTGCTCGAACTTGCCTACATCTGCGCCGGTAACGGAAGCGATCGATTTGACGACCGGATCGTTAGCGCCGACATAGTCATTGTCAGGCGCGGTCACAGTGACCGAACCAGTTGTGCCGTTGGCTGGGATGGTGATGACAGTCTTGCCATCGTCCAGCGTAAAGGTCAGCGCGCCGTGTTTGTCGATCGGCAGGCCATCCTTGTTGGTCAGGGTCACGGTGTAAGTGATCTGACCGCCTTCGGTGACCGAGTCGGTCGCGGTGAGCTTGGCTACAACTTCGTCGATGGTGTCGGTAACTTTGACCGAGGCATCGTTGCCCAGCTGCAGATTCTCGAAGGTGCGACCGCCAGCATCGGCTGCCGACTTGATGCCCAGGCTGATTTCACCCGAGTCTTTGTAGACGTCGTCGCCTTGTGCGGCGTGGGTGTACTGGGCGCTGGTTTCACCGGCTTTGATAGTGACCTTCTCGTTGTTGCTAAGGGTCACGACCAGGTCATTGGCCAGTGCGGTATTCACGTGCACGGTGAAGGTCGGCTTGACGTTCTCGGCGACAGAGGTCTGGTCGGCGGTGATAGTCACTTGGACCAGGTCGCCCTGGTTGCCAGTACCAGGAACTCCCGAGCCAGGCTCATCGGTAACCTGAGTGGTGACAGGCGTTTTGTCGAGCGTCAGCTGCTCGAACTTGCCAACGTCTGCGCCGGCAACGGAGGCGATCGATTTGACGACCGGGTCGTTCGCGCCAACATAGACGTTGTCAGGCGCTGTGACGGTAACCGAACCCGTGGTGCCGTTCGCCGGGATAGTGATGGTGGTCTTGCCATCATCAAGGGTGAAGGTCAGCGCGCCATGCTTATCGATTGGCAGGCCATCTTTGTTGGTCAGGGTCACGGTGTAGGTGATCTGACCACCTTCGGTAACCGAGTCGGTAGCAGTCAGTTTCGCGACAACTTCGTCGATGGTATCGGTGACTTTGACCGACGCCTCGTTACCCAGCTGCAGGTTTTCGAAGGTGCGGCCGCCAGCGTCTGCTGCCGACTTGATGCCCAGGCTGATTTCGCCGGAGTCTTTGTAGACGTCGTCGCCTTGTGCTGCGTGCTCGTAGGAAACGGCAGTCTGGCCGGCTTTGATAGTGACTTGGGCGTTGTTGCTCAGGGTCACGACCAGGTCGTTGGCCAAGGCTTTGTTGATCTGCACGGTGAACGTTGGTTTGACGTTCTCGGCTACCGAAGTTTGATCCGCGGTAATGGTGACCAACACTTGGTCGCCTTGGTTGCCAGTGCCTGGCGTACCCGAACCTGGCTCGTCGGTAACTTGGGTGCTGACAGGTGTCTTATCGAGCGTTAATTGTTCGAACTTGCCAACATCGGCACCGGTAACGGAGGCGATCGACTTCACGACCGGATCGTTAGCACCGACATAGTCGTTGTCAGGCGCGGTCACAGTAACCGAGCCAGTTGTGCCGTTGGCTGGGATGGTGATGACGGTCTTGCCATCGTCCAGGGTGAAGGTCAGCGCGCCGTGTTTGTCGATTGGCAGGCCATCTTTGTTGGTCAGGGTCACGGTGTAGGTGATCTGACCGCCTTCGGTGACCGAGTCGGTCGCGGTGAGCTTGGCTACAACTTCGTCGATGGTGTCGGTGACTTTCACCGAGGCCTCGTTGCCCAGCTGCAGGTTCTCGAAGGTACGACCACCCGCATCGGCTGCCGACTTGATGCCCAGGCTGATTTCGCCGGAGTCTTTGTAGACGTCGTCGCCTTGTGCGGCGTGGGTGTACTGGGCGCTGGTTTCACCGGCTTTGATAGTGACCTTCTCGTTGTTGCTAAGGGTCACGACCAGGTCATTGGCCAGTGCGGTATTCACGTGCACGGTGAAGGTCGGCTTGACGTTCTCGGCGACAGAGGTCTGGTCGGCGGTGATAGTCACTTGGACCAGGTCGCCCTGGTTGCCAGTACCAGGAACTCCCGAGCCAGGCTCATCGGTAACCTGAGTGGTGACAGGCGTTTTGTCGAGCGTCAGCTGCTCGAACTTGCCAACGTCTGCGCCGGCAACGGAGGCGATCGATTTGACGACCGGGTCGTTCGCGCCAACATAGACGTTGTCAGGCGCTGTGACGGTAACCGAACCCGTGGTGCCGTTCGCCGGGATAGTGATGGTGGTCTTGCCATCATCAAGGGTGAAGGTCAGCGCGCCATGCTTATCGATTGGCAGGCCATCTTTGTTGGTCAGGGTCACGGTGTAGGTGATCTGACCACCTTCGGTAACCGAGTCGGTAGCAGTCAGTTTCGCGACAACTTCGTCGATGGTATCGGTGACTTTGACCGACGCCTCGTTACCCAGCTGCAGGTTTTCGAAGGTGCGGCCGCCAGCGTCTGCTGCCGACTTGATGCCCAGGCTGATTTCGCCGGAGTCTTTGTAGACGTCGTCGCCTTGTGCTGCGTGCTCGTAGGAAACGGCAGTCTGGCCGGCTTTGATAGTGACTTGGGCGTTGTTGCTCAGGGTCACGACCAGGTCGTTGGCCAAGGCTTTGTTGATCTGCACGGTGAACGTAGGTTTGACGTTCTCGGCTACCGAAGTTTGATCCGCGGTAATGGTGACCAACACTTGGTCGCCTTGGTTGCCAGTGCCTGGCGTACCCGAACCTGGCTCGTCGGTAACTTGGGTGCTGACAGGTGTCTTATCGAGCGTTAATTGTTCGAACTTGCCAACATCAGCGCCGGCAACGGAAGCGATCGATTTGACGACCGGATCGTTAGCACCGACATAGTCGTTGTCCGGCGCGGTCACAGTGACCGAACCAGTGGTGCCGTTGGCTGGGATGGTGATGACAGTTTTGCCATCGTCCAAGGTAAATGTCAGCGCGCCATGCTTGTCGATTGGCAGGCCATCTTTGTTGGTCAGGGTCACGGTGTAGGTGATCTGACCACCTTCGGTGACCGAGTCGGTAGCCGTTAGCTTCGCGATAACTTCGTCGATGGTATCGGTGACTTTGACCGATGCATCGTTACCCAGCTGCAGGTTCTCGAAGGTACGGCCGCCAGCATCGGCTGCCGACTTGATGCCCAGGCTGATTTCGCCCGAGTCTTTGTAGACGTCGTCGCCTTGCGCTGCGTGAGTGTACTGGGCGCTGGTTTCGCCGGCTTTGATAGTGACCTTCTCGTTGTTGCTCAGGGTCACGACCAGATCGTTGGCCAGAGCCTTGTTGATCTGCACGGTGAACGTCGGCTTAACGTTCTCGGCTACCGAAGTTTGATCCGCTGTAATGGTAACCAGCACTTGGTCGCCTTGGTTACCAGTGCCCGGTGTACCCGAACCTGTCTCGTCGGTGACAGCAGTGCTGACCGGCGTTTTATCCAAAGTGAGCTGTTCGAACTTGCCGACGTCCGCACCAGTAACGCTGGCGATCGATTTAACGACCGGATCATTGGCACCGACATAGTCGTTGTCAGGCGCCGTAACGGTTACCGAACCGGTAGTGCCGTTAGCCGGGATGGTGATGACAGTTTTGCCATCGTCCAAGGTGAAGGTCAGCGCGCCATGCTTGTCGATTGGCAAGCCATCTTTGTTCGTCAGGGTCACGGTGTAGGTGATCTGACCACCTTCGGTGACCGAGTCGGTAGCCGTTAGCTTCGCGATAACTTCGTCGATGGTGTCGGTAACTTCGACCGACGCCTCGTTACCCAACTGCAGATTTTCGAAGGTGCGGCCACCCGCATCCGCTGCCGACTTGATGCCCAGGCTGATTTCGCCGGAGTCTTTGTAGACGTCGTCGCCTTGTGCGGCGTGCTCGTAAGAAACGGCAGTCTGGCCAGCTTTGATGGTGACTTGAGCGTTGTTGCTCAGGGTCACGACCAGGTCGTTGGCCAGTGCTTTGTTGATCTGGACTGTGAACGTTGGTTTGACGTTCTCAGCAACGGAAGTCTGGTCAGCAGTGATGGTGACCAGCACTTGGTTGCCTTGGTTACCAGTGCCTGGCGTGCCCGAACCTGGCTCGTCGGTAACTTGGGTGGTGACCGGCGTTTTGTCCAAAGTGAGCTGTTCGAACTTGCCAACATCTGCGCCGGTAACGGAAGCGATCGATTTGACGACCGGATCATTGGCACCGACGTAGTCGTTGTCAGGCGCGGTCACAGTAACCGAACCGGTAGTGCCGTTAGCCGGGATGGTGATGACGGTCTTGCCATCGTCCAGGGTAAAGGTCAGCGCGCCATGCTTGTCGATTGCCAGGCCGTCTTTGTTGGTCAGGGTCACGGTGTAAGTGATCTGACCGCCTTCGGTGACCGAGTCGGTCGCGGTGAGCTTGGCTACAACTTCGTCGATGGTATCGGTGACTTTGACCGATGCATCGTTGCCCAACTGCAGGTTCTCGAAGGTACGACCACCCGCATCGGCTGCCGACTTGATGCCCAGGCTGATTTCGCCGGAGTCTTTGTAGACGTCGTCGCCTTGTGCGGCGTGCTCGTACGTTACGGCAGTCTGGCCAGCTTTGATGGTGACTTGAGCGTTGTTGCTCAGGGTCACGACCAAGTCGTTGGCCAGTGCTTTGTTGATCTGGACTGTGAACGTTGGTTTGACGTTTTCGGCAACAGAAGTCTGGTCGGCAGTGATGGTGACCAGCACTTTGTCGCCCTGGTTACCGGTGCCCGGGATACCTGAACCTGGCTCGTCGGTAACTTGGGTGGTGGCCGGCGTTTTGTCCAAAGTGAGCTGTTCGAACTTGCCAACATCGGCACCGGTAACGGAGGCGATCGACTTCACGACCGGATCGTTAGCGCCGACATAGTCGTTATCTGGCGCGGTCACAGTGACCGAGCCGGTTGTGCCGTTGGCCGGGATGGTGATGACGGTCTTGCCATCGTCCAAGGTGAAGGTCAGCGCGCCGTGTTTGTCGATTGGCAGGCCGTCTTTGTTGGTCAGGGTCACGGTGTAAGTGATCTGACCACCCTCGGTAACCGAGTCGGTCGCGGTGAGTTTCGCCACAACTTCGTCGATGGTATCGGTGACTTTGACCGATGCATCGTTGCCCAACTGCAGGTTCTCGAAGGTACGACCACCCGCGTCGGCTGCCGACTTGATGCCCAGGCTGATTTCACCCGAGTCTTTGTAGACGTCATCGCCTTGAGCAGCGTGCTCGTACGTTACGGCAGTCTGGCCGGCTTTGATGGTGACTTGAGCGTTGTTGCTCAGGGTCACGACCAAGTCGTTGGCCAAGGCCTTGTTGATCTGCACAGTGAACGTCGGCTTAACGTTCTCAGCAACGGAAGTCTGGTCAGCAGTGATGGTGAC